>JAPPCZ010000006.1 GCA_028824685.1 Candidatus Poribacteria bacterium
CCTACAGGATTTTGAAATCGGGCTTTCAAAGCCCTCCAACTATTTATGAGATAGGTTGTACCTATTTACTCTGGATAAAAAATTGACTGTCAAATCAGACAAGAAAAACTTGCTACGTCAACTCCCTGCGATTGATAAACTCTTGTTGCTACCGGAAATGCAGGAATTGCAAGAATGTTATGCTCGACCACTTGTAACAGAAGTTCTACGGTCAGTAGTCGCTGATATTCGAGACCAAATCCTGCAGGGTAATATTAAACTGAAATTGCCCAAACCAGAGGAGTATGCCATATTAGCACGCCAATGGATAGAAGAAAAAACACGTTCTCCGCTGCGTGCTATCGTGAATGCGACTGGAACTGTAACTCACACAAATCTTGGTCGTGCGCTGTTATCCTCTTCTGCATGTGAGAGCCTTCAAAATGCTGCACAGAATTATGTTAATTTGGAGTACGACTTAGAAACAGGCAAGCGCGGGCATAGAGATCGAATTACCGAACCACTCCTACAACAATTAACCGGATGTGAAGCATCAACTGTCGTAAATAACAATGCAGCTGCAGTTTTAATTGCCTTACAAACCGTAGCGAAAGGAAGGGAAGTAATCGTATCACGCGGTGAGTTGATTGAGATTGGCGGTGCTTTTCGTATCCCTGATGTGATGACAGCGAGTGGGGCTATTCTCAGAGAGGTAGGCACGACAAACCGAACACATCTCCGAGATTATGCTGAAGCGATAAACGAAAACACGGCGCTTATATTAAAGGTTCATCCGAGTAATTATAAGGTTGTCGGTTTTACCACAACACCAGAGATGCAAGAATTGACTGAACTCGGCACAGAACACGGCATTCCAACAATGGAGGATTTAGGTAGTGGTGCACTGGTTGACCTTTCTACATACCGATTACCTCATGAACCCGTTGTTGCTGACAAAATTGAGGATGGCGTTGATATTGTAACTTTTAGTGGGGATAAGTTGCTGGGCGGACCACAGGCAGGTATTATCGTAGGAAAAGCGGAATGGATTCTGCAAATTCGTAAAAATCCGTTGATGCGTGCGTTGCGCGTAGATAAACTGACCATCGCAGCATTGTCTGCAACACTGTTAACTTACTTAAATCCTGATGCCTTGCTAACACAATTGCCAATGCTCCACCGATATACCCGTTCAATTGATGAACTGCACGGGATTGCTAAGGAAATCGTTGACAGACTTAAGACAATTTTCGGAGAAACTATTACGGTTGAGATTACCGATACACATTCACAAATAGGAAGCGGGTCACTTCCTGTTGAAACACTACCAAGTGTGGCTGTGGTGCTTAATCCTTTAGAGATTTCTGCTGAAAAACTGGCTGAACATTTCAGACGAGGAAGCGTCCCTATCATTGGGCGGATAGAAAATGACCTGTTGTGGTTTGATGTGCGAACGCTCTACGAAAAAGAACAGAAACAATTGAGTGAAGCAGCGGCAGAAGTTGCCTCAAAATTAGGAGAGGTCCCTGAAAATTAGTATCGTATACTTTTTTCTGCTTTCAATCTGTCTCCTTTGTGCATGCACGGAAACTTCTCAAAATACCGTTCCGTCAAAGGAAATTACTGAAAAAATTATCTCTCACATTGACGGCGCACAAATGCGACTGATTCCATCTGGTACTTTTCAGATGGGAAATCATATTGAAGGCACAGGAGCCCCTGATGAGTATCCAGTTCATGAGGTTTATATTGACGCATTTTACATAGATATTCATGAGGTTACAAACGCACGTTACCAGCAGTTCGTATTAGCAACAGGGTATCCACCTCCTCCTCTGTGGCACGACCCAAAGTTTAATAAACCTAACGATCCAGTCGTCAACGTGAAATGGAACGATGCGGTTGCTTATGCAAACTGGGCAAACAAACGGTTGCCAACTGAAGCTGAATGGGAATATGCAGCACGCGGCAATCTCATTGGTAAAAAGTATCCCACCGGTGATATAATTACCCCCGATGATGCGAATTTTGGTGGTGTGGGCGGCACAGATAAATGGAAACAAACGGCACCTGTCGGCAGTTTTACGCCTAATGGTTCCGATTTATACGACATGGCAGGAAATGTTTGGGAATGGTGTTTTGATGAGTACAACGGTGAATTCTATGAGATGTCTCCACCCAAAAACCCGCGCTTCGGTAGAGAATTCGCGCCTGACAATGAAAACTTTCGAATTCTACGCGGCGGCGGATGGGGTGGAAGTCCTGACGATCTGCGTGTTGCTGACAGATGGTATCATCTAACGACAGGAAGTACCATCGGTTTTCGCTGTGTCAAGGATGTGGATGAATAAGCATTGCATCATTCTTTTTTTTACTCCCACGCGGTAGCAATGGCTCTCTCCTCAAGTTAGGTTGAGTTATCTTCTTTCTACGGTATGGTTACCTGCCTCTCTTTTTTGTTATTGATATTCTCTACCCTCAGTTTTATATCCCAATTTATTTGCCATTTTTCCTTCGGTGTGGTATCCTATATCTTCAAGGAGGAATACGAAACCTGTGGCATCAATTAATGATATTGCGAACGAATTTGTCCGAGAAGAAATTGAAGAATATCTTGAACGCCCCGATGAGATTGAGTTTTTCATTGAGATGTTCACGCAAGCAACGCCTGAGATGCAGGACATTGCCGCTGCACTTATTGATGGCGACCATCACACCGTTGACGAGTTAACAGAAGAAGCATTGGAAGAAGGCACTGAAGCATTGGAAATTATGGACGATGGGCTAATCTCAGGGATGGGTATTGTCGGCATTAAGTTTCGTGAGAACTTTATCTTTGTCCCCGAAGTCCTTGCATGTGCAAGAGCAATGAAAGCAGGCATGGCACATATTGAACCTATCCTCTCCGATTCGGGAATTGAACCTGTCGGCACAGTAATTATGGGGACTGTTAAAGGTGACCTACATGATATTGGCAAAAATTTGTGTATTATGATGCTGCGAGGGGCAGGATTTGTTGTCCACGATTTGGGCGTGGATACCTCCGAAGACGAATTTATTGAGGCAGTGGAAGAATACGAAGCACCTATCTTAGGCATGTCCGCACTGCTAACGACAACGATGCCAAATATGGGCAAAACAATTGATGCATTTATTGACGAAGACATACGTGAAGAAGTGAAGATTATGGTTGGCGGTGCCCCTGTTACGCAGATATTCGCTGATGACATGGGTGCTGATGGATACGGTAAGGATGCCTTGGCGTGTGTAGCATTAGCCAAACACTTTCTTGAAGAAACTGACGAAGAATGGTAATTCTTCGTTGTATTTTATATGAAGAAAATAGATAAAACAGAATACGAAAAACGACTCAATAAAATTACACAGATTTTTGAAGAACTGGTCGTTCACGCAGACGAGCAGTCAACCTACCGTTGTCCCTACAAAAATCGGTTTGACCACTGCACAGCGAAATTCGGTTGTCGAAACCAGCGCAAAATTGATGAAGGCACTGGACTCCTATGCGTTGGAGATGATAAATTAGATTATCGCAGCGCTTGGGAAATAGATGAATCCGAAGAACCAACACAGTCGCACGAGAAAGCAAAAGGCACAATTACGTGTGATGGTAAAGTCTATCAACTCTCTCCCGGGAAGACTGTCTTTGATTACGCTGACGATTTAGCTGTGCAAGTTCCTACCTCCTGCTTTCGAACAGGGCAATGCCACGAGTGTATCGTTGAGATCAAACAAGGTATGGACAACCTCCGCCCACGCAACGAAGCAGAGGCATTCCTCCGAGACAATTACCGCCTTGCTTGCCAAGCCATGGTCCTGAATATAGACGAACATATTGAATTCACACCGCTACGGCGCACACCGAAGATTCTAACACATATCGGCATAGAAGACGATACTCCTAAATCACATGATCCGTTGGTCACACATCGTGACGGAATAGTTTATTACAACAATGAACCTATTGACCGGTTTCGGGGGCATATTTATGGGCTTGCTTTAGACATCGGCACAACCACTGTGGTGGCAAATCTGGTGGATTTTGAAAGTGGTGAGACGGTTTCAGTCAGTTCCTTTGAAAACCCACAACGTTTCGGTGGAAGCGACATCATGCACCGAATTTCCTATGATGGTGAATTTGAGGGTGAGTTGCGTAAATCGCTTATCGCAGCGTTGAACACTCAAATCATGGAAATGTGTGAAAGGCACGATTTTGTTCGGCAGGAAATTTACGAAATCGTTGTTGCTGGCAACACAACAATGCGCGATATTTTGTTCAGACAGGATGTCCAGAGTATTGGACAGAAACCGTATAAATCTGTGATTGAGCATGAATATCGTGAAGGCATCCGTTCTACGACATCACTAACTGAAAAATCCCGTCGACTCGGCATCCGTTCCAATCCAAAGGCGATGGTATATAGTTTGCCGTTGGTTGCCAGTCACGTCGGTGCAGATGTCGCAGCAGATTTGGTTTCCATTGACATGCAATCCCAAGACGAAGTTGTTATGTTAGTTGATGTCGGCACAAATACCGAAGTCGTTGTTGGGAACGCAAAGCGGATGGTTGCAGCATCGTGTCCAGCCGGTCCTGCATTTGAAGGTGGTGGTATAGAATACGGAATGCCTGCCTATCCGGGCGCGATTGAATCGGTGAAATGGGTTGACGGTAAGATTGACTATGAGACAATTGATGGAGAAAAACCGCAGGGATTATGCGGTTCAGGGCTTATTTCTCTGCTTGCTGAACTACTTCGGCACAATCAGATGAGCGCAAAAGGCGTTTTTGCTGATAGAAAACAGCGAGTAATGCCGCTTTTACCTGAACACGGTATTACCTTTTCACGCGATGACGCGAGCAACTTAGCACAAGCAAAGGCAGCAAACTATTGTGGGCAATATATTGTACTTCGTCATTTCGGTTGTTCCCCGCAAGAGATCACAAAACTCTATTTAGCAGGTGGATTTGCCAACTATGTAAACCTGCAGGATGCTATTGACATAGGTTTTCTCGCACCTGTGCCTCAAGATCGGATTGTCAAAATTGGAAACGCAGCAGTTGGCGGTGCGAAAGCGGTTCTGCTTTCAAAAGAAAAACGTGCAAATATAGAAGAATTCGTCCAAAACATTGAACATATTGAACTTGAAACAACCTCGGATTTCTTTGAGATATTCGTTGAAGGGTGTCAATTCAAGCCGATGTCTATGGATATGACGAAGACGTAAGGAGAAAACAAATAAAGCGTGAAAACTTTTCGCGAACGTTTAAAATCTGATATACCGATACTATATGATGGCGGATTTGGGTCACAACTATTTGCTCGCGATATTGAACTTGCCAATAGTGCGCTTGCAAACGAATTGCATTCTGCTGATGTTGTTGATATTCATTCAGACTATATCAGCGTTGGTGCTGAAGCAATCGGCACAAATACATTTGTCGTTTCACCACTTCACCTGGAAATGGCAGGGCAAGATAAATCGGATGCCCAACGACTCACACGACTTGGTGTTCAGCATGCAAAGGCTGCAGTTGCAGAAAGTGAAAAACAGGTTTACATTGCTGGTTCTGTTGGTCCTTCACCAGGTGCCATTGAAGCGGACAGCGGCGACACAACATTTGGCATTGCAAATGATAAAGTTCGGGAAGCACATAAACTTGTTATCCACACACTTGCAGAAGCAGGCGTAGATTTCCTCTGTCTTGAGACGATGTTTTCCGCGAAGGAAGCCGCTATTGCTGTTGATATTGCCCGCGAGACCGAACTGCCTATCGCAGTGAATATGACATATAAATGGACCAAGGAACGCCGCACAGGCAAAGTGATCTATAAAACCGATTGGGGACATTCTGCTTTAGATTTGCTTCAGATCCTTGCCAATGGTGAGTTTTCAAAAGGGGACTCACTTTTAGATTATGTTGATATTATCGGTCTAAACTGCGGCGCAGAATCAAAGCGAACGGAGCATTCGGGAATGCCGTACGCTATCACCGGAACTGAACAATTACAGGCTGCATTGACGGAGATAAGCATTAACGGCAAACGAATGATGGCATACCCAAACGCTGGAATGCCCGAACTTAATGAGAATTATGAAACTGTCTATACACAAACATCAACAGAGATGGCAGGTTATGTTCCCCAGCTCATAGAAGCGGGAGCTTACTTAATCGGTGGTTGTTGTGGTACTACACCTGCACATATAAAGGCTTTCCGTGAGGCGATTGATGCGAACACGCGTTAAAATTTGCGGTATCACCAATCTAACAGACGCAGAAACAGCGATTGCAGCAGGCGTGGATGCTCTCGGATTTATTTTTGTCCCACAGACACCGCGCTACATCACACCTAAAAATGCATCTGAAATCATCCGAGCGTTACCTCCGTTTGTTACAACAGTTGGCGTTTTCAGGAATGTTGAACATAAGGAAATTGAAGATATTGTTACAGAAACAGGTATCACATCTGTCCAATTACACGGCACAGAATCACCCGAATTTAGCGCACAAATATCATTACCTGTCGTTAAGGTATTTGAACTACAAACCAAAGAGGACTTACAATCCTTAGAAGATTACAATGTGAGTGCATTCCTCGTAGATAAACCAAAATCCATCTCAGATGGGACGATCAATTTGGAATTGGCACTAAAAGCGCGAAAACACACAAAAAAGCTGATACTTGCAGGCGGTTTAACCCCAGATAATGTTGCTGAAGCGGTTCGATATGTAAAACCTTACGCAGTTGACGTTGCCAGTGGGGTTGAATCAGAAAAACGTCAAAAAGATCCCGAAAAAATTAAGGCGTTCATCAGAGCAGTTAGACAAGCTGATGAAGTAGAAACAGAAGATGCAAACAATAACTCTGACCTATAAAAGACTGCCAGATCGGATTAATTATTTTCAGCAGCAACTGCTTTATGAAGATGAAGACGTTATTGTAACATCTCAACGGGTAAAACCTTCTTCTCCAATCGTTCTGAACGGTGAGACAGTATTAGGGGATAACTTCACAGCAGTTTGGTTTGTATTTACAGGGCTATGGTATGATATTGGCAAAATCTACAACCTTAACAACGAATGGACAGGATATTATTGCGATATTATGAAACCCGTTAAGCGGAGTCCAGATCAATTCGAAATTGTTGACTTATTTCTTGATTTGTGGGTAACCCCTAATGGTAATTATGAAATTCAAGATGAAGACGAGTTTGAAACTGCGCTGGAAGAAGGTATTATTGCCACCGAATTAGCAGAAAAAGCGCGGAATGCATTAGACGACTTAATCGGTGAAGTAGTGTCAGGAAAATTTCCACCCGAATTTGTAAAAAATTTCGGATCTCAAAAACAATTGGAGATTTGACATGTCTATTTTAGCAATTAACGGCGGTGAACCGATCCGAACTAAGCCTTATCCTACATGGCCTACGCTATATCCTGAAGACATAGAAGCATTTGAGAGTATCTATAACAGCAAACAGTGGGGTGTTGGCGGAACAAAAGTGCCTGAATTTGCGAAACAATTTGCTGAATTCCAAGGTGCAAACTACGGTGTTTGTGTTAATAGCGGTACTACCGCACTCTATATTGCTTTAAAGGCGGCTGAGGTAGGTCCGGGCGACGAGGTGATTACCACCCCATATACATTTCAAGCCACCATTGTCGCTATACTTATGACACACGCTGTGCCTGTTTTTGTTGATACTGCACCTGATAGTTTTCTGTTAGATGTTTCCAAAGTGGAAGACGCTATTACGGAAAAGACAAAAGCGATCCTACCTGTTCATATCGCTGGTTATCCTGCCGATCTTGACGCATTGGTGGATATTGGCAACCGACATAACCTAAAAATTATTGAGGATTGTGCACAAGCACATGGTGCTGAATGGCGTGGCAGAGGTGTAGGGAGTTGGGGAGATTTCGGGTGCTTCAGTTTCCAGTCCTCTAAAAATCTTTGTGCTGGCGAGGGCGGAATCGTTTTGATGAACGATAGGGAACTCTATGAACGTGCATGGGCATTACACAATTGTGGCAGAACACCACCTGACACAGAATCCGACAATACAGAACCGTTCGGTGCCAATTTTAGAATGACAGAATGGCAAGCAGGGCTTCTTCTCTCACGCCTAACACGGCTTGAGGCTGAAACTAATCATAGACACATGAATATGCGGTGGTTAGACGGTTGGTTCGGTGAAATTCCCGGTATCAAAGTTACGCCATTGGATCCACGTGCAACCCGATGCGGTTCTCACGGTTACAAGACAATCTTTGATTCTGAAGAGTTTGAGGACATTTCACGTGGAACTTTCATCGGTGCGATGCGTGCCGAAGGTATACCTATCGGATACTGGTACAGCACGCCGATGTATCGTGCCTCGTTTCTTTCCTCTAATCTTTTTGGCAGTGACCTTGATTTTTCAGATGTTCATTGTGCCGAAACTGAAAAAATATGTCAATCAGGACTTGCCTTTGGTCAGAATGTATTAATGGGAACAGAGGAAGATATGGAAGATATTATTAAGGCGGCAATAAAAATCAGACGTAATGTAGGCGAATTAAAGAAAGGTTGATAATTACACTCTGTATAGCAAATTATGGAGGTAGAAAACGAAAAATTGTATTTTTTTACAATTTTACTATCCTTTTTACATGTCAAGGACTCTATAGTGTCAAAGCATCTATGATAAGGAGATTTGAAAATGAGTAATGAACGTGAAACCCAAAAGGAAGTTCGGAGAATTGTCCGAATGTTAGAAGCAACAACAAGACATCTTGAAAAGGCTTCTATATTAGACGGTTTGTCCAGTGGAGAGGCAAGGTGCATCCGCCAATTCAACAATGCCCTGGAACGACTATATGATTTAGAGGCACTGCCAGAAGGATTGTTTGATCCTTTAGACGAGGAAGCGTCTACCGGGGATATTGGACAGGCTTACCATCAAGTTTCTACGTATCTTAAAGAAGGGTTGGGATTTGATTTCGACCTTGACTTTCAGAAAGAGAAGGAAACGATCGGCAACGTAATGAAAGATGTTGGCGAAGTGGTTAGTCGCTCTATCTTTAGTATGAGAGAAACGGATTCAGAGGATGATGAATCTTCGGAATCCACGATTGAAGTTGTAGAAGTAGAGGGTGATGAGAAACCCGATCCCGTTGAACCGCGCCTTGAAAAATTAGAGGAACAGATGGAAACTGTTGTTGAGATTCTTCAAGAGCTTCGATCCAAAAAAGGTAAAAAGGAAAAAAAGGATGATTAGAACCAGCACGGACGCTATTCGCGCATGATGAAGTATTGGATATTGTTCAGTGGTGGCATTGTGTCAAAAGCGCGCTTTGAGACAACCGATCTAAAGGTAATCCTACTTGTTCTGAAAATGCTGAACAAGATTCTAATTCTTCATCAAAGCGTACCGAAAGAAGTTGTCAAGTAATTATCCCGAATTAACCTGAATGGATAACTTCAATCTTATAGGAGGAACACGATGAAACGCATACAATACTGGGGACTTGCCGCTTTTGTTATTCTATTTGTTGGAGCCGTTGTATTGTGGGTTCTACACGATCGCGCAGATATGCGGCAACTTGAACAAGAGGCTGCTGAGGCAGAAAAACTGTTAGCGGAAAGCGAGAAGAAAAAAGAAACGTTTGAGGAAGTCAACGCTGCCAGTGTCAACACTGAGGAAGATAAAAAAAGAGAAGTTTCTGATGCAGATATAGAGAAATTTCTCAAGGAACTTGCTGCGGAAGGGAAAGTCTCTGAGGCGGCCGTAGAGAAATTACTTGAGGATGTTGCTGCAGAGGAAGAAGAGGTGAAGGAAACGCTTTCCCCTGAAGAGTTAGCAAAACGAGAAAATCGGCGAAAGGCGCGGGAATTCTGGGACAAAATCGGAAAAATAGTAGGTGGCGGTATACACAGTTCTACGCACCTAGAAAAAATAGAAGAGTTGGTCCGCCTTTTTGAAGAAGCTGCAGGAGGTCCCACCATACTTACCGACATGATGAATTTAGGAACGATGTACCAAAAATATGTGGATGCAAACGGTAATGTGCGTACCTCCGATCTCTTAAAAATGGCAGATTCCTATGAATCAGTTCCCGGTGAATTTGGCGAATTCATGACCAGTGGTGCAACATTTTATCGCAACCTGGCACAATATGCTAAGATCAAAGGCTACGAAGAAGTTAATTTGCAGGAGATAATTGCAAATCCGCCGGATGACTTTGAAAAAGTTCTGATGGAGCATCATGAGTCGACCAAATGACAGCAAATTCTTGTGGAAATCTTATTATTTGAGATGTAGGAGGGAACTCCAATTCCCGATTAACAGAGTTAACAGAGGGTTGGTCGCGATTCGGAGATCGCTCCTACAGAATTCACCATAATGTTGTATTGTCAATTTGCGGTTTTCTACCAATGCTTAAACGAGTACATCCGCTGCCCAAAAGATAAACCCAAAATCGCCCATAGACTACCCATAACAAATTCGCCCAACATTGCACCAAAAAATAGCGGTAATGCTTTACGGTATGCACCAATTCCGCCGTGTCGAACAAGTATGGACTTTATACACCATGCTAAAAACACGGGAAACCAAAGTCTGCCAAAGTTCCAATTGCCTGCAAGCGGATATGCCAGCGGGTGTAATTGCCACCAGATAAACCGTAACCGCATAAAAAGTGTGCTTAAAGTCAGAACAATTCCGAATCCAAAGAAACCGAGATGTCGCCATTCTGTTTCACTTGGAAATGTCAGCCAACGTTGCAGGTCGTTAAATGCTTCTTGTCCACGCCATGTCCCTAAACTACCGTGTAGATAGCCAGCGTGTAGGAAAGCCACAAACCCAATCATTAGTCCAATAACGGTTGATCCCCACATCACCCAAAGCAGTTGACGACTGTTGATTACCCCTTTTTCAGCAAGTTTAAAACCTTCAAGTTGATTCGGCATCGGTTGTGAACGATAGTTGCGGGTGAATCCGTATAGGAAGGAGAACCCTGTTAACGTTTGTGCCCCAATTTTCCTTGAACCGAAAAGTGAAGTTAGGAAAAAACTGGGACCGGCACGATAGAAATCTTGTGTCGGTGTTCCAAGTTCTGCACGCATCCGCGTGAACGCTAATACCAGTATGAAATGAATACTGAAGAACCCGAAAATTCCCCACCATGACATGCCTGCTTTCAGGCAAAATCCAAATACAATAGCAATACTAATCAGAAATCCGAAAAACGCGCTACGATACCCTATCGGTTCGCTTGACGAATCAAGGTCAGTTTTCATGCCGATAATGTTGCGGAATACTTTCCATAAATGCTTATGCGTTATCCAGAGCGCAAAGAAACACAGTCCGAAGTATGCACCAAGTGATTGCATATCAATGTGCGGGTAACCCGGTGTCTGATTCATACCCGACATAGACCCGAAAATGAGTTGTGCCTTCCAAAAGAGGTAGAAAACCCAACAAGATAACGACAAATCAAGCGGCATTAGAAAACCTATCCCTATAGCATAAGGATTCAGGTGAATAGGTGTTGAACCGATAGCATTGAGCGGTTTTTCTGTAAACATCCGACCTATGTCATGCCGAATAGGAATTCCAGGTACGAAAGGAAAAAGGAAATTTAAACCGTTTAACAAGTCAAGCCCTAATCCAATGCCGAACCCGACCCAGAGGAGACGATTTTTATAGAAAACACCTCCTTTCGTCATTTCAAATGGGAGCAATATAATCGGATAGCTCAGTTTTTCGTGCTCAATCCACTGCTTTCGGAGTATAGCACTGAGCATTATCATTGAAAAAGCGAGTGCAGAAAAGAAAAGTAGCCAGAATAGGACAGGCGTGAGCCATGCCTGAATATGATCTATTTCAAACAGGTTAGATGTGCCTTCATAATAACCTGTCAAAGCATGACGATCCATCACAGCAATCCAGTCTGGTATGTACCGAAAGAAAAGGGACTGCCACTCATTCTCTGGCGTAGCAAACCAACTGGCATGTCCAAGAATACACATCGTTGCCTGTAACAGGTCATGTCCGCAGACAACGCATGCAAGCGTTACCATGACGTACGCTGTCAACATTTCTGCTTGTGTAAGCTGCCATTTTGGAAGGTATCGTGTTAGGAATAGGTTACAGATTGCAACAAGGAATAGCGTAAAGACGGCGTTGAAAAAGATCGCCATCGTGGTGGGATATTGTGTTGTCCACACGGTTTCTGTTTGGACAACAAGGTATATATTGAGGGGAAGCGACAGCAGACCTATAGTTATGGCTCGCCATGTGATATTTTCGGTTGATACGCGTGGCGGTTTGTCCATAAATCTGTATCATTGTTTTAATGAAATTTAGAAAGCTCGCTCAACGCCATAAAAAATCTGTGATCGTAATGGTGGACCAAGTGGAAACGCGAGTTCAATCCGAAAGATACCTGCATCGCTTACCTGAGAAACACTACCGCGTAATCCAAACCCTACGCTCGGTTTAACTTCTTTTATATCAAATGTATTATAACTATCCCAGATGTAACCAATATCTGTGAAAACGGTCGCACTCAAAACGAGCCCAAGATCAACGACGCGGTCTTTAATAAATGGCTTAGCAAAGAATGTAGCAACCGTGGTCAGACCGTCATTCATCTTTCTAAAGAAGTCCCCGCCGCAAACGGTCCGGCTTTCTAAACTTAGCACCATCATCTTTTCGCCATTAAACTGTCGAAGTCCGTACCCACGTAAACCGTTGGCAGCACCTAAGGTAACTTGGCTTTCACCACGCCAGCCAAACTGCATCTCCGTCTTAAATTGCGCGACAAACGTCTGTTGCAAATCAAATAAGCCGTTCTCGCGGAATCCAGTGTCTACTCTATAAATGTCACCCGTGTTGAACACATCTCGGAAAAATAACGCAGTTCGTGCTTGCAGAACAGAACGTTCAATCTGGTTAGTAAAACTTGTTGATAATGTGATGAGTGCTGTACCAAAAAACCTGTTTTGATTTACAAAACCACCATTTACACCAAGAATTGCATAATATTCGGTGCGCTCAGAACCGTATAATGGAGAAGCATATCCAAAGGAAGTGCTGAATTGAGAGCCACTCAAAAAATCTTCCTCTCCCCCCATTCCTCTGAGGAACCTTGTTTGATGGAAACCGACATTTCTACGCCCGACAGTAATACCTACACGTTTGATGTTACGATTTGAGGGGGACGCTTCTGAAACCCTGATAGATTCAATAGGCAAGTAGGTTGTCTGGTGCGAGTCAAACCAAAATCCTAAGTAGTTTTGATGGTGACGGTCTCCAAAATATTGTGATATATTAGCAGATGTTTTGTGGAGTGTTTGCTCAAAAATATCTGTTTTTTCTCCGTTTTCGTACCATCGCACTTCATTTATCAATTCAGAGGTGCTGAAACTGGCACTCCAACGGCTTTTTAAGGTATATTGTGGCCGCTCTAACAAAACACGCCATGAATCACCTTCACGCTTCTGAACGTATTCACTGTCGAAGTTCCAGTGAGAATTGACAAGACGGGGCATCCTATATTTCCAAGTAAAAAGGCCGCGAGTTTTTTCACCTGCTTCAGTAATTCGTTCATATCTAATTTGCCCTGCCTGCCCAGATCCAAAAATATTTGCTTCTCTGACTTGCGCAAGGAAATACCCACTTTGGTTGTTAATTCCTGGGTCGATCGCACCAGTAATAGAAAAAAGTTCTGTAACGGTAACATGAATTGCAACAGTTTCAGATTCTGCATCCCACCTCGGCTCAATCTTTGCGGCACCGATATAACGTTTCTGCCTTAGAATCCGTTCACTCTCTTTTTTATCCGCTTCAACGTAAATATCGCCTTTCTGAAACAACAATTCACGCAAGATAACATTATCTTTAGTTTTTGTATTCCCCGATAGTATAATCGTGTCAATTATTCCCTCGTCTATCTCAATACTGATATAAACACCATCCTCAAACTTTTTTGGGGATTCGGTCACTCTTGCATAAGTGATGCCTTTATTGTGTAAAAAACGAGCAATCTTTTCAGAATCCTTTTTTAACATATCAGCATCAAAAGATTTTCCAACGCTTGTTTGCATCAGGTTCTGAATTTCTTCTTTTGAAAATGTGTGATTTCCTTTGATTACGAGACTACGGACAACATCCGCTTGATTGCCAAAAACAGGTTGTGCGTTGAGGCAAAGTATCATCAATAAAAATAAAATGTGAGTAGCAAACTGGCGCATATCAAGACAGACGGGACTGTAAAAACGGCATATTCCCTTGAAATTCACCATTATGCTTCACCTGCAGTTAATGTGCTGGCACGGTTAGAAAGAAATCCTTCCAGAAGTAAGAGACAAACTGCTAAAATAAGCAATTCACCCCAAATTTCTCTCCCATGTCTTTGGATGTCCAGTGCTTCAGTGTCCAATTCACCTGTTTCATTCGTTGAACCAGCCTGTGCGTTGACGCGTTCAGATGCTTGTTGCAGAGGAATAGCTGTCAAATCGGCTTCAGCAGTTGCGGTATTTACAGCAAAAAAATCTCGTAATAGTCTATCCTGTGCTTTTACATCTACTTGATAGATGCCAGGGAGTTCTGTAGACTCAAAACGCAAAGAACCGTCTTCACTAATTGGAACCGCTGTCATGGCATTTTTATCTGATGATTTAAGTCTTTTAATCCACGCACGCCCCCCAGAATTTTGGGGATAACTGGCTGTATACGCCTCTCCAACGTTTATATTTTTCTGCGTGTTACTTCGCATAACATAAAGTACACTATGTTGAAGGAGGGGCAAGAAATATGGATTTACAAGTAGTTCATTATTAGATTGTTGCTGGAGTCCGCAGTTAAAAAATAAAATATGGTTTTTCCCATCACGCCGTTCTATGAGAAACGGTGTATCATCCCCAAAACGTGCAATCACAGTTGCATCAGATGCAGGGGTAACCGTCATACTTTGGTAAAATTGTGGTCCGTATTGACCTGAAAGAATGTTCTCTGAAAAAATCTCAAAGATAGGATGCGATTCCGCATATTTGCTGACTTGTTGCGGTATCTGCCAAATAATCGGTTGGCCGAATTGAGCCGGTATCCAAGATAGGTTGTAATTAGTTGGACTGAAAACAATTATACTTTTCCCTTGACGGACGAACTCACGTAACTGTGCATTAGCCTTTGTAGAAATTTTTGGAACATCAGCAAGGAGGATAACATCGTATCCTTCAAGTGGAAACGTCTCAAATTCTGCGGGAGT
This sequence comes from Candidatus Poribacteria bacterium, assembly GCA_028824685.1. Taxonomy (GTDB): domain Bacteria; phylum Poribacteria; class WGA-4E; order WGA-4E; family WGA-3G; genus MSPOR6. Next base: position 15,254 of record JAPPCZ010000006.1, read on the forward strand.
GCAAGCTGTGGGTTGTATCATAGATGATTGTGCTGGTGCTTCTGTCGTTTGTTTGCTTACCAATGGATTCAAAACCAATTTTAGATATTCTGTTTGGTTGCCAACACAAAGCACTCTAATTTCACCGAGTGCTTCAAGAGCGAAATATCGCCGATTATCCACATTCAAGCGGTCATCGGTTAACTCAAAAAATCCAGTATGTGTTCCCGGTGTTGAAAAAGTATGTGTTAAAGTGGTCACTATTGATTCATCTGCTGTAGCAGAAAATGTCTGTGTTTTCTTTTTCTGGTCTCCCACATAAAAAGTAAGTGTTGTTTGTGCTATAGGTGTATCAGAATAATTTCTAATCGTGGTATTCAAGTGAAATGGCAAATCAACACCGATTAGTTGGTGAGAGGGTAGGATTTCTTCAATATTTGTATTGTGTGGAATTCTTTCACTAACCGGTAAAAGGACAATTCGTGAACCGGATTGATTCGGGATCATTTCCCAATTGTTCCAACCGTTCTGAGCAAAATCGGATATTAAATATAGTTCTTTATTCTGTTGTGTTGACTCAGAGAGAATTTCGTGTGCAAGTTCAACGCTTGGTTGTACATTTGTAGCGCGATAAGATACTTCCGCGTTTTTAATTGCTGCTATAACACTTTCAACGTCAGGGGTGAGTTGTCGAAAAACAGGTTGTGGAATATCCGACATTAAAATGAGACAGGCAGAATCCCCATGTCGAAGTGAACGAAGTACATCAGTTGCTAAGGTTTTTGCTTTATCAAACCAAACACCGTCAACATCTTGATAGCCCATGCTGTAAGAGTTATCTAAAACGATGACTACGTCAGTTTTGGCTCGCACCGCAGCAAGAGGTAGGCCAAGGGTGAGAAAGGGACGTGCCAAAGCGAGGGCAATAAGTGCCACAATCAGCATCCGCAAAAGCAAGATCAGAAGTTGTTTAAGTTGGAGCCGACGTGCATTTTGGCGATGTGCTGCAACCAAGAACATCAAACTGCTAAAGTCTACAGTCACCGCTTGACGGCGGTTCCACAGATGAATAAGCAACGGAATTGCGGCAGCCAATAAGCCAAAAAGAAAAAATGGGTTAAGAAAAGCCAATTGTAATCTGCTCCTGTTGACGGGTATTATTTACAAAAATGAATTTTATTCATTTAAACCTGATCAACCCCTCATTCAACAATATCTATTTCAAGCTGATTGAGGGTCCGAAAAACGCCTTCAGTATATTCTACCAACGTCCCAGATTCTAATACATTTCCCTGAAGTTGAATGTGATTCGCATCAGCGATTACCTGTCCAAACGCTGGATCCATTTGAACCCATTTCCCTACGTACACTTCTGGCCAGAAATGAAAATAAAACGCATCTTTCAAAAAAACTAATCCTGAACAGATTCGTGCTGGAATTCCGACTGAACGCGCCATCGCTATCAGCAGGACAGTATGTTCTGTGCAATCCCCAGAAAGCGATTCAAGCGTTTTCAGTGATGAGTTGAAGCCACCAGTTAATTTTTTTTCAGTAATAGATTTGTGAACCCATTTGCACAACTTCTTTGACGCACGCCAAGAATTTACCTCACCATCTAAGATTTCCACTGCTTTTGCTCGTATGTCTGGATGAGTTGCCTCAATAAATGCAGTTGCCGTAAGAAAAGTTTGGAGATCAGAATCCTTAACCGGTAAATCAACACAATTCTCGTCTTCTACTTCTGGAATTTCAATAGAAAGAGTTCCAGACCGTTCAGAATTCAACTTAAGTTTTTGGTGGTCTCTGGTCATAATAGCTTCCTTGAGACTGCCTTTTGAGAGTTTTACACTACCAACAAACCGAGATGTCCCAAGTTTTGGTTTTTTGCCTGTAGGGACAATACGAGTTCTTAAAATAATATCAACTTCTTCAACTGCATCAAGGGCTGTTTTTCTATCTGTTTTCATTGCTACCATAGATAGTCCCATCATATCTGTCGAGGATTTGTAGGTTGTACCATCAGGTGTAACCCACAAACGCGTGTTAATGCCTCCCATCATGTCCATCCTTTGATTAAGGACATAGACGTGTTTTTCTTCAGATTGATAGTTTAAACTTGATTCTTCTAAAACGCTGAGTTCCGTTTTTATGGATTGCAGTAGATCGAAACTAAAGGTATTGTAGTTGAGTTTTTCACCAATTTTCATTTGGTCTTTGGATAACAAAAAGTTTACTGCTACAGCATCAGAGATCGTATTTTCAGGAACGGGAATTTCTGATTCCGTTGTTTGACCGTTCAGTGTTATCGTGATGTATGCCACACCATCTTGAATTTTTCCCTCAACTTGCTTCAGTCCTGATTCATTAGAAGTTAAGACAAAATAGCGAGGCATAAAATTGGAATCCAAGTACTCAATGCGGTTTATCTCCATTTTCATGTCATTCCCAAACCCTTTAAACTGCATCACCATATCCATTCTACTTCGAATCATTTCTTTACCTTGATACTCGGCTTTTTCCAAAAATATATGCATGTGTCCTATTTTCATGCCCATCATGGTCAGGTCGTACCAATGTTCTTCCGGTTGTTTCAACATTTCTTCAAATTTCAATTGTTCAGTCTCCGCAGCTTCGCAAATCGAGCATATAACCGTCAATAATAGCGCAGATATCCAGACAAATTGTGATAATTTCATAGTTATTCTCCTTAAATAAATTAAATTTGGTTTTCAAATTTGTTCCTATATTTCACTCAATTAAGTCGAAGTTGCCATCGCAACTGTATGTGTGTGTCGTTGTTTAACCTTTTGATAATTTCCCAAAACTTCCATAAAATTGCGTTTGATGAATTTTCGTAGTCCGGAAATCGTTACAACGTATAGTTTTCCATTCTGTTTAAGATGTCGCTTTGCATCTATAAAAAATTTCTGCAGGAGTTCTTTACCAACATTGGCAGGTAGGTTAGAAGCAATAACATCAAATTGAACCTCAGGCAGATGACTAAACCCATTGCTTAAAAGGACATGACAGTTTTGGAGTTGATTCTGTTGCACATTTTTGCGTGCATATTCTACTGCGACAAAATCTTTGTCCACCATGTAGACATCTGCTGTTTGTGGGCACTTTGCCATAGACACACCAATGGCACCGTACCCACATCCGAGGTCAAGGCATGTGTCGCCTTGTTCAATTTCCAACAACTCAATCAACATTTGAGTGCCTGCGTCTACTGCTTTTGGTGAAAATAGTCCCCATGTGGTGGTAAAGGTCAGCTCAAATCCGCGCAAATTTGTTTCAAAAGTCATTTCCGATTGTTTATCTGATGTCATACTTAGGAGTTGTGCTTCTACCACTTAATCAATACACCGAGTGTATCTCCGGGTGTATTCCATAGCAGGTCAAAGGCTGCCTTCGCTTCTGTATAATGGAAACGGTGCGTAATCATTTCAGATGTGCGAATTTCACCGTTCTGTATTTTTTGCAGCGCACGGGCAGCAATATTTGCACGTGGCTCATCAGTAAGGATGCCAGCAACAAGCCGTTTGCTCATCATCTTTGACGAATGTAAAGGGAGCGGTTTTTGTTGGTAAAGTGCAATGAGTTGAATGATTCCGTATTGACGCACCATATCCTGCGCTTGTTCAAACGACTTAACGCCTGCATGCCCACCGACACAGTCTATTACCAAGTCTGCACCTTTCCCATCGCTAAGGCGTCGAACTGCTTGGATAGGGTCCTCCTCTTTAGCATTTATTGACACATCAGCGCCGAGTTTGAGTGAAAGATCACATCGTAACGGCAGTGCATCTACAGTGATAATCCGTTCAGGTGAATAACTACGGACGACTTGCATCATCAAACTGCCAACCAAGCCTTGCCCCAAAACAACGACTGTATCACCCTCTTTTACACCTGATGAGTCTGCCCAAGCAACGGAACTAGTTGCAAGTGGTAGAAAAGTTCCTCCTTCAAAACTGACATCTTCAGGAAGTGAAACGATGCGCCCATCAGTTGCGTTCGGTTCAGCAATTACATATTCGGCATGTGGTGCCACAGCCATTACCCGATCACCAACATCATAATCTGCAACCTGATCTCCGACAGCATCCACTGTTCCCGTAAGGGAATATCCCATAATTGATGGAGAAACCGCTTCTTCAAGAATGTACCGTCTAAAAAGTTCAGAACCACGACTGATTAAGGTTGTATCTGTCTTTACCCGTATTTGGTTTGTGTTTATGTCTGGAATCGGCACTTCTTCTAATTGGATATTGCCGAAACCTTCTGGTTTGATTACTCGAAACATGCTCTAATCTCCAAAGTTATTCCTGTCAGGGAATGGAATAAAGTATTATCCTTTCTGTTGTAAACGCTTTACTAAATCTTCACGACTAATAGGTTTATTTAAATCCATTAAATAGATGTGGAAGTTATCGCTTCTATCGGAAACAAAAGCTATGTAACGCCCGTCAGATGAAAATGCCGGTTGAATAGACCTGCCGATGTCGTTTGTGATTCTCCGTTCATTTTTCCCGTCAGAATTAATAAGGTGGATTTCCCAATCCGCATCTCTTGCTGATACATACGCTATTGTTTTTCCATCTGGTGACACTGTAGGATTGTAACAATCGTAGCGATTTGGATTAAAATGTATTTCATTTTGACCATCAATCTTCATTGTATAGAGTTGGTGCACGTCATCTCGTGAGGAAACAAACACAATGCGTTTCCCGTCAGGAAAGAAGGCGGGACTTCCTTCGTCAGTTTCATTGTGTGTAAGACGTTTCGGTTTGATTTTTTCTGGTGTGATTTGTGCAAGGTCAAGTCCGTTTAAATCAAGAAGATATAATTCCAAATTTCCATCAGTATTTGATTCGTAGACAATTTGATTGCCTGAAGGAGAGGAACGTGGGACACGTACCCCAAAACTGATTGGAATAACGGAACGGGTGGTCTTGCTGTGGATATGTGTTACGTTGAAACCAGTATAAATAGGGGTTGAACCACTACTTTGGAGGACTATTTTTACTTCTCTTGACGATTTGGGTTCACTGCTATAAAATATATGATTCGGAGTTTTTAGAAATGCTGGTGAGTCGTCATTAAAATCTGTCGAGTAGGTTACACGACGTTGAATCCGTCCGTTCAAATCCATGAAATAAATTTCGCCGTTATCAAGACGAAAAGAGGCAAAGGCTATTTGTGTGCTATCTGGGGAGAAGATAGGTGAATAGTTATCGGAATTACCTCGTGTAAGCTGTTTTGTCTTATAACTATCTCCCGCCAGTTCTATAATTTTTTGCAAGACCTTAGAGTCTGAAGTGCCTCTTTGAACAATGTTGAGTATACGAAATGCAGAATCTCTATCACCAAAGATGAGATAGGTACGTGCCAATTCAAGTCGAGCAGCAATCCGTTTTTCTGGTTTTCCTGTATAAAGCAGCGAGGCTTTTTGAAACTGCTCAATCGCATCGTTATGGCGTCCTAATTCATTATACGCTTTTCCAAGCAGCATTCGTGCTTTTGGATTTTTAGGGGCTGTCTCAATAAAAGCCTCCAATTTTCCCGCAGCCTCTCGTGGCATACCAGAATGGATAAGTGCTTCGATTTTGTTCAAGGTGTCATTTTGACATCCCAGGAATACCAATATAGCAAGAGATAAACTGCAGCGAAAAATAAATACGCAATTCAGTTTTGCTTTTCGGGTTGCTCTTAACATATCGAGCCAATCCATTGTAGCATAATGATGCTTTCAGTATAATTTTAATTTTTAGATTTCCTCAAAATGAGGATTGTTACGGGGATTTCGTGTTTTAATTCGTTTCTAAACTTTCTATGATGGATTTACGCCTACCACGCCATCCGGCACTTACCGCGTATATCCAACATACTATTGCCTGTATAGACGAAGTAACTTTTAGAATCCAAGAAGGACGAAACATTAACTTTTTTCCGCTATCAAGTGTCCAAAGATGAATAGAATGTTCGGAATCTGTTTCCGTATTTGCTTTATCATTTGTCTGAGTTCCAGCTTGCGCAATAGGCTGAAATCGGATTAAATCTTGCCATCCCCTTACCGGATATGAGTTGATATAGAAAATGCCAATTGCTGATGCAAATATGAAAAAGATTATAAATCCTTTCACGAATTGGCGTAAGTATATCTGCCCAAGTCCGGGGAGAAGTGCCGATAGTACCATCGCAGAATAAGAACGAGTTGGAACGGATGGATCATGTTTTTCTACAGAAATGTCGTCTGAGCGAATATCGGAAGTCGATTCTTGCATCAATTAAGTTTCTCCTTGCGCAACAAGATAAACACCGATACAGATAATAATCGCCCCAATTATGCGAACTCTGGGAATAGATTCTTTGAAGAACAACCATGAAAATGGTATTGTTAGAACATATCCCAAACTCAACATTGGGTAGGCGATACTCAGTTTAACTCGCGAAAGAATGACGAGCCAGACGAATGTTGTGAAACCGTAGATTGAAATACCGCCAATCACATACGGATTCAGGATGACTTGTGTTAATTTCGGCACCAGTTCACGAAAATTGATAGCCCCGACCTTACTGACTCCCTGTTTTAGCAAGATTTGTCCCATCACTGTTAATAAGACATTGAAAAATAGCAATATATAGTCTTTCATACCACTATTATACCACATGTGGAAGTGTTTTGCAATTTTGGCAGATATAAATTCAGAGGCATTCAAATTTCTGTTGCTTTTTGTTTAAGAAATCGTTACAATTTTTAGACAAGGAGGAGACTATGGTTGAACTCACACCAGAAGACATTGGATTTTTCAGAGACAACGGTTATTTGATCAAACGGAACGTACTCAACCCTGAACTCATGGAACGAGCACGGGCGAAGTTATGGGAAGGTGCACCAGAGGGAAGGTTACGCGAAGACCCAGAAACATGGGTCGGTCCCTTCAAAACTGAAGAAGAGAACGAAGATAATTCAAATCGGCGAAAAGGTTTTCGTTGGAACTACCGTGAACCCGGCGGCGAAGATTGGATGGTCAAACTGCTTGCTACTGATCCAAATGTCTGGCGAATGGCAGAACAGTTCTTAGGTGAAGGGAACTTGGTAATACCTGAACGCGTACGTGGTATTTATTGCACGTTACCCTATGGGGATGTTCCGAAAAAGTCAATAGGATGTCATGTTGATGCGCATCCGTTTCATCTTGGCGTTGTTGGCTATATTGACGATGTTCCACCGGAAGGTGGTGGGTTTACCGTTTGGCCGGGAAGCCATAAAGTATTCTATTACGATTACAAATCGCAATATAAGAACGAACCGACTTTGCAATACGATGTTGATCGTGAACGACTCAGTAGAGAACCGGGTGTAGATTGCTACGGCAATGCGGGTGATATTGTCTTCTGGCATCATCGCATCGGTCATGCTGCAGGACATAACTATACACGCCAGATTCGGCAGGCAGTGTTATATGATTTCAGAAAAACGGAATTGTCAGAGACACAAGAAGAGCCACCCAACGAAGATATGTGGCGAGATTGGCCCGGCATAAAAGCGTTGGAAAAATCTCAGTCATAGAATTGGGTCATGCCTATGGTAAAACTTACAATTATGCGAAATAGGTGCGGTTTCCTAACCGCACCAAACACCAGTGGAAAAAGAACTTTTTGTTATCTTAACCCTAATTCATTCAAAACACCTGCCATCATATCATAAGCAATTTGTGCCTTTTCTATCCGCATGTGTGGAAATGTCTCTACAGAAATATATTTATCGTAGCCGACTTTTCCCAAACTCTCAGCAAAAGTTCTAAAATCCAACTCATCACCCGACTCACCGGGAATTAGAAATGTACTGTAGGGATACATACCTGTTACACCTTTAACGTGGCAGTGTGCAGTTAGCGGTCCCAACTTTTCGGTAACTTCAGCGATGTCCTCTCCAAGATGATAGAAATTAGTGATGTCGTTGAGTGATTTCAGGGCATCGGAACCCACATGTTCAATCAGAAGCGTTACCTTCGGTGATGAATCGATAGTATTTGCTTCGTGATTATGAATATTCATCGTAATCCCAAGTTCTTCTGCTCGTTGGCATATCGGCTTTAACACATCAACAAGGAGTTTCCAAGCAAACGTATCGCCATTGTTGCCTCCATAACCCGTGAGGAAATTGACACCGTGCGCGCCAAGTGCAACTGCCACATCCTGAAGCAGTGCATAGTGGTCAATTGCCGACTGCTTGTCCTCCAATGCAAGTTGATACAGCCCTTTTCCAGTAAACGGATTGATGACAGAAACTTCCAATCCGTGGTCGGTTGTCATCGTTTTGACTTCTCTGAGTAAGTCGTCCGTCACTTCGCCAGAAGGGATGTGTGCCTCTGGTCCGCACATCATCTCAATTGCATCGTAGCCGACTTCGGAGAGGATAGTGATGACTTCTTGTAATGGGAGGTCTTTCATCCCACCTGCGTGATATGATATGCCGATCATAGATTTTTCCTTGAGTTTATGTAATATTCTCTGATTGGTTTGTGCAAAGGTTAGAATTTAAATTAGCATATTTTTACGTTAGTGACTCATAAAATTATCAAACTTCTTGGCTTACTGCAACATACGCCTTTAGATGTTTCAGCGCACTCCCATCGTCCATCACCAATTGAGTGCGTTTGATAGCATCGTGTGGGTCAGGACAAATCCCCAACAGATAATCCACCATAGCGGAATTCAGCAAAATCCTATCGTAAATCTGTCCTTTTTCGCCCGATAGCGCAGCAATTCCTGCTTCTGCAAAAGCATCCGCGCTAACATTTTCTGGTCGTGGATTCAGAGCATATTCAAAACCATAGATTTTAGGATCAATATCTAAAGCAAAATCTTCACGTTTGCCTTTAATGCATCGGAATCCTTGAGAATAGTTAACCGCCATCCTGTCTGGTGTAGAGGGTTTTCCGAGTCGGAGTGCGTAATGGCTCGTTCCTTCCTCTCCTTTAATAGCAACTGCAGCCTGAAACCCCCGTTCCAACGCCATCTGAAGCAAAGGTTTTTCATAACCGATATGGTAATATCCAAGCACCATGTAGTTTGCTTTTCGGGCAGTAAAGAATTGTTGTGCCTTTTCAGTTGCAGCCCACGGTGGACGTTTCTTGATATGTACCCGTAACTCCCGTATACCATAAGCCCCAGGTGAATACTCACGCTGACTGATATACCCAAACCTGACCGATTTGTTTGTGATGAGCGAGGCAGTCTGTTCAAGAGATAGATCAGTTTTTGCACCGAGTGCTTGCAAAATTGACTCTTCAGTTACGCCATTTTTCGGTGGCATCACATCAACACTATGCAAGAGCGAGGGTTCTCCTAAAGCTGCACGGACTGCTGCCACAAAAAGTGTCGGACGAAAATAACGCGTCGCACCATCGTAAGGTTGACCAAAATGTGTAAGCGTGTCCACATCAATCGGACGAACTTGTTCCGGTGCAAAATAGGCATCAAGATACCCTCGCACTTCCTCGTAAGTTTCCCTGTTCATTCGTTGTCCGATAAGTGCGGCACCTTTGAGAGCAGGTTTTACATAATCAGTGAGGATAGCCTCACACATTTGTCGGGTTTCTGCATAACTCAGATGTTTTGCCGTTAATATCTTTTCCAATGCCATGACAACAATAGCTTCTGTTGGATTTCTCGGTACATACCCAAGTTCAGGGTTGATGAGAAATTGAATATCTTTTGGGAGATGAGATAGTAATGTGGGCTGATATTTCTGGAATGCTGCTTTTTCAGCTTGAGACCACTGCGTTGCTTCTGGAAAATACTTACGGAGCGTCATTGCGACGAAAAACGCACCCATTTGTGCCTCTGAAACCGCTTCTTTTAATGCTAACTCACCTTTCAAGGATTTTAAGATGGTCTCAAGAATAGCATCAGGTTGTGGTCCATCATCAACTTTCTTGCCTAACGGACGTGTTTGGTGGGGACCTGTGCAGACTCGTGCTTGTGCTTCAAGCACCTCTTCGTTAGGTCCAGGATATTGTGGCGTATACATTTTATGTTCCTCTATTCTCAGCATCTGGTTGATTAAAATATATCACATTCGGTGTTTGTAGTCAAATACAAACGCCGAATGTTTGTCCAAAAAACTTGACAGCAATTAGAAAAGAGGATATAATAGTGAACGCTAATACAAAGCGACCTATTTTGAATTTGCTATTACATCTACCCGCTCAATTCATTGTAATGCTATTAACAATCACAACGACCTATTCTCCTGCGACAGACCTTGGGTTTTTGTTGCATAAACACCCTGAAAGGCTTCAATCCTTTGAACTTGCTTACGGACAAGCGCACGTCTTTTATCCAGAGGCTAATACAGAAAAATGTACCGCTGCTTTATTACTTGATGTTGATTCTGTAGGGTTGGTCCGTCGTTATCATGGACAGGTGCGGGATAATTTCGCGTTAGCCGAATATGTCAACGACCGTCCTTATGTCGCCTCCTCATTTATGAGCGTAGCAATCGCAAAAGTATTTAGCAGTGCTTTATCTGGGAGAAGTAAAGATCGTCCTGAACTCGTGGAAACACCAATACCTTTAAGTGCAAAATTATCCATATTGCCGTGTCGGGGTGGAGAAAAGTTTTTGCGACGGCTCTTTGAACCACTCAGTTATACTGTAAAAGCTGAACGACACGTGTTGGATGCACAATTCCCAGATTGGGGCGAGAGCCGTTATTTTACCGTCACTATTAATAAAATATGTGTCTTGAGTGAACTCCTCACACATCTTTACGTCTTAATTCCCGTGCTTGATGATGAAAAACATTACTGGGTTGACCAAGCGGAAATAGATAAACTATTGAAACACGGTGGTGATTGGCTTTCCGAACATCCTGAACAGGAATCTATTGTTAATCGTTACCTGAAACGTCAACGTAGGCTTACCCGCCAAGCACTTGCTCAATTGCGTGAAACAGATGTTGATGAAATTGAAGAACAGACTCAGGAAGAAGTACAGATTGAAGAACGCATTGGTCTGAACGAAATCCGTTTAACCAAGACGACTGAGGTAATCAAAGAGTCCGGAGCAAAACGTGTTCTTGATTTAGGGTGTGGTGAAGGAAAACTTCTACGAAAACTGATGGCAGAAAAACATTTTGAAGAGATTGTAGGCGTAGATGTTTCACATCAATCACTGAAAATCGCACAGCAGCGGTTGCATTTTGATCGGCTGCCAGAAAAGCAGAAGGAACGTCTCAAGTTTTTCCAAGGATCGCTCTGCTATCGAGATAAAAGGTTGGAGGGATATGACGCAGCGGCTGTAATAGAGGTAATTGAGCATTTAGATCCACCACGACTTTCTGCCTTTGAAAGGGTTCTATTTGAATTCGCACGCCCACAAACGGTTGTTTTGACAACGCCTAACGTGGAATATAACGTGAAGTTTGAGAATCTGCCAGCGGGACGATTTCGACACAGAGACCACCGTTTTGAATGGACACGGGAAGAATTTCAATCTTGGGCATCGGATATTTCCAACCGCTTTGGCTATACTGTTGTGTTTCACCCAATCGGAGAAATAGGTGAAAATGTTGGCTCACCGACTCAGATGGCTGTGTTTACACAAGAAAGATTCTAACAGAAAACCTAAATACCATTTCTGACTGCAGTTTGATTAACTATTTGTAATTGATTTTGGATGATATGCTTATCAAAATCCCTGATCCTTCACTTGTAATCCTCATCGGTGCTTCGGGTTCGGGCAAGTCCACCTTTGCACACAAGCATTTTAAGCCGACAGAAATCCTTTCGTCTGATTTCTGTCGTGGTCTTGTTTCCGATGACGAAACCGACCAGTCTGCAACGACTGATGCTTTTGAAGTGCTGCATTTCATTGCTGCGAAGCGACTTGCCGCTGGAAAATTAACAGTAATTGATGCAACAAACGTTCAATCAGACGCGCGAAAATCGCTGCATGCACTTGCAAAGGAATATCATTATTTAACTGCTGCTATAGTGTTTAACCTACCAGCGAAACTCTGTCAAGAGAGAAACGATGCGCGTCCAGATCGAGATTTTAAACCGCATGTAATTCGCAATCAGACCGGTCAACTGCGTAGATCACTACGCGGACTTAAGCGCGAAGGTTTCCGCAACTTCTTATATGTTATGTCTTCACCAGAGGAGGTTGAAGCAGCTCAAGTTGAACGGCAACCGTTGTGGACGAATCGCAAGGATGAAGTAGGTCCGTTTGACATTATTGGCGATGTTCATGGGTGTTTTGATGAACTTGTGGAGTTGCTCAAAAAACTCGGTTATGAAATTTCAAATCAACAGGACGGTGGGACAATTGTTAAGCATCCACAGGATAGAAAAGTTGTTTTTGTCGGGGATTATGTTGACCGAGGCCCAAAGGTGGTTGAAGTGCTGCGATTAGTTATGGAAATGCACAAAACAGGTATGGCAATTTGTGTGCCGGGGAATCATGATACAAAACTTGCTCGTGCACTCAGAGGTAAAAACGTGAATTCGACTCACGGGTTAGCGGAGTCACTTGTGCAATTGGAAAAAGAATCAGAGGAATTTAAGGCAGACATAGCAGAATTTATTGAGAGTATGGTGAGCCACTATGTTTTTGACAACGGCAAACTTGTGGTAGCACATGCTGGAATGAAAAAAGAATTTCAAGGAAGAGCGTCTGGGCGCGTCCGAGAATTTGCACTTTATGGTGAAACCACTGGAGAAACTGACGAATTTGGCTTGCCTGTTCGGCTTAATTGGGCTGAGGAATACCGTGGCGATGCTACTGTTGTTTATGGACATACACCTGTTGCTGAACCGCAATGGATAAATCGCACAATCAACATTGATACGGGATGTGTATTCGGCGGCAATCTAACAGCATTACGGTATCCCGAAAAAGAACTTGTTTCTGTCCCTGCACGACAAACCTATTATGAACCGGCTAAACCATTCCTTAATGAATCGGACAAACAAAAACTATCAGGAATGCAAATTGATGATGGAATTTTGGACATTAATGATGTAATAGGGAGGCGAGTGATTAGCACCCGATTAAATCACAATGTGACAATACGTGAAGAGAATACGATCGCAGCACTTGAGGTGATGAGTCGTTTTGCAATAGACCCAAAATGGCTCATCTATCTACCGCCAACAATGTCTCCAACCGAAACTTCAACCAAACCAAATCTACTTGAACATCCTGCTGAAGGCTTTGCTTATTATCGGAATCAGAGAGTGTCCAATGTAGTTTGGCAAGAGAAACACATGGGATCCCGTGCTGTCGTTATTGTATGCCAAAGTGCCGAAACTTCAAAGAAGCGTTTTAGCATATCAGACGATAGGTTTGGCGTCTGTTATACACGCACCGGCAGACCTTTTTTTGATGATGTCTTGATGGAATCTGAACTGCTTAGACAGGTCAAACAGGCAGCGGATAGTGCTGGATTTTGGGAAACCTTGGATACGGATTGGTTTTGTATTGATTGTGAGTTAATGCCGTGGTCTGTAAAAGCACAAGAATTACTGCGACAACAGTACGCGCCCGTAGGCACATCCGCGCATGTTGCTGTTGGGGATGCGGTTGCTACTTTAGAAACCGCTGGGAAGCGGGGCATTCAGTTGAATGACATATTGGATACTTACCAAGAACGCGCTATTGCAGTCAGTGAATATGTTAGTGCTTATCAACAATATTGTTGGGATGTACAATCTATTGCGGATCTGAAACTCGCACCGTTTCATCTATTGGCAACAGAAGGGACTGTGCATTTTGATAAGGACCACTTGTGGCACATGGAGATGCTTTCAAAACTCTGTAAAGGTTCTGATGATAATCTGTTATTTACCACTACCTATGGGACGGTTGATCTCACTGACGAGGCAAGCGAAACTGCAGCGATTCGTAAATGGGAAGAACTCACGGCAATTGGCGGTGAAGGTATTGTTATCAAACCATTGGATTTTATCGTTAAAGGTAAACGTGGATTGGTTCAACCGGCTGTTAAATGTCGTGGCAGAGAATATCTACGCATTATTTATGGGCCTGAATACACATTACCCCACAATTTAGAACGTCTGCGATCCAGAGGATTGTCGCATAAACGCGCGCTTGCCATCCGAGAATTCGCATTAGGTGTGGAGGCACTTGAAAGATTTGTGCACTGTGAACCTTTGTCCAAAGTTCATGAATGTGTTTTCGGTGTATTAGCACTTGAAAGTGAAACAGTTGATCCCAGGCTATAGTAGAAGTTCAATTATTGAAGAAATTTTATGAAAATTACAACATAAATGAGAAATGAAGATTCAGTATTTTCGATTATTATTTTATATACTTATTTTTGGTTTTATATTGACGGTATGTGGATGCCAAGATTCAACTCCAGTTAATGGTGACAAAAACGATTCTGAAGTTGTACTACGAGACTACATATTTTCTGGGAACGAAACTTGGGAGTCAGAGAAAACCTATATTGTACATGGAACATTAGAGATTCCGCCTAACATTGTACTTGAAGTATTGCCTGGAACAATTGTTAAATTCGGTCGAGATGCGCTAATCAAGGTGAGAGGAACGTTGAAGATTGGAACACCACTATTACAGGATGGGGTGGATGAATTAGTAAATTTAACTTCAAATAATAGTAATCCAGAATCTGGTGATTGGAAAGGTATTCTATTTGATCACACACATGGTATAGATAGTTTCCTCAGGGGAACAGTGGTAGAATACGGAGAGATCGCACTTGATGTGAAAACATCCTCCCCAAAGATCATAGATTCTACATTTCGTTATAATGGAACCGCAATTGCATTAGATGGGAGTAACGCCATAATCCAGTATAATGCCATTCATGATAATAACATCGGTATATATACTATTGGACGGCAAACTCGTCCACAAATTGAAAGAAATAACATTATAGAAAATGATACCGGAATTTTCTGCGAGAATGTCCAATCAATCATTGAAAATAATAATCTTGAAAACAACAATTACGCGTTAAGTTTAAATGTAAAGTTTGATCTTGGAATTTCCAACAATTGGTGGGGAACAGTTGTAAATGCAGAAATTGATAGAATCATCTTAGATTCTAATGACTCAAACATTATAACAAAACCACTTGGAACGGTCCATTATGAGCCAATTGCAGAAACACGCTTTGCAGATGCTGGTCCTCAGGAGTAACGGGTTATGCTGACAATATTAAACGTTTCCCAAAATCATTATATTCGCGGCGGTTCTGATCGGTATTTCTTCACGATGGCGGAATTATTGCAAAAACATGGACACAACGTAATACCGTTCACCGCAGCAAACCCCAAAAATGAACACTCTGAATGGGAACAATATTTCCCACGTGCAGCCGATTTTGAAAAACCTAAACCGATTGACCTACTGCGTTTTTTATATTCACGTGATGCTGTTAAATCGATTCAAAAATTGTTGGACAATACAGCTGTGGATATCGCACATTTTCATATTTACTATGGAAAATTGACTGCATCAATTTTGGGAAGTCTTAAAAAAGCAGGAATTCCTCTAATTCAGACATTGCACGAATACAAATTAACTTGTCCTGTCTATAGTCATCTGTCAAACGATGTGATATGTGAAGCATGCGAAGGGAAACACTTTTGGCGTGCCCTGCCAAAGCGATGTAATAGAGGTTCACTTGCACGCACAGCATTGAGTGTTACCGAGTCCTACGTTTCACGACAATTAGGTGCCGTTGAAAAATTTGACCATTTTATTTCTGTTTCTCATTTTCTTCGGAAAAAGATGATACAGTATGGAATACCTGAAGAAAAGATTTCAACGGTTCATAACTTTGCAGATGTTTCGGACATCACGCCAAATTTCTCTATCGGTGAATATATCCTTTATTTTGGCAGGGTGCATCGGAGCAAAGGTATTTTGACACTGATAGAGGCTGCAGCACCCCTGAAACAGGTCCCACTCTATATCGTTGGTGATGGTGAAGCGATGCCTGAAGTTCAAGAAACTGTAGAACAGAACGGGTGTGAACATATTCGTCTTTTAGGATTTAAACAGGGTGATGAATTACAAGAACTGATTCTAAATAGCATCTGTACAGTTTTGCCGTCCGAATGGTATGAAAATTGCCCTATGTCTGTTTTAGAATCCTTTGCTTATGGGAAACCAGTGATTGGTGCGGATATTGGTGGTATCCCAGAATTAATTAAGGACGAAGTTGATGGATTTCTCGTTCCCTCATCTGGAACAGAAGCATTACAAGAGAAATTGTTGTGGATGTTTGAACACAAAGTTGAAGCCGCTGAGATGGGGAAGGCTGGACGCCTTAAAATGGAGGCAGAATTTAATGCAGATATTCATTATCAGAAAATATTTAACATTTATGAAAAGTTTTTGTAAAATTAAAAATGTAAAATATTGTTTTTCCTATAGTTATGATGTGCTAAAATAGTTTCGTAAATTATATGAGACAGCAGTCACCAATTAATTGGCACTGAATGCTGTAATCTCATTAAATCAATTCATATTTCTAAAGTATAAGAGGATTAAAATGGTAAAATTTCAGTTAAGAATAATTTTGATATTGCTTGGTTGTGTCGTATTTATATCGTGTGAGAAAGCATCGCAAATGTTAGAGCCTGTTATGCCAGATACGGATTCCATGGAATCTATGGATTCAATGGATACTTCAGACACAGGGATGATGGATACTGATAAAATGATGGATATGATGGACGCCGTTTTGGAAGGGTCCCCAGTTGTAATTAACGAATTGATGGCAGATAACGACAATACTGTTCCTGACCCACAAGGCGACTATGACGACTGGCTTGAATTGCACAATCGGACCGATATGGCGTTACCGTTAACAGGACTGTATCTGAGTGATAAAGAGGACAATCCTACAAAATGGGCATTTCCAGAAAATACTGTAATCCCGGCAAACGGATATTTGATTGTATGGTTAGATGAAGATCATGATGACGAAAATGCTACCGAGGGGCTGCATGCTAACTTCAAGTTATCTAAAGGCGGTGAGACGGTCATGCTTGTGGATACTGACGCACGCGGTAATCAAGTGTTGGATAGCGTAACTTTCGGAGAACAAGAAACGGATGTTGCCTATGGACGCTTGCCGAATGGCACCGGTGATTTCCAAGTGCTACAAGCGACACCTGGTGTTGCAAATTTAGGTGAATAAAATTCAAGTTGTCGTCTATGTGCTTCAATGAGGTTTCTATACTAAACTTTCTTTTAAAGCAGCAGCTATATTAAAGCGTATCTCATAAATAGGATCTGTTGGTTCGTTATGAGTTGATTCTCTTTGTAGGAGGGAACTCCGAATCCCGACAGGTCGCGATTCGGAGATCGCTCCTACAGGATTTTGAAATCGGGCTTCCAAAGTTTCCCTCCAACTATTTATGAGATAGGTTGTAGTAAAGTGCAAGGCTGGGAGATTGGAAGATACACTTGTCGTCTTCCAGTCTCCCAGTCTTTTCAAATATAACATTGAAGTTCTAATTTTGCGTTAAGGAGTACAAATCTTTTGAAATTTCCCACATTTATTGAATCAACGCACATAGTGTTCAAAAGGCACTACCTGAATTCCGCCCTGGTGCTAAAACTGATTATTGCTTTGGGCATACTTTTTTTTATGTCACACCAGATGGCAACCGCACAGACCGTCCACATTCCTGATCCCGGCCTTCGCGCTGCACTTGAGTTGGCATTAGGTAAAGAAGCAGGTGACGACATCACTCGGGCGGATATGGAAAGTTTGGAATCACTTCAAGCAAGCAGATGTCGCTTTATTAGGTTGAAGGATACAAATAATTGGGGAATACCGAGCCGTTGGATATGTGAGTCTCCTAATGATACGTTTGGGCCTGCCATAAAAAAACTGACAGGCCTTGAGTATGCTACAAATTTGACTGAGCTTCATCTTGGCCGTAATCAAATATCTGATGTATCTCCCCTCCAAAATTTAACGACATTGACATACCTTGATCTTGGTGCCAACTGGCGAATATCAGATGTGACTCCGTTAAGAAATTTGGTGAACTTAACGTTCTTAAATCTTCGAGGGAATGGAATATCAGATGTGTCCTCACTCAGTGGTTTAACAAAACTGGTTGACTTGGACCTTCACTTCAACAGGATTTCAGATATTACCTCACTCAGAAACTTGAAAAACTTAATCTTTCTGGGGCTGCGCGGCAACGAAATATCTGATGTATCTCCACTTGAAAACTTGACAAACTTAACCCATCTAAGTCTAAGAGATAACCAAATAGTGGATGTATCCGTACTCCAAAATTTTACAAATATGACAGGAATGGACCTTCAATCTAATCGGATATCGGATATATCCCCGCTCAACACTTTGACAGAATTAACCCAAGTTGCTACCTATCGCCATAAAGTTGTTTTATATTGGTTGCGATGATAAA
>JAPPCZ010000092.1 GCA_028824685.1 Candidatus Poribacteria bacterium
ATTCTATTCACCTTTGACTCGATTTCCGGCGAACGCGAGCACGGCACACTACGTTTGATGTTGGCGAACTCAATACCGCGTCATACCGTGTTGATTGGCAAATTTTTAGGCGCATTGGTAAGTATTAGCGTCCCGTTTACACTCGCGGTGTTGATGAACCTATTAGTGATCTCCACGTCCAGCGATGTCCAACTTGGCACTGAGGCGTGGAGCCGTTTGGGCATTGTGTTTTTTATTGCCCTCCTGTATATGTGCCTGTTTCTGGCATTAGGTTTGCTGGTGTCGTCGCGTGTGCGGCAGAGTGCAGCAAGTCTTGTGATACTTCTGTTGACATGGGTTACTTTTGTCGCTTTTATGCCGAGTACACTCGCCTCCATTGCAAGCGGATTTTCAACACCGATGACTTATGATGAATTCCAGGAACGTCGACAACAACTTAATATTGAACTCAGGGATGAATACGATACGCGTTTGCAAGAAGCGCGTAAGCACCCAGCGAAAAGAATGGCGTTAGCGGGTGAATATGTCACTAAAGACGCAACAGCGCGGGAACGTTTGAGCCAGAAATTTTTAGACCAGCAGCACGCCCAAATTCAACTCGGGCGTTCCGTCACTCGTATCTCACCCGTTGCGATTGTGCAGTATCTTTTTGAGGTTTTTGCTGGCACAGGCTTTGAACGGCATCAACAATTTGTGGAGAACGCGCAGCGTTACGCTCGTGAATACCGAGGATTTGTCACAGATATGGATAAAGCAGATCCAGAGAGTCTCCATATCATTGGGGTTCGTGAGGGAATGTCCCAAAAGCCTGTTAGTCCGGAAGCTATCCCAAAGTTTGAAGATACACTCAATCTGAGTCGTGATTTCAATGCTGCGGCTATAGATTTACTCTTGTTGGCTCTGTTTTTTCTTCTTCTATTGTCAGGTGCGTATATGGTGTTTGTACGCGTCGAGATATAATTAAAAAATCAAAAACACAAAAGGAGATTAAAAAATGACTCACAATACATTAACGATTTCAGATGTACTTAAAATGAAATCCCTTTCATTTCCAGAAGTTTCGCGATTCCAGCTCTCCCCAGATGGAGAATCTCTTGCCTATATCGTGAAGGATCCCAATCGAAAGTCATCATCCGAACAAAAAACCACAGAATCCTCAAAACTTTTACCTACTGGAGCACCAGACTATCATCATTGTGATGAGGTTTGGGTTACCAATATCAAAACAAAAGAATCTTATCAACTCGGTTCTGATGTAGGGGTTGACTGGGCACCAAGATGGTCTCCAGATGGACGCTATGTCGCATTTTGTTCTGACCGAATGGGTGCTCCGCAACTGTGGGTTTGGGACAAAATTGAAAATAAACAGCGGCGAATTAGTGAAAAGCCAATTAGTATAATATCAGGTTATGAAGTGCCACAGTGGACATCAGATGGAAAATATCTCATCACAAAGCTACGTTCAGAAAATATAGATTTTTCTACAATTATTTCTCCTGATTCCGCGGGACAAGTCATCAATGTCTGGCATTCTGATACAGATGAGCAGCTGGATTCAGATGAAGAATTAAGTCGGTTCGCATGGAATCAGGGAGACTTAGGTGTTTTTAATGTTGACACTGGTGATGTATCATTTCTCACACGTGGATTATATGTTGTAGATATATTTCTCTCGCCTGATGACACTGCGGTTGCAGTGCTCAACATAATAGGAGCGGAAAATTTAACTTCCCAAGATGTTTTCTTTGAGTTATTATTAGTGCCTTTAGATGGATCACCAATAAGGTGCTTGGCAACAAATATCAGATTTGGATCGCGATTCGTGAGTTGGGCACCAAATGGCAAACAACTGATATATACGCACCCGGATGGTCTGTTTTTGACATCAACACAGGGTGATGAACAGAAAAACCTTACTGCGAACTTTTCAGAGACCCCTCATTTTTTTACACGTCCGTTATGGAACGCTTCAGGCACCTCGGTTTTCTGCGGTTTTGATGGACATGTGTGGGAGATTGCAACAGACGGAAGTAACACACAAAAACTTACAGAAGGATTGGATCGACACATCACCGGTTTCGTTGCGAAGAGAGACACACATGTCATCTGGGAATCAAATGAAGAACAATCTATATGCATCCGAACCCATGATCCCCAAACAAAGAAAGACGGTTTTTATTTGATAAATACAGCTGCAGTAAAGACTACCCGTCTATTTGAGCAACAAATTTATCTATCCACACCTTCCGGGAACGGAACGAAGCTTCTCTATAGAGCACAAAATGCAACTTCCCCTGAGGAAGTATGGATGTATGATACAGTTTCTGGAAAACAACAGCGAGTTACTGATCTCAATCCGCATCTGCGTGGCTTACGCTTTGGAGAGGTGCGTTTCATTGAATCAAAAACAGTAGAAGGCAAGCGTTTACGAGGTGTTTTGATGCTGCCTGCCAACTATGAGGAAGGAAAACGTTATCCTTTGATTACGAAGGTCTATCCCGGTCAGGATTTATCGAGATCCATTTACACTTTCGGGTTGGGTGTCGAAGAAATTAACTTTCAACTCCTTGCTGCCCAAGGTTTTGCAGTTCTCGGTGTTGATATGCCCCCTGAATCCACCGATTCATTAGCAGATATGCCAGGATACGTATTACCAGCAATAGACGAGGTAATTGAAATAGGTATCGCCGATGAAAACAGGTTAGGAATAATGGGATTCAGTTACGGTGGATATTGCACAGTTGGAGTGATAACACAAACCACCCGTTTCAAAGCCGCAGTTTGCGGTGGTGGTCTCTACAATTTGACCAGCTTTTACGGACAACTTTCTAAAGGCGGAGCCAGTACGCAAATTGGTTGGGCAGAAACAGGACAAGGACGTATGGGCGGTTCACTATGGGAACAACGCCAACGATATATTGACAATTCACCTATATTTTATTTGGATAAGATTGAAACGCCTGTATTGATTTATTGTGGCGAAGGTTTTGGGGGTTCTGACTACGTGCAATCTGGAGAACTTTTCTCCGGATTACGCAGACTTAAGAAGAAAGCAACTTTTGTATGGTACAGAGGTGAAGGACATCCTGCCACTGCATGGCGACCTGAACACCAGATTGATTACCAGAAACGTATTATAGACTGGTTTGAAAAACATTTGATTTGAGGAAAGGCCCCACCTGTATTGTGTCAGAAGCAGTCGGCGTTTTATTTTCTTGATGCAAGCAATTGTGGCAAAATTTCAGGTTCGCTTTATGCCTATTCCATAAAAATCTAAAATTGGTGAATAATAAGCATGTTTAAGGTTATAATTAATAACCAAGTTGCTATCCAATGGGTTCTAAACGTTTTAGCACAGGTTTTTCAGGTCAACACTGACCCTTGTAGCCCTTAATAGTACTATAAAGGAAGAATTATGGCGAAACGCACATGTTTGATGATTGGTGGCGGTGGCATGGCAGCAAACTGGATACGCATCC
>JAPPCZ010000094.1 GCA_028824685.1 Candidatus Poribacteria bacterium
AATTGAAACAGTGAAATCCGTTGCCACCGAAATTATAAAACATGGCAAGGTGCCGCGTGGTTGGCTTGGTGTTGATATTAAAATAAGTGATTTTGGCGTTTATGTTAAGCATGTCGTAGAAGATAGTCCAGCACACAAAAGCGGGCTTTTGCCTAAAGATATTATTCTTGAATATAATCATACACCTGTGACAAACTATCTCGAACTTTTGAAACGTGTTGGAACCGCATCACCGCATACTGAAATCATTCTAAAAATCAATAGGAACGGGCGCGAGCAAAACTATACCATCAAACTCGGTGAAAGATAGTCACGTCAGTGGTCGGGAATCAGATATCCCTCTTACAAATAGGGGTGTTCTGTGAATCAATGCTGAATGCGCTTATGGCATTCAGCGGGAGCGATCTCCGAATCGCGACCTTTACCCGCAAAATTTCGGTAGATACTCCAATAATACCTTTGTCTCTACCACCTTAATCGGTTAAACTCATCAAGATACGCTTGTGCAATATCCTTATTTCCCTTGATTATCAATAAGTTTTCACTGTTTCTGGTTTCAGCATTCTTAGAGAAGTTATACGAACCGGTAATAACTGTCTCCTCATCAATCACAATTACCTTGTGATGCATGGCTCCGGGCCTGTCATCCGTAATTACTGGGATACCTGCCTTTTGCATTGACTCGTATTCGGAATACCTATCAATTTGTCTTTTTTCAAACACGCCTTCCACCGGAATATCTTTTTTATATTGATCGCGCATTGCCTTACCAAGTTTATCGTGTGTAAACGAAAACGCCATAAAATATATTGACTTTTTTGCTGATTTAATCTCCTTCAATAGAGGGGAAATCGTGTCGTTTTCTGGAGCGAAATAGGTTGAAATCTGTGTGCCATCGTTAAGGGTAATATGTGGGAATGGAATATGTGGATCCGATGACCTACCCATTTCTGCTAAGATAAACATCTCCCGAAATTCCTGTGTGAAGTTATAAGCAAGCGGTTCAGAATCAAACCAGACAACGTTATTATTGTTTTTGTATGCGCCGTTATAAGTGGTATTATACGAGCCTGTCCAGACATAACGTTCATCAACCACAAAAAATTTGTGGTGCATATATCCCTCATTGTCACCGTCGTCACGAACAGGAATCCCTTCCCGTTGTAAACGGACGATTTTTGATTCCTTACCTCCATTTTTATCATTGATATTATCGTGTTCAGTGAAGACTCGCACTTTCACATCACGTTTGTGTGCATCAATTAAAGCATTTGCTATCGGTTCGGAATCCAAATCATAGAGTGCTGCGTCAATACGCTCTGTCGCTAAACCGAGTTTTGCAACGAGTCGACTCTCCAAGGAATTTACCTTGTTGTACCCATTGACTTTGCTGAAGTATACCTCCCATCGTCTTTCCTCAGTCGTTGCATAGGGTTTTCCCTTGAAATGCCGGATCGTAAAACCGATCACAACCGCAACCACTAAAATAAGAAAAAACGGGATAAACCGTGAATTTCTGCTCTTTGGCGGTGCTGGTGAAGCACTATTCATATCTGTATGACTCCATCATTAAACGCCCATAGCTGTCAACTTAAGGTTGCAAATGGTAGGAGGGAACTCCGATTCTCGACTGAAAAAGGGTCGCGATTCGGAGATCGCTCCTACAAGAGATATTTTTCAAACATATCTGACTGCTAAATTGACAGTTATGCCATCATCATTAAACGCCCCATTTACGCCGTGATTCCTCTAACGACTCAATTTTGGCATCTTTCTTCTTCCAAACGTAATGTCCTTTTGGATCTTCGCCAATCCATCGTTCATCAATCGGTTCCGCTGCGAGTTGATAGCGCGTGTCAGCTGTAATACGTATTTTGTCAGACGTGTTGACGAGGGATGCATGCATTAAAAACATGCTGAAAATGATTACATCTCCAGCTGAAAACGAAGTTGTTGCCCAATGTCCACCAAATTTCTCAATAATTTCAATCGGATTATCACTAAAATGTCCCTCAATCAGATCGCGATCAACATCTGCCTGTCCGTAGGTTTCGCGCACCTTGTTAAATCGGTTGGATCCAAGACAAAAAACAATCGGGCCCATATCCAAAGAAACATCACCAAAAGGAGTCCAACATGAATATAGGTTTTGCGTGCCTCTCCCCATAAAAACAATATCGTAGTGAATAGGGGAACCAGAACCGGGACCAGCAGTCCGAAGCCATTTGAAATCAAACGTCCGCGCGTCACCGCCAAGAAAATGCTTGAAAAAATCCATTATCGGCGCGCCTTCAACTACGGCTTTAAATGCTGGCAGCTGCGTCAACGCTTTATTTCCCATTGATCCTGTTGATGTTGGTTCAGGATAATCTGGGTTGAAAATACCATCCATCAACGGTTTATCAGAAGCAAGCATGTTTTTCGCTGCCAATTTTTCCAGAATTGCTTGACGTGCAGCAAGCACTGTCTCTTTGTCATGTAATCCACGGATCAATAGATATCCATCTTCTGCTATCCGCTTATGTAACGCATCTGGATTATCCAATACATCGTTACTCTCGCGCAAATCGGTGCTAACCTCCATTTCCTGATGTAAAAAAGGCAGTTTCATTTCAATTCCTCACTTCCGATGGTGGTATCTCTTTCAGCCATGCATAGTTAAACCGATAATGTTGCTTACTGCTAATCAGATGTATAATGCCGTTCTGACCTTGGCATACTGCAAGATACCCGCCGGGTTCAGCACTGTTTAATCCCATGATAAAAGGGTGTCCATCCATTGTTTCAATTTCTCTGTCAGCTCCATCATCTGAAATCAAACGTATATGAGACCAAGTTTTTCCATCATCATAAGAGAGCGCACCGAAAAGCCCTGTTACTTGTCGTTCATTCCCCGATTCGTCAACAATTGGCATCGTTTCAGGTGTTTTACGACTTCCTGTAAAGGATGCGAGAAAAATCGGTCCCTCCTGAAGTCGTAAAAACACACACCGTTGCCCACCCGAAACAACTGGAAAAGGACTCGCACTGTAATGCCATGTTTTGCCGCCATCTTCAGAAACACTTTTCGGCATACGACCGTCTATCGTATCACCTCGTCCATACGCCATGAGCCGACCATCAGACAACTCTACTACAGCAGCATGTATGCCCGCAATCCATCCACCGCTTTTACCTGCCGCAAATTCGGGAATAGGTTGTCCTGCACCCGGATCGTACCACGTTTCTCCATCATCGTCACTTAACCATATCGCAGTGCCACCATTACCACCCGTCACTGCATCACACGCAAGGAGGATTGAGCCGTTCTGTCTTCGGAAAACAGAGGCGATTGGCATGTGTCGCAAACGATGTTCAGGTGAGATGAAGCAAGGCTTTGACCAAGTTGCGCAGTTATCGTCAGAGTAGCGCATTATCAATGCTAAAGGTCCCCACGTGGCTGCTGCAGAAAGTCCGTTAAAATGATAGATACGTCCGTTCTCATTACGCCACAGAGAGGTTGCATGATTATTACGGTCAGGCGGTCCCCAAAATGGTTCAGCAACATCCCATTCTGATTCACCAAAACGCAACCGACTTGCTGCTAATGTCAACTCGCGTCCACGTTCAGTTACACACGAATACCATGCTGCAAACATATCTCCGCTTGGACATTCCACAATAGCGGGAACGTGGTTATGTCTTGAAAAAAGCGGTCCGTTAGAGTCTTCAGGAATTCGGACAAAAGGGATCGGTTCAGCAAAAGACGGTGTTTCTGGCGCGGGAGAACTTGCAGCCTCCTGTTTGACGTTCTGTCCCCATAACGCCACCTTCGGTGCTGGCAGAAGCGTTGTGGTTTCAGGCATCTCACCACAGACGACGCGAAATCCGATATACCAATGTTTATCTTCTGGCACTGCTCCCATCCGATTTGCAGACCGCAAATAACAAAGCAGTGTAGAATGGCTACCGCCTCGCGTCACACGATACAAACCCGAGTCTCTTCCAATTGGATCAACTTGTGGATTTGATTCATAAGGTCCGTACCAATCTTGACACCATTCCTCGACGTTCCCATGCATGTCGTATACGCCCCATGCGTTCGATGGCGTTTTACCGACGTGCAAAGGCACAACTTCCTCGGCACCTTGGCTCCGTCCTGCATCCGGGTACCAACTCTCTCCAACATTTTTTTGAAATTCATCGGGCAATGTGTCGCCGGTATGAAAATGCGTAGTTGTGCCTGCGCGGCAGACGTATTCCCATTCCGCTTCGGTTGGTAATCGGTAAGGGAGTCCTTCCTTTTCAGATAACCATTCGCAGAAACGGGTTGCGTCGTGCCAATCTACAAAAACAACTGCCTCATCATCGTCCTGTGAGAAGCCTAATTTTCCACGTAGGTCGCTATGGTCAGACTGAAATTCTTCGTACTGTGCGTTCGTAACTTGAAAAATGCCGATATAAAACGAAGTGTTGAGCGTGACTTGATGCACTGGCTGTTCGTCCCAATCACCATCCCGCAGATATTCTTTTCCTGCTGTTAATTCATCTGCAAGATTTGCCTGTTCTGAACCCATCATAAAAGTGCCAGGTTCAATTCTAACGAACTGCATGCCGATTGAATTAATGAAAGTTTTGCCTTGAATCGTCCGTTTTTGCATAATTTTCTCGTTTCAATATTGTGTATCTATCTGTTCAAATTATAGCAAATTACATGGAAATAGGCAAATTAGTGAGAATGAAACAAGAAATGTTGGGGCAGTATATATGCGATATAAACCCTATTTATTTTCTATATTTTCTTTCAAGTCGTAAGGTCGTGATCGCGGTGATTGCTATTACTGCGATTGGAATTCGTTACAACTAAAAGTATACCGTACGGTATACTTTTTTATACCACGGTATACTTTTGAAATTCGCTCTAAATTCAGTCTGTGATTGGGTTTAGAGCGGATTTTCCGTTGTTGCACTTTTTTGCAATTTATGACTTGGACAACTTTCACGATTTTTCAATATTATGGCTAAATTGGTGTTATTTTTACCAACATTCTCTCGTTTATGTTTTGCTTTAGATTTGTGTGCTGGCTGTATTTGTGTTTGGGGCGTGGTTGTGTTTTTCATATTGATATTATACTTGGTTATAGGTGATTGGTCAGAGGTTTTTGTGGTGTTCGGAACAATAGATATCCAATATATAGACAATAAGTTTGCAGGAAAAGTTGGGTGTTGAGGGGTTATTTTGCCTATTGTCTGAATCGCGGATTACGCGGAAAGAGGTTTGGCAAGATAAGTTCCTTTTCAAGTGATTGAGGCAAACTTTGAATAGGAATTTGGGAGTCCCAAACTCAATAATCCGCGTCCTCTGTGTCTTCTGCGCTCATCCGCGATTCAGACAACGCACATGCCAAATATTTACACACCTTCGTAACTTGCATTGCTATTTTCCTCGTATTATTGTATAATAAAATCTATGGGAAACTCACTATTTGCTGAACACTCAACTTCTAAAAATCACTTAAATCCGTCCTTTTCAGGCCATCAGACGTTTCCGTTTCGATATACATGGTTGAAAAAGGGCGTTGATGCGGTAATGGATAATCCAAACGTCTTTACAGATGATGACGCACCGGTCACTTTAGGGGTTGGGAAAAACATGGTGCGTTCTATACGTCATTGGTGTTTAACTGCCAACCTTATTAAAAAAATCGGAAAAAGTTCAGATCATAGTGAAGGGTTTGAGGCTGCTGATTTTGGCAAAGTA
Organism: Candidatus Poribacteria bacterium; assembly: GCA_028824685.1. Taxonomy (GTDB): domain Bacteria; phylum Poribacteria; class WGA-4E; order WGA-4E; family WGA-3G; genus MSPOR6. The sequence goes on from JAPPCZ010000094.1 coordinate 5,741, forward strand.
ATTTTTGATGATCAAAAAGGACGAGATAAGTACCTTGAAAATCCCGTAACCTTGTGGTGGATTCATTGGCAAATTGCAACAAATAGAGAACACGCAGCCACGTGGTGTTGGGCATTTAATTTCGTAAATTATCCAGAATTCTCCCGCGATTCCCTCATGAAAGACCTTACAGACTGGATAAAACAACAAGAATATATCAGGAAACAACCTTCCGAAAATACAATTAAACATGACGTTAGCTGCTTTATCCGCACATATTGCCTTTCGCGGTCAACAGTCAGCACAATTATTGAAGATACCTTTGATTGTCCACTTGTTGAATTAGACTTAATTCGCGAAGTACCAAACGAAAACAGATACCAATTCAATTTGGGTGCTAAACCATCGTTAAATGAACCTATGCTTGCTTTTGCTATAACCGATTTTTGGAATCGTTGGTTTCCAAATAATAGGAACACACTTTCTGTTTCAGAGATAATGTATTCAAAATTTAGTCCCGGTCAAGTCTTCAAACTTGATGAAAATTCTGTCGTAATGTGTCTTGAAAAACTTCAAGCAATAACTGAAGGTGCTATGACTTATGATGAAACCGCGGGCTTAAAACAAATTTCACGACATGAAAATTTAGATTTATTAGAACTTTTAAAGAAAGTTTATGAACAAAACACTATCTGATCTCTTTTACGTTAAAGGACGGTTCCAGCGCTCAGTCCACCTCGAACGCGACTTTTATGCCAATGAAAATCTATTGGAAGGGTACGTGCTAACAGCGACAGCACGTGAAGCATTAGGGCGCGTCGTTTCAGCATTAGAGAATAATGAGGCATCAAAAGCGTGGTCCCTTACCGGAGCTTATGGTTCTGGCAAATCTGCTTTTGCCCTCTTTACTGCAAATCTGCTTGGAAATTCAGAACAAGCACTAACACTTCTTAAACAGGGAGATATTGCATTACATGAACGATTCACTGACACAAACGGTAACGGACGATTTTCTTCGTCAGGTTTCTGTCCTGTGCTTATTTCCGGAGAACGTGCGCCAATTTCGCTTGCTCTTCTGCGAGGTTTGGAGCATGGGCTTACCTCTTTTAACGGAATATCACGCAACTATACCCCTCTACCGAAAATCAGAACCTTACTGAATGCAGCCAAAGATGGGACGCTCCCTCATTCTACTGAAATTACAAAACTTTTTGCATCCGCCACGCGCCAAATTAAGAAACATGGTGGTACTGGACTATTACTTGTCATTGATGAACTTGGGAAGTTTCTTGAATATGCTACGCATTATCCAGCGCAAGGTGATATGTTTGTTCTACAAACGCTTGCCGAATTTGCTGACCGAAGTGAGGATACACCGCTATTTTTATTAACTATCCTTCACCAGGCATTCGAGAGGTATTCGGAACACGCCACTGAATCACAACGCGAGGAATGGGCAAAGGTGCAAGGAAGGTTTGAAGATGTTCCCTTTACCGAACCGATTGAACAAGTCCTAAGGTTAGTTGGAACAGCGTTAGAAAATCGTTCGGAAATTACTGGGAACGTTAACTTTAATTTTGTTATTGAGTTGGGACTGAAAACTCAGCAACTTGACGATAACGATTTAGTCCAATTGTTAAAAAGCTGCCTTCCACTTCACCCAACCGTAGCGCTTCTGATCGGACCACTTTTCCGACGATTTGCACAAAACGAACGTTCTCTCTTTGCTTTTCTCAGTTCAAGTGAGCCGCACGGGTTACAAGACTTCTTGTCAAATCGACATTATGACGGTAACCACCTGCCGATGTTTTTGCTCCCTGACCTGTACGACTATCTTAACATAACGCAGGGCAACAAACTCTATACTTCAAGTAACAGCAAAAAGTGGGCAGAAATTGAATCCGCAATAATGCAATTGTCAGACCCTTCCGACTTGATAGTCAAAATGATTAAGACCATTGGGCTGCTCGGAATTGTTAGCGAACCAATTCCTAATCTGAAAGCCTCTGAGCAATTGCTACGTTACGCACTTGACGATAACACAGAAGAATTTGAAACCCAATTTGCAGAAACACTTGCAATTCTTAAAAATTGCTCAATTATTATCCACCGTCGTTACAATGATGCCCACGCTCTGTGGGAGGGAAGTGATATTGACATTGAGGCAAAACTTCGTGAAGCAGCTACACGCGTTGACACAAAGGTAACGCTTGCTAAAAACTTATCACGCTACATGCCAACACGTCCTCTCGTTGCACGGCGTCACCTATACCAAAAAGGCACTTTACGCCACTTCGTTATTTGTTATACTGATCTTGAAAGTTTTGATAAGGATTTGAGGGAATCGTATAATGACGAAGCAGATGGACTCCTGCTTTACGCATTGCCTGCAAGTGAACATGAAGTGAAACAATTACGAGAAAAAGTAAAAAAACCAGAAGTTGCAAAAAAAGAAAAAGTATTAATTGCAATTCCTAACTCCATTGGTTTTTTGCAAGAAACGGTTTTTGAAATTGCAAGATTACATTGGATTCAACAAAATACCCCTGAGCTACTAAACGATAGAGTCGCAAGACGAGAACTCTCAGCGCGAATTACGGAGGTAGAAACGGATGTTGAGCGACAATTAAAGGCAATTTTCAGTGGAGACAGCAAAAATGCATGTGTGTGGTTTTATAAGGGTAAACGCTTAAATATTAACTCCCAACGCGAGTTGAATGACCGTCTTTCAAAAATTTGTGACCAAGTTTATAACGAAACACCGATTCTTAAGAATGAACTCATCAATCGGCGTAAAATTTCTGGTACAGTGACTGCAGCAAGGCGAGAATTGATTCAACACATGCTTGAAAATGGAAACCAAAAAGATCTCAATATTGAGGGATATCCACCTAAAATGAGCATCTACCGTTCCCTCTTATTGAATTCAGGAATACATCGCCAAAAATATCGTAAATGGGGGTTTCATCCACCCAAGGTAAAAGATGATAAAAATAGAATGAGGTACACATGGGATAAAATCGAGGAATTCCTTACAAAGTGTGAAGTTAAACGACAACCAGTTGAAACTCTCTATGATGATCTTATGAGAAAACCGCTTGGTGTGCGAAGAGGTCCACTACCAATTCTGTTGTGTGCTGCGATGCTGTGTTACAGAACAGAAGTCGCACTCTACGAAAACGGTTCCTTTGTACCTGACCTCTCAATGCCAGTGTTTGAACGATTGCTTAAAGCACCCGACAAATTTGAACTAAAACGGTTCCAGATGACAAACCATCGGACAGATATTTTAACACAATACTTAGATGTTCTTGATCAACCATTAGATACAGACGCGCCAAATATATTAGCAGTAGCCACGCCACTTATGCTTTTTGTTGCCCGGCTACCCAAGTATACTTTGACGACTCAAACCTTGAGTGAAAATGCCGAAAACCTCCGCAAAGTCGTTTTAGATGCGCGGGAACCCGATACATTACTCTTTCATGATTTACCCAAAGCCATGAGGTATCCCCCTTTTAGTGCAGAAACAGATTTTAACTCAAAGACAAGCCAATTTTTCGAGGCATTGCAAAGTGCCTTAGACGAGCAGAAAGAGGCTTATCCCGCTCTGCTAAACACCATTGAACAACAACTATCATCTAATTTCTCTTTAGAATATAGAGATGAAGAACTCCGAAGTGAATTAATCAAGATAGCTGAACCGCTACAAGAAGTTACAAGTGGCACACAACTCACAGGATTTTTAACACGGATTTGCGACAGCGAACTTGATTTCAAAAGTTGGCTTGAAGCAATTGCAACTCTTGTCGTTAACAAACCACCTGCATCATGGATAGACACAGATAAAGTCCAATTTGAGCTTAACCTTTCTCAACTCGTCCGGCAATTTCGTCATTTTGAAGCTGTGTCTTATGAAAAAAGGAAACACGTAAAATCAGCAAGTGAAACAATCCGAATGGGTATCACTACACCCAATGAACACGAACAAGAGCGGGTTGTTAACTTGTTTTCAACTGATCAGGAACGTGCTGATGAAATTGAACAAGTGATAGCAAATGCTTTTAATCCCGATGAAAAACCCGAATTTCGTCTTGCAGTTTTGGCGCGATTCGTAAAAAAAATGATGCAGGAATCACAAACATAATTTGTATTGATTTTTCTGATACCTATGGTATAATAACTTGTATGGGAAAGAAGAATATTAAAAAGAATAAAACAGCAGGACAAGACGAACTTTTGCCCGAGTATGACCTAAAAAAGTTACGGGTGCGAAGGGTAGGACCTGACCGTGAATACTTTGCAGGTAGGCTTGTCGTCCAAAGAAAACAACGCAGCAATATGATAAACATATCTTAAGGGAGCCAACATGGCAGAAAAAATACGTCATCTGCTCGGACTTTCAGGTGGAAAAGACAGTTCAGCACTTGCCATTCACATGCGCGACAGAGTGCCAGAAATGGAATACTTTTTCACTGATACCGGAAAAGAACTGCCAGAGACTTACGAATTTTTGAATCGGTTAGAGACATTCCTCGGCAAACCTATTGTACGCCTCAACATGAATCTCGATCCCAACAAGAATCGTGACTTTGATCATTGGTTGACATTATACAAAGGTCTGCTGCCGTCGTCTCAAGTCCGTTGGTGTACCATAAACCTCAAAATCAAACCCTTTGAGGAATACGTTGGCAAGGATAAAGTGTATCACTACATCGCTATCCGTGCTGACGAAGATCGCATTGGTTACAAACCACCGAAGATCTCCTCTCTTCGCAACATTATTCCCAAATACCCATTCAAAGATGATGGCATTACTAAAGAGGACGTTTACCAAATCCTTGAGGAGAGCGGACTCGGTTTGCCCGACTATTACGAGTGGCGCACGCGTTCCGGGTGCTACTTCTGCTTCTTCCAACGCAAATCTGAATGGGTGGGACTCTTAGAGCAACATCCCGAACTCTTTGAACTTGCTAAAGGGTACGAGAAATTTAATACAGAGACAGGGGAACGGTTCACGTGGAGTCAGGGTGAAAGTTTAGAGGAGTTGGCAGATCCTGAACGGATAGCGCAAATCAAAGCAAATACGGAAAAGGCGAAGGCATCCAAGAAAAAGGAAAAACCGAATCGTCGACTGATAGAAATTTTGACCGATGTTCATGATGATGAGGATGATGAGGAACCTTGTCTGATTTGCCATAAGTAACAAGTTGGCATCTACTTTTAGATTGAGTTGATAGAATGGATTTCTTACAAATGGACATGAGAGAACTTTTTAACAAACTATACTTTGCCCAAACCGAGGACGATGTTGATGAACTACTTAACTCCCATACTGATATTTTCAAATCGGAAAATTGGTATCCTTTAGGTGGGAACGAAAACAACTTCGGTGTTATTGAAAACCAACAGTCGAATCCAATTGCAGCACTCATTGAGAAAATCACGAACTCAATTGACGCCCTTTTAATGAAGAAGTGTTTGGAAGCTGGTATTGATCCAAAATCTCCACAAGCTCCGCAATCTATGGAAGAAGCTAAAGCGATCTTTTTTAAAAGAAACGAACACTGGGATTTACCCAATATCAGAAAAAAACAAGCAGAAAGCATTCAAATTATCGCCGATGGTCCGCGCTTCAATACTTCTCTAATTATTTATGACGATGGTGAAGGTCAACATCCAGAGGATTTTGAGAATACATTCCTGTCATTACTAGAAGGTAATAAGACTGAAATTCATTTTGTGCAGGGCAAATACAATATGGGTGGAAGTGGGGCAATTGTTTTTTGTGGAAAAAAGCGGTACCAGTTAATTGGATCAAAGCGATACGATTCTCTTGGACAGTTTGGTTTCACGCTAATTAGAGAACATCCACTGAGTATAACAGAACAACGCGTGAATAAGAATACGTGGTATGAGTATCTAAAAATAGATCAAGAAATTCCCGCTTTCCATGTCAATCAACTAGATTTAGGTTTATACAACAGACAGTACATAACAGGCTCTATTATAAAAATGTATTCTTATGCTTTACCTTCAGGTAGTCGTTCGGTTATATCTAAGGATTTGAGAGACAGTCTAAACGAATATCTGTTTGAACCTGTTTTGCCTATTATTACTGTTGATAAAAAGGAACGATATCCTCATGACTATAATTTAGAAAGGGATTTGTATGGATTAAAACGCAGATTAGAACAGGATGATAGCAAGTACGTTGAAGATTTTTTTTCTTACGAATTTGAGGATAAACTTTTCGGCACAATGAAAGTAACGTGCTATGTTTTCAAAACTATAATTGACGATAAATCAGTCAAAGAAACTAAAGATATAATTCGCAAAGAATTTTTTAAAAATAATATGTCTGTACTATTTTCAGTGAATGGACAAGTTCATGCACATTATACATCTGAATTTATTACCCGCTCCTTAAAGATGAACTTGTTCAAGGATTATCTTCTTATTCATGTTGATTGTACGAATATGAACTACAATTTTCGTAGAGAGTTGTTTATGGCATCTCGTGACCGATTCAGAGGGGGAATAGATACACAGAAATTACGGGATTTTTTGGCAAAAAAACTTGGTAATAAAAGTAGTCGTTTAGCGGAGATACACCAGAATAGGATAGATTCACTGGGAGTTCATGGTGAGGACACAAAAGATCTTCTCAAATCTTTTGCACAGAATTTCTCTCGCAATCCAGAATTGCTAAACTTGTTGGACCAAACCTTAAATTTTGATCTCAAACCTAAAGGGAACCTATCAGGAATTTCCAATAACCCAACCAAGAAAAAACAGAGGAAAAAGGACAAGCATCCATTTAAACCTCAAAGATATCCAGCCTTTTTCAAACGTCGGACACAAGGGAAAACAGATAAAGAGTTTGTAACAATACCTTTTGGTGGAGAGAAAACTATATATTTTGATACTGATGTTGAAAACAATTACTTTGATCGGACTGAAGATCCAGGAGAACTGAAAATTGGAGTTCTTGATTATAAGACGAATGAAACCGAAGGTGGGAACTGTCTCGGAGAAGTTGACCGCATTGAAGATCTATTCAATGCCCAGAAAAGTAGTCCTAAGAACGGAACAATCCAAATTCATCTCAACCCTAATAATGAAGTGCGTGTAGGGGATGAAGTGAAAATTAGGGCAAGTCTTAACGATCCTTCAGGAAGTTTCTTTGAGGAAATCTTTTTGGTAAAGATTAGTGAACCCAAAGCACCGCAACAGACATCTCCTAAAACCGAAAAAAAAGAAATTCCCAATTTAGGTTTGCCTGAATATATCTTAGTCTATGAAAAAGATTGGGAGAATTTTGATAAAGGAGGTATTATCATGGATCACTCTACCGTAATGTATCCCACAGTTGATGGTGAAAAGTTAAAAACTCTCTATATCAATATGGATAGTACTGTATTGAAAAACTTCAGGCGGAGAAACGGGAATTTGAATCAGGGGAATTTGGATGCTGCCAATCAGAGATACATTGCCACTGTGTATTCTCACACACTTTTTCTTTACTCAATTACAAAAGCTCACAAATATAAAATTACACAGGAAGATTCTAATGATCCGGAAATTGATTTAGAAATTTACATAAAAAATTTATTTGAAAACCATTATGCGGAATTCCTATTGAACTATGGTTTTGATGAAATCATGCAATTATGCGGAGATTAACTTTGTACAGGATAGACACCAATGTCAGTTAATGATATACTTAATGAGCGGAAGCAGCTAAAGGCACATATATGGCATTTTACTATGTGGCCAAAACGATGGATATCATACAATCTTTCAGATCAGTTTAATTGGGAAATTCATCCGTTTCAACAAGATCAAAAAGATAACATTCCAAATCAACCTGGGATCTATAGTTTCGTGATTCAACCAGGCATTGCAACTTACCCCCATAGTACATATCTAATGTACATTGGAAGTACAATGCGTACTCTTCAGGGACGTTTTGAAGAATATTTTGATGAACAAAACAAGCCAACGGGTCGGCCGTTAATATTGGACTGTCTTAACGATTATCAAGGTTATATTCATTTCTGTTGCTCGGTAATTGGACAAAAAGAGCGGATTGATGAGATTGAAAAGGCACTCATCAAGGCATTTTTGCCACCTTGTAATGACCAGTTTCCGGCTGGAGTTCGCAAAACATCAAAGGCTTTCTAATGAAAAGTAAAGAACTAACCCTACCAGCTCTAAGAGCACACATGGGTGATTGGGTGTATTATATAACATTCCTTCAAATGGAAGAAATTGCGAAAAGAATTGAACTTGCAGAAGATATACATCCAAGCTCAACTCTGAAAGAAATGATTCAACGTCAGATTACAGACAGAGCTAATCCTATTGCCGAGTACCTTCTAAATCAGAGCCAACGTTTTTTTAATTCATTAATTGTTGGTGTTTATGGAGGATCCCCCAACTGGCTTGAATTAGCCATCGAAACAAATCGGCTATTTGATGCAGAGACTCTGCCTTTGTCCTTGCAAGGTGCACTTGGGTTTCTTCAACTTGATGGAAATGAAACTCTTTTTGCAATTGATGGACAACATCGTGTCCAAGGAATCAAACAAGCACTTAATGAAAATGATGAATTAAAACATGATGAAGTTAGCGTCATTTTTGTTGCACATCGGAAAGAATCTGATGGATTGGAGCAAACCCGTCGTTTATTTACAACACTAAATCGGTATGCTAAACCGGTAAAGAAAAGTGAAATTATTGCTCTTGATGAAGATGATACGATTGCAATCATCACACGAAGACTTGTAGAAGAACATCAATTATTTTGTGATCAGTTTCTATTCAAGACAGAGATGAAACCTGACATTCGTCTGGAAACACGCAATATATTTGAGTTAGTTAAGAGGGATTTTATTCTGAATGGAATTACCCTTTCAAAAAATGTAAAAGTCACAGTCAAGAAAAAAGATGTTGTCTGGCTGATAATCGACTACGAACGCAAGCAGACTTACACAGTTAGAAAAGAAAAAAACGAATTAAAAATATATTACCAGAAGATATCTACCGCGAATAGAAAATCTATTTATCCAAAAGATGGTAATAACATTACGTCAATCATTACACTTTATGACGTTTTAGAAACTGTGTTACGAGAGAAAGCAAAGACTTGGAACAATTTCAAGAAGTTTCGACCAAATCCGACGACTGTTATACAATATTATAATCGGGCTGTTAAGTTTTGGGATACAATGGTTGAATTCTTTCCACCGTTAAAAGAGTTTAAAGAAACTCCTCCAGGAAAAAGTGTTGCTGCACAATATCGAAGTGAATCGGGTGGAAATTTGTTGTTTCGTCCTGTCGGACTTGAAATAGTTGCAACGGTTATCAGAGAAGCAACAGACCAATGGATGTCCGAAAAAGAAGCAATTGAAAGTGTATCAAAAATTTCAATGGAATTATCAGATGAACCTTGGGTCGGGTTACTTTGGGACAAGACCAATCAACGAATGCTGACCACATCAACTAATAATAAAAAAGTGGCTAAACAACTCCTTTTCTATCACATCGGCGGTGATCTTAGAAGAATGAACACACACGATGAAAAACTTAAGCAAGAATATGCTGGTTTGCTCAACAAGGAAGAATCTAAAGTTAATTTACCTCAACTATTTACATCATTACCATGAGGTCATATTACTAATTGACTGTTAACTTATATTAATTCTTTACAGCAATCGCATCCCTCTCAACACTCATCCCAAAAAACTTCCCTTGACAAACCACCACCCCGTCAAGTATAATTGAAAAAAGACCTTTAGAAAAGGCATAATACTGAGCATGGCACAATATGATGAGATCGTGAAGCATCTGATGCACCGGTACGCCGATGCGTTCGCCATGCTATCCTTTGGCACACCCGATGTCAAAGTTTTAGAGACACTTGACACCGAACAACAAACGGTTAAGGTGCATCGCAATGACATGACATTTAAGGTGCTATGGCACAATGAGGTAGTTCTTCTTCATATAGAGGTGCAAACGGAGGATAGCAGAGATAAACCGATGCCGTTGCGCATGCTCGCTTATGCAAGTGAACTCCTGCTACGTCATGAACTTCCCGTGTATTCAGTGGTGATATATCTCAGTCCAAATGCGGGGCAGACTGACCCGAGCGGTTACAGTTATGGAAATGATGTGTTTGGTTTGCAGTATAAGTATCAGGTAATTCGGTTGGCGGATTTAGAAGGTGAATCGTTTTTGGAGGCAACATCGGTTGGATTGCTGCCTTTTACACCTTTGATGAAGCCGCCAGAAGGTATGGACGCGGAAACATGGTTGGAAAAATGTGTTGAGAAGACTGTTGGCGCGCCTGTTGATTCACAGACGCGTGGCACACTGTTGTTTGCGATGACAACGTTGAGTAGTTTAGTGCATGACCTAACTTTTTTACAAAGACTCATATCGGAGGAAATGATGCGAGAATTTCCATTTATAGAACACCTTAAGCAACAAGGTGCACGTGAAAATTCCATTAATAATATTCAGTCTGTACTTACCACACGCTTTCCACAGAGCGATGTGCAAGGCATAGAGCATGCACTTGAATCTATTCAAGACCTTGAATATTTATCAACGCTGCTTCTCACGGCAATCGACACACCGAGTGTTGAGGTATTCTTACAAGAATTGAACGGATCGGAAACGTAAAAGCATAATCTATCCGAGCGATCTCCGAATCTCGATTAGTGAAACAAAGGATCGGAAATACCGATGCAGCAGTCCAAAGTCACCGTAGTCGGCAGTGCAAACGTTGACCTTGTAATACGCGCCGAACGGATGCCAACCAAAGGCGAAACCCTCATCGGAGAGACGTTTGACATCTTCACGGGTGGCAAAGGCTTTAATCAGGCAACAGCTGCAGCCCGATTAGGCGCGGAAGTCACGCTTATCGGTAGAATAGGGGCTGACCCCTTCGCTGATATACTCCGATCCGCGATAGAGTCCGAACATATAGACAGCCGATTTGTCAAAACCGATGTTGAGAGTGGTACCGGTATCGCAACAATCGTTGTGGAACCAGATGGTGATAACAGCATCATCGTAGTGCCACGCGCCAATATGCGCCTCACACCAAAAGACATAACAGATGCAGCAGATAGCATTGCCGAAGCAGACGTTCTGCTATTACAATTAGAAACACCGATTGAGACATCACAAACAGCAATAAACATTGCCAAAGCAAACGATACAATTGTTATACTTGATCCAGCACCAGCGCGTCCATTACCGCCAAGTTTGTTAGCACAAGTGGACATTCTGACACCAAACGCAACGGAGGCAGCACTGCTATCGGGACATGCTGTAAACACACTTGAAGCAGCAATCGTTACAGCAGAAACATTACAAACACAGATAGCGACAGATGGACTGTCCGCTGTCGTGCTAACATTGGGAGAGCAAGGGGTATTGCTCCGCACACCAACGGAATCCGAACACATACCAGCACTATCGGTTGATGCAGTGGACACAACAGGTGCGGGAGATGCGTTCAGTGGTGCATTGGCAACGGCACTTGCAAACGGAAACGAACTATCTGAGGCAGTGAGGTTTGCCGTAGCTGCGGGTGCGGCGGCGGTCACAGTGCTCGGTGCAACGCCGTCAATGCCGACTCGCGAAAAAATAGAGGCAATCCTCGCAAAATCATGCTAAATCGCAGACACTTAGGAGAAAAAAAATGAAAAAAATAACCACACTACTTATAATAATACAACTCACAATCCTCACAATCACAACAGCAACCTTCGCACAAGAAGAATGGGAAAAGGAGATGCAAAAAGATTTCGCGAAGGTACTGAAAGCCCAAAAGGACGCCCCCGAAAAACATCGTGAATTAATTGCAGAATGGCAAAAAGAGGGATACCTCACGGAACTCATCCAACGCTATGAAACTGAAAAAGTCAATCGTGAAAATGATGCAGCATTCATCTACGGATTAGGTTACGCCTACGCCCTCACCGACACAAAACAGAATGCTGATACCGAAGAAATAGCAATTAGCCACTACGAAACTGCACTCCAACTTGACCCTTCGTTATTTTGGGCACATTATAGTCTCGGTGCAATCTACCAAAAACAGCAAAAATACGATCAAGCACTCACCAAATTTCAAACCTGCCTTACCATAAATCCAGAATACTATCCTGCACATTACTACATAGGCGAAATCCATCTCAAACAGGGCAAACATGCCGAAGCACTCCAATCCTTTGAAGTTGCACAAACCCTAAATCCTAAATGGGAATATCCAATATACGGTAGAGGGTTGGTTTACTTTGACCAAGGGAACCTGAATCAGGCGCGAGAGACATTCGAACGTGCTATTCAAAACAACCGCAAATTCGCACCTGCATACATCAAATTGGGGCAAGTGCTCGCAAAGGAAAAGTTTTTTGATGATGCGCTACAAGAATACCAAAAAGCAGCGGAATATCAGCCTTACACTGCAACAGATGTTTTTGATCTCGCTGTCATTTTTGCTGAGGCAGACAATACAGAGGGGGCAATCCAGTTGTATCATCGCACACTGGAAATTGACGCGACGTATGCTCCCGCACATTTCGCTGTTGCAGATGTCCTCTACGCGCAGGGCGATATCAAAACTGCAATTATCCATTATAAACGCGCAATTGCAAGCGATCCAGCCCTTAAAGACAAAATCTATAAGCCGTTAGAACCATACTTCGCAGAAACAATGGGGGCAGATGACGCACGCGAACACTTAAAGAAAGCGATGAGTATTCTGCCTAATGATCCGCGCTCCCAATTCTATATGGGCAAACTTGAAGCGGATGCAGGCAATACAGAAAAAGCAATCGCACACTACAAAAAGACACTTGAGATTGTTAATGCAGACCCAAGTTATTTGGAGCTGCAACTGCCGAGCGGACACTTTCACGATTCACATGTCCATTTGGGCGACCTATATCGTCAACAGGGTAATCTGGAAACAGCGGCGACTTATTATCGGCAAGCACTTGAACTCAATCCTGATTTAGCCAACCGTTTCTGGGAGCAGGGCAAAACTGCTTTTGAGTCGGGAAACTATAAAGATGCGGTTGAGCCGTTAAACGTGCATATTATCCTATTCCCTAAAGATATTGATGCCACCTATCTTTTGGGGCAGACTTACGAGGCAAATGAAGACAAAGTAAACGCGCTTGTCTATTATGAAAAAACGTTGCAGTTAGATGCGAATCGATCTGATGTGTTATACAAAATGGTGCACATCCATCGCGAAGGTGAATCTCATCAGCAGGCGATAGGTGCGTTGAAGAAAATCATCGCTATCAATCCAGAGGACGCACAGGCACACTATCTATCAGCGCTTTCTCACGTCGCACTGGAACAACACGACGAGGCACTCGCTGCGTTTTTGGAAACTGTTCGCCTCACACCCGAAAACGTCGCTGCACAGTATCAAGTCGGCATGCTATACGAAAATAAAGGCGATATTGACAACGCTATTGTGTATTTTGAGAAAACCATTGAACTTGACCCAGAAAACGCAGAACCGTTCTTCCGACTCGGTGGTATCTATCAAGAACGCAAGGATGAAGACAACATGATCCGTGTGTATCAACCCGCGTTGATACTTGAACCCAATCATCCCAATATCCACCATACGCTTGCAGTCATCTTTGAAAAACGGAGTAAGAACGGTCTCGAAGAAAATCACGAAGACAATATCCAACAAGCATTTCACCACTACGCATTGGCAAACGAGCATGATCCAGAGCATTTTGACTGGCACTATAGTTACGCGCGGTTGTTAGACACATACGCAGAAACACTTGAAAACTTCCATAAGCACGCTGAAATGGCGGTTAAAGAGTATACTGCCACTATTGCACTCAAGCCGGGATACGTTGACGCATATTTTCATCGTGGCATGATTACTAACCGATACAAACGGATTGGGAATACGCTTTATCGTAGCAGTCAGATTTTAGAGGATTTCAAGCAAGTTGTGGATTTAGAACCCAAAAATGTTGATGCACACTACTATATCGGCACACTTCAACTCTATATTGAGCAACACAAACTTGCTGAAGAAACGTTCCAAAAGGTCATCCGACTGGATCCAAAATATAAAGGTGTCCACACACAGCTTGGAAAACTCGCTGAGCGGGAACAAAATTGGGAGAAAGCTATTCAACTTTATGAAAAGGAAATAGCAATTGATGATAAGGCAACTGAAGCATATCAACGTCTCGGCGATCTCTACTACAATTCTGAAATGGAGTTGAATAAGGCGAAAGATATGTTGATAAAGGCGCTCGCTTTAAACGACGCACATGTTCCCACGATTATAGTGTATGCCAATGTGCTTTACAGTATGGATCAGCTTGGTGCTGCAGCCGATCAGTTTGAGCATGCACTACAACTGGAGCCTCGCAATTTGACTGCGAACTATAATCTCGCCTTGATGTATCAGTATACAGAACGGACGGAATTAGCAAAAGAACAGTGGAAACAATTTCTTAAATTGAATCCGCCCGAACAGTGGAAAGTCGAAGCAGAGAATCATCTCAGCAAACTCGGTGGGAAGTAGTTCTCCAATTGGGGTTGGTGCGGTTTCTTACCGCACCAGGTTTTTATGATTGCCATTTCTCTGTAGGGTGCAAAGCACAGTGAAACCCAACCAAAATTACTTTTGCAAAGGTAGCCATACACGGTGATAGCAATTGAAACCCTTCGCGAGACACTAAAAACGGAAATCATTGGAAAATCACACATAGAATTCCACACCGAAGTCTCATCAACAAACGATATTGCTATCGCACGCGGAAAGTCGGAAAATACTGAAGAAGGAACACTTATCATTGCTGACCATCAAACAGCAGGACGTGGTAGATACGGCAGAACATGGGATGCACCACCCGGTAAATGTATCCTTGTTTCGATCATCTTCAGATACCGACTGAAACAGGACCAGATACATCTGCCGAACCTTATCGGAGCACTCTCTATCGCACAAGGCATACATACTATTACTGGGCTAACGGCACGGATTAAATATCCAAATGACGTGCGAATTGCAAAGAAAAAGGTCGCAGGTGTTCTGACAGAAATTGAATACGACATGCATCGTCAACCCTTTTTCGTGTTAGGGTTTGGTGTAAATGTCAACATCTCAATGCAGGAATTCCCACCGACACTTCGCGAAACAGCAACCTCACTACAGATTGCCGCTTCCGATACGGACAACACAGAAATCTGTCGTGTAGAACTTCTCCAAACGATATTGTCCCATCTTGAAGAAAACTACCTGCTTCTCAAATCAGGAAATACTTCAGTGATTAATAGCGTATTAACTGCATGGGAAGAAACGGATGAAAATTCTTGTTAGTGCGTGCCTCCTCGGTGTCAATTGCCGATACGATGGAGGTAATAGCCGTAACGAAAACGCTATCAAACGCCAGCAGACAGACGAACTTGTCCCGGTGTGTCCCGAAGAAGCAGGCGGACTTTCCACACCGCGCCCACCCGTTGAAATTGTAGGTGGCGATGGAAACGATGTTTTAGATGGAAAAGCAAAAGTGGTGACTGCGGGTGGCGAGGATAAGACCGAGGAATTTCTGAAAGGGGCACGACACGCGCTTGCGTTGGCACAATCGCAAGGCGCGACGTGCGTTATCCTTAAAGCTAAAAGCCCATCTTGCGGTTGTGGCACGATCTATGATGGGTCGTTTTCGGGAACGCTTATTTCAGGTGATGGCGTTACGACTGCCCTGCTTAAACGTCACGGCATAGAGGTAATTTCAACTGATTAATTCCTAATTTTAACGACTTGTGCCAGTTAACTAATTGTTTTTGTTGTTTTCACGGATTTTGGGTTTTGTGCTATAAACATATCGTCCCTACGGGACTAAAGACGATGTTCATGCTGCTTTTCTATAAACATATCGTCCCTACGGGACTAAAGATCGTTCTAAATGTAGGAGTTACATATAAAATTCCCTGCTTATGTGAAACAT
Source organism: Candidatus Poribacteria bacterium (assembly GCA_028824685.1). Taxonomy (GTDB): domain Bacteria; phylum Poribacteria; class WGA-4E; order WGA-4E; family WGA-3G; genus MSPOR6. The sequence goes on from JAPPCZ010000094.1 coordinate 21,742, forward strand.
AATATTACGAATAGTTATTTAGCACAACTCGTTAATTTTAATCATGGTGAAAAAAGAAACATTGGTAAACAGAGTGAATTTCCCTGCGTCTAATTAAATTTTCCTACCATGGCTGCTTATACGATGGCGTGTTGACAAAACGTTCCATCCCTACCTCTAACGCAATATGTGTATTCGGCGGCAGATGCACTTGAAGATACGTGCTGTTAACCTCAAAGGTGCTCTCACTGTTACCATTTTTTGCACGTGCAGTTGTGAAATTGTGCTCACCCATTGATCCCGCTTGGATAATCACTTCGCGTGCTTCAGATGCGTTTAGGTTAACCAACTCCAATTCAGTGGAATCGTCAGTCAGTTTAGAAACCAATGCTGCTACATCCGCTGGCAGTCCAGGTCTTTTCTGCTGTGGGTCAAAGTGCCGCAGGCGAGTCACAAGCAAACCACCATTGTAATGTGGCAATGGACCACCACACGTGAGTTCAACCAATCCTTCGCAGGTAACGGGGTTACGTCTTTGGAAATAAGCGTCTCCATATCCTGCTGGATCCTCCTCATCATTTTCCATGTAGTTGAGCCGTTGTTGAACTTGCGACAGGTTATGATTGAGGATTGATTCTGGATATTCAGGAAAATCGCCTCGCATATACGCTAACCACCCACCATCACGTCCACCTTGGTCTTTGGTGTGATGCCATGCGTTGATGTCAAATTTAGAACCTACCTTTCTGGCTATCTGCACAGCACGGTCTTGGTCAGCATCATCCATTGTCATTGCCCACAGATGCGCAACATCGGACGGATGCATCGGCGCGAATTCAAACCAACCATCAATCTGTAGCGTGGTGTCATCCTCGTTTTTTATTGGATACTGCATCCACGGACCAGGCGTATAGTTAGCAATACCGGGATCACCATACTTCTGCGGCACATAGAGTTGGTCGTTGTGCTCTATACCGTGCTGTATGAGAACATCAATCTGGGAACGCGGGAAATCCATATATGTCAAATCTTTGTGCAGGAGTGCAGCATTCTGTCCAGCAACGCTAACTGCCTGTCCGACACTATGCCACCCGTGGGGCCAACTCCAACCATAGCGAGAACCATACCACTTACCATCGATGTGTTCACCGATTTTGCCCGAAAGCCCAACGTTATCAGGTACGATTCCATCGTTTTCTTCTGTGCGGCTAATCCATGCATCAACATATTCCTGAACCCATGCCTGATATTTTTCATCACCTGTGAACATAAATGCATTGGTAGCAAGCGTCGTTGCAGCGAGATTGTTGACTGCGTCTCCTTTTCCTTGTCTTTCATAGACTACCCGTCCCATCAGATCGCGCAATTCTTCGCTTTCCAGCATCACATCACGACTTGTGCAGCCGGGAACATCAATAAATGGCAAATTGTAACCCATTGAGGGATAAAAAGATTCTCTTTCAAGTATCCAGAATGCCGGTCCTTTACTGCCGTTCATCACACACTTGATGATTTTGTGTTCCGGGTCGTAATTCAGTGCCTCTGGGTCTTCGTTCATAAAGAATCCTGCGAACCGTTTGGCACGTTCAACATTCTTTGTATGTGATGGATCTGCCATGCACAGCATATAAAACAGATAGTTTCCTTCGCTTTGGTGAAACCAGTCGTATCCCGGTTGATACTCCTTATAGACCATCGGATAGTCGTGTCCAGAGCCGTAGCGCGCCATGTCTATCGTGATAGCCTCAAATTCGTTTTGCGCATCTACCAAGAACTGCGCATCTCCACCGAGCATGTAGAAAAGCGGCCAGTTATGGAAACTCTCATAAGAATCGTCTAATCCATCAAAACTTTGAAAATCTGGATGTGTTGGCCAGAACAACGTTCCGTCTGGACGTGTATATTTTTTCAAAACCTTCGGTGCTGCGTCATTGATTTTGTCAATTAGTTCACGTTCAAGGACTGCCCATTCTGGTGGTGTTTGGACTCGTGTTTGTGCTTCAATTGTTGGAAACATAGTTGATTACCTCCACTAAAGACGTTGAACGTTTGGACTTCGGTTTGTAGCAGTATAACACATTTTGCATTTTGTGTCCGTTTTGTTTTATAGAAACAATTTGCGATGGGGTGGGTGTTATGCTATACTTATTTTATGCTTCTGTGCCAAAGAAATGAGGCACGAACACTAATTCAAGGTACAGTAAATGAACATCCGCTTTAACACTGATCGAGAAACTGGTTTGCCCCATATTTATAAGCATGGTGTTAACGAGGATGAGGTTGAAGATGTTTTACTGAATCCTGGCGAAGATTGGGCAGGGCGTGATAACTCAAGAGTCGCCATTGGTCAAACGCAAAGTGGACGCTACTTGCAAGTAATTTACGTTAGAGATCCGCAACCCAATAGTGTTTTTGTGATTACGGCTTACGACTTAAAAGGGAAACCCTTAACGGCTTACCGCCGCCGACAAAGACGGAGAGGCAGACGATGAAACAGAATAAATTTCCCCCTGGCTGGGATGAGGAACGTGTGCAAAAGGTCATTGATTATTACGAAAACCAGACAGAAGATGAAGCCGTTGCTGAAGCTGAGGAAGCATTTCGAAATGAATCTATGAATGACCAATCCGATTCCCAAAATGATCTAAGCAGGGTTTTGGAAAAGATTCAAGAGATAGTGGAAATATCTGCTGATGGAGATTACATTTTCCGCGGCGAGCCTGAATGTTATGAACAAGCTCCGTACTATGGGAAAGTATCTTCAAATCTATATCGCGCACTGTTATTTGATTCTATAACAACAAAAGACGCAGAAGAGTACTATGTTAAAACTATTGAACCTCATATTGCCCAGTTTGAAACGGAAATTTTGAAGTCGGCAAAAACGTATTTATATGAAACTGACAATGAAACTATCAGTGATTTTGAAATTTTGGCACAACTCCAACACTATGGTTGCAGGACCAATCTTATAGACTTCACAACCGACTACCTAATTGCTCTCTTTTTTGCCTGCGATAGATCTTATCACAAAGATGGCAGGGTTATCTTACAAAAAAGAGAATCAGAAGATTACCAATCGGAAACACCTTCAGAAACAATTAAACGTGTGGAATCCCAAAAGAGTGTCCTGATCAGATCGCCAAAAGGTTTTATCAATCCAGACGTTGTGGTTGTTATTCCAAAAGAACTCAAACTTTCCGTGCTAAACTATCTTGACAAGTATCACGATATATCTACCAAAAAGATTTACAAAGATGTCCATGGATTTATAAAATGGTTAGGAGGATACTTTGACCCTATGCTTGAGTATGGAAAAGGAGTAATTTATCAAAATAGAGCGAATTTAGAAGATAACATGCAGGAGAAGTTGAAATGGTATGAAAAAGCTTATGAGCATTTTACAGAAGCATTGAAACTAAGATCGGATTTCACCGAAGTTTATATTCATCGCGGAGCTATTTTACGCGATGTAGGTAAGTTAGAGCATGCTCTTAAAGACTTTAATACGGCAATAGATATAGATCCTGATTGTGCCGATTCCTATAACAATCGCGGGATGTATTATGCAAAGAAAGGTGATACTCAAGAAGCACTCAAAGACTTCAAAATTGCTATAGATTTGGATTCAGAGAATGCAGATTTCTATAACAGTCGTGGCATAACTTACAAAGATATGGAAGAAGTAGATTTAGCTATACAGGATTATAGTAAAGCAATAGAATTGGATCCTGAGCTTCCTGAGGCATATAATAATCTTGGTGTTATTTATGACGAAAAAGGTGAACATGACAAAGCAATTGAAAATTATACCAAAGCAATTGAACTTAGATCTTGCTATGCTAATGCTTATAGTAATCGCGGATGCGCTTATCTCGAAAAAGGAGATATATATCGCGCCAATGAGGATTTTTTCTCTGTAGCCATTCTACAATCAGATTATGGTAAAGCATTCTACTATCGTGGTGTCGCCTGTTCACTCCAAAAGAAATGGGAAGAGGCAAGAGCAAACTTTACTTTTGCTAATAATATGGGGATAAAAATATTTGATGTTTTTCATAACGACTACAAAAGTATTAAAAACTTTGAAAAACAAAGCAATGTTCAATTGCCAGAAGACTTGGCAGCAATGTTAAAGCAATAATAGAAACTATCCAAATCTTGTGTATAGGAGAAAAATGTGTACTTTGGCAACGAACAACTTGCAATAATCAACGAAGATGTACTGACTACCCGCGCTATTGAAAAAGAAAGCATAGATCTCATTGTCACATCACCTCCTTACAATGTTGATATAAAATATAATTCAAATGACGATGCACTCTCTTATGCGGACTATCTCACTTTTTCTAAAGACTGGTTTTCCCGATGCCTGCAGTGGTTAAAACCCGATGGGCGTTTCTGTCTTAATATCCCGTTGGACAAAAATAAAGGTGGACAGCAACACGTCGGTGCAGACTTAACAAAGTTGGCAACAGCACTCGGATTTCAATACCATTCGACGATTGTTTGGAATGAAGGGAACATCTCAAGAAGAACAGCTTGGGGTTCTTGGTTGAAAGCATCCGCACCTTATGTCATTGCGCCTGTTGAGTTAATAGTTGTTCTCTACAAAGATCAGTGGAAGAAAACAAGCGGTAGCGGTGAATCCGATATGAACAAAGAGGAATTCATGGAATGGACAAACGGTCTTTGGACTTTTCCTGGTGAGAGTAAAAAGCGGATTGGTCACCCTGCCCCATTTCCAATTGAACTTCCGCGTCGCTGTATCAAGCTCTTTAGTTTTGTAGGAGATACAATCCTTGATCCATTTATGGGAAGTGGTACAACGTTAGTTGCTGCGCATTTGAACAAAAGGAACGGTATTGGAATTGAGGTTGATAAGGGATACTGTGAACTTGCTAAAGAGCGTTTAGATGAAGCTACGAAACAATTAAGTTTGTTTGAGGAAGAGGGTAAACTGGATGGCGAAAACGATTCGTGAACTCGTATTGGAATATTTCAAGAATCATCCAAATAAAGAGCTCCCTCACGGTCCTGTAGTTGATTGGGTAACAGAGCAGTACGAGAAGGAACATGGTAATCCTCCGAGAGATCCGTGGCGAACCATCAGGCAGCTACATCAAGAAGGAAAGTTGAAAAAGATCAGGAAAGGTGTTTACGAGTACGATCCAAGTTACGTACACGAGGTTGTGTTATTTGAGTTTTCTCCGCGAGATAGAGAAGTTATTTTTGAACGTGATGGTCACCGTTGTGTTGTCTGTGGACGAGGACCTAAAGATGGTGTTGAACTTGCCGCAGACCATATTAAACCGAAAGATAAGGGTGGCACAAATACAATTGAGAACGGTCAAACTCTCTGTTACGAACATAACTTACGAAAAAGCAACTATTCCCAGACTGAAGCAGGTAAAAGGTATTTTATCAGGATGTATCAGACCGCATTGAAAAACCAAGACGAAAAGATGATCGCATTTTGCCAAGCAGTTTTTGATGTTTACGATGAACATGATGTTGACCAGCATATCGACCGACCAGACACGAAAAATCGACTCATATAATCGGATTATTTTATTCATAATTGCCTATAATTTGACAATTTTAATCATTCATAGTGAGCAATGAAATGTTGACACAGGTTATTTCTGATATTGTACAGTGCAAAGAAACGATTGAAAAACACGAATTTGATGAAACTGCAACTAAACAGTACATTGTAATTCCTATCCTGAGATCTTTGGATTGGCACGACAGCAATTTGCATACTTTAGAAGTTTACCCGGAAGAAAGAGTCAACGGAGGAAAAGTCGACTATGCCTTACGACAAGGTGATACTTCTTTAGTATTTATTGAGTGTAAACGTTGGGGGGTAGGAATTGAAAAACATCAAGAGCAAATTTGCCAGTATGCTTTTTTAGCTGGAGTAGAAATAGCCGTTATAACCAACGGGAAAATATGGGATTTTTATCTCCCCGACCGAACAAGTACATCTGAAAGAAGGGTAATCCCATGGGAAGATAGAATTTTCTGTTCCATTGATCTTGAGGTGCAGAAGGAAGCCGTATCTGATTTTCAAAAGTACCTTTCTAAATCCAACGTTGAACAAGGGAAAGCAAAAGCAAATGCACGAGAAGCATTTCAACCCCGAGGATCTGAGACTCCTTTACCTCGGCAACGTTACGGTCTACCAATTCTGAGAGCTTTAGTAGAACTTGGAGGTTCAGCATCAACTAAGCAAGTGCTACAGCGAGTTTTTCAACTCATGGTGGCAGCTAACGAACTGCGGACAATAGATAAATCGAAACGATCAGACGGGCAGTTTTATTGGGACAATCGCACCCAAGATATGCGGAGAGAATTGATAAATAAAGGTTTTATGAAGGAAGATTCTCCGCGCGGTGTTTGGGAAATTTCTGACGCAGGACGTAATCACCTTCTTAATAATGGAGGAACCTAAAAATGAAAAATAATACTGAACCTATTAAAGCAGCACCAACAGCACAGTCACAAGCTGATCTTGATAGGATGAAAAGTATCCTTGAGGATGCTCTTTATGAATTGGGTTATGATGACACTTTGGTAGATATCCTAATTGAAATGAATGTTATTGATTTTAATACCGTTGATTACCCAGAACATGTTGAGTACCAACTTGAAAAATATTATGGTGAATCTATTGCATGGGATGATAATCTTGAGGAAGCTGTTGTTATTGAAAGTTCAGATATTTTTCTGACAGGAGAATTAGGTGAGAGTTGGCGGGCTTCTAAAGGCAAAACTTTTCGAGAACGGATCCGAGATGTGATAACACCTTCAATTGAAAAGTTAGGGTTGAAAGTGATTTTACGCTATGATTTAGTGAAAAGCACCACGTTATCAGAAGAATTGGAAGGTGTAAAACGGCATTTGACAGTAGATTATGGAAAATTTCATTCTGAAATCCCATATATTGATATTCTTATTTACGACCCTGAAGATTTGCGTGTTGTTGCTGTAATTTGGTGTGCAGTCAATTTGAAAAACCAAATAGACAAGATGGTTTATTGGAAACTCAAACTACAGACAGACGAAGATACGTCCACTATCAAATTTTATCTTGTCACGGCTGACTTGGATGGAACTTTAAAAATTACAGACGTACCACAGAAAGGACGCGCCATTGTAGAAACAGAAATTAACGGCACCTATGTCCTAACAAAAGAAAACCTTCAAGAAAGCGATAAAGTCAAACTTTTTGAGCATTTCATTGAGGATTTCAAGAAAGTCAGAGAAGAAACACAATAACATCATGAAAATCGCAAATGCCCCCTGTTCCTGGGGCGTACTTGAATTCGACCTACAAGGCAAATCCCCCGACTACACCCAAGTATTAGACGAGATGTACGCAATCGGTTATCGCGGCACCGAATTGGGAGATTGGGGATTTATGCCGACTGACCCCGCACAACTCCGAGACGCACTTGCAGCACGCGAGTTAACGTTGTTAGGTGCTTTTGTGCCGGTTGCGTTAGCGGATGCTGAGGCACACGCAGCAGGTGAGGCATCAGCATTGCAGCATGCGCGTTTGTTGGCAGATGTAGGCGGAGATGCTCCGTTCATCGTGCTTTCAGATGATAACGGCACTGTGGCACAACGCACGCACAATGCCGGACGCATCTGTCCTGAGCACGGTATGACGCAGAAGGAGTGGGATACTTTTGTAGCGGGTGTGCATCGTATCGCGCAATCGGTACGAGATGACATAGGACTACGCACCGTGTTTCATCATCATTGTGCAGGATATGTAGAAACACCAGCGGAAGTGGACACGTTGATGCAACGCACCGATCCGAATCTGGTCGGGTTGTGTTTTGATACAGGACATTACCGATTTGGTGGCGGTGATCCGCTTGATATATTTGATCGGCACGCTGAACGTATCTGGCATGTGCATTTCAAGGATTGCCACCCTGAAATCGCTGCCCGTTCTCGCAAGGATGGTTGGGATTACTTTGAGTCAGTTGAGAACGGTGTTTTTTGCGAATTGGGTAAGGGCGACGTTGATTTTCCAGCGTTCATAGCGGAATTGCGAAATCGGAACTATGACGGATGGATAGTCGTTGAGCAGGATGTCTTGCCGGGGATGGGGAGTCCATATCAGAGTGCCAAACGGAATTACCAATATCTGAAATCAATTATCGCAATATGAAAAACCCCTCAAAAATCGGTGTCGGTGTAATCGGCACGGGACGCATCGGCAAACTCCACATTGAACACCTCTCCCAAATTATACCTGATGCTGAACTCATAGCGATTTGCAGTTTGGACACCGAAACAGCAGAAATCTTTGCCGAACAGTTCAATATCCCGAAGGTAACCTCAGATTATCGCACACTTTTAGATGACTCACAGATTGATGCGGTTATTGTCGCCTCATCAACGGATACCCACGTTGAGATATGTCAAGCTGCAGCCGAGGCAGGCAAACACATCTTTTGCGAAAAACCGATTGCCTTAGATTTGGAACAGATTAACGAAACCTTAAGGATTGTTGAGAAAGCAGGTGTTAAGTTTCAGGTCGGATTTAATCGTAGGTTTGATGCGAACTTTAGGCGAGTGCGTGAGGCAGTAGCCTCTGGTGAAATTGGGGAACCACACATTTTGCGCATCACCAGTCGCGACCCAGCACCGCCGCCGATAGAATATGTAAAAGTATCAGGTGGTATTTTTCTTGATATGACCATCCACGATTTTGATATGGCGCGGTATCTCATCGGCGATGAAGTAGTTGAGGTTTACGCGGTAGGTTGTGTACGTGTTGATCCGAAAATTGGTGAGGTAGGAGACATTGACACCACGATCATAACACTCCGATTCCAAAACGGAGTGCTTGCGACCATTGATAATAGCAGAGAGGCTGTCTATGGCTATGACCAGCGAGTAGAAGTTTTCGGTTCAAAGGGAATGGTTGCAGCTGGGAATCCGCTGACAGATACTGTTACTTTTAGTGGGAGTGAGGGGAGTCGCACCGCATCGCCACCGGACTTTTTTGTGGAACGCTATAAGGCGGCGTACTTGTCAGAATTGCAAGCGTTTATTCAGTGCATTCAGGAAGGGACGCAACCGCCAGTTACAGGTGCAGATGGTCGCGCGCCCATTGTAATGGGATATGCTGCATTAAAATCGTTGCGTGAAAATCGTCCTGTTCTATTGTCAGAAATCTTGTAATTATACCCAAAAAGACTAATCGTGACCACCAACTTCGCCAACCTCAATTTCAATCTCATCACGATTCCGAATCCGCTCTACAAGTCCGTCGCGTATGTCTACAATGCGATCCGAAACATCAAGCATTTTTAGGTCGTGTGTTGCAGAGATTACGGTGACTCCCTGCTCCGTATTCAACTGTTTGATAAGGTCAATAATCTCGCGCCCCGTAATCGTATCAAGGTTCGCTGTGGGTTCGTCAGCAAGAACAATACTGGGGTCATTCGCGAGTGCTCTGGCAATAGCAACGCGTTGGCGTTGACCACCAGAGAGTTCATCGGGGAGATGATACATTCTGTCTCCTAAACCGACCTTATCCAATAGTTTTTCCGCCTTTTCGTTGCGTTGTTTTTCGGGGATACCAGCAAAAATCATCGGTAACGTAACATTGCCGTGTGCCGTGCGCACATTCAACAAGTTGTAACTCTGGAAGATATAACCGACGCGGTGACACCGAAAAGCCGCAATCTGCCGTTGTGATAGGTTTGACATATTTTGCCCATCAATGTAGACCTCTCCCTCAGTCGGGCGGTCAAGCGCGCCGATCATGTTAAACAAGGTTGACTTTCCTGAGCCAGAGGGTCCCATCAACGAGATATATTCTCCGCGTTGAATTTCGATATTGATACCGTCCAAAGCGCGAAGAACGTTTGAACCCATTCGGTATTCTTTGACAACATCTTCAGTTTTTACAACAATGTCTGACATAACAGTCCTTTTTTACTGATAGCGTTTTATGGTTATACCTCAGTCCGCATCGCCTCAGCAGGTGGCAATTTTGCAGCACGCCATGCAGGAAACGATGACCCGATAACCGCCAATACCATTCCAAGCACACATCCAAATAGAATCAGCAAAAGTACGCCAAGTTGAAATGGTCCGTTTTCTGGACGCGCAGGCAACAATGGAAAATAGAAGAACAGGTCAAGCCCATAGTTTTTCAAGCCTAAAACAACAGCACCCAGCAAACCGATGAGTGCCCCAATGAGCGCGCCTGCAAATCCCTGGAAGCCTGACTCCAATAGAAATAGCCTCACGACAAAGCCATCCAGTGCCCCAAGACATTTCATTGTCCCGATTTCACGGAATCGCTCAGTCACAGCCATCAGCATAGAGTTTGCAATTCCGACAACACAAACAATCAAGGACATAATAATAAGCCAAATGTCCTTAGTTGAAATGCCTTGTTCCGCTGCTTCGTCTATATTGGCAATCTCGGAACTTCGTCCGCTCTCCTGAAGTGCAAACTCAATTTCGTTGTTTGTCCAAACAGAAACGAGAAATGCGATACCGAGCGTAATTCCTGCTGTCGTGATAATGGAACGACCAAAACGGATTTTTAGGCTTTGGAAACTTATCCGTAGCGATTCTAAAAACGGAAGATCAATCTGTTCCTCAATAGGTGCTCGCTGATTCAATTTTTTCTCCTAAGTCTTTTGTTTATAGGAGTATTATATCAAATATTCAGTTTTTGGTCAAGTTTTGTTATATCCAATCTTCCTGTAGGAGCGAACTCCAGCTCGCGACATCATGATTCCATCTTGAATTTACATCTCCAATATGGGTAATCACATGCCTTCTTTGCCAGCTCTTTCCTTACCGGTTTTTCATAACAGTACTGAATAATCTCATTCAATGATTCATCTTGTCTTATCCCATGTTCATAATACGTCTCTTGCCAGACAGCTCCGCTTCGTCCTAATTGTGTGTTGATCTACTTCGCTTTGAAACTTTTGAAAGATTATATGAGTCTGGATAATAACTGTTTGTCCAGTAGTTGTATAACAGCATGAATATGATCTGGCATCACCATGGTACAAAACCATCTGATACCAAATTAACAGGATTTATCTTGTTTTATTGGAGTCAGGCAGAATACGCCAAATCAAGAAATCAACGGTATGAACAGAATCAACGCCGAATGCGCTTTTGGGCATTCGGCGGGTATGAATCATGGCGAATGC
>JAPPCZ010000011.1 GCA_028824685.1 Candidatus Poribacteria bacterium
GAAATCGAAATCAACGGTATGAATGCCATTTAGGCATTCACTGCCTACAAGGTTTGGGATCGGGCTTTCAAAGCCTTCCAACTATTTATGAGATAAGTTGGTCTAAGAACTTCTACTGAAAAGTGAGGAAAAACCTCATGTTTTTCTTTTTCATTTCTTCACAATAACATATCTAAAAAAATATATATATACAAGAAAAATTACGTTAATATGGTATAAGTTTCATACAGCGATTTTGATTACCTCATATTCGCCTTCCATTTGGTGTGCTGCTTCCTCTGCTTCAAATTCTAAGGCTTCAACCAGCGTAATTTCCAGTGTTTTTATTAATTCTTCTTGAGTTCTTTCTTGGCAATTCACCCCGGGTATTTCGCGTATCCATCCGATCCACCATTCACCACGATGTTGAATTTGTTCGGTATAGATTTGTGCCATGTTTTACCTTCTTGCAATTATCATAACATGACATAACGGCAAGATATAATATTTTCCATTACCAAATGGGCGTAAAACTGCTTAGTACCCCAGCAACGCAATCCCCTCACGATAAGTCTGGGCAGATGTCTGCAAAGCCCCCAACTCGTCATCTGTTAATTCAATCTCAACAATCTCTTCAACCCCATTCGCGCCGAGTTTAATCGGAACACCGATATAGAGATCATTGATACCGTATTGTCCGGTAAGATGTGCAGAACACGGCAGTAGCCGTTTCTTATCTAAGATAATCGCTTCTGCCATCTGTGCTAATGATGCACCCGCGGCGTAATATCCACTTGTCTTGAGAAGATTGACCACCTCAGCACCACCATCGCGAGTGCGTTGTGCCATCGCTTCAATCCGATCTGTTGAAATCAACTGCGGAATCGGGATACCGTTGACGGTAGTATAGCGCGGTAACGGCACCATCGTATCACCGTGTCCCCCAAGCACGAGGGCATGGATATCTTCCACCGATACACCCAGTTCAAGTGAAATAAAATAACGGAACCGAGCGGAATCCAGCACACCCGCCTGCCCGACGACTCGGTGTGTAGGAAATCCTGATACCTTCCATGCGTGGTAGGTCATGATGTCAAGTGGGTTGGTGAGCATCAGAATAATAGTATCTGGTGAATGCTTCACCACATTTTCCGTGACACTGCCAACGATATTGGCGTTTGTTTGCAACAGATCTTCGCGTGTCATTCCGGGTTTACGCGGGGAACCCGATGTGATGATCACTAAATCTGAGTCTGCAGTTGCGGAATAATCAAGATCACCGCTAATCGCAGCATCAAACAGTTCCACCGGACCCATCTCCGCCATATCCAACGCCTTGCCTTGCGGCACGCCATCAACGATGTCTATCATCACGACATCGCCAAGCTGTTTCTGCGCGATAAGGAATGCTGCTGTCGCTCCGACGTTACCTGCTCCAATTACACTAATTTTCTTTCTTGCCACTTCTTCCTCCAATAACAAAAATTTCATTGAGATATCTTGTTCAATACTACTGCTTTGTCAACATATTATTGTAGGTCGCTATTCGGAGATCGCTCCTACTGAAATCTCCCTTCTTGTAGGAGGGAACTCCGATTCCCGACTATATTCAAGAACCATCAATTAACACTTGACTAAGCACTACTTTTCAATATGCTCACGAATTGCAATAACTTCCTCCAAAATACGTTTGTGAAGATAATAGATCACATACACCATTACAAAACCGATGCCTGCTAACAAACCTACACTAAGTATAATTTTAGTTTTTAATGACATCTGTTGTTCTCTTGTAAACCGTAACAGAATGTTTTTACTGAAAGTTTTCAATAATTGCTTCACCGAATTCAGATGTGCGAACTTTTGTTGCACCCTCCATTAACCGTTCCAGATCGTAGGTAACTTTCTTTTGGAGAATAGTCTTCTCAAGCCCTGCGATAATCAGGTTAGCGGCTTCTTGCCAACCGATATGCTCCAGCATCATCACTGCAGAAAGGATAAGGGAACCTGGATTGACGACATCTTGGTCCGTATATTTAGGTGCTGTGCCGTGTGTTGCCTCAAAAAGTGCGACCTCATCGTTGAGGTTGCCACCCGGTGCCATGCCGATTCCACCCACCTGTGCCGCCGCCGCATCAGAAAGATAATCACCGTTTAAATTAGGCGTAACAATCACATCGTATTCATCGGTTCGCGTTAGAATCTGTTGTAACATGCTATCCGCAATTCTGTCATTGACGATAATTTTACCATCTGGAACTTTACCGTCATAGTCGTCATAGAGTTCCGCTTCCGTAATGGTTGTGTCAGCAAATTCCTCTTTCGCGAGTTCATATCCCCACGCGCAGAAAGCACCCTCAGTAAACTTCATGATATTCCCTTTGTGAACAAAGGTGACACTGCGTCTGTCGTGGTCAATAGCGTATTGAATTGCCATGCGTGCCAAACGTTTCGTTCCGAAAATGCTTATCGGTTTAATCCCGACACCAGAGTCTTCTCGGATTTCCACACCCATTTCGGAGCGGAGCAGATCAATAACCTTTTTCACCTCCGGTGTTCCCTGTTCCCATTCAATACCCGCGTAAACATCTTCGGTATTCTCACGAAAGATGACAACATCCATCTTTTCAGGATGCGTAACAGGTGCAGGCACACCTTGAAAGTAGCGGACAGGACGCACACACGCATAAAGTTCAAGCACCTGACGTAACGTCACGTTTAGACTACGAAAACCGCCACCGACAGGGGTTGTCAAGGGACCCTTCAGTGCCACACGAAAATGCTCAATTGCCTTGAAGGTATCTTGTGGCAGCCATTCATTGTATTTGTCCATAGCGTTTTCGCCTGCGTATACATCAAACCAGACAATCTGATTTTCGCCACCGTAAGCGGTTTGGACGGCAGCATCAACGACATGGCGGGTCGTTTTCATGATGTCTCGTCCGATACCATCGCCTTCAATGACAGGAATAATCGGCTTGCTTGGGACATCCATCTGCCCGTTGGCACTTTCTATCTTTTCACCTTCTGTCGGGACTTTTAATTGGTCAAATTCAATCACTGGGATTCCTCTCTGATTCGCACAGAATCTCTATAGGTTCAGCATACTTTCTATTTTATAGGGGGCTCATGACCAAAGATTTCCTATTGGTCAAATGTATTCGCGCCTGCCATCCGATTGTGTAGTGCAACAACCTCATTCGCAATCGTCATATCATCGGAAGGTTTAGGAATAATATCAGGGTCTGGCGGGATAACAGGTCGGATAATCTTGAGTTGGAGTTGTTCGCGTGCATCCATCATCCAACCAAATCCGCGAAAGATATAGGTTAGAAATGTCCTATCAGTCTCATAAATGTTCAATCCTTCTTGGACTGCCCATCCGCCAAAATCTGTGTTTGGGGTTAAACGGAGCGGTGGTTCGTCTTCACGACCGGGACGCACAACCCCTTCAATGAACGCAATTTGGTAGATGCGTTGCATAATCGCTAACCGCTTTTTCTGTTTATCGTTCAGTTGAATCTCCTCTTTATCAACTGCCTCAAGGAAAGGATTGAAATAGATAGCAGGGCGCGGATCCTGTTGAATCTCATCTGCTCTACCCGCAGCAGCAATTTCAGGGTGTCCAAAGGTTGGCAGTGCTGTACGCATTCGTTCACGGATTGCGTTTTCTCTTTCATCGGTATTAAGCGATTCTATTTGATTGATAAACGACGTCATATCGTGAATAGCACCGAAATGTCTATCGCCATCTAAAGCCATTTGTGAGGCGACAAAGAAGTCGGAAACTGCGCCTGCATGTAAGGTGGCGATATAACGCGCAACAACGTTTGAACCAGCAGAGCCGTGGTGCGTTTGTATAACACCCATACGTTCTAAAATATGTGCTTCAACTGGACTTGCTTCTCTACCTAAAAGGAGGCTATAACATGTTTGGAAAGCAGTCTTTCCGCTTTTTTGGTGTTCTGTAATGAGATCATTTGCTCGCATTGCAAGAACTTGCGGGTGCAACGCACTACTTTCCCGCAACTGATGCCGCATATAGACAGATATTGTGCCTAATGCAACGTTTTCCATGTGCGTCCCAATAAACTCTGATAGTAAAGAGCCAGGTTCTCTTGTGCTGTTTATCCCTTCTTGGTCTGGAATACTAAGCTTACGAAGTGTTGAAAAATGTTGGATGGCTGCTTCAGGTCCCGCTTCGGGGAAGGCTTTAACAAAATCTGCAACCTGATTGATGAGGCGTTGATTACCTGTTAGACCGTCTCTGCGGGTTTCAGTAAACTGATAAAATTTCTTGTCTATTAATTCTGAAAAGAGAACTCCTTCGTCTATATCATCGGAGGGTTTTTCAGGTCTTCTGCCGAAAAGACCGGCAAAAATAACCTGCGCGGGACTGAGTCGGTTGGCAATAATCTCACTCTCTGAAACAATACCGCGAATCCCAAAACTACGGATATTCAGGGTAATCTGCGTCCCTTCACAGTCCACGGCGGTCTTGTGTAACACGGGATTCGCAAAAACATTTGTGGATTGCGGCATTGAACTGAAACTTTTGAGTGCCGCTGCAATTTCTGCCTCGCCTAACTCTGTCGCCTTAGCCATCGACTCTGTTACGGGAGCATACGCCGAGGCTTCGGGAACTTCAGACACGATTTTTTTGACCGCCTCTGCCTGTTTTGCCTCCAAATTTTTATTCAACATGAAATCTCCTTGTCAAGAATCTGATTCGTCCAGAAACACATAACTCCGTGAAAACGCAGCTTGCAAGCCCGCCTAAAAGTCGAGCGTGGACGGTGAATTTCCTCAGATTCCGTTTTTTAGAAAGTTTGCTGATTGGTTGTTTTACGTCTTTAACATATTGTATAAAAAATCTGATTAAAAGTCAAGATAAAAGTTGAAATGGTTAGAGGCAGTCAATTGTCCAATAGTTCTTATCTTCTATCAGAATTTTCTTCCTGTAGGAGCGACCTCCTGGTCGCGACCTTAGCTTAAATATTGAGAAAAACGCGAAAATTGAATGACTCTATGAAATAGTTAGAGGTAGTTAATTGTCAGCATATTGCCTGTTTTAGCGAAAAATCGCGAGCTGGAGATCGATCCTACAAAAATTCAGCATAATCCGTGAACAAACAAGTGACAAAATATTTACACACCTTAAAATAAAAATTTGATTTGCAGAAAATCCGCATTTATAGTATCATATAAATGTGCACATTATTATCATTAAAGGTACTGCATTCGTCTTTTAGGCAAAAATAGGAGCAGTGCCTTGCATACTATTTTTTTTTCAGACAGATAAGGAGCAAATAATATGAGCAATGAAGCATTAGGAATGGTTGAAACACGTGGGTTGGTCGGTGCGATTGAAGCTGCCGATACGATGGTCAAAGCCGCAAACGTCAAATTGATTGGAAAAGAACAGGTAGGCGGTGGTTTTGTAACCGTCATGGTCCGTGGTGATGTCGGCGCAGTGCAAGCTGCCACAGATGCTGGTGCAGAAGCTGCCAAAACAGTCGGTGAATTGGTATCAGTACACGTCATTCCGCGTCCACATTCGGATGTTGAAACGATTATTGCTGGAAAAGCTGCCGATTCGGATGAATAAATTCGTTGTTGTGTTGGACATGGCGCGATATAAGGATCGCGCCTACGGGGAACGTGAAGTAACATATACTCACGATGTCCAATCAACACACAAACCTGAACGATATACGGTTTTCTGAACACGAATCGGTTTTATATTACACCAACTGATTTACGTTAGTTTAAGTGCGTGTCTACTTGAGGTATTGGAGGGTTGAATGGCACAAATTGATGAGAAACAGATTGAACAAATTGTTTCACAAGTCTTAACAACACTGCAGAAAGATGGGACGGTTACTACGCCACCTGTAACATCTGTGGCAAGTTCTTCTCGGTCAGGCGTTTTCGGAACTGTTGAGGAGGCTATCGGCGCAGCAAAAACAGCACAAGAAGCACTCGTCAAACTTGGGTTTGCGAAAAGAAGCGAAATTATTGAGGCTATAAAACAGGTCTCGCTTGAAAACGCAAAACGACTCGCGGAGTTGGCTGTTCAAGATACAAAAATGGGCACCGTGGAACACAAGGTGATGAAAAATGAAGGTGCTGTAAACCTGTCGCCCGGTATGGAAGACCTTGTGTCGGAGTCAATGTCCGGAGATGATGGCACGCTTTTAATTGAGTATGTTCCGTTTGGTATTATTAATTCGATTACTCCCACCACAAATCCAACTTCCACAGTGATTAACCATGCGATTATCATGATTGCTGCGGGGAATGCCGTTGTATTTAGTCCGCATCCGAACGCAAGTGAATGCACGGAAGAGACGATGCATGTCATTAACGACGCAATTGTAAAGGCTGGCGGACCAGCGAATTTGCTCGCCTCTGTTGCAAACGCTACACTGCGGACAGCAAAGGAAATTATGGACCATTCCGACATCGCGATGGTTGTTGCGACTGGCGGCGCAAGTGTTGTACGGGCAGCATTAACAAGTGGCAAAAAAGCAATCGCCGCAGGACCTGGCAATCCTCCTGCGATTATAGACGAAACAGCGAATATTCCAAAAGCAGCGAGAGATGTGATTGCGGGAACAAGTTTTGACAATAACCTTCTTTGTATTGGTGAAAAAGCGCTTTTTGTTGTTGAATCTGTTGCGAACGAAACGATCCAAGAATTGACAAAGAACGGTGGACATCTACTCGGTGCGAGTCAGCGCGAGGCACTTGAGGCG
This sequence comes from Candidatus Poribacteria bacterium, assembly GCA_028824685.1. GTDB lineage: Bacteria > Poribacteria > WGA-4E > WGA-4E > WGA-3G > MSPOR6. Next base: position 6,738 of record JAPPCZ010000011.1, read on the forward strand.
GTTGTCACGGAGAACGGAGAATCAAACAAGGAATACATCGGTAAAGACGCAAAGATTATATTAGACGCAGCAGGTATTACTGCGCCCGCCCAAACCGTTGCCATTGTAGTGGAAGTTCCCGCTGACCACGATTTTGTTATCAATGAATATCTGATGCCGATTTTGCCTGTCGTTCGCGTGCGTGATTTTGACGAGGCACTTAAAGGTGCGCTCGCAGCAGATGGTGGCAGAGGACACACCGCGATGCTCCACACAAACAACACCGCGCGCATCACACAATACCACAAAGCCATGAATTGTTCCGTTGTGGTTGTCAATGCTCCCTCTTATGCATGTTGTGGATTGGAAGGCGAAGGCTTTTTAGCGATGACTATTGCCGGACCGACTGGTGAAGGATACACCCGCCCTCGTACATTTACACGCCAAAGACGATTGACCCTTGCTAACAACTTATCTGCACATACATTGTGAAAGAAATAGGTTTTTCACGACTAGTTTGTGTCGAACTCATATTGAGCAAAACATAAGATGTAGAAAATAAGAAAAGGGATAATTTATGTCCTATTCTTTCCACTTCAGATACCTATTTACTTTGAATTCTTAGCTCTTGCTCGCTATGAGTTCTATTACAACTAACCGGCAATCTGGGGACCCTGATATCGAACCTTGCCAGTTAGTTGTAGGGGTGCCCGCTCCCTTTTAAGCGTATCAAAACCGCAGAAAACAGACAGGGGATGTCGCACTCCCAAAAAATATAGAACGCGTGATTAGGAAGTTTGACCCATGAAAAGGTTTCTGTCATTGCTGCTTATTCTCTTTTGTATATTCGGGGTGACTTTTCTTTGCATCTATGGCTACTACTATAAGAATGTGAGTGATATGAGTTTTGGGGCATTTCTACGATCCGCAGTGCCGACTGTACGGGAACCGGATGATGGACTTTATTTTTATTCCGAAAAGGTGCTTCAAGGAAATGAAAAAGCAGAGCGCGGTGAATATGCTGCTGCGATTTTAGATTTTGATGCCGCTATCGTGGCTAATCCAAAGGATGCTGTTGCTTATTTCTATCGAGGACAAGCAAAGTTTCACCAAGATCGGTTCTTTACAGCGATTTCAGACTTTCATACTGCAATACGGCTAAATCCTGATTATAGTGAAGCTTACTACTATCGGGGTCTGTCACACCGTAACCTCAATCAAATGAATGATGCAATCGAAGACTATAGTCATGCCATTCGGATGGACCCTAAACATGCATTCGCCTACTACCATCGCGGGAGGGCGTATGTACACAGAGATTCTATTGGAGACACAAAAAAGGCGATGTCAGATTTTGGTGCCTGCATAAAGTTGGATCCAGAGTTTGTAAACGCTTACTTGTCGCGCGGTAAGCTGAGGGAAAATGAATATAGACTTCACTACGCAGATAAAATAGACCCCTCTGTGCTTGCAGATTACAATACTGCAATCCGATTAGCCCCTGATAATGCGATCGCTTATTACTACAGAGGAATGTATAGGGAATGGGTAGTTGGTGAATGGCAATTGGAAGCCACAGAAGATATACAAACTGCTTTGAAACTTGCAGAGCAAGCTGGAGATGTCGCACTCAAAAAGGAGATAGAGGCAGCGGTGGAACTGAGGACAGAACTTCGGAAAGAGTTTAAACGATTTCAACGCTAACTTGAACTCAAAGAATACAGATAGACGTAAAGGCAGGGTGATACCTGATGACACCGGAACAATGGCAACAAGAATTTAGAAAAGAACTTGATAGGCTACGCGAACCGATAGAACGACTCTGCTCGCTCATTACACTTCGCCCGAACCATTTCAGCTGGGGCACGCCTTATGACACGACGTCCTTGATAAGAGAAGTGTTTGCAAACCTTGCTAATGAAACAGATGAAAATAAGTCGTATTTCAGCGTTGACATAGCACTTCTTGAAGAACTTTATCACGTTCTTAAACTTCTACCGAAACCCGAAGCACACCTCAATTACCTCAAAAAAAACTACGAGATTTCTGAAATCCACAAGGTTGCCCTAAGACAAATCTTGGGAGAGTGCAACGATTTGGAGGATTATGGTTACCCGCACGATATGGAAGCAGATGAAAAAGATAGAGTCTTGGAGAACATAGCGCACCTATGTCAACACTGGCAAGAGTTGCTACATGCCCTTGAAAACGAAATCAACTGTAAACAAGAAATCAAGTGTCTGATGGATCAAATGCCATCAGGTTCAAACAAAATAGATAGAGAGAAACAACTCAGCTATATGTGTAAACCTGTTTGTTCATTACTCAATAAACACCCCTGGAACCAGAAAGCAAGAGAACTCTTAGAAGACGTTGAAGGAATATTCTGTTCAAAAGAAGAACTACACATCCTGACGCTAATAAACTGGGGACTGAACAACAAAGGGCAGAAAATGGAAAACATACGCAGGGAACTTCAAAACAGGTGTGGAATGTATGAAATAGAATGGAAACCCGCAGAACTAAAAAGTTGGACACCGATACAGGCAATGTTCTACATCACATCAGAAACAGATACCAGACCCTACAATGACCTACCAGACCTCATGGAAGCAGGAACGCCTCTTGAAGGGGCAATCGCATTAATCTATCACCTCATAGACCTGATGGAATACCGACACGAAATATAAGCCTCTCATTTCAACGCCTCGCTCTTTAACTTGACCCAAATCATTAAGTGTGTCATACTACCGATAACCCTTCTTCGTGAGGTGTAGACTACCGGACACTTGTTCGTCGTCATTTTTTGATATTACTGCGGCGGAGTTTGCTCCGCCTTTTTTTATGTAATCTGTCCGTAAAATGACACGTTTATATAAGCACAGATATTCCTAAAGAAACAGAGATTTCCCAAAGAAAATGAATACCGACATTAACAAACTCAGAGAACTGGTCCGCTACCATGAGCGTAAATACTATATTGATGACCAACCCGAAATTTCAGATGCAGATTTTGACGCGCTGATGCGTCAACTTGAGGAGCTTGAAAAGGCATCGCCAGAAGACATCCCGCCAGACTCCCCTACACAACGCGTTGGTGGTGGTGTCGCGTTAGGTTCGCGTATACCGCACCGCAGCCCGATGCTGAGTCTTGATAACACTTTTGGTAGAGACGAGTTGCTGGATTTCGGTGTGCGGGTCCGGAAATTGTTGGAAGACGAACCCGTTGAATACGTTACAGAGTTAAAGATAGATGGGTTAGGCGTTTCCTTGCTCTATGAAAACGGGGTATTTGTTCGTGGTCTAACGCGCGGCGATGGTGAGTTTGGTGAAAATGTGTCCGGCAATTTGCGAACTATTCGCGCTATTCCATTGCGTCTCACCTCAACAGCGGATAATCCTGTCCCGCCTGTATTAGAAGTGCGCGGTGAGGTTTTTATTCCGAAGCATCTACTTGGCGATATCAATGTACAACGTGAAGCAGAAGGTGAGACTCCCTTTGCTAATCCGAGGAACGCCGCTGCGGGTTCTGTGCGAACGTTGGACTCTTCTGTTACCGCTTCGCGTCCGTTAGATATTTTTATCTATTCGCTCAATTATGTGGAAGGACTTGAATTTGCAACGCATACAGAGGCACTTGAGAAATTAAAAAGTTTCGGATTCAAATGCAATCCACACACAGAACTCCACAACTCGCTTGAAGATGTCATCATATATTACAATCAATGGGTAGAAAAACGTGAAGAAATACCTTATGAAGTTGACGGGATCGTCGTAAAGGTTAACGATATTTCACAACAGAACGAACTCGGTTCCACTGCCAAAAGTCCTCGTTGGGCAACCTCCTACAAGTTTCCTGCGCATCAAGCAATTACGACTATTAAACAGATTGAGGTGCAGGTAGGACGCACAGGTGTGTTGACTCCTGTCGCAATTTTAGAGCCTGTAAAAGTCGCAGGTGCTACGATTACACATGCTACGTTACACAATGAGCAGGAAATTAGTAGCAAAGACATTCGCATCGGGGATACAATTGTTCTTGAACGCGCTGGAGATGTTATCCCTAAAATTAACGATGTGTTAAAAGAAAAGCGGAAAGGGAATGAAATTACTTTCCAATTTCCCGATTTGTGTCCATCGTGTAACACGCCTGTTCAACGTTCTGAAACTGAAGTGGCAGTGCGGTGTGTGAATGCAGGGTGTTCGGCGCAATTGAAACGCAGAATTGCACACTTTGCTTCCCGTAACGCCCTTGAAATTGAAGGACTCGGTCCCGCAACAGTAAATCAATTAGTAGACAATGAACTCGTTCATGATGTCGCAGACCTATACACTTTAAAAGCAGAAGAAGTGGGTAAATTAGAGCGGATGGGACCTGGATTGACTCACAATCTGCTCCATCAAATTGAACATAGCAAAGATGCCCCCGCAGCAAAGGTCCTGGTCGGGTTGAGCATCTTTCATGTCGGAGAAACCGTCGCAGAACTTTTGATTGATTATTTTTTATCTATAGAGGGTTTGAGCCAAGCCGATGCAGAGGCTATTGAGGCTATTCCAGGGATCGGACCGCAAATAGCGGAGAGCGTTTCCACCTTCTTTGCACAAAACCGCCCTCTGATTGAAAAATTAAAAGCAGCAGGATTGCGATGTTTTACAGAAGAGGTCGTTAAAACGCCAAAGATTTTAGAAGATACTTTTTTCAGTGGGAAAACGTTTGTCGTTACAGGCAGCCTCACGGATATGACGCGTACAGAGGCATCAACACAGATTAAGGCACGCGGCGGGAAAGTGACATCAAGTGTAACAGGAAAGACAGATTATCTCATCGCAGGTGAAGGTGCAGGTTCAAAATATGATAAGGCGGTTGAATTAGACGTGCAGATTTTGACAGCGGAAGCGTTTTTTGAACATCTGAGGGAAAACTGATGGTATTAACCAAAGAGAAAATCACAGAGATTCTATCCGAAAAATCGGAATATATCGCCTCAGTATACGGTGTTAGGAGGATAGGTTTGTTCGGGTCCTATGCAAAAGGGACATCTACCGAATCAACAAGTGACGTTGATATCATTGTTGAATTTGACCGTCCTATAGGTTTTAAGTTCATGGAACTTGCGGACTATCTTGAAGAAATTCTTGGAAAACCGGTAGATCTTCTCACTGAAAATGCACTCCAAAATATTCGACACCCACATATTGCTCAGTCAATTAGAGAGAGTATCATCTATGTCTAATAGAACAAATACAGAATTCCTGAGCGATATTCAAGAGGCAGTACGACGGATCAAAGTCTATATAAATGGCATGACGTATGAAATATTTCTGACAGATACGAAAACCCAAGATGCCGTAATCCGTAATCTTGAAGTTATTGGCGAAGCAGTCAAAAATCTCTCTATGGAATTTCGTGACCAATATCCAAACGTTCCTTGGAAAAGTATGGCTGGAGTCAGAGATAGACTTATTCACCATTATTTTGGTGTAGATCTCGAAATTGTATGGAACATTGTTATTGTAGAATTGCCAGATGTTGCCTTGCAAGTTGCGGAAATTGTACGCAGTGAATCTGTATCGGATTAGTCATTAAGAATTAAAGTTAAATTTGATCTAAAGAGACATGTTGTCCGCAGCGAGGTTTTGGGAAATCAGCAGAGAAGGTGGAGAAAAGTTATTACCTGTTTCGTGTGTGGAATTCGGCGTGAATGTTCAAAAATCTTGTAGTTTACACGCTCCGACTTGTTTCCATTCCTGTCAGATTCTTTCGGTTTGCACCAATAATTCAACGGCACTTCACCCGTTAACTCACCAACGCTTGCACCATTAGTAAATTTGGATGCTAAAGCCTTCGAATGAAGCGGTTGCCCACTCACCAGATAGCAATCCTTGTTCTCGCGAAATCCATCAGAATAAGCAAAATACCGAATAACACCTTCCTCCGAAAACACAATCGCACAAACAAATTTGGATAACCTTGTGTAATGAATCCCTGTGCTTGTTAAAGAAGTGCCGTACTGCGAAGCAAGTTCGGAAATTGCTGGCAATCCTACCTGTGAATGTGAGGATGAATCCGCCGAAAAGATGGGGGTAGGCATCAGCAATTCAGCAGCAAATTGATTCGCTCGCTGTTCACTTTGTAGATACGCTTGTTTGTTAGACTTTTCTTGTTCGGTGTCTTCACCCTGTTCTGCAATCATGAAATTCAATCGTTCATCCATTGAACAAGAATCAACAGTATCGCGCTCTAACATGTAGTGACCGATTTCATGCGCAATCGTGAAATTTCGCCGAGATTCTGATCGGATGCGCGTGTTGATAAGAATACCCCACGCATTCTCGACTCGCATCAGACAACCGTCACAAGTGTCGGGAAGTTCACGTTCCCAGATTACAATGCCGAGTTTTGTCGCGATTTGTCTTGGATCTATCGGAAAATCTTGGACTTTAAGATCGCGAAGGATGCCCCATGCTGCCGCAGCGGGACTGCCCTTCGCATATTGCAACCGATTATTCACCATCAGCGGAACCTTCACTCGGTGTTTCTGTTTCCGCTTGTGTCTTGAGGAATTTATAGAACTCATAAAGGGTTTCTTTATCTTTCTCTGTAAAGCCCATCATTCCTCTGAGCATCACATCAACCCTCGGATCGGCCATTAAATCTTTGGGATCCCGATCCTTTTTTCCAAGCAGGTAATCTGTTGTGACCTTCAAGGCATCAGATAAACTGGAAAGTGTATTAAAGGAGGGTTTTCGAGTTCCTGACTCAAATTGAGAAATAGCTGCAGGCGTCAAATCTGCTGCCCTTGCTAATTCAGTTTGCGTCATTTTAAGTTCACGCCGACGTTGTTTTATTCGTGAGACGACTTCTTCACTCATTTTAAATTTCCTTTCATAACGTTAAGATAAAAAAGCATAATTTAGAAGATTCTGATACAAAATCTCTTTACAAGAAACGAAGTTCAATGAAAATGTGAAATATAGTTTAACACAAAATTTAATTAAATGCAAACTTTTTTGCCTTATTTTTTCAAAACGAAATTAATGTGTTATTTTCTATCTGATAAACACAATTTTACTTGACAAACATAACAGTTTATGTTATAATAATTATTACACAATAAAAATATGGACGTAAATGGTGAATTATAGAAATAAATAGACACTTTCCGCCTCGCCTATGCAGAGTGTCCAAATAATTCCAAAATCTACCAAATATTTCCAAATTATCCACAGAACAAAGAGAAGAAAAAACAAAAAAGCTGAAAATCACGTCACAATCCTTGCCCTGATTGACTTTTGCCACGTCACTGTGACGTGCAAAACGTCCTAAATGTGACGTGTAACGTCCTAAATGTGACGTGCAAACGTCCTAAATGTGACGTGCAAACGTCCTAAATGTGACGTGCAAACGTCCTAATTCAATGTGTAAATCGGGAAGGGTAAAGCGATACTCAACTGGCAATATACCCTGTACGCAAACTTACACACCCCACACCTTCCATTTCACCCATCCTCTCTTTCTTAATTCCCTCCGATTTTATGTTGACAATAATTGTCAAATTTGGTACACTAACAAAAGAAGCGAAATGTATGAATCGGGGAAATTATATGAGAATTAAATATTATATCGCAATACATCTATTAGTCTTTCTGAGTTGCGTCTCATTCGGATATGCAGCAGAAGGCAAAAAAACGTTGGGTTTGTCCGAAGCTGCAATCCAAATACGAGATGAACTCTCTATCCGTAACATCCGAAAGGACCTTGCACGATTATCAAGCCTGGAAAGCCGCGTTACTGGTTATCCGCAAGCAGCAAATGGAAGTAAATATATTTTTGACCGTTTCGTTGAAATGGGATTGAAGAATGTTGAAAGTCGCGAATTTTCTGTCACAGTCCCAATTGATCACGGTAACAGTGCTATTGAAATCCTATCCGATGATGGCACGATATTACGAACATTCCCGCTCAAACCGTTGTGGCCGAACCTTGTCCGGACATCCCTCCTTGCCGATGGTGTTAAGCATACCGTTGAAGCTGGAGAAACCCTTGAAGAAATTGCAGAAAACTATGCTGTTCCTCTAACAGCCATTGCAGAAAACCCACACAACCAATATTTACCTACGCCTGTTGTGGAAGGAAACACAGTCTTTATCCCAACAGGCGGTCTAACCGGACCTTTGTTTTACGGAGACGATGCACAACTTGCAGATTTCAACGGAAGTGATGTCGGTGGTTTTTGGTACAGGCTCCAAGAAGGTGATACGCTGGCTTCACTGGCGAGACGTTATCGCGTTACAAAGGCGAGTATAACCGATGATGTGCTTAACGGACATCTGCAGAAAGCCTCCGATGGCATTGATAATAACGAAGATGGTATTGTAGATGAATACGGTGAAATTCCACTGTTATCAGAGATTCTCGGATGGTCGACAGATGGCATTGACAACGATGCTGATGGTTGGACAGACGAAATTCCCGGTGATGCGACAGATGGGATTGATAACAACAAGGATGGTCAGATTGACGAAACCGGTGAATTCATCGCTGCAAGTGAATCCGATATCTTTATCCCCAAAGGCGCAATCGTACTTGCAGAGTTTAACTCAGGAACCCGATGGATCAACGCTGCGATGCTTGGTGCAGCCGCTGTTATTTTTATAGAACCAGAAACAACAATTCGCGGTGAAGCAGAAAACAAATTCCTCACTGTGCCAGCAAACATACCCCGATTTTGGATTTCTAAAACAGATGCAGCTGAATTAAAGAATCTTCTCGCTACGAGTGAAAAAGTTGATGTCCGTTTGCGCGGTAAAATGACGTGGGAACGGCGCGTCGGTCAAAATATCCGTGGTTTCTTAGAGGGCGGCGATCCTGTTCTGCGTGATGAGCTGGTTGTCATCACCGCATATTACGATTCTATGTCTGTCGTTCCAGCAATCGCTCCCGGTGCTGACCCCACTGGTGGGATTGCTGTCCTCATGGAACTTGCCCGTTTGTTTGGACAACCAGAATATCGCCCTGGTCGTTCAGTCTTATTTGTTGCTGTTGACGCACATTTTCAAGGGTTAGCTGGCATGCGCGCGTTTATGGAAGGTATTGGACAAGATATTGTCGGTTCAGCAACCGATTCCCCTGGAACGCCTACTTTACATGGATTGAGGCGAGGATTATCTAATGACATTATTGAATTTGAAGAATTAGGACGCAAACTATTACTCTCCATTGATCGGAGTATTTTGGTAGATTTAGATGCAGATTTCTATCACGGTGTACACGGTATAAAAGATGACCTTAAATCGCTCGCTACAACGTTGACAGGACTTTCTACAACCCGTTCTCAAATTGATTCACTACACAGAGCGCAGCGCGATTTCTCTGAACGCCAGAAAAAACAGGTGGATCGCAACCGAAAACGAGAAAAGCAAGGATTCACAGAAGAGGAAAAATCAAGACTTAATGCGAACCTTGTCCGCTTTGAAAAAGAAGCACTACAAACAACACACTTCCTCCGCCAGATCGTTGAACAACTTGGACAAATTCGAACATCCGCTTTAGAGACAAGCAGAAAGGCACAAGAAGAACTCATTGAAACCATCGCTTTACCCACTGCGCGATTGGACACATGGGCAGTGGATAGACTGATGCGAGAGCTTGGAACAGGTGAGATAGAAGATCAATACGGTACGCACCCGAATACATCTTACCTATTGCCTGTGAAGAACGAATCTGATTACGAAGTACCGACACCTGACGATCTACCCCCAGAATTGTTCTCTGATATTGAACAATTGAATAACACCTTAGCAAATTGGGAAATGAGCGACTCACGGAAGTTTGCTTTGATGTGGACACCTGATAAAATACTTGATCGTCATTTAGATCTGCCGACTCTCAGAAAAGCGAGAGATGCGCGCAAGACCCTTGCAAACACAACCGAATCTAAGGAAGACGCAATATCACAAGAGCGAGCATTTCTGAACAAAATAAAGGAAAATCTTAAGAACAGTGTCACTAACGAAAATGAAATTAAAAGTGCTATCACGAAATTGAGCAGTGATCGTCAGCACGATCTCCCCCCCGAAATATCTACGCTATATCTAACTGAAACATCACAAGAACGAATAAAAAGAATTAATGCGCAATTACGGCAACGCTTGACTGAAGCTGCTTCAGCGTCTGTTGTAGGTGAAGGTGGAGAGGGTTCGTCAGAAGCCATCCTAATTGAGGATTTGGCACGCGATAAACAAGGCATTTTTGAAATCGCATTGAGGAATGCACGTTTGGAACAGCCTCGCATCCAGTATCTCCTTGATTCCCATGAAACCCTTACACGCGAATATCTTGATGAAGAATTGTTGATTTTGAGCAATTATCTGTCAAGCGAGGAGTTCAAACAAGCAAAAGAGGCACGCAAACGCATCGCCGCCTATCTGGTTGAAACTGAAATCCTACAGGCAGTCAAACAAACCGCTGCTTCAGACGTGATAGCCCTTGAAAATCTTATTAAACAACTTCCTTCGCTGACCAGAGACTTAGACGCGCAGACAAAGGTGCTTCTACGCGATAACATGCTCACCTTAAGAAATGCACGATTCCGAAACATCCAGAGCAGAGTTGAGACGATGGCGCGTATAAGCGAGATAGAGTATAATCACAAACTTGCACAGATTGAAGCCGCAGTAGCACTGCAAGACCTGTTCAACCGCTATTATACCTCACTTTTCTGCAGCATTGACCTCTCCTCTCAATCAAATCAATTTGGTGTATTTAACAAAGGTTGGTTCTATGACCAACAGCCGGAGTTTGTGTTGCGAAGAGAATTCGCGAGTATAGGCAATAAACTCGCTGCTTATGCAGCAGATGCCGATTTTGGTGTCCGCGTCAGGAAATTATGGCGGGCAACAGATGACCAGATTCGCCAAGCAGTAATGGCACGTCAGTGGTCGGTAGCAAGTCAGATTTCGGACAAGGCAGACCTTGAAGGGAAAACACTTGAAACCCTTCTCAGTGCACACTATGGAAAACTCACTGGCTTAGGCGGTGTTAGCCGCCTCATGAAGATGCAGTTTGAGCAGTGGCGAAACCGAGGCGAACCATCTGAAGATATGCTTAAGGATATGGACTACATCCGCAAGGAGGTAGAGCGGTTTATCCGAAACGATGTACGCAGCGCAAAGAAAAACCGAAAAAACAGTATCCGCATGCGCGAACAGTTAGACGCTATGCTCAGGCTCCGACACGAAGACCCCGATACGTTCACAGAAGATGAAATAGAGGACATCAAAACATTGATCTCAATTGTGGGATTGGGCGGCGGCACTAATTTTGTCAATGCAATCTCCGCGAGTGGTGGCAAAACTTGGAAAACATATATTCCGGGGAAAATCGCTTTTGACAGTGAAGTCGCAACACTTGTTGGCAAAACAGGTATTGCATTTGCAACTATTGAAGATGCTCGCGTTCTCACCGACACACCGCTTGACACGATTGATCGTGTTGACCTACGTGAAGACGGAAACCTTCACCAGCAGGCAAAAACATTAGCATCTTTGTTAATACAAGCACTCCGTGACCCACAGATGCCGACCGCAGCACGCGTAGGAAACTTCTACTGTAACCTTTTCGGTGACGTGGTTGAATTCGACGCTCGTGAATCTGCACTACCAAATAAACCTGTACCGTACCCGATTGTAACGCTTCGTCGTAAACACAAAACAATGATGGGAGTACGTGGTGATTTGTTTGCTATGGGTGATAATAAAGGTAATTTTGAAGTCGCTGGCTTGGCAATGGAAGGCAGAGCAACCCGCAGACTTGGTGGTGCACAGGAAGTTGAAGCATATATTCTTGATCCTGATTCTGGAGATATTGTCTACGCGCCTGATTTAGGAAATTACGGCGCAAAACTTCTACCGAATAAAGTGCCAATCAACACGCGGCGTCGCGGATGTCGGGTTGTCACTTTCCCATGTGTATCCACAACTATCTACGACTTGGTTGACCAGCGTTATCTCCGCACCTTACGCGAATTAGAGGTCTATGATGCACTATCCGATAGTCCACCTGAAAAATTCGGAGTGTCAAAACCATGGCAACAGGAAGGCGTTTCTGCAGCTGAACCGATCGCGCTTGTCTATAGCGAACCACAAAGCCGTATAAAAATTGGGATGGCTTACGGACAGATCGGTAAACGTCTACTGCTTATTAAAGCAACCAAAAGCGGCATGAAAAATCCAACGCTTTATACAGGCGAAGGGTTTGTCGTGCGTGAAAACGGCAGTATCCGCCTTACACCGTATGTTGTTGTCCGCGATATGTGGTGGCTTGATGAAAACCGATCTCGACTTTACAAGCGCTTCGGTATTTCAAGTGACCGTCTTGACAAATTACACCAATTTGCCAATGAATATCTTAATCGTGCAGAAACCGCACTTTTCCAAAATGACTATCAGCAGGCACTGAAGTTGGCGCGCGCTGCGTGGGGATATGAATCACGCGCCTATCCAGACGTTAAAAGAACTGGCAATGATGTCGTTAACGGCATTATGTTCTACCTCGCACTCTTGATGCCGTTTGCCTACTTTATGGAACGACTCATATTCGGTTTCCCGAACATTCACAAACAGATTTTAGGCACTTTCGGTATCTTTCTGCTTGTCTTTTACTTCTTAAGTCAGGTGCATCCGGCATTCCAGATAACGACAACACCCATAATTATCTTAATCGCTTTCGTTGTCCTTGCATTGACTGTGATTGTGATTAGTATTATTGTTAGGAAATTCGAGGAACAACTTGAGAAGATACGTCAGCAGGGTAATAAGGTATATAAAGCTGATGTTGGTAGGTTAAGTGCAAGTGCTGCGGCATTCAGTCTCGGTATATCCAATATGCGAAAACGCAAAGGACGCACCATCCTGACCTGCGCAACGTTAGTTATCCTCACGTTCACTGTCATCTCGTTTACATCGGTCCGGACATTTATGCGTCCTAACCGAACCAGTTTGCCGCAGGTTACACCGCGTTACACCGGTTTACTCATTCGCGATCAGTATTGGCGTCCGCTTGAAGAACCTGTTCTTAACTCAATTCTAAACGATATGCAGAAGACACAAATTACTGTTGATGATTTAGAAAGACTTCTGCAACAGAAAAACCTACTCCTTGCAAAGCAAGGACAAACACCGCTGGATATACCTGCAGCAATCGCAGGGTTACAGGAAAGCGGATTTATCACAAATGTTGACGAGGAACCGATTCTCGCCGTTCGAAATGTTGTCGCGCCACGCGCATGGTACCAGTCCTCTGGAACGGGTGATCAATCTTTTGTACAACTGACGCGGAGTCCGAACCCACAAGACTCTGCCCCACCGACACATCCACTCACAGGCGAGGCTTTGCGTTTCGCCGCAAACATGCTCGTTGGCATGAGTGAAACAGAACCCGCAGTCACTGGTATTGATCGTTACCTTCAATATGGCAAATGGTTTAACCGTGCTGATGCTGACAATTGGCCAACCGAGTGGCCCTACGCTATTGTGCTTCCCAAAGGCATGGCAGATCTCCTGAAAATCACAGAAAGTGATATGGGGAAAGCGACAATCTCTGTTTATGGTGCTGACTTCACCGTTGTTGGGGTTTTAGGGATCGGTTTCAAGGATTTGACCGATAACGATGGCGAAGAAATGACTCCTGTTGACTATCAATTGATGCAACAGCAACAAAGTCGTGGTGGCACAGGCGACGAAACGCTTGAGGGAGAACTTCAAAAATATCTCCATCTCACCCCAGATAGTATTGCCGTTTTGCCCTATGAAGTTGTGATGAACCAAGGTGGAACGCTTAGAAGCGTAGCAGTTAACATGGAACCTCAAGAAGATGATCCGAAACTATTAGGTGCAATTGATAAACTGGATCTCATCATGGCGCCGTTGATGAACCGTATTGCGCTTGACTTCTTTGTCGGACGTGACAAAGATACCTATCTTTATAGCAGCATCGGCATGACCAGTTTTAGTGGGATGGGTAATCTATTCGTGCCGATTCTGATTGCTGCATTGATTGTCTTAAATACCATGCTCGGTGCAGTTTATGAGCGCGTCCGCGAAATAAGCATTTACAGTTCTGTTGGACTCGCGCCAATCCATATTGCTTTCCTCTTCCTTGCTGAGGCCTGCGTATATGCGATTGTTGGGGCTGTTTTGGGATATTTGATGGGGCAAGTGATTGCAACAACGTTGGTGCATTTCGGCTGGCTTGCTGGCTTAACGCTCAACTATTCTTCAATGTCTACAGTTGTGGCAACAGTTATTGTAATGATTGTGGTGCTACTCAGTACGCTTTATCCTGCAATAAAAGCCTCGCGTATGGCTGTGCCAGATATTGAACGGAAATGGAAGTTGCCCGAACCTGAAGGCGACGTGTGGCACTTCAATCTGCCTTTTACCGTTTTAGCAGAAGAGGCACTCGGTTTGAACGTTTTTATGCGCGATTATTTTGATGCACATGCCGATGAGTCTGCCAGCGATTTCTATACAGACAATGTTGCTTTCAGTGCTGCTGAGGAGGATTCGTATCAGATTGGTATGATGGTCTGGTTAGCACCTTACGATTTGGGGGTAAGTCAATCTATTGAGTTTATCACCTCACCTGTCGGTGGAGAAGAGGAAGACCTATTCAAAATCACATTAGATGTGCACCGAGAAAGCGGAGAAATAGCATCATGGAAACGAGTTAATCGTCGTTTCCTCAACCTGTTGCGGAAGCAGCTGCTGATATGGCGAACCTTTAGCGTTGATGTTCGCTCAGAATTCCACGAACGCGGTAGAACCGAAGGCACGGATACGCAGGAAGACACTGCAGGATTGGATCCCGTTGTAGCACCGGCTGATTAGGAAAAGATTAGGTAAGTTGGAAAAGGAAATTATATATGGAAAAATTAGCAAGCATTATCATTATCATTGGGACTGTCTTCTGGTTCATCAGCATTCTGTTCTTAGGAGGACGATGGCAGTGGCAAATGTTGGCAGCACTTATATTAACTATCGGAATCTTCATCGCTCATTTTTGGGAAGAACTCAGCGAAGGGAAAAATAAAAACACACGAAAAGATGATAATTGAAGACTCTTGGCTCTCGGCATCTGCGGCACGTGCATTTACGTCCGTTACAGAAGTTGCTCTACTGATCGCCGATTGCCAATACAAAGGAGAATATTAATTGGCGCGAGAGAGAATCTCACAAGCAGATGAATGGCAAACGTGGGCACAACGCTACGACATAGAAGGCGGCGTCCGAACCTTTGAATCCGGATTGACGGGCAAAGTGTTCTTTGGCGCGCTTTTTGTTGGTTTACTCATGATGCCCGGCTCCATCTATCTAAGTTATGTATCTGGTCAATCCGGTGCAGCGGCTGCGCCTTGGGTAG
Organism: Candidatus Poribacteria bacterium; assembly: GCA_028824685.1. GTDB lineage: Bacteria > Poribacteria > WGA-4E > WGA-4E > WGA-3G > MSPOR6. The sequence continues at coordinate 22,138 of JAPPCZ010000011.1, forward strand.
CAGTTATCCTGTTTACTGAATTAGCCAGACGTTCCTTCACTACGGCACGTCGTCAGGAACTTTATATGCTGCTGAGTCTTACCGGCGCAGCAGTCGGCAGCGGTATGCAGTATCGGAGTTTTATTTGGTATGCGTATTTTGTAAACACACCGCAAGCCATTTCTTATGAAATTGCCGACAAAATCCCTGCATGGGTTGTCCCCGCGGGTGATTCTGTAGGGGTTTTGACTCGTAACCTGCTACATCCCGACTGGTTGTTACCTATAGGTATCTACCTTGCGGGTAAGTTGCTTGGTACTCTACGGGTCGTCAGTGGTCAGTATATTCTGTTTAGGTTTACTGCGGACCTTGAACGACTCCCCTATCCCATGGCACCGATTACTGCACAAGGTGCAACTGCGTTAGCAGAGACTACCGGTAAGCAGGAAACATGGCGATGGCAGATATTTTCTATCGGGTCTATGGCCGGCTTAATTTGGGGATTCATCTACATCGGTGTTCCCGCTCTCACCGGCGTGATGATGAGTGAACCGATACAAATTCTGAAGATACCGTGGATAGACTTTACGCAAAGTATTGAAGGATTCGCGCCAACAGGGGTTTTTGCGCTCCGAACAGACTTCGGACAGATGCTCTTCGGATTTGTCTTGCCGTTCCCAGTGGTAATGTCGGAGTTTGTTACCGCAATGCTATCGCAATTTGTTCTTAATCCTCAAATTCTCTATAGAAACGAGATATTACATCAATGGACCTCTGGGCTTGATGTACGTGCGGTTGGACTTTTCAACGATCTTGATTTCTATAGAAGTTACGGCATGGGTAAAAACTTTAGCCTTGGCCTTGTTGGTTTGGCAGCCTCCGTCCCAATGCTTTTCAAACTTCGCAGTTCCCAGAAAAAGGCGGGAGAACGTGGTTCACTTGCCACACCACCGAACCGTGGTGATTTTCCATTATGGCTTATGGGTGTGCTGTGGCTTATCGGTATGGGCGGATTTGTTTGGCTTATCCATTGGATGGTGCCGAATTTCCCATTAAGTTTCCTACTCGGGTTCGCGTTCTTATATACACCGATAAATTCGTATATCACTGCAAGGACGTTCGGAGTCCTCGGACGCGACCTATTTGAAATACCTTATTTGCATGAGATCACCTTTATTCTGAGTCGGTACGAGGAGATTGATATCTGGTTTGCACCGTTACCTGACGAAGATTACGGGGCAGGCACACAAGGGTGGCGCGTACTTGAACTAACGGGAACAACCTTTACTTCAAACCTCGCTGCAACGCTGCTGATTATGCCTATCTTGATTGTCAGTGGAATTGTGGTACAACATTTTATTTGGCAAATAGCCCCAATACCGAGCGCTCAATATCCGTTTGTTCAGATGATGTGGCCGATTAACGCAACAAACGAATGTCTCATGAAAACATCACTACGCGATGGGAATAGTGAGATCATACAAGCCATTCGAGGGGATTACGTTGCAGCAGGATTTACCTCCAGCCTTGCTATCTACGGGCTGCTTTGGGTATTGAAATATCCGTCAATGTGGTTTTACGGTATCATCGGTGGAATTGGGGCTGACCCGGGCAGCATGGTTGCGCGGTTACTCGGTGCTATCATCGGTAGATTCTATATGATAAAGCGATTCGGTTTGAAGCGGTGGTTTATGTTCAATCCGGTGTTGGCAGCAGGTTTTGCTTGTGGCGTAGGTTTGATCGGGATGGGTACTGTTGCAATTGCCCTTGTCTCTAAAGCGGTTATTGTTAAACCGTTTTAGACTAATGTTCTATCCACCCAAATTTTGTAGGTATGGTCGCGATTCGGAGATCGCTCCTACGGTAAGAGGGCACTCTGATTCCCGACTATTGGCACGACTCGCAATATTAAGATGGCTAAGCACTACTTTTCAGGGTAGGAAATCAATATGGACTGGACTCTTTTTGGTTGGGCAGGCATTCAAATAGAGATACCGACAACCTGGGAAATCAGTGGTATTAGCGGCGATGAAAAGAATGGTTACCTTCGGTTAGATGACCCTGAGATGCCTCGATTAGAACTCAAATGGGCAAAAACACGGAAGAAGAAACCTGACCTACACAAAACACTCGACGAATACTTCAAGTTAGTCCGCAAGAACTATAAACGCGGTGGCAATGTTTCATTTCGTAGGAATGTTGACCTCATCAAAGATGAGGATTTTTTGAAGGACAGCACCTTTCTCGGATTCAGTTGGAAAGGCGGCATCCGCGCAAACGGGTTGATTGTGCATAGTCCTGATGCTAAACGGATCACAATTGTCCAAGTCATGGGAAGGCTCAAAGAAAATTGGCGTCCTACGGTGCTACGTATCTTCCAATCCATTTCGGACCAAGGCGATCCGCAGCACACCGTCTGGAGTGCGTATGGACTTAAACTTGCTGTTCCAAAAAACTACAAGTTAGAGAGGCAGAAACTTCTCAGCGGATATCTGTTGTTTACATTTACCAGAGGGAAAAGTCGTAAACTCAGTGTTGAACGTTACGGTCCTGCGGAGGTACTATTAAACGAATATAGTTCGGAACCGAATCAATTGGAAACATGGTTTCGAGCAAGATACGCTAAAGCGATTCGTGGTTATGGATTTGAAGTGACTCCACATGATGAGCACGGAGATGAACGCATCACGTTTATCGGGCAACAGACACGACTTTACGATAGCATGCCATTTTCACCTGTGTTAATACTTGATAAACTCCGAAAACGGACACGACTTACGTTTTGCATAAGGCATTGTCATCATACCAACCGTATCTATGTAGTGCAATCAATTGGACGCCACGAGACTTCCGAGAAACTTGCACAAGAGGTTGCAGAGAGTATTCACTGCCACTAAGATTGAGGTAGAACATTCAAACTGCATTTATAAAACATGCTTAACAAAGTTCTATACGCTCTAAAACTAAGAAAACGACCTGATGTAGATAGAAATAAGGTCCTCAAAGCATTCCCGGTACGCAATCAGTTGATAACGTGGGAGTTAGACGACAAAGATGAGGCATCGCTCGTCATTCCGCAGAAAGATAAATTCTGGGTAAACCTGACAAGTAAACTCTTTATGCTCCCGAATAAACGGGTTGTTGTGCTGGATAGCATTGGAACGTACGTATGGGAAATGTGCGACGGTAAGCATACTATTTCACAGATTATCAAGGCACTTCAGAAAAAACATCAATTGACGCGAAAAGAGGCAGAAACTTCACTTTTTACCTTTATACAACAACTCGGCAAACGAAATTTCATCCAATTTGCTATTCCGACTGAAACCAAACCAAATGAAGCAGCAACGCAGAAACCAGCACAACAAAAACGTTTCGGATTTTTGGCAAAGCGATAAATGATTTTTATAACTTGCTTAACAAGTTCAGGGTTTTTGGGTTAAGAAATCGCGACAGGAGATCGTTTCTCCAGCGGAAACCCGATAGCCGATGGCTGACTGCCGAAAGTTAATGAAAAGGAGAAAACAGATATGCAAGCAGAAATAGGTGGCGTACAACCAAATCTCGCCGAAACGCCAGAACGATTGCAACGTCTTATCCCTAAAGAGAATACTGTTAGAGTCAGAAACCTTATAAAACGATATGAGATGGGGACAACGGTTGTAGATGCGCTGCGTGGCGTTAATTTCCAAATCCAACGCGGTGAATACATCTCTATTATGGGACCCTCTGGTTCCGGGAAATCTACGCTCTTTAATATGATTGGCGGATTAGATAAACCCACTGAGGGGAGGGTCTATATTGACGAAGTAGACATTGCACAACTTGACGCTTATGAGTTAGCATGGCTGCGCTGTCGGAAAATTGGTTACATTTTTCAATCGTTCAATCTTATCCCTGTTATGACAGCACTTGAAAACGTCTCACTTCCGATGATTTTTGCTGGCATGAGTGCCGATGAGAGTAGGGAAAAAGGTGTCGATTTACTCTCTCTTGTTGGATTAGGTGACCGCGTTCAGCATAAGCCGCTTGAGCTCTCTGGTGGACAGCAGCAACGTGTCGCAATTGCACGTTCCCTTGCGAACGATCCCGCTATTGTTTTAGCAGATGAACCGACTGGTAACTTGGATACCAAAACAGGTCTTGAAATCATAGATTTGCTCCGCCGCCTCAATGACGAAAACGGTGTGACCATTATTACCGCGACACACGATCACAAAATGCTTGATGTTTCAGACCGTATTTTCCACATGGTGGATGGCAAAGTCGACAAAATTGAGTCGCGCGATGAAATTGACCTGCACGTCGGGAAATTGGACGGGCAGGAAGTCGGATAAACTCCTCAATGTCAATCTACAAACGTTTAGGCATTCGGACAGTTATCAACGGCAATGCAACGCTGACACGCCTCGGTGGCTCCATCATGCCGCCTGAAGTCGTTGATGCTATGGTGGAAGCATCAAAACATTTTGTAGACATCATTGAACTTCAAAAACGTGTCGGCGAAGAATTAGCAAAACTCACCCATAACGAAGCAGCCTATGTTTCCAATGGTGCTGCAGCTGCCCTGACGCTTAGTACCGCCGCGTGTATCACTGGATTTGACGCGAGCAAACGTTCAAAATTACCCCATCTTGACAATTCAATGAAAAGCGAAGTCATCGTGCATCGCCACGGTAGAGTCGGATACGATTTTGCCGTGCGGCAGGTCGGTGTGGAATTCGTAGAAATAGGAGACGAAAACGGCACAGCTCCTGACGAACTTGAAAACGCTATTACCGACAAAACTGCTGCAATCTTCTACTTCGCAAACCCCAGTAGAGAGCACCTTTGGGTGTCTTATGAAAAGGGCATTGAAATTGCCCAAAAACATGGTGTCCCATTGATTGTTGATGCCGCTGCGCAATTACCTCCGCCAGAAAACTTATGGCGTTTTACAGAGATGGGAGCAGATTTGGCAATGTTTAGCGGTGGAAAGGGCTTGTGTGGTCCGCAGAGTAGCGGACTAATTGTTGGCAAAAAATCGCTGATTGAGGCTATAGCGTTCAATGGGCCACCGCATCCGTTCATCGGCAGAGGCATGAAAGTTGGTAAAGAAGAAATGGTCGGATTGTTGGCAGCGGTTGAGTGGTACCTGAATCAAGACCATGACCAATTAATGCAGTCCTATGAAGACCAAGTCACCTTTTATACAGAAGTGTTTAAAGACATTCAAGGTGTTAGTGTGCATCGCAGTTTCCCATCTGAAGCGGGGCAACCGATGCCACGCACCGAAATCCGATTTGACGCAGATCAACTCGGCATCACGCGTAATGAAATTCTTCATCAACTACAAACAGGTGACCCCACGATAGATATTGCTGGTGCTGGTGCAAACGGTGTCCTCATAAATGGTCAAACGCTGATGTCGGGAGAAGTAGAAATTATTGCAAAAAGATTAAAGGAGATTGTAAATAAAACAACATGAAACTTAACAACGGTATACGTCTAACATGGCTTGGACATGCTACCTTTAAAATTGAGGTGGACGGAAAAACTCTCTTAATTGACCCATGGGTTAATAGTAATCCTGTTTGTCCCGATGAACTTAAAACATTTGACGCTCTTGACGTTATGCTGATAACGCATGGGCATTGGGATCACATGGAAGATGCTGTTCCAATTGCCAAAAAACACGCTCCCACAGTCGTCGCTATGATTGAAATAGCAAAATGGTTAGATAATCAGGGAGTTGAAAATACAATAGGCATGAATAAAGGTGGTACGGTCACAGCCGGCGGCGTGAAAGCAACAATGGTCACGGCAAACCATAGCAGTAGTTTCACAGAAGAAGATGGAACGATAGTTTATTTAGGTGAACCCGCAGGTTTTGTGCTTGAATTTGCAAATGGCTATAAAATATACCACGCTGGCGATACAAATGTGTTCGGAGATATGCAAATAATTGGTGAGATATATCAACCTGACTTAGCACTGCTTCCCATCGGAGACCATTTCACAATGGGACCGCGTGAAGCAGCTTATGCTGCACAATTGCTCAATGTGCCAACAATTTTGCCCATGCACTACGGCACATTTCCACTTTTGACAGGAACATTGGAAGAATTTCGTAAATTGACAGCATCTCAGGATGTAGAAATTATTGAATTAGAGGTGGGAGAAACGTTAGACTAAATTTGTCTTGTAGGAGCGATCTCCGAATCGTGACACATTCTATAGATTAAATTTGTCTTGTAGGAGCGATCTCCGAATCGCGACACATTCTATAGATTAAATTTGTCTTGTAGGAGCGATCTCCGAATCGCGACACATTCTATAGATTAAATTTGTCTTGTAGGAGCGATCTCCGAATCGCGACACATTCTATTGTTGGGAAACGTTAGATTAAGGAATTGTGATAGGGACCATGCAGCCCAAAGGCATAAGCAGTTTTTAGCAGTTCTTGTGGATTGCCAGTGTCGTAGCGTGTCCCTGCGACGCGATAACCGTACATACCTTCTTGTCGGACCATTTCAGCCATTGCATCTCTGAGTTGGATCTCACCGTGCGTCAGAATCTTGTTGCGGTAGTTATAATCCAATATATCGAATAAAAGGGGCGTGAGCAGATCAATCCCAAAATGGCACAGATATCTATGCGTTTCTTTGGCATTCCATATCCCTTCAACGCGCATGTGTTCTCGTGCATAGTCTACCGAAGGTTTCTCCGCAATGCGTGCTAATTTGAAGATGCTGGGGTTTTCAGGCATAGAATTTCCTTGCACAATGCCGTTCACAGAGAGTTCGCTTTCATCACATACATCAAGACTGGTTACTGATTTTCCAACTTCCGCATAGACATCTATCAACTGTTTTGCACAAGATATATCTGTCTCTGAAATATAGAGGTGGTCTCCGAGCAGAATCATGACAGGTTCGCCTGCTGCAAAATCTTTTGCACAATAGATGGCGTGTCCAAATCCCTGCGGTTCTGACTGAATAGCGAATTGCAAGCGTTCACTAATTTCATTCAATCTGTCCGCTTGCACTGCCAGTTCAGGCTTTTCACGAATAGCGTCTGGAACGTTGCCAGAAAAATAGTCGGTAATCGGTTCAACTTGGTGCGGTTGTGCAACGAGACACGCCTCTTCCACACCAGCCGTTAACGCCTCTTCAATAATCAACTGAATGATCGGTTTTGCGAGACCATCCTGCGCGATAATTGGGAAAAGTGCTTTCGGTACAGCTTTCGTTGCGGGGAAGAGGCGTGTTCCGTATCCAGCGATCGGAATAATTGCCTTTTGAATTGATTGCATCAGACCTTTTAGTTTCTCTGGCGCTTGAGTGATCCCCAAGTGGTAGAGAGTTTGTCTGCGGGTTCAACAGGTAACGTATCGGATTTTGCCTCAAAATTTTGCATGACCTCGTCTTCAGTTAGAACCCTGTCATAAATTCGGACGTTATCAACCATACCATTTAAGAACCGACCATTGTGTTCACTGCCAATGCGGCGTTCATCCATGTTTTCAGGTTGGGCACCGGCTGCACCTTCTGCCTGCAATTCTCCGTCTATGTATAGCTTAAGTTCGTTTTTTTCCGGATTAGTGGTGTAAATGATGTGATACCATTTTTCGGCTTCAGCGTTAAAACGGATTTTTGAACCGCCGTTTTTATCAACCTGAATTTGGTTTTCTTGAAACTTGAAATGGACCTTACCTGCTGTCCACATCCAGGTGGAAACGATGCCTTGAATGCCAGCAAACTGAGTTTGAAGGGCATAGCATTCAACTGATGCGAAATCGAACATACCCATAGCAGGAATCTCAACGTAGTTGTTCGCTGCTGCTTTAAACTCGTATGCATCCCCTATGGGGCCTTCAATAAAATCAAGTTTACCAATAAGCTTCGCGTGGTTATCGTTGCCAGAGGTATCCATGACAACATCACCTTTGACATCAGACTTATTGAGCGTATACATCGCAACAAGTCCATCTGTTACAAATTCTTTTGCGGCATCAGCCATATTTACATACCAGATAGTGGTAAGTAATAGACTGAGGATACAAATCACTTTTATAGCCTTGATAATCATCCTAAGTTCTCCTTTAGTTTCGGCACCCGAAGTAGTATATTATTCTCGGATGCAATTCTATTATAATTAAATATAGTTTAACATATACGACTAAATTCGGCAAGTGATTTACGTTTGCTTTTTTGTCAGCATGACACTTTGCCTTTATCTTACAGATAATGAAAAAAGCGATGTCCACTTAGTATTGATAGACATCGCACTTTCAATGCTGTAGGATGGACTCCGATTTCTAACGACAAATGGGTCGCTATTCGGAGATCGCTCCTACAAATGAAATAAAATATTTTGGAAATGGGATTACTTTCAAATACTATCCTATTTTGATGATTTAAGTTTACTCCATGTGGTAGTGATTTTTCCACCAGCATCAACAGCAAAGACACCTTCAATTCCATTGCCGAGCGACTTAATTTCATCCTCAGAGATTGGTACATTAAAGATGACAATTTCGTCAATGATACCACCCCAATGACACCTTCCGTTCGGCTCATTACAACCCGCATCTGCCCCGATGTAAACCGCTTCAAAAGAATCCCAAGGCTGTCCTACTGCGTCTGCACTGCCCTGTAGTTTGCCGTTAACATAGATATAGATTTTCGTTCCATCCCATACACCAACCAGGTGAACCCACTCATTCTGGGGAAGTTCCTCACCGAGTGCTTCAAATCTCTCGGGCGCGCTCCTCGTCCGAAAATGGAACGATGCACGGTTAATTCTTCCACCGACATTTTCATGTGCACCAGTGCCAAGTAAAAATTGCGACCAACTTGAACATCCTTTCCCTTTCCATATAACACATTTTCCGTTAGGTGGTATCGTCGCAAATACCCACGCATGGATGGAGAACCCCTTGGAGTCCTTAAAATTCAAAGCTGCCAAAGTAGCGGGTTCACCTTCCTTCCCAATACGAACATAGTTTTGTGCCACTTCACCACTAAATTCTATGCCACCACCGAATTTAGCCTCTGCCCATTTGACATCCCCAACAAACACACCATCACTACCGTTTCCAGAAAGATCTTTAACGGTTTTGCCTTGGCCTTCTTCAAAAGTCCACATACCTTGAATCGTATCTGCAGCAAACCGTGCTTCAGCTGTCTCTATTATCGCTAAACTTAGCACGATAATAGCAAATACAGTGAGCAAGTAAATCAAATACCCTTTTTTCAATAACATGGTTCCTCCTATAAATCGCTTTTGATAGCGCCTTTCTCCTTTCAAATAGGTTACTACAACCTATCTCATAAATAGTTGGAGGGCTTTGAAAGCCCGATTTCAAAATC
>JAPPCZ010000084.1 GCA_028824685.1 Candidatus Poribacteria bacterium
GTCGTCCGCGCTGCTATAAACATATCGTTCCTACGGAACTGAAGATCCCTTAAAATGTTCCAAATATGCATAATGAAAAATTACCCAAATAATAAATTAATCTTCATTAGGGACGATATGTTTATAACACTAATGCAAATATATGTGAAAACCAACAAAACATATTATTAACTGGCACAAGTCGTTTAGTTAAAGAGCTGCTTTATCGCCAATGCAGATCAAAGTAATCGTGAATAGTTGAAGTAATCTGCTGCATTTTGCCAGTTTCAACATCTAAGATAAAGATTTCGCTGGTGCGTCTCCCATCCGAATCGCCACCGATAAATGCAATCTGGCTACTGTCCGGACTCCATGTAGCGTCCCGTCCTCCGTAAAGACTCAGATTTAGATAATTTTTGAATCGGCCTTTTTCTATAGTGGCAATACATATCTCGCCTGACGTATAAAACAGAAAATGTGTGCCGTCTGGCGACCACTCTTCTATGTTTCCACATGGCGGTTCGTCTTGTTGCAGAAACCATGTCCTACCCATGCTAACAACATCCGGTTCTGCAAGCGCAAGGAAACCATCGGTTCTAAACGCGATCCATCTACGGTCTGGTGACCACTCGGGCCAGTTTGTTCCCTTCGGCAATACTTCAAGCAATCTCCGATGCGGTTCTTTAACGCTTTCGCCTTTCGCATCCCAATGTAGCCATCCCTTTGCCCACTGCCGGGTCCGCCACCGTTTGATCTTTCCATCAAACGTTACTTCCCAATTTTCTAACCTATCTTTTGGACGGTCAATCTCAACCACAATCAAAACAGCATGACTCAGCGGAGACCACCAGAAATCGTGAATCTCATACTGTTTCTTGGTCAGTTGTTTGTTCTCGGTACCATCTGCCTTCATTATATATAGCGATTTATTCCTGTCCACCCCAGATATGTAAGCAATTCGCTCCGTATCTGGTGAAAGGCGTGGATTGCGCGAAACCCCATCATCAGTGAGTCGGCGGAAATCTGTGCCATCCGGATTCATCGTACAGACGTTATATTGATGGAATTCCCACCAATTTGTTGTATCTCGTCCTTTCTCCAGTCTCCGAGTTGTGATTCGGAAACCGTCTTCATTCCGAAACGGCTCACGAATGGTAAAAACTAATTTACCTGCACTATCCTCTGCAATCGCAATTCCACCTACCATGAAAACCAATATGGAGACGCTAATCAGATATTTGATACACATAAGCCTACCTTCTTTGGATGTTTTGTTGTGGTGCTCCACCTATTTGAATGAAGGTTGGATATTTTTAAACAACAATATTAATCAAGCGATTCGGCACAACGATCACCTTCCGAATCGGCTTCCCTTCAATAAACCGTTGAACCCTTTCATCTGCAAGTGCGGCTTCTTCAATCTCTTTATCAGTAGCATCTGCAGGAAGTTGCAGCCGATTTCGGAGTTTTCCGTTTACCTGTGCAATAATGGTGATCGTGGCACTTTCGAGAACACTTTCGTCATATTCAGGCCACGAAGCATGCGCGATAAATCCTGTTTCACCGAGACGATGCCACAACTCCTGTGCAATGTGCGGCGCATAAGGTGCAAGCAGATGTAGAAATATCTTCACTGTCTCTGTTGGCAATGATTTCACCTGCGTTGCCGTATTGACGAAAATCATCATCTGGCTAATCGCGGTGTTCATTTTATCAATTGATTCCGTATCCTCTGTTACCTGTTTGATGGTTTTATGGAGTTCCCGCCAGAGTTCAGACTCTGTTGTGCCAGAGGCATCAGTCAATTTCTCGTTAAGTTTACCGTTCTGTTCATCAACGACAAGCCGCCATACGCGTTGTAGGAATCGATACACACCTTCCACGCCAGCGTCCTGCCACGGTGTGCTCGCGGTGACCGGCCCAATAAATAGCAGATAGAGTCGAAGTGCATCCGCGCCATATTTGTCAATCACATCGTTCGGATTGATGACGTTAAAGCGCGATTTAGACATCTTTTCCAGTTGCACATGGAGCGGTTTGCCAGAAGTTTTTGCTGCTGCTTTTTCGTTGTCCCGCTCAACTTCGTGTGGGTAATAGTATTTACCAGCATCGTCTTGGAAAGATTCAGCAAGAATAGTGCCTTGGTTGAGAAGTCCTTGGAACGGTTCTTTTGTGGAGACCAATCCGCAATCGTAAAGCACCTTATGCCAAAAACGCGCATAAAGCAGATGTAACACCGCGTGTTCTGCACCACCCATATAGAGGTCAACTGGCATCCAATAACGTTCAAGTGCAGTGTCAAAAGGAGCATCTGTATTGTGTGCGTCCAAAAAGCGGAGATAATACCAACAGGAACCCGCCCACTGCGGCATAATGTTCGTCTCTCGTGTCGCAATTCGACCATCAGGCAGTTGCACCTTCAACCACGCCTCATCAGCACGAGCAAGCGGTGGTTTGCCATCCTCTGTCGGTTTGTAGGCATCAATCGGGGGCAGTTCTACAGGCAAGTGATCATCAGGAAGTTGAACAATGGTGCCATCATCAAGATGTGCAAGCGGGAAAGGTTCGCCCCAATACCGTTGCCGAGAGAAAAGCCAATCCCGTAGACGATACTGCACTTGACGCGTGCCTTTTTTCTCACTTTCCAACCATGCAATCATCTTCTCTTTTGCATCGTCCACCTGCAAACCGTTCAGAAAATCCGAGTTAACACAAACGCCATCACCTTCATAAGCTTCCTCTTCAATCGCCTTTTCACTTCCACTGATAACCTCAACGATAGGAATGTTGAAAGTCGTGGCAAATTCATGGTCGCGCTCATCATGTCCTGGGACAGCCATTATAGCACCAGTGCCGTAAGTCATAAGCACATAGTCTGCTACCCAGATTGGAATAGGTTGGTTGTTACAAGGATTGATAGCGTAAGCACCCGTAAAAACACCTGTCTTTTCAGTGGCAAGGTCTGTGCGTTGGAGGTCAGATTTGTTGGATGCGTCCTGAACATAATTGTAAACATCAGAAACTGCATCGGGGTGCGTTATCTGAGCAACAAGCGGGTGTTCAGGGGCAAGCACGCAGTAGGTTGCGCCGAAGAGTGTATCCGGACGTGTAGTGAAAACGGTAAACGTAGCATCGCGGTCTCTGATCTCAAAAGTGATTTCAGCACCTTCAGATTTACCAATCCAATGTCGCTGCATCTCTTTGAGACCATCAGGCCAATCCAATAGGTCCAGGTCTTCCAACAACCGTTCAGCATAAGCAGTGATTTTTAGCATCCACTGGTGCATCAAGCGGCGTTCAACCGGATCATCGGTCTCAACATATTTACCGTCCTTTACCTCTTCATTGGAAAGGACAGTGCCCAATGCGGGGCACCAATTAACAGGGACATCAGCGAGATATGCCAAGTCTTTTTCATAGAGACGCAGAAAAATCCATTGTGTCCATCTGTAGTATTCAGGGAGGGACGTGTCAATTTTGCGGGACCAATCGTAGGAGAGACCGATACGTTGAATTTGTTGCTGAAAAGTTTCGGTATTTCGTTTTGTAATGTGTGCCGGATGTTCATTTTCTCGGACTGCGGTTCGTTCAGTTGGTAGTCCGAACGCATCCCACCCCATTGGATGCATCACATGATAGCCTTGCATTCGCTTAAAATTTGCAAGCACATCGGTCGGCACATAGTTCTTTGTATGCCCCATGTGGAGTCCTGCTCCTGAAGTATATGGAAACATTCCAAGCACATAAAATTTCGGTCTCTTTTTTAATGTCTCAATGTCGTTGGATATTTTAAATGCTTCCTTTTCTCGCCATGCAGCTTGCCAATATGGCTCTATTTCTCCAGGGGCGTAACTGTGGGTCTCCATTACACGGTTCCTCCTTACCTGTTTTAAAATTGTGCAGGATTATTTAGTTGATAAGCGATACTGATAGTTTATTTCGTAGGTTGGGTTTCGCTGCGCTCTACCCATAGGTGCAAACTTAAGAAAACATCTGAATCATTACGATCCTTTCTCAATACGTACTGTTATTGGGATTGTCCCCTCTTCAGTCCCGTAGGGACGGAATGTTTATAGAAAAATGTCGTCCACCCTCTCTTGAGTTCCGGGGAATGCCTAAATGGCATTCATACCGTTGATTTGGTAGGAACGACATAAAAAGATAAACATATCGTCCCTACGGGACTAAAGACAGATAGCACAACCGTTGCTATAAACATATCGTCCCTACGGGACTAACGCAGTTACTCATATTCAGATAGGACTTATATTTTTACCTCTGGGTTTCGCGTCCACTTTATCCACCTACACTATAACTCTAAGTAATACACATCAACTAAAAATGCCTAAAACTAAATAACCCTATAATTTGTGCAGAATTAATGCACAATTTCTGAAACTATGTTATACTTAATGTTCGTTGTAGAATTTTAACACAAAATGGTATCTGTGTCAAAACAAATCCTCTCCTGAGTGTGTAGAGTCTTTGGCATGAAATCAGCGTTTTAGAAATTTCTTTTGAGTTGATGCGTTTGTAGTCGCGCAATTTATTGCGCCTCTTACATTCTGTAGCCATATTTGTAGGTCGGGTAGAGCTTGCGAAACCCGACAATCTTAGTAGACGAAATGGGGGAATATAGAAACGCAATGATAGAGTTCGAAAAGAGTTGTCAATAAAACTTACAAAAATCTCAAAACAAATGTAACAATTTAAGACTATGCTTTAACGTAATACTGTTGTGATTATTGATTGTTCTACTTGAAAGTCAGAACAGAAAAAGGGAAAACATTGAAGTTTAATATATCTCGACGTCAGTTTCTTAGTTACGGAGCAGTTGCTGCTGCATCTGCAGCAGTCGGTTTCGGTTTTTCGGGTGTGAGTCGTAAACTAAAAAATTACATTCCGGGTTTCAGACCTGATCCTCCCTACGTATTTAAATCCAGTCCAAACCAGCTTCTTGACCTACCAGAAGGATTTGTAGCACATGCATTTTCTCGGGTTGGTGAAAAAATGGACGATGGGCTTTGGGTACCGGGCAAACACGATGGTATGGCGGCGTTTCCTGGACCTGATGGAAAAACAATCCTAATCCGCAATCACGAATTAAACGCTACCGATAAAATCGTCGGTCCTTTTGGGTGGAACAACGAAAAACTGAATCTGGTTGACACCGAAAAAATCTATGATTTGGGTAACAAAAAAGCACCTTCCCTCGGTTCGACGACAACACTTATCTATGATACTCGCACAGGGACACTCGAAAAGCATTTTTTAAGTTTAGCTGGAACGATTCGCAATTGTGCAGGTGGCACAACACCTTGGAATACCTGGATAACTTGTGAGGAAACGGTGCAAAAGGCTGAGAACGACTTTGAACAGGATCACGGCTACAATTTTGAGGTGCCAGTCTCTACTACGCCGGGTTTAGTGGAAGCTGTCCCTTTGAAAGCGATGGGGCGTTTCAATCATGAAGCAGTTGCTGTGGATTCGCGCACCGGTATTGTCTATGAAACCGAAGATAGAAACGATGGATTATTCTTTCGCTTTATCCCTGAAGAACCCGGTAAACTTGTTAAAGGAGGTCGCCTTCAAGCGCTGAGAATTAGGGACATGAAGGCTGCAGATACCCGAAACTGGAAAACCCGTTTGCAAAAGATCGCTACGTGGACGTATGACCCTATTCCAATCTCCCAGAAATTGGCTGTTGAATGGGTGGACATTGAAAACGTGGAAGCACCTAACGATGACCTTCGAAAACAGGGCGTAGAGGGTAAAAACGCTGCCAAATTTGCCCGAGGCGAAGGTATATGGTTCAGTGGTGACGCTTTTTATATTGCATGCACCAACGGCGGTGTTGCACAAAAAGGGCAAATCTGGCGATACACCCCAAGTCCTTATGAAGGCACAAGCCGAGAAGATAAAGAGCCGGGCATCCTTGAACTTTTCATTGAACCAAATGATAGTAAACTCCTTGAAAATGCTGACAACCTAACAATCACACCGTGGGGCGACCTCATTATCTGTGAAGACGGTCCAAAAGAACAGTATTTAGTCGGTGTTACCCCGGAAGGACATACCTATCAATTTGCGCGAAATGCAAGCAATACCTCCGAATTTGCAGGTGCAACGTTCTCCCCTGATGGCACGACACTCTTTGTTAATATACAGCATTCGGGTATTACACTCGCTATTACCGGTCCCTGGGGTGAAATACGCCAGCGGCACTTAGCATAAAACTTTTTCCCTTCCATAATTCCTCTTACATATCTCATAGCCATTCAATTCTCCAATAATCGCACATGGCACATAGATTTCTTCTTGTAGGAGCGATCTCCGAATCGCGACAAAACACAATGATAGTCGGGAATCGGAGTTCCCTCCTACAATATAAATTAAATGCGAAAACTCAACAATTGAATGCCTTTGTTACATATCTCTATTTTTCTTGACTTTTTTTATCATATTTGGTAAACTAACGCAAATTATGGGTGAGGACAATTATTGACAGTGTGTTCACAAAGTATCAGATCAACGCCAATTGCTCGTGTGGTATTTGCTTGTCTGTTACTTTTAAGCGAAAATTTAACATCAAACTAAAAGGAAAGAAAAATGAAATCAATCACATTTGTATTTACGTTACTGCTATTTGCAGGATTCTTGGTGTTTCCAATATTAGTCCAAGCTATTGAGGAAGGCATCGTAGCGTACTGGGATTTCAATGAAAAAGCTGGTGACACTGCAAAAGACGTATCTGGCAACGGACATGATGGGAAGTTGCTTGGCGACCCACAATGGACGAAGGATGGAAAATTTGGCGGCGCACTTGAATTTGATCAAGCAGAAGATGAAGTAAACGTTCCGTTCCATAAAGACTTGAATCAAGAAACCTTTACTATATGTGCTTGGGCAAACGTTGAACCAGGAAGCGCAGGGCATCGTGCTGTTGTCTCTAATCGTGATGAACCTCCTACGAGTGGGCATATCTTTTATGCAACCCCTCAGAATACATGGCAGTTTTGGACAGGTGATGGAGTGACACCGTGGGTATCTGTTCAAGGTCCTGCTGTGAAACTTGGCGAATGGGAGCACCTCGCCGGCACCTTTGCTGATGGCAAACAGATGTTTTACGTAAACGGGGAACTTGCAGGGGAAAGGGACTCTAAACCTAACTTCAATTCAAAACAAGAGTTCCTCATTGGTGCTGGTGGGAATGAACGCGCCGTGCATACCTACCTTTTCAAAGGTATAATTGATGAGGTGCGCCTCTATGACCGCGTACTGGACGAAGACGAAATCGCAGCAGTAATGGAAAGTGATTCGTTAGATGTTGAACCGTCTGGTAAGCTTGCTTTGACTTGGGGACAACTCAAGGCTAAATAACTGCATCGGAATACTCGTTTTTTACAGTTTACCATAAAAGTCATTTGTAGGGTGAGGTCTCTGTGCCTCGCCCTTTCTTTGTAAGTCTGATGAGGTTTGACG
The DNA here is from genome assembly GCA_028824685.1 of Candidatus Poribacteria bacterium. Classification (GTDB taxonomy): domain Bacteria; phylum Poribacteria; class WGA-4E; order WGA-4E; family WGA-3G; genus MSPOR6. Next base: position 7,462 of record JAPPCZ010000084.1, read on the forward strand.
TTCAAATCGGGCAAACTTCCCTAATGCTTGTCAACTTTTAAGAACTTTTTCACAAAACAATTCAATTCTCCAATAATTTCTTTCTCTACCAAGACTCCAAAAAATCGCGTCAACCGTCATCCTGACAACAAAGACCCGTCCATCCAAGATGCAAAAGCACGTATCAACCTCAACTTTTCCTGCAAACTTATTGTGAATCTATTGGACATTTATTGTTCCTAACATCACGAAAACTCCTGATCACTACACAGAACTTGGTATAATATCAGTATGAAAAGAGAACCGATCCCTAAACACACCGAAAATAGAAAGGAACTCTCTAAATGCAGAGACGACAATGCAAAACCTATCAAAATAAAATATCGCCAGCAGAAGAAAACCGTATTCCTCAGCGCAGATGAAAAAATAAAAATAAAATTAATTTTAAAATTAAGAAAAATGCCTATAAACCTATACAGGGGCTGGTGTCATGGCAAATTTAGAAATCATACCGTGGTATGAAAAAACATACCGTACGGTATGATTTTTAGTAATATTGATCTCCGAATCACGACCTGCAATCTGTAAGAGCAATCTCTAAACCGAGACTAAAACGGATAATTGACCGCAAATTGAATGCCTCTGCCTTGTTCAATTTTAATTTTTGACACACCCTCGCATCTATGCTATAATAAGATATTCATAAAATTTGAAATCGGGGAACTACCCCACGCACAGAAGGAGCCAAGACATATAATGGCAGATATTATTAAAGGTGCTGTTCTCGGTTATGGCGCAGCATTCAATATGGGTAAAGCACACGCAAATATGATGCAAGGCACAGAAGGCATCACATGTGTTGCTGTGTGCGACATTGATCCAGAGCGGACAAAAGCAGCGAAACAAGATTTTCCTGATGCCCGGACTTATAACTCTGTTGAAGACCTCGTGGCAGACGAGGATGTTGATCTCATCGCGAACGTACTGCCACACAGTCTGCACTGCGGTCCGACCGTGGCAGCCCACAATGCAGGTAAACACGTTGTTGTTGAAAAACCGATGTGTGTCACAATTGCTGAAGCTACCGAAATGATTACTGCGGCGAAAGAAAATGATGTGATGTTATCAGTTCACCACAACCGCAGATGGGATGCAGATTTTTGGACACTACGCGAAATTGTTCATTCTGGTGTCATTGGAAAGGTTTATTGTGCCGAAATGTGGAGCGGTGGCTACGGGAGACCAAATCCGAATTGGTGGCGGAGTGTCAAAGCTGTCTCTGGCGGACAATTCTACGACTGGGGCGCACACTTCCTTGATTGGTTACTTAATATTCTTGAAGCACCAATGATTAACGTCACTGGCTTTTTTCAACCGAACCTCGTTTGGAAAGATATTACCAACGAAGATCACGTGCAGGCGGTTATTCGATTTGCAGAAGGCGAATTTGTCGCAGATGGTGCATCAGCAAACATTCAGATGTCTAACATTGCGAAGGTTGGTGGACCAAAATGGAAAATGCTCGGTTCACATGGCTCTATTGTTTCTGAAGGTGGACAATATCACGTCTTATCCGAAGTTGAAGGGCATCCCAAAGAACAGAAAATAGGTCATCACGGAAGACCCGGTCCGAGATATTATGAGAATATTGTGGCACACTTAAATGATGGCACGCCCTTGCTTGTGACTCCTGAGTCCGCTCGCCGCGTTATTGCTGTCATGGATTTGGCAGAAAAATCGTCAAAAACGCATCAGTCTGAAACAGTGCCTTATGAGTTTGAGTAGACTTTGAAATTCCAACCCTATTAGTAAAGAGCGGGGCAATGCTTCGCTCTTACGATCACCCTCCCAAATTAACCATCCTCTATGAAAGCCATAGTTTTTGAAAAAGTCCAGAAGTTAAGCATACAAGATAAACCTATTCCCACACTCAATGACGGGGACGTGCTTATCCAGATAGAGTTGTGCGGTATCTGCGCATCCGACCTTGCAGCACTCCGTGGCGATGTGTCAGACTATGCACCACCTGTTGTGATGGGGCATGAACTTGCGGGGATAATCGCTGAGAGTCGGCATCCAAAAGTTAAAATAGGCGAACGGGTTACTGTGAATCCAATGCTTTCTTGTGGAAAATGTGTGCATTGCAAAAATGACCGAGACAAATATTGCAATACAATTGAAGGCATCGGACACGACATAGATGGTGGCTACGCCGAATACATGCGGATGCCGAAACACGGTGTAGACACTGACAAACTCATCCGAGTGCCAGATGACATCCCGCCAGAAGAACTGCTCTTCCTTGAACCGTTAGGCTGTTGCCTGAATGCAATGCAAGAGACCATTTTCCAAAACACTGTTGCCATCCTTGGCGCGGGTCCCATCGGGTTGATGTTCACCCAATTGACAAAACGCGCAGGCTTAACAACCTACGTTTTAGACCCTCTACCTCAACGTAGAACTGTCGCCGAAACTGTCGGTGCTGATGCCACTTTTGATATTTCTCCTGACGATATTGCACATCTGCATGAAATTACACACGGCGGTGTTGATACCGTCATCTCCGCAACGACAAACAAAACGTCAGTGATTACGCTCGCTTTCCAGATTGTCCGCAAAGGCGGATGCATCAACTTCTTCGGTCTTGCACCAGAAGGCGAGGAACTTCGCATTAACTTGGAAGAATTTCACTATACCGGACACAAACTGATGGCATCATGGGCATTTTCCCGTGCGAGCCTTGAAGAATCCCGCCAGCTTTTGCTTCAAAAAGCAATTAATTTCAGACCCTTGTTAACTAATCGTTTTCCCATCACACAAGGTTTAGAAGCTTTTGATAATGCCATTACCCAAAATGGTGTCAAAACAGCATTGCATCCCTAACAAAACACGAAGGCGTTTGTAACTCTTACCCCATTTTTAACGTCTTAATAGACGCAGTTGTACTTATATATTTCAACAATATTACTAAATACAAGTTGTGTTAAGTACGCGATAGTACAGGTCAACAGTAGTTAGCATAAACAACATTGTAACTATTTTGTGCATTAATCAGTTAATTGCCAATAGATGTCTTAGATTGCAATAACACTCTGCAGTTTACGCAAACAAAATGGGAGAATCAAATTCCAAGCAGTTTTTAAGCCTTCGAATTTGTTATAGAAAATATGGTCCTCGGTGCACATGTTTCCACTTCCGGTGGAATACATAATTCCATCAAAAATGGTGACAGTCTCAAATGTGACGCGATCCAAATTTTCCTTGCGAATCCAAACCGTTGGGAGTCAAAGCCGCCAACAACGGATATCATTGAGAAATTTTGTTCAGCGTGGGAAAACTCCCCTATTCAGGACATAATCGTTCACGATATTCACCTTAGCAACCTTGCTTCTCCAAAACAAGATGTGTTAGATAAATCACGCATACAGTTTAAACAGATGATGGAACTTTCACATAAGACTGGAATTCCCCACATCGTTACCCATCTCGGGGCACACCTCGGTGAAGGGGAAGAGTTCGGGTTGAAGATGTTAAGTGATAGTTTTGATTTGCTATTTGAAACGACAGAGGCACCAGATGTTGTGGTCTTGCTTGAAACTACTGCTGGACAAGGCACAAACCTCGGCTACTGTTTTGAACATTTGCGCGATGTGATCGGTATGTCGAAATATCCGGATCGGTTCGGGGTTTGCCTTGATACATGTCACGTTTTTGCCGCTGGTTATGATATACGTACTGAAGCAGATTGTGACACAACATTTAATAAATTTGACGAAATTATCGGATTGGAACGTCTAAAGGCATTTCATATTAACGACGCGAAATCAGAGTATCAGAGCCGCGTAGATAGACATGAACATATCGGTGAAGGAAATATCGGTGCTACAGCATTTGCTTATATCCTAAATGATTCACGCTTTGCTGAAACACCACTTATTATTGAGACGCCGAATATGAACACAATGCACGGAAAAAATCTAAAAACGCTGCGCGGTTTGGTGAATAATAATTGATCACTAATTCTGTAGTTAGTTTAAGATAAAAAATGCAAATTGGTCCATGGGAGGTAACATTTCTTATTCTCCTGTTTTTGGGAATAATTTTAGTATCCCGGATAGTAACGAATTTACAGACGAAACGCGTCTGTCCTGATTGTGGATTAGCAATGCGCACATACTTGTCAAGTTGCCCTTCATGTGGACGTAATTTGACACCAAAGGGTAAAGAAAAATCAGAATGATTGAATTTATTATCTTTTGAAGGAATTGGATTTTGGGAACGTTTTCTGTTACCGGTTTAGATATTTATAGTTAAATCCTTATATATCAAGGGAATATGTCAGTTACCAAGTATGATTTATAAATTGTACGCGTCTCTTTCCAAACAGACGCAGATTCAGACAAAGGAGAACCATCATGGCAAAAATTAAATTAGGAATCCAAGGAATGCCTTGGCAGCAAGGTGTCAAAACATTCGCGGATACGCTGATAGGACTTAAAGACGTTAAATTTTTGAAATTGCTCACCCCATTTCTCATTTTACTTTTCACCGTAATCGGATGTTCCGAAACACCTTACACTGGTCCGATACTTACAGTAGATAATGTAAACCGATACCTCAGTTCGACGGGTGAAGATAAAATCTGCTTACAAGATGGATTTGATACGATTTGTTTAAAATATACACAAGTTGAGGCTGACGTTCAGGGAGATGGTGCTGCCTTTGTTCATGTTCATCCAGCAAGCGTAGCCTACATCTTCCATTTTGAAGATATTCCAATTTTGCTGGCAGAAAAAGCAATGGATACGACGGAAATTGTCCAAGGGTTGGTAGATTCCGAAAGAGTTCAGTTGCCCCCAAATAGTTTTGAGCCAAATACTGGCAATGCTAACCAAATTAACAGAGGTTGGACTCTCCAAATATACTATCCAACGTCATTCCCAGAAGCAAATCGTGGCAGAACACCTGAAACCAGCGGACTTGACATCAGAATTGCAGAAGGAATGAAACTAAGAATTTATTCAGGAGAAGAACTTGAAATAGAAAATTTCACACAAATCAACGGAGCCGATGGCACTCGCGGCGTTCAATTTTCTATTGATACGAAGAATTCCGAGATAACAATTCATGTAGTTGGCTTAATCCCCGGTTACACAGCAAAGTTCTACGTCAACGCTGATGATATAGTAGCTGATGAGGACAGGAGTATTTTTCAGTTGGAACCTTTACCGTAGTTCCACAAGGAGTGGTATCATGCAGAGAATCAAATCTTTTCCGCTAAAATTAATGTTTACTTTTCTCATTTTACCTTTCTGCGTAGCTGGATGTTCCGACACGCCTTATATAGGTTCTACAGATTCAATGCTGACACCTGATGACATAGATAATTATCTTTTTTCACCTGATGGTGAAACGCTGTGTCTTCAGAGCGGGTACGATTCAATTTGCCTAACACTTTATCCAAAGGGAAAAGATAGCACCGCACCTATAGTCCATATTTATCCATCACGTATCAGGTACGTTTTCTCCTATGAAGGCAAGACTATCTTGCAAGCAGAAAAAATAAGGGATAACATAGATATAATAACAAGTGTCCCACCAAGAGATGGTGGACCAGTGTCGATTATTGACACTACTGGTGATGGTGGCACTCCACCTAATACGGGTGGCACTCCACCTAATACGGGTGGCACTCCACCTAATACGGGTGGCACTCCACCTAATACGGGTGGCACTCCACCTAATACGGGTGGCACTCCACCTAATACGGGTGGCACTCCACCTAATACGGGTGGCACTCCATCTGATGACGATAGCCCTCCCAATAATATTGTTTCACATTACGTTTTTAGCAATCCTCCGAATAACTTGCTCGGAGACGAATGGATAGTGTGGATATACTATCCGGATGACTATAGTGGACCGCGTGGATTACCAAATTCTCCTGAGGGATACGGGTTCACTATTAAAGTAAATGGTGGGGAAACAACAGAGTTTGCTCAAGTTACTGGTGGGGAACGCGGATCCGGCGTTAGGCTCGTCATTCGAACGGATCAATTAGAAACATATATCACCATAACATGGAATCCCCCCTATACGGATCGTTCCGCCACATTCACCCTTAAAAGTGATATTGACCTAAAAGATTATGACTTATGATCAGATTCAAGGAATGCCCTATCAGCTTAAGGAATAGGATCATGAGAAAAAGAAAAATAAGAATCAGAATCAGTGATATGTTTCGTCAACACTGGATTAAAAAAGTAGCAGATGTGTTGACTGTAGGAAGATATGTTTTACGCGCAGTCGTGAATCTGTATTACAGCAAACAGAGTAACCATCTTGACACATCACGCATCCCTACTTCCTCTTTTACAGCAAGCAAGTATAAAAAAGGGTTTGAAGCAGTCAAAAAACTCTTATCTCTATCATTAATATCAGTAGGAGTTATCTTAATTATAATTCTTGGTATGACCGGTTGTTCCGACATGCCTTATACAGGTTCAATGCTGCAGCCCGGCGATGTAGATAAATATCTTTTCTCGCCTGGTGACGGAAGAATTTGTCTTACCAATGGATTTGAGACAGCTTGCTTAACACTTGTGCCAAAACGAAGAGATGGCACCATACCCATCATCCACATCTACCCATCAAGCATTAAGTACATTTTCTATTATAAAGGTGTTCCTATCTTACAAGCAGAAAGACCGATGGACACTTCTGGAATAGTGGAACAGATAAGAGATGCGGGAGAAGATAATCAACCAAGAGATGGTGGCATTCGTTCGGTAGATATACCGCCTCCTCTCCCACCACCTCCAGTAGATCCTACACCACCTGATACTGGTGGAGGCGGTCAACCATCGCCTGGTGATACAGGCGGTGGCAATCAACAGCGTGATAGTCAACAACCTCCTGGCAATACTGGCGGTGGCAGTCAACAACCTGGTGGGCAAACACATGGCAACAATGGCGGCGGAAATAACAACAATGGCGGCAAAAATAACGATGGTCAAACATCTGGTGATGCTGGTGGCAGTGGTCAACAACCTCCTGGCAATACTGGCGGTGGCAGTCAACAACCTCCTGGTGGGCAAACACATGGCAACAATGGCGGCAAAAATAACGATGGTCAAACATCTGGCGATGCTGGTGGCAGTGGTCAACAGCCTCCTGGCAATACTGGCGGTGGTACGAATCCGAACCCTAATTTTAATCCGCTGCCTAATCAGCCTCTGTCTAATCAACAACCTCCTGGCGGTCAACAGCCTCCTGGTAGTCAAACACCTGACGAAAACGGCGGTGAAAACAATAATGGTGACGACAACAACGGCGGCGAAAATAATAATGGCGGCAACAATAACGATGGTCAAACACCTCGCGAAAACGGCGGCGAAAATAATAACAATGGTGGTGGTCAAACACCTCGCGATGATCAAACACCTCCCAGTAATAACAATCCACCGGTCAACAACAATCCTAATCCCAGTGGGCACAATCCACCCGACAATGTGGATTCACACTATGTTTACGGGCACGAGAATGAGGATCCTACCCGCAACGGATGGATAATCTGGGTATACTATCCTCACAACTATGTGGCAGGTGGTCATCCGCGTAATAGTATAAATCACCCCGATGGTTGTGGCTTCACGTTGAGCATAACCGGTGGCACGAGAACAAATTTTATTCAAACCAGCGGTCCATGCACGGATAACGACAGCGACAACCGTGATGACTATAAAGATGTCCCCTGCACAGGCGGTAGTAATGGCGTTGAAGGCAGCGATTACAGTGCCCAGTTCTTCGTGCGAGAAGATAATCCAACGGACGAGGGCTTAACTGAACAAGAAAAGAAGGACAAGAAAATTACGATTACTGTAACGTGGACTCACGGGATGTACGCCCCCCAAACTCAAACATTCAACATCATGAAAGAAGTTAGCATGAGAGAATATGATGCTAACCCGCCACCGTACCCAGGTCATACTAAACAAGATGGATGGGATTAGTCATAAAACAGGAAAGAAAATGGGATTCTGCTCTAAGGGGTAGGACATGGACACAGCAAGAATTCATGTCAAAGCAGGCAATGGTGGCAACGGATGCATCAGTTTTCGTCGTGAGAAATTTGTGCCTCGCGGTGGTCCCGATGGGGGTGATGGCGGAAACGGTGGCAATGTCACCCTCGTTGCTACCCTTGGGATGAGCACTCTGATTGATCTACGTCATAATCCACGCCAAGTCGCTGAAAACGGAGAGCACGGTGCTGGCAAGCAGCGCGATGGTGCAGATGGCGCAGACCGTATTATTAAAGTACCTGTTGGTACCATCGTCAAAGATTTCGGCACGGAAGAAATACTTGCAGACTTGACAGAACCCGTCCAAACTGTTGTGGCAGCACGCGGCGGCATTGGCGGCAAAGGCAATTCTCGTTTTAAAAGCAGCACCTTTCAGGTCCCGCGCGTCGCTGAAAAAGGCGAACCCGGAGAAGAACGTGAGATTAGCCTTGAAATAAAACTCATCGCAGATGTGGGGTTAGTCGGTTATCCCAATGCTGGTAAATCCACCCTCTTAGCCCGAACCTCTGCCGCTACCCCTAAAATTGCCTCTTATCCATTTACAACCCTTATCCCAAACTTAGGGGTCGTTCGTATTGATCAAGAGCAGAATTTTGTGCTTGCAGATATTCCCGGACTAATAGAAGGTGCACATAAAGGTGCGGGATTGGGACACCAATTCTTGCGACATATTGAACGCACCAAAATGCTGATTCATGTCATTGACCTCAGTGCCACAGATGGTCGAGACCCCATCCAAGACTATGAGCAGCTAAATCTTGAACTCGGGCATTACAATCCGATGTTGACCGAACTACCCCAAATTATCGCGCTTAATAAGATTGATATGTCGGAAGCAGAAGCAAACTTAGCGAGCGTACAAGAATATTTCGGCAAGCGAAAAGTTTTCCCTATTTCTGCTGTTACGGGTGAAGGCGTAAATGCTTTAATGCAACAAGCCTACCGTTCCTTGCAATATCTTGAAACGAAGGCACGGGAACAAGCTGAAACAACAATCACTTTTGAGCATGAACTTCCTCCTGAACCGCGTGCACGGTTTGAACTCCATAAAACTGAAAAAGGATTTGTTGTCACTGGTGAAGAACCGAAACGTGCTGTTGTTATGACCGACATGGAAAACGAACAAGCGTTAATGTTACTGTTTCGGAAGTTAAAAAAGATGGGTGTAATAAACGCTCTTACCCGTTCTGGCGTCAAAGAGGGTGATACAATTCAGATTGATGAATTCGAGTTCACCTATAGTCCAAAAATACTTAAATAAAGTGGCACAGCATGGGGCACTCCGAAGAAATATTCACTCAGATGCAATCTCGTCAAAAAGTCAACGACACTGCTCAACACAAGAAAATCTCAGAACGCGAATGTTTATCTCATGTGAAACGCATTGTCGTAAAAGTTGGCAGCAGCACGATTTCAGACAATCTGCGCATCAATGAAGCCGCACTTGATGGACTTGTCCACGATTTAGCCACTGTCAAACAGAACGGAGTGGAGGTTATTCTTGTTACATCGGGAGCGATTGCGGCGGGTTGGCCCTACCTCGGTCTTAACACAAAACCACAGACGTTACCCGAGTTGCAAGCATCCGCGGCTGTTGGACAAATTCGGTTGATGGCTGCCTACGAAGAACGTTTCCGCCACTATCAACAAGTGTGCAGCACGCATTTGCTCACGCAGGATGATTTCTCTGATAGGAAACGTTACACCCGTATGAATGATGCCTTGCAGGCACTACTTCAACTTGATGCGATTCCTATTATTAATGAAAACGATAGTGTCGCAGTAGACGAAATTAAGGTTGGCGATAACGATACGCTCTCAGCCTACGTAACAAACCTTGTTCAGGCTGATCTCCTTGTCATCCTTTCCGATCAACATGGGTTTTTTACCGAAGACCCAAGACAAAATCCTGACTCGGAATTGATCCACACCGTAAACGTTATTTCGGAGGAGATGTGGAAAGCCGCGGGGCAAGCTGGCACAACCAGTGGAACTGGTGGGATGATCACAAAGTTACGCGCTGCTGAAATTGTCACTGCTTCCGGTGAGATGGTAGTGATTGCCTATGGACGAGAACCGCTTATAGTTACGCGTCTGCTTAAAGGCGAACTACTCGGCACCCTTTTTCTGCCTAATACCCGTATCTCTGGGCGTAAACGATGGATCGCCTATTCGCGTCCACCCAAAGGCTACCTTGTTGTAGATAACGGTGCACGAAATGCACTGATTCAAGGTGGAAAAAGTCTATTACCCGCAGGTGTTCAGCGTGTTGAAGGGCATTTTAATTATAGCGATACGGTTTCATGTTTCACCGAGAATGGAGTTGAATTTGCTCGCGGCTTGATAAACTATAACTCCACAGAGACTTCAAAACTCGCTGGCAAGCAGACGCAGGACATAGAAAAAATTCTCGGATACCACGATTACGATGAAATTATACATCGGGATAACCTTGTATTGCTTAACTGAACTGAATTAGACGCGTTTACTAAATCGTAGGGCAGGATATCTGTGCCCTGCCACATTCACATGGAAGAGGAACACTATGAGCGAAAATATCCAAAACATGATCCAATCAAAATCCAAAAATGCGAAAGCAGCAATGCGCGTTTTGTCTCGCAGCTCGGCTGATATCCGAAACAACGCGCTTTTAGCGATGGCTGAAAATATACTCAAAGCGAAAGACGAAATTCAGGAAGTAAACCGCTTTGACCTTGAAAACGGCAAAAAAACAGAACTTGCTGCACCGCTTATGCAACGTCTCCTGATTGACGATCAAAAAATTGAACGGATGGCAGACAATCTACGTCAAGTCGCTGCCTTGCCAGATCCTATCGGTGAAGTGATTAGTATGGGAGAACGCCCCAACGGACTCAAAATCGGCACAGTGCGTGTTCCTATTGGTGTTGTCGGCGTTGTATATGAGTCGCGTCCTGACGTAACCGTTGAGGTATCGGCACTCTGCATCAAATCTGGAAACGGGGTTATTTTGCGGGGTGGTTCCGAAGCAATCCACTCCAATACGATACTCGCCCGCATCCTCAGCGATACCGCTGCTGCAGAAGGTGTGCCAGATGCCATTCAGTTTGTTGATACCATCGACAGACAAGCGGTGTACGCACTTATCCGTCTTCCCGAATACATTGACCTTGTTATTCCACGTGGTAGTAACGAATTTGTCCAGTTTTTGATGCGGGAATCGGATATCCCAGTGCTTGGACATGCAGATGGTATCTGCCATATCTATGTGGATGAAGCCGCTGACCTTGAGATGGCAACTAAACTTTGCATGAATGCGAAAGTCGGATATAAAGTTGGTGTTTGTAATGCTGTGGAAACCTTATTGGTTCACGAGGTAGTTGCCGAAGAATATCTACCTGTTATCTGCGATGCGTTGCAAGATGCTGAAGTTGAAATCCGCGGATGTGATCGGACGCAGCAGATTTACGCCGCTGCGAAACCTGCGACTGAAGAAGATTGGCGCACAGAATACCTTGATTACATCTTATCAGTTCGGGTCGTTAATAGCATGGACATTGCCATTGACCATATTGAGACGTACGGCTCACATCATTCGGATGCAATTATCACTGAAAGTTACTCCGCTGCGGAACGATTTCTTAAAGAGGTAGATTCCGCCGCAGTCTACGTTAATGCCAGCACAGTTTTTACCGATGGCTATGAATTTGGCTTAGGTGCAGAGGTTGGGATAAGCACGCAGAAACTTCACTCTCGCGGTCCAATGGGACTTGAAGGTTTGACAAGTTATAAGTATATTATCTATGGAGATGGTCAAGTGCGTGAGTAGGCATAGATAAAGTAGTCGTAGACATCCATTTTGGCAACCTTGTTTTTTTCAAGGTTGCTTCGTTTTTTAAGGGCAATTTTCTGTTTTTCTTGACTTTCTTGGGACGCTACTGTACAATATCCCTATGCCACAAGACTACGATAATATGGCAAAAAATCTATTGACAGATTACGCCACCGAAATCTCACAGTTTGTGCTTGGCGTGAAAGATGTTGAGGTCCTTGAAAACATTGACACGGAACAACAGACTATTATAGGGCAACGTACCGACAGCACAAAACGTATTCGCGTTGATAATAGTGAAGCAATACTACACATTGAATTGCAACTGCGCGATAGTACTCACAAACCAATGTGGGCACGAAACGCAGCATATCACGGATACCTTGTCGGTCAACATCAAATACCTATTTACTCTAATGTTATCTATTTCCATCCGAATGCCGGAACGAATGACACGGGGAGATACGAGTATAACTGGCGCGGTTACAAATATACACTACACTATAAGGTGATACGACTCATCAATATAGATGGGCAAGCGGTTCTGGAGATGAATGCACCAGGTATCTTGCCCTTTACGCCACTGATGAAACATCCTGCGGGGATGGATATTGAGCAGTGGGCACAAGAATGCATTAATGTAACATGTGCTGTTCCTGTTGACCAACGAACACGATCAGATTTACTTTACGCACTCTACCTCTTTGGTGGAATAGTGTACGACTCTGAGTTGTTTGAACGACTCATACCGGAGGAACTTATGCAAGAATCAAAAACTTATCAACGCCAACGCGAAAAATTTCTCAGAGAAAATACGATTGAAAATACTTTGGCTTTGCTTCAAGATCAATTCCACGCGGAGGCAGTGATTGCCATAACACCCGCGCTTCGTAACATAAGCGATTTGCCGAAACTTAAGCAGCTACATCTTGCTGCCGCGAAGGTGCAAAGTATTGAAGCCTTTGCACAGATGCTAAATGAATAGAAACATTACGGTATGCGGATACGGGGAACTTATGCAAGAATCAAAAACTTATCAACGCCAACGCGAAAAATTTCTCAGAGAAAATACGATTGAAAATACTTTGGCTTTGCTTCAAGATCAATTCCACGCGGAGGCAGTGATTGCCATAACACCCGCGCTTCGCAGCATAAACGATCTACAGAAACTTAAGCAGCTGCTTCTCGCCGCCGCGAAGGTGCAAAGTATTGAAGCCTTTGCACAGATGCTAAATGAATAGAAGCATAAAATAAAGCTGATAACTCAATCAACTCACCGCCGTCGTCTCCGTTTTTGGGGGCGGGGTGCTACTGTTTCAGGTTCTGGAGTTTCGGATTCAATACCCACCTCCACTCTTGGTCGCTTGGACATCCACACCATAAAATAGATTCCAAAACAGAACAGGATAATACTGACAAGCTGCGGTGATGTCAACCACGACAAAGACGACGTTTCAGGAAACACACGCGGTGTTAACCGCCAAAATTCTACGATAAATCTCTCCACGGCAAGCATGACAAGACTTGCACCAAAGAGTAAACCTGGGGTTGCCGTAAATTTTTTGCGTTGTGACCAGAGAATACCAAAGAACGTAAATGAAATCAAGGTTTCATAGATAGGTGTCGGGTGAACAGGGACATCTGTTGGCACAGTGCCCTTTGGAAATGCCATTGCCCACGGCACATCAGAAGGCGGTCCGTAATCACCATCACCTGCAAGCAAGCACCCGATGCGTCCAATCCCGTATCCAAGTAACAGGAGCGGTCCGATAACGTCAACAGTCGGAAGAAAAGGATTGGGTGAGCGATGGATAACCCAACTGACAGCGGCGCTTCCACCGATTAATCCACCGTACCAGACTAATCCGGCCGGACTAAAGAGATCGCTTATTGAAAAGTGTTCTACAATGAACAGTACATAATAGATTTTTGCGCCGAGTATCCCACCGATAGCACCTGCAGCGACAATAGCTGTAGCTACCTCCCCTTGAAAACTCCTACGGTTCAATTCACGTTGTATCATCACACTACATGTTATGAAGGCAGTAGCTAACATCACACCGTAACTATGGATGCCGATGTGAATAGATAAAATCGGTTCCAAATCAATAAGCGTGGGATACATCTATATTATTCTCCAAGATACGCTTGCCGCACCCGCTCATCTGCCAAGAGATCGGTAGAAGCACCCTCAATTGTTATTTCACCTGTTTCCATCACATAACCTCTATTTGTTACGTTCAAAGCAAGTTGTGCGTTCTGTTCAACCAAAAGAATTGTTGTCCCCTCTTCATTAATTTGCTGGATAATTTCAAAAATTTGTTTGACGATCAACGGGGCAAGCCCTAAAGAAGGTTCATCCAAAAGTAGAAGTCTTGGATTTGACATAAGTGAGCGACCAATTGCTAACATCTGTTGCTCACCGCCGCTAAGGCTGCCGCCTCGCTGTTTCCGTCGCTCCGCCAACACAGGAAAATAATCGAAAATTCTATTTAAGTCCGATTTTATTCCCGTAGAATCATTTCTTATATAGGCACCGAGTTCAAGGTTTTCTAACACCGTCATATCTGGGAAAATCAGACGACCTTCAGGCACCTGAGAAATACCGAGGGCGACTCGCTGCTCCGCTGAAGTCGTTGTAATATCTTCACCTTCAAAATGTATAGTGCCCTCTGCCGGTACGTGAACACCAGAAACGGTCATGAGTGTGGTAGATTTACCCGCACCATTTGCGCCAATCATACACACCTTTTCGCCAGCGTTAACCTCAATTGAAATTCCGCGCACCGCGCGGATATTTCCATAATACGTATGAATGTCCTTAAGTTCAAGCATCATCAGATGTTCCTAAATATGCTGCGATAACACGTTCATCGTTTTGCACATCTACGGGTTGCCCCTCACTAATTTTTTCGCCATGGTCCAACACAGTAACCCAGTCGGAGATCTGCATCACCACTTTCATATCATGTTCAATCAGTAGGACAGAGATTCCCCGTTCACGGATGGTATAAATCAGGGAAATAAGATCGCGTGTTTCTTGTGGATTCATGCCTGCAGCGGGTTCGTCCAGGAGAAGAAGTAAAGGTTTTGTCGCCATGGCTCTGGCGATCTCAACGCGGCGTTGGTCTCCGTAGGATAGATTTCCTGCTGTCTGATTACTAACGTCTGCTAATCCGACAAATTTTAGCATCTCCTCGGCGTATTCTTTAATTTCCTTTTCTTCTCGTTGCTGTCTCTTGGTTCGGAATACCGCACCTACAAAGGTAGCAGAGGTGCGCGGGTGTCTCCCAATTTTGACGTTATCCAGCACCGTTAGTTCAGTAAAAAGTCTAATATTCTGAAACGTCCTGGCAACCCCAAGTCCTGTAACCTCATCTGGACGTAAACCCGTAATTTGTTTCCCTAAAAAATTAACCCTACCCAACGTGGGTTTATCTAATCCGGTGACACAGTTGAACAGTGTTGTTTTCCCCGCACCGTTTGGGCCTATCAAACTGGAAATTTGTCCAGCACGCACCCGAATTGCAACTTTCGATAATGCTATAACACCGCCATAGTGTCGACTCAATTCCTGTGTTTCAAGGATGTTTATAGGTTGATCTGCCATCTTCATCTCCCGATCAAATCATTTCATTTATAGGATACCTTAAACAGTCCGAAAGTGTCAACTTATTTCTTTTTTTACAGGGTTATTTAGTTTTCTATATTTTTTCACAAGTGTTTATTTTTTTATGAAAAGCAGATATAGTGTGTCTTTTCACACCATATCTGCTATACTTCACCTTAAAACTACACTATTTTTGAGGTGAAGCATGACAAGAAAACTATCTTGCCACTTCTTAGATATGTTAGCAGAAGTGACAGACCCACGCAAGGATAAGGGAAACGACAATCTATTGAAAAAGTTAGCTGTTGAAGCATTAGAAGAAACCCTGACAAAATGGGTAAACACCGTGATAGAAAGTCGTCCCGATTTGACAGGATGTCTTAACGCAGTCGCTATAGATGGCAAAACGATGCGTGCCTCTAAAAAAAGTGGTGCGATAACGATGCACCTGCTCTCTGTCGTTTCCCACGAGTTAGGGGTTACCCTCACGCAGCAAAGTGTCAGCGACAAAGCGAACGAAATACCGATCTCAACAGAGATCCTCAAAGCGTTTGATGTGAGTGGGAAAGTCATCACAACCAAATCAACGGTATGAATGCCTTTTGGCATTCCCCGGACGCACTTTTGACACAGCGCACTTTCTGCCACGCCATCATAAATCATGATGGAGACTATATGTTTCCTGTCAAAGACAACCAACCTGACCTTTACGATGATATCCGAAAACTCTTTCAAGGCGTTGCTGACACACTTTCTGAGGACGCAACACATCCTCTATTGGAAGACCCTATTTACACGCACGAGACTTATGAAAAATCACATGGGAGACTTGAAACAAGGTGTGTCAAAGCAAGCACAAGTCTCAATGCGTATCTTGACTGGCCAGGAATAGCGCAAGTGACCAATATCGTTATACATGCAAGAAACTGAACACAGGCGAAGAAACACCCAAAGTTCACTATGGTATTACAAGTCTGACACCCGAAGCAGCATCTGCAAAGCGCTTACTTGAAATACGACGTGGACATTGGTCAATAGAGAACAAGTCACATTGGATACGCGATACTCAACTCGGAGAAGATGCCTCTCCTGTCCGGTGTGGTGGTATCCCACAAGTCATGGCTGCTTTACGCAATACAGCATTATCCGTATTCCGATTTTCAGGAATAACGCGTATTGCCGATAAAATGAAATATTATGCTTCAAAACCTAAACTCGCAGTAAACTTGATAATATAAGAATCTTTAAAACTGAATAACCCTATTATTTAACAAGCCTTATTGTTTCTTTGTATACTTATATTTATGAATCATCCTCAGTAAATTTCAAATTTGATACCTCTCAACTTATGTGCTATAATTGAAACAAAAGGAAACACATAATGAATTGGAAAGACGCACTACCAAAAATTATAACACAGCCTGACACAAGGCTACGGTTCGGAGAACCACTCGCAAAACATACCTACTTCAAAATTGGCGGAGAAACGACTGCCTACATAGAAGTAAGCACGATAGACGAATTAGCAGCATTAGCACGTTTCCATCGCAACTGGGAAGTTCCCGTTGCAGTCATCGGAAGAGGTTCAAATCTATTAGTAAGTGATAAAGGGTTCAATGGTATTAGCGTCAGGTTAATCGGAGAGTTAGCAGAACTGCAGGTTGATGGGGAAATTGTTACCGTTGGTGCGGGGCATCCATTACCGGGGCTATCCAAAGTTATGTCAAAACAAGGGTTGAGCGGTGTAGAATTTGCGCTCGGCATTCCTGGTGCTGTCGGCGGTGCACTCATTATGAACGCTGGCGCATGGGGGAGTAGTTTCGGGGATGTTGTCACGAATGTTACCGTAATGCGTGATACGGGTGAACTCGTCAAACTAACCCACGAGGAAGCAAACTTTGAATATCGGCATAGCAGGTTAGATAGCTATTTTTGCGTTATAGGTGCAACACTCAGACTTCAGCATGGGGATGCAGATACAATTACGGCACGGATGCAAGACTTCTTCAAACAGAAAACCGAAACACAACCTTTTGCCGAAGAGAATGCGGGATGCATCTTTAAGAATCCCCCTGGTGATTCTGCGGGGCGACTAATAGACGTTAGTGGTTTGAAAGGGCATCGTATCGGTGGCGCAGAGGTTTCTACGGTTCACGGCAATTTTATCCTCAATATGGACAACGCGACAGCAGCAGATGTGTTAGACTTGGTCGCATATATTCAAAATCAGGTACACGAAAAGACCGGGATCTTGCTCCAAACAGAGGTAAAACGTTTAGGATTTGACGAATAAAACTTCTCCATTACAATTAGAGATGATACCAATGAAGACCCTAAGTCGTTGGCTATCCTTCATTTTGTTCTTGCTAATTAGCCTCTTCGGCGTATTTGATGCGCAGCCCGCAATCGCCAAAAAAATATATGCCCTTGGTGAAGATGCGCTTCAGAGAGGCGATTATGCACAAGCAATTCAACACTTCACTAAGCACCTCCAAAATACACCTAATAAAGAAAACGGAAAGACACTTACCCGTTTAGGATACGCCTATTCTCAACTTGGGCGCTACGCTGAGGCTATTAGTGCGTATCAGGACGCGCTCCATTTAGAGGCATCCGAAAATCAAAGCCAACAAACCCGCTTTGTAAAAGCACAAGCACTTTTAGGGTTAGGATATATCGCTTACCGACAGGGGAAGTTTGATGATGCGATTCAGTTCTATGCAAAAGTTGTAGAACAAGGTGCGGCTGGTGTCGCCGAAGCACATCACAACCTCGGAAGAATCTATGCTGGACGTGGAGAAATAGAGAAAGCAATTGAAGCGCAACAGCAAGCAATAGCAAAAGATCCAAAATTGGCTAATGCCTACTATCATCTCGGTGTACTATACAGTAGAAAGCAGAATTGGCGCGAGGCGATCACGGCATATCAGAAAACTGCTGGGTTAGTTCCAACGATGCCAAATGCACACTATCAACTTGCGCGATGTTACCGTCAGACAGGGGATATATTAGAGGCAGAAAAAGCGATGCAGCGGTTTCGCACTTTGAAGAGAGCAGATGCGGATATCCAAAAACATCTTGAAGCAGTGTTTAGTGCAAATGCTGATAAAAAAGTAGAAACGTTACGCAAACTCGCAAATATCTATCTCAAATATGAAAGATATGAAAAGGCTACCCAGGAATTTGAACGTATTCGCAAACATAGCAGATTAGATAGTGATATTGCACAAGTGTCCGCGGGGTTGGGTAGAATTGCATTGGAGCAAGAAAATGTTACGCAAGCGATTACACACTATAAACATGCCATCCAACTCGGTTTAAAGACAACCGAAATATACCATTACCTTGGCATCGCTTATATGCAGAATCTAGATGGACAGAACGCCATAAAACAGTTCCAACAAGCACTCACGCTAAATGCGGATTTTCCAGAATCGCACCTTATGTTAGGCACGCTCTACACAACAAACAAAAAGTTTAAAGAAGCAAAAAAGCATTATCAACGCGCAATCGCACTTGCCCCAGAGATGGCAGCTGCATACCATGGACTCGCGTATCTATATGGACAATATGATCTAAATCTGGAGAAAGCGATCAAATTAGCACGCAAGGCAACTGAGTTGTCTCCAAAATCCGCACCCTACTATAACACACTCTCATGGTTGTATTACAAGACTGGCAAATATAACGAAGCAGAAACTGCAGTTTTAAAGGCGATTGAACTCGCACCTGATAATCCGACCTATCAAGAAGGTTTGAAAGAAATCCGCCAGCGCAAGAAATAAATACTACAATCCTGTTTTCAGTTTGCCCCAAATTGTTGTCAACTTGCTTTCAGGTTCAACCGCCAGAAATCCGGTTGCCCTTTCAAGTCCTTCTTCCATAACGGTTTTTATGTCCTCTTGTGAAAGCGGTACGTCAAATAGCGCAACCTCGTCAAGTAAGCCTTCACACTGATGTCCTCCGTCAGACCCATCACCAATTCGCATCCGAGAAGGATTCGCATCAAGGCTCGGCTTTGAGTATGCTTGTTTACCGACCTCTTCACCATCGGTGTAGATCACTAAACCCTCATCTTCACCGAAAACGCCCGCGAGGTGGTGCCACCCATCGTCTGTAATCACTGGACCGCCCTTTGGACCTGCCCATGCGCCAGGAGCACCTTTAGTAATACTAAGCTGAAGCGTTTGAGTGTCTCTATCCACAACCAACAGATAGTTACGCGGATTCTGTCCCCGCATCATAATAGACTGCCAGCGTGTTCCTTTTGATGGTTTTAGATTTGCCCACGCAACAATCGTTAACTCTTCAAGGATGATACTGTCATTCGCTTCCACCTCAACATAGACATTGTTACCGTTGAATTCGAGTGCTTTTCCAAACTTTCCATCTTGCCACTTCTTAGGTCCTGCAATAGTCCCATCGTTTCCCGCATCGGAACTATCCTTTGCAACATCGCCACCACCTTCTTCAAAAAGCCACATGCCAGCAACGGTATCAGGATCAATTTTCCCAAACGCATACGGGCTTGCAATTAGCATGATGACCGCTATAATACTAACAACACAATACTTTGTATTCACTTGACTTCCTCCTATGGAAACAATTAACGTTTGACCGCAATAATACCATCTCCTTCACGAATTGTCAACCACTGATTACTTTTCACATTTTTAATTACATCTTGAACACCACTTTGCCAATGAACGACTAATTGGTCAACCTTTTCCACTGTCCCCAATCCAACCTGAAATCGAAACGAGTTTTGAGAAAGATAACTTCCACCACTCCTCACTTCGCGGAGTAACCGTGTATTTCCAATATGAAGCGTTACTTTCGCGCCTATTCCATCCCGATTCGATTGTTTGCCGATAAGCTTAATGTTCAACCAACGGTGAACTGGCGGCGTATCGTTCCGCAGCAGATCCGGTGTATCCGCGATGTTCATGACAAGGATATCCAAATCACCGTCATTGTCGTAGTCTCCAAAAACGGAACCTCGACTGGATTTCTGGATTAACAACCCATCCCCACACTTATTCGAAATATCCGTGTATATTCCATTTCCTTGATTGTAGAAAAGCTGATTACGTTGTTTATAAACCCCTACCTCCTCCAATTCCTCAATATTGTCATGGAGGTGTCCATTTGCGAAAAAGAGGTCAAGCCAGCCATCATTGTCAAAATCAGCGAAGTTTGTGCCCCATGCAAGCGGTAATAGCGTCGGTTCACCTAAACGACTTTGTGCAGTAACATCCCAAAAAACACCTTTTCCATCATTTTGATAAAGCGTGTTCGTTTCAACTTGGTAATGCGTGAGAATTACGTCAAGATCACCATCGTTATCGTAATCCGCAGTGTCAATACCCATGCTACTTTCTGCGTCGCCATGCTCATTGCGGGCAATTCCATGCAATTCACCTGATTCAGTGAATGTGCCATTACCATTGTTATGATATAAAAAGTTAGCGTCTCGGTCATTTGCGATGTAAAGGTCAAGCCAGCCATCATTATCAACATCCGTCCAAACAACACCGAGTCCTCTGCCGAGTGAGGTGAGACCAACGTCCTTTGTTACATCGGTGAAAGTGCCGTCACCGTTATTGCGGTAAAGGACATCTGGAGCAGGAGCAAAATCTTCCGGACGACAATATGCTGGGATTCCACCTTGAGAACAATCTGGAGCGTTTTCCAGATCAAGCAACACATAGTTCACAACAGCCAGATCAAGCCAGCCATCGTTGTCGTAATCAGCAAAGGCACAACCAGCAGAAAAGTGTTTTTCACTCGTAATCCCTGCATGGTGTGAAATATCAGTAAAAGTGCCATCACCATTATTCCGGTAGAACACATTCTGTCCGAAGTTAGTGACAAAGAGATCACGGTTGCCATCGTTATCGTAATCTGCTACACAACAACCGATACCATAACCGGTATCACCAACGCCTGCTTGTAGCGTCACGTCAGTGAAAGTGCCATCACCATTATTTCGATAAAGTTGATTTGTGGGAAGGATATCTGGCATTTTTTCAGTGAGAGATGCACCATTAACCAGATATATATCTATGTTATCGTCGTTGTTGTAATCAAAGAAAGCGGCACCGCCACCCATTGTTTCAACGAGATGTTTTTCTCCAGCTGCACCATTAAAATGACGGAATTGGATACCCGCTTCCTCAGTTACTCGCGTAAAATGTATCTCCGCGTGTGTGAGACTTACCAATAGCATTGAAGCAACATAAGTGAAGCATTTCATAATACCGTAAATCTAAGGACGAATAACCGTCCCGTCCATTCTACGCACTGGTGCCCAGCCACCGTTGAGCGGGTGTTCTGGGAATGGGAATTGTGCCGCAAGTTCTTCGTTGACATCAATACCGAGTCCGGGTGCTTCATTTGCCCAAAAACAACCGTCCCTAATTTCTGGACAACCTGGGAAAACCTCTTTTGTGTTTTCACCAAATACATGCTGCTCTTGAATCCCGAAGTTGTAACACGCTAAATCTAAGGCGACGTTGGCAGCATGCCCAACAGGAGAAACATCACCCGGTCCGTGCCATGCTGTGCGTACACCGAAAAATTCGCAGAACGCTGCGAGTTTCCGAGCAGGACTAATACCACCAATCTGCGAAATATGCACCCGAATAAAATCAATAAGACGGTCTTTAATGAGATGCACATATTCATTCGGGTTGTTAAACAGTTCACCCATCGCTATTGGAATGCTTGTTTGTTGACGCATCAATTGGAAATAATCAACATCCTCCGGTGCAAACGGGTCTTCAAGGAAAAACAGATTATACGGTTCCAGTCCTTTAGCAAGATTAATCGCTTGGATCGGTGGTATCCGTTCATGTACATCGTGCAGAAGTTCAACCTCATCACCTAACTTTGTGCGTAGATGGTCAAAAAGTTTGATGACTGTATTGACATAAGGTGTTGGTTCAAAAGCCGGAGAACTCCGTTTCCCACCGCCTGCACCGTAAGTAGAGTATCCGGGAATTGTAACTTGTGCGCGCACATAACGATACCCTTGTTCCATATATCGACGGATGCTGTTTTCCACCTCTTCAAATGTTCCACCACCTGCGTGTCCGTAAAGCGTTGCTGCCTCACGACATTTACCACCGAGTAGTTGATAGACAGGCATATTAGCACGTTTGCCCATAATGTCCCACAGCGCAATATCTACACCGCTGAGTGCGTTATTCAGCACCGGTCCATTTCGCCAATACGAACTGACAAAACTTGTCTGGAAAATATCCTCTATGTTGGTAGGATCTTTTCCAATTAGAAAAGGTTTTAGGTATTCATCAACAGCGGTCGCAACCGCAAGCGGACGTTGTGTAAACGTAGCACAACCTATACCGTATAAACCAGGTTCACTCGTTTCTACTTTTACAACGACAAGCCGAATTCCATCAGGGGCAGTCAGAATAGTTTTGACATCTGTTATTTTCAAGGTATCAATTCTCCTATTTCTTAACGGTGGAAATCCAATATCAAGTAGGATTGGTAGATTTTGAAATTCTCTGTAATAGAATTTATCAAACTGAATGCGACTTGTCAAGTGAAACCCGAATGTAGCAGAGTTATTTAGTTTTCAATATTTTTGATGGTTTTTTGCTATGACGTTAATTTTATGTGTTGCGATCTTATCCGTGTCTTTAGTCCTGTAGGGACGCTATGTTTATAGAAAAATGTTATCTACCTCTCTTGAGTTCCGTAGGAACGGCATAGAAGAAGACTTAACATATCGTCCCTACCAAATCAACGGTATGAATGCCTTTTGGCATTCCCGTATGGCATTCAGCGGGACTAAAGGACCATGTTCCTGTTTCTGGGTATTAACTTTCAGTAAATCTCAATACCAGAAAACTCTTAAAACTACAACCTATCTCATAAATAGTTGGAGGGCTTTGAAAGCCCGATTTCAAAATC
>JAPPCZ010000105.1 GCA_028824685.1 Candidatus Poribacteria bacterium
AACGTCCTCTTTAGTCCCGTAGGGACGATATGTTTATATGACAATACCTAATATCTGTGAAAATAACAAAAACGAATAGTTAACTGGCACAAGTCGTTATACTTACAAATATGCAAATCATTGCCCGAGAGGTCAGGAACTATATCACACCAGAAGGACGTAACCCGTTCCGTCAGTGGTTGACGCAACTCCGAGATAAAAGAACACGCGCAAACATTCAGAGACGAATTGCACGTCTACAAGAGGGAAACTGCTGAAAATTATTGGAAACGAATTAAGCAGCAGGGACAATGAACACGGAAACAATAGTTAACCAGACTACCAATTTTAGAGACGACCTTTTAAAAGACCTCACAGATACAGAGTTCGCGATGTATTATTTGGAGGCAGCCTTAGCAGACTATAAGGAAGATGGTAACACAGAATCGATATGGATGGCACTTCGTGATGTTGTCCAAGCACAAGCAGCAGTTTCTGAACTTTCCAAAAGAACGGGCATTGATGCTGAAACGCTCTCGGATACTCTCTCTAACGAGGATGCCCCGCGCTTAGATATGCTCAGCACTATATTGAACGCTCTTGAGTGCCAGTTGGCGGATCTAAAAGTTTTGAGTGGCTGACCGGAAACCGGAATCCACACCGATCAACTATCAATTCAAGCGTCCTGGCAATCCACTCGTCAGCATGTGGTGATACAATTACGCTGC
Organism: Candidatus Poribacteria bacterium; assembly: GCA_028824685.1. Classification (GTDB taxonomy): domain Bacteria; phylum Poribacteria; class WGA-4E; order WGA-4E; family WGA-3G; genus MSPOR6. Next base: position 708 of record JAPPCZ010000105.1, read on the forward strand.
TATTTTTATCAATTAGCGTTTCAACATTGATTTCAAGAGGTTTGCCGAATTCATAAGGATCATCATGTAGAATTGATTCAACATCAATGATCGCACGCACTTCGTGTTCATACTCAAAAGGTTTTCTTTTATAAAAATAAAGGTAATGCAGGAGACTTTCCGGTGCCATATTTTCAGGCATATCAATTTGATTTTGTTTTTCTGCGGACTCTACTTCGTAATCTACTTTACCGATGAATATATTTGGTTCATCAGGTAAACTATCCATCAAGTTCCTCATAGTTGTTTTGATTGCTATACCGCTATCGCGTAGGTGGTATTTGTCCCACATTGCCATTGATTCTTCTGTCCCTTTATGCCAACAGTTACACATGATGTATTGACGAAGATTTGCATCAATACGGATGTTCGGGGATCCGTAATACCGCATTATTGCTTCGGGGATGTATCCTTCAAACTTGTCATCGTACTTATCGGCTCTTGTAAAAAATAAGGACCCTGTTGCTAAGATATTGGCAAACTTCTCAAAACTCATATATCGCCACAATGTATCAGTATCTTTCGGTTGTGTGATACCTTTTAGTGCTTTAGACATAAAACTCTTCTTTCAGAAGTGGATAACTTATCCTTCATTTCCCTGAAAGTTTTTGAAAGCATCACGAGTTTTCATGGCTATAGATTCAATAGTTCCTACATCAAATGTCATCATATCAATATCTTCAAATTCAGTCTTAACATGTTTTGACATTAGGGCATATATGAATTTATGAGATCTGAACCAGTTATCTATATCCATATCAGGAATTTCAGTTTCTACCACTCTCATTCTAACCGTGTATCTATCAAGAGTCGCGGGAAGATCAGTCATTAGTGTGGAGTGATAGTGTATAGATTCGATGTCTACTAATTGCCAATTTATACCAAAACCTTTTGATTCTTCTTTTAAAATTTCTGTAAATTTCTGCTCAAAATTAACTTTCATTGTTCTCTCCGTTTTCGGTATTTCAGACAGTGAACCTCAGTGATTATCTGTTTCTGTTCTCCACAACAGATTCTCTCTTGCTTTTTTTATTACCAGTCGCTTCTCTATAAAAATAACATGCATCGGAAAGAAAATCAAGTGAAAAAGGGGAAGCTCAGGGTTATTCAGTTTTCGGTTTTTCTATGATCTTTTTCACATTTCAATATAACCATCTGTAGGTCGGGTAGAGTTTGCGAAACCCGACAACTCCTATAGGAAATCTTCCAAGTCTGATTTCTTCTGTAGGAGCGACCTCCAGGTCGCGACCGCACCACTCCCCTGCGAAAACGAACATATCCCACCCATAAAAACGCAATTACCAAAAACTGATAACTGACCGCTGATAGCCAACTGAAAACTGACAACTGAAAACTATTCCCCCGCAAACCTATTGGATATCTATTGGATATCTATTGTTCCGCGTTCCCCAAAAACTCTAACCATCACCTATAAGAAGTTATAATATCAGTAAGTAAAACAAACCGTAATTCTGGTGTATAACTTAATCAAATAATGTTGAAATTACTTAACAAAAAATCGCAGAAAAACCGACAATTTGGAAGTACGCTGCAAACACGTTATGCTGCCGAAAATTATACAAATTTAGCCGTAATAAATGATAAAACCGTGAAAGTAGGGTAAGCGCAAAAAACAAAAATTAATACCATGACAAAAAATCCTTTCTTAAACCAATAATAGACTGGGTTCAGAGCGAATTTAAAAAATATACCGTGGTATAAAAAATCATACCGTATGGTATCATTTTAACGCGAGTTCGGTAGAAAAAATATGAAGAAAACGCGTAGGTTCGGTTGACTAACGAAACCCAACATTTACCACCTATCAAATAGGAAAAATTGGCTTCACACACTTAATTCATAGGCATCAATTTAGTGTGTAAATTAGAGGATTTGTCCTGTCTTAGCGTAGCACAAACTTTTAGTTTGTGCATCCAAGTGCCGCAAACTAAAAGTTTGCGCTACAAGAGATTTCCATAATCCTGATAATCCGATAATCCCGGGGAATGCCTACAGGCATTCATACCGTTGATTTAAATCCTAGTTCAGAAAATTGTCGGGTTTCGCAAGCTCTACCCGACCTACAGAGATATACAAAGTAACTATCCAAGACTAAGTTACGTATATCTTTACACATTTAGCAGACAGGATTGTAAATTTTTCCGCCAAAATTCTTTTAATTGACACCGTCGGGTTTAGGTGCTACAATTTTAAACGCCTATGCGTTAGCAGGAGGGATTTCAATTATGGACAAAGTGCTGGTTAGCGATCTGCTATCACAGCAGGGATTAGACGTTCTCATCAAAAGCGGCGATTTCAAAGTTGATGTTGCGTTGGAGTTGCCCCATGAGGAATTGCTGGAACGGATTGCCGATTATGATGCCCTACTGATTAGAAGTGAGACCAGAGTAACAGCAGATGTTATTGATGCAGCAAAGCGACTAAAGGTTATCGGGCGTGCAGGGGTTGGCGTAGATAACATTGATGTAGAGGCGGCAACGCAAAACGGCATATTAGTCGTCAATACACCTACCGGAAATACGATTGCAGCAGCGGAACATACGATTGCGTTGTTATTGGCGATGGCACGAAACATTGTCCCTGCTGGCATCTCCCTCAAAAACGGAACTTGGCAGCGAAACGACTTTATCGGCGTTGAACTATACGGCAAGGTTTTCGGCACCGTGGGACTCGGTAGAATTGGACGTGAAGTCACGAAGCGGGCACTCGCTTTTGGTATGGAACTCATCGCTTTTGACCCATATATCTCTGCTAACGCTGCTGATAAAATGGGAGTCCGCCTTGTTGACCGTGAAACCTTATTCCAAGAATCCGATTATATCTCAGTTCATACCCACCTCAACGCGGAGACATACCACAGCATCGGGGAAACCGAATTCCAACTGATGAAACCTACTGGACGTCTGATTAACTGCGCACGCGGTGGTATTATTGACGAAAAGGCACTCTATCACGCACTGAAAGACGGACAGATTGCCGGTGCTGCGCTTGATGTTTTTGAAGATGAACCCGCAACGGATAGTCCACTGCTTGAATTAGATAATTTCCTCGCGCTACCGCATCTCGGCGCATCAACGACCGAAGCACAAGAACATGTTGCTATTGAAGTCGCACAACAAGTAATCAACGCACTCCGAGGCAAACCCGTTGCTAATGCGGTAAATCAACCCAAAATTGATCCAAGAATGTTTGACATTTTGGGTCCTTACCTTCAACTTGCTGAAAAGATTGGAAGTTTCCACTCGCAAATTGTTGAAGGACAAATTTCGGCAATCAAAATACACTATAGCGGCACCCTTTTTCAGAAAGAAGATGTAACACCCATCACTGTCGCTTTGCAGAAAGGTTTATTATCACCCGTGCTTACAGAGGTCAATTACGTAAACGCACCTTTCTTAATCAAGCAACGCGGCATTTCGGTGACTGAAACCAAGAGCGACTCGCAGGCAGATTTTGCGAACTTGATGACTGTAACTGTCACTACAGATAGAGGTGATGCAGTTCTTGCAGGAACAACATTCGGACGCAAAGATATACGCATCGTTCGCATTAACAAACTTCACCTGAACGCCACGCCAGAGGGATACATTCTTCTCATTTACAACAGCGATCAACCGGGGATGATAGGGTTAATCGGCACAATTTTGGGGGAGCATAATATCAACATCGCGGATATGACGGTCGGACGTTCACGCATTGGAGAAGTTGCACTAACACTTATTAATGTGGATAGTTTGGTGCCACGGAACGTTATAAAAACCATTGCAGCGCAGAAAAAAATTGATTTCGTCAAGCAGGTTATTCTATAGTATATGTCGGATTTCGTAACCTCTATCCATAGGCATCAATTTAGGGATAACCCTTTGTGGCAGTGTCTTCAGTCCCGTAGGGACGATATGTTTATAGAATTATGTTCAACTAACCTCTTTAGTCCCGTAGGGACGGAATGTTTATGGACTCAAGTGGGTGGTGAAGACGTTTCTCTATAAACATATCGTCCCTATGTGACTGAATATGGGACAGTCTCAATGATAATGGGTATTGAACCACGTTCAAAAAATGCAATCGTTTTCTTAAATTGACAGTTATGGGTTTCGTAAACTCTACCCCACCTACGAACTATGGAAAGAATTGCACACCGTAAGGGAGTTTTAGTTTGGATGTAAAACAGATATGTTTGTTTATCAACGATGAGATACCGAAGGAAAAGTTATTTTCCTCAGAAAAACGTGATGTCCATCCTGATTGTAACACGTCATGGCGTATCTCACCAGAACCGTTTTGGATTTCACAAGAGGACTTGAATTGGTTTGAGGAACTCGGTCCTCACCTATTAAGTTTTTATCGCGCCTGTAACCTCCTCTATTCCCAAAGTGCAAGAGGCATTCAACCTGCTTGGGTAGCAGAATATTTAGATATTGGCAAGCCGGAGAATGTTATCCAGCAGGGACGCATGAACCGCTTCAAAAGCCAACTGCCCGGCGTCATACGTCCCGATATTTTGCCGACTACCGACAACAGCAAGGCGATAACCGAACTGGATTCTATCCCCGGTTTCATCGGTGCAACGGGTTGTCTTGCGAGGCTATACACGAAACTCGGTTATCCTATCATCGGTGGGAAAGACGGCATGGTGAACGGATACGCGGAGATGATCCGCGCTTTGGCAAAGAAAGACGATCCTACGCTTGCAATTGTCGTTTCTGACGAATCTGAAGATTACCGTCCGGAGATGGTATGGCTCGCGAATGCATTGTGTGATGCTGGACTCAGAACGGCTGCCGTCAAACCGCACGAGGTAACTTTCACTGAAGACGGGCTTTTTGTTCAAACTGAAGATAGTAAGATAGATATTGATGTCGTTTACCGTTTCTATGAGTTGTTTGATCTTCCCAACATCCCAAAAGCAGAACTCATCTTTTATAGCGCAAAGAAACGCACCGTTGTTTTGACACCACCACCGAAAGCCTATCTGGAAGAGAAATTGTGTTTAGCGCTCTTCCATCACCCATCACTCCAACCGTTTTGGCAACGTCAACTTGGCAAGAAAACCTACCCGTTCTTACAAGAAGCGATCCCACAGACTTGGATACTTGATCCACGACCTTTACCACCGCATGCTGTGATTCCAAACTTGGAAATAGATAATATGCCTGTCACAGACTGGCAACAACTCAGTAAGGTGACACAAAAACAGCGGGAATTGGTTATCAAGCCTTCAGGTTTTTCGGAATTTGCATGGGGTAGTCGTGGCGTAAAAATCGGGCATGATCTGCCAACGGAAGAATGGGAAGCTGCGATTGATAATGGTCTTGCGTCTTTTGAGAAAACACCACACGTGCTACAGCAGTTCCACACCGCCGAACGCGTACGGATGCAATACTACGATTTTGAAACAAAGGATATGCAAGAGATGCCATCCCGTCCACTTCTCCGTCCATACTACTTTGTTGTAGGGGATACCGTAAAACTCGGTGGAATTCAGGCGGCTGTCTGTCCCGCAGATAAGAAGATATTACACGGCATGGTGGATTCTATTATTGTGCCTTGTGCAAAGAGGGAATGACTAATTGCCAATTTTTACTGCTTTGGTAGGCCCGTTTCCAAAACGCGCCTACCAGGAGGATCAAGATAATTTGATATAACACATTAATTCTGAATTTTCATATTTCCCCAGAATGTGAGAAATTTATCCAATGCTGCTACGCTCAGACCACCAAGATTAAATTCCTCTACAGTAGGTAAAATTTTGGGACCAAGTCCTTCAACCACGCCGCCTACAGCGTAGATTTTGTTGTTGACAGTTCCTGCTCCCAAGAAAACACGCGCAGTTGGCATATCTATACTTTTCTCCCATGTGTCTGTTAACGGATCGTAAAATTCAACTGTAGCCAAACCGGGGCCTTGTACGACAGAGGTTCCACCAATTGCGTAGATTTTTGAATTGACTTTACCAACTGTAAGGGCAGTTCTTGAAGTTGGCATATTTGCTTTTTGTGTCCATCTGTCAGTACTTGGGTCATATTCTTCAACAGTTTTAACTGTGGGTCCTTGCACGTTTTGGACACCACCAATAAGGTATATTTTATTTCTAAACACGATTGCAGCCATCCCGGATCGTGTGTTTGGCATATTCGCTTTTTGCGTCCATTTGTTAGTTGTCGGGTCATATTCTTCAACAACCGATAATACAGGTCCAACATTTTGTGCTACCCCACCAAATGTGTAGATTTTACCTGCTACGACGGCAGCAGAAAAGAATGATCGCGGCGTAGGCATATCTGCTTTTTTTCTCCAAGTATCAGTTTTCGGGTCATATTCTTCAACTGTACCGAGAGCGGGATTTTGACCATCCCATCCGCCGATTGCGTATATTTTCCCGTCAACTTCGCAGCTTACAACGCCTGCCCGGGCAGAGGGTAAACTGGCTTTCTCAACCCACTTATTCGTATCCGGAACGTAGGCTTCAACACTATCAATCGGTGACGCGAGCATACCACCGATAACATAAATTTCACTGTCAACAGCAGAAACTGAGAAAAACAGCCTCGGATTCACCATATTTGCCTTTTGTGCCCATTCTTGTGCGTAGACATTATGTGTTAAAGTAAGTATACTTAATATGCTTAGTAGCCAAATCCACTGAACAATTGAAATTGTGTTTTTTATCATCTAATTCTCCTATTTAAATTCGTTATATTGTATCCATCACCGACGATAGATGCTAACTTCCATTCCATCGCGCCTTCGTTCCCTTTGATTATCTCCCTCGTTACCGCCACGTCTGCGCCGCCAACTTTCAAACCAATGCGTTTCGGACTCGTAGTTGGAACGGACATGCTCCAAATAATCTGCCATCTGATCCGCTCTACCGACGTTGTCTGCTACGATTGTTGCGGGGTCGGTTAACCGTGATTCAATCGCTTGGAAGCAGGAGAAATAACCATCTTTATTGTTGTCAAGGAATAGGAAATCGACAGGGTCTTGGATAGTCTTTAGGACTTCTGCGGCATCGCCAATATGTGAATCTACAAGGTCTGGCACACCCGCTTGTGCAAAATGCTCACGTGCTCGTTGTGCGCTATCAGGATTTATTTCTACTGTTATCAAACGTCCTGTGCCTAAAGTTTTCAAAACGCGTAGAATCCACAATCCAGAGTAACCGATTGCAGTGCCACACTCTACAATAAGCGATGGTTTTGCTTTTTCAACACAACTTGCCAGAAGTTTCGCCTTTTCAGGTCCCAGCATTGGTACTCGTTCTGCGCGACATTGTTGCCCAACTTCTTCTAAAACTTTATCAAACATTAATTCCCCCTCTTGTATTTGTCATTATTCAGATTACCGATTTGATAATCAAATAGTGTATTGCTTAATTTATGATGATCAGCCATAGCATAGTGTTCCAAAAGTGTTTTGGGACCACCATTCAAGGCGAAGATACCGTAGTCTTTCCCATTAGGTGAACGGGTTATCGTGTGGATATGATTTGTCCCTCTGCCTTCGTCATTGAATTCAATCCAGACTGCGGGGTTGAAGACACGATAATAAATTGAATCGTTTTCAGTCGTACCGCCGATCCAAACGAAACAGGTGTCGTCAAATCCAGCATCAATATCTTTCATCCAGACATCCGCAAACTCGGTCTCAAGATTGTAAACGTAAGTCTTAATCAATTTCCGAAGATTATCTTTTTGCGTATCGTTCATCTCTGATGCCTTTAAACCGACACCCACGAAGTGAGAATAATCGTAATTCAGGAAAGGATCGGTTGTTCTGCCCGGTCCAACTTTTAGACCACGTCGCCCCGTTTGTATTGCCTTGCCTTTCTGGTTCGCGTCAAGATTATTGAGTAAGGCTAAAGCATTACTTCTTTCGCCTTCAAGGATGACAGTGCCGTTGATGGTAGTCGGAGAAGTTCCGAGATGTGTAGGGACGATAGTGACTTCGTCACCATGAACCAAGAAGTTGAGAGACAAATGATGACCATCCAACTGGAATCCCCAAGAACCGTCTGTCTCCGGGTTTCCAAATAATGCGATAAAATACGGACGTGAACTCCAAAAACTGTGTTTAACTTTACCAATATCTGTTGCAGCTTTTGTGGTAATCAACGAAACTTTTGCGTAGCCTTCATCACTTAGGAAAGCATTTAAAACTTCATTGAAACGAGCCAATTGATCAACAGACAACCTGCTGAATTCAATACCTCCTCGGTCTTCGTCTCTTGATGGTGGTAAATTCGACCATGAATACGATTCTTTATGTCCAAGTGGATAAGAGGCATCGGCAAGCAACTCCTCACTCAGTGAGTCGCGAAAACTTTTCATCGCTGTTGCCAATGCTACGATTGAAGGTTTTTTAGAAATTTCTGCGATTTCTGCTGCTTTCTCTGCGTCAACTTCAGCAGAATTAACAATGTTGAGCGTGAGTGCTGCAATACATGCTGTTGAAAGTATAATGAGTATAAGTGAAATTTTGCGTAACATGAAAATCCTTCCAAATATGGTCTATTGCTTTTAGTGTAAAAGATAGATTTTGTTTCAAGCAAGTTTAAAGTATTATGAGACTTTTTTCTCATTTAGTCAATTCAAATTGGAAAAAGTTCGCGGGTTTTTTGGAAGCATTCGGCAAGATTATGAGCAACTTTATAGATTTTTGCACATCTTCTCCATAAAGCGAGAATTTTAAAACCTGTAGAAAATAAATCTAAAATGTGATATAATTCGTTTCACATATACGAGTTTTGTATCGTGACAATCGGCTTAATTATGAATTCTCCAATCAAATAGAAAAGTAGGAAAATAGATTAATATGCAATTAACAGACACACAACTTGCGGACTTTCGAGAAAATGGCTTCCTTGCAATTGACGGCTTTTTTCCACCTATTGAAGCAGAAGCACTTCGACTTGAATTAGAACGCATATACAATACTGAACTTGAAAAAGGAACCGGCATCAATTGCGCAGTGCAAGAGGACGGCACGAAACGCGACAATGAAGGTGAACGCCAGAACCTGCAAGTTATTCCGCTAAACAACCGCAGCGACTTGCACAAAGCGTTACCTTTCCACCCGAAAGTTGTCTCCACTGTCAAGCAGCTCATCGGTGACGAATTTATGTTGCAATTGGATCAAGCGTTTTGGAAACCGCCGAAAGTCGGCATTGGTACCAGTTGGCATCAAGACAACGCCTATTTCAAAATCGCTGACCCGCTGCGCGGCACTGCCATGTGGATTGCGATTCATGATGCTAACATTGAAAATGGATGTATACATGTTATTCCCGGGAGTCATAGAGAACCCTATGAACACTACCGCGATCCGTTGAGCGACCACCATATTCGTTGTGATCCACCTGAAGAACGTGCTGTGCCGATTGAATTGAAGGCAGGCGGCGTGCTTTTCTTCTGTTATGGCGTTGCGCACTGTACCAGATCGAATCTTTCTGACAAGGAACGCGCTGGGGTTGCACTACACTTTATACATAACGACTTTGGTGGTAAGGAACTCTGGGAACGTGGTAATGCTACGAAACCGATGATTACCGGTCCTTTGGCAACGGGTGGTGAAAAGGAGTTTGGTGAGAAGTTTGAGGGTAGATGGCAAGAGGTGATGGACAGTGTGCTTGTTTCTACCTAAGCAGACTTTTTCTAATAGTAGATTTTAGAATTAATCGGACATTGTTAGTTAACGATGCGGTTAGGAAACCCCACCTACCGGGTCGGGAATTCATCATCGGTTGGGTTGAACGCAGTGAAACCTAACTTTTTCACACTCCAATGGTTGAATTGTTGGCTTTCGCTGTGCTCTACCATAGGTGTCAATTTGAGGATTTTCCAATCATATTTTAATGGTTTCTACCCCTCTTGTAGGTTGGGTTGAGGCACGAAACCCAACATGGTAACGTTTTTATAGGCTTGAAATGTTGGGTTTCACCTGCGGTTCAACCCAACCCACGAGAACGATAATCAGAAATCTTTTCTTGTTCAATCCAACTCATAGAACAAATCTAATACCATCTCTAAAAAATAAAATTTCATTATGAAATTATTATGTTCATCCTAAATTGAAAAATGTAAAAGGCGCAATGAATTGCGCGATTACGAACGGCGTAAACGCTAAGAAATATTCACTATAAAAAGATTTCTGTTCACTCCTGCTCTATTCTCAATGGAGGTCTTTCATGTTTGTTGAACGAGTAAATTTATTTTTTGTCACATGCCTGTTGTGCTTTATATTTTCCACCCTATATTTCCCATTAACGGCTAATTCCCAAGATGAAGCGAGCGATCAGAAAATCATTGAACGCTATAAGTTGATGCTGAGTCGTAAGCCGAAAGAGGGAAGTACGTTTGACCGTCTCTATCAATTTTATCTTGAAGGTGCTGGTTTAGACGCGATGCTCAATGATTATCAAGCAGATGCACAAGCAAAACCAAACGATGCCAATCTCCAGCTTATCTTAGGACACATATACAAACGGCTTGGCAAAGACACTGAAGCAGTTGCAGCATATCAACGCGCTGTTGAACTTACACCTGAAAATTATTACCCTCATTTTGCATTGGGAAAGATGTATGGGGCTTTGCGTCAGCATGAAGGAGCCATCCAAGCGTTGACAAAGGCAGCATCATTTTCTAAACAGGCACAAGAGATACCCCCCGAAGAATTAACAGCAATCTACAAGGCACTTGGACATGCATATTTCCGTCGCGACAAGGTGGACGAAGCAATTCAGGCATGGCAAAAAATATCTGAACTTGATCCGCAAGACATCTTCGCACGCATTGAACTTGCAGACCTTTTCCGTGAACAGGAACTGTATCAGCAGGCAATCGTCCAACATGAAGCAATAATTCAACTGAAAAAGGATGACCCTTATAGAATCTGCTTGAGTCACAGAGAGATTGGCAATATTCATGAGGCGAAAGGCGACTATCAGGATGCTATCAGAAGTTTTGACACTGCACTCGCCCTAACTGCTCCGGGCAACTGGTTACGTAAAGACCTGCAACATCGTATCATTGGCATCTTTGCGGCGGATAGCAATTGGGGTGGCTTAATTGAATACTATCAAGCAAGACTCGAAGCATCACCAAACGAACCAGAACTCCTCGGTTTGTTGGCAGCCGCATATATTGAAAATCAGCAGCTTGAAGAGGGTATCAGCACCTACCGAAAAGGACTTAAACTTGCACCGACCGACACGAACCTACGTCTAAACCTTATTGCTTCCTTGCGTAATGACGAAAGGTTTGCGGAAGCAGCAGCAGAATACGAAGTCCTTAGTGAACAGGACCCTGACGATTTCGGTATCTACCGAGAACTCGGTGAGTTGTATCTACAACTTGGAAACGAGGATAAGGCTAAGGCGGTATACCAAAAAATGATTGACCGTGATCCGAATAATCCAAGCACATACCTGATCTTAGCAGAGATTTACACAGGACACGAATGGATGGAAGACGCCATTACTCAATATGAAAAGGCTATCTCACTTGTGCCTCATAATCTTGATTACATTGAGTATTTTGGTGAATTTTATTTCCGTCAAGCGAACCGTGAAAAAGCACTTGAAACATGGAATCGGATGGTTGCTGATGAAAACGCTACCGCAGAAAATTATGACCGCCTTGCGCAACTACTCAAAGCCAAAAATTTCAAAACTGAGGCGGTTGCTGCAAGCCGAAAAGCGGTTGAGTTGATGCCAAATGAATACCGCTATCGCGAAGCATTGGCAAAACACCTCATGGAAAACCAAGTGTATGATGAGGCACTTACAGAATACACAGCGGCGATGGAACTTGCGCCAAACGAGTTTTTTGCCGAAAAGATGGATGATAAAAGGATTGAACTCTACCGTCGGCAAGGCACACTTGTTGATAAAATTGAAGCCTTGGAAACAGAACTTAAGAAACCGGGGTTGGCTGATGCAGAGATGTTTGCACATCAAAAGCAACTCGCGAAAATGTACCTGAAGTTGGGGAATATAACCTATGCATTGGAAGTTCTGTTGAGTGCCAAGCAGCGCAAACCTGATGATATATCTATCAACCGATGGATTGCGCAGGTTTACACACGTCAAGGTAGACGGGACGAGGCGAATGCTACGTATATGCACCTGATTGGAGTGGACAGTGCAAATGCTCGTGAATACCACGCGAACATCGCAGAGTCGTATTTGAACGTCATGGACTTTGATGCGGCAACAGCGGCAGCTAAACAGGTAATTGCACACAGTCCGCGCAATCCCGAAGGGCATGAATTGCTTGCACAAATTGCGAAACAATCCAGAAACTATGAAACTGCTATAGACAGTTTAAAACAGGCGATCCGCTTACGTCCAGAAGCGATTGACACTCGCTCTGAATTAGCAGCTACTTATAAACTTTCTGGCAAACTTCAACAGGCACTTGCACAGTATTGGCGATGTTGGGACTTGAGCGATAACGTAAGTGACAAACTGACTTTTGTTAAACCCCTTTCAGAAGTATATTATGATCTCGGCAGACGTGGAGATTTTGAAGAGAAATTAAAGCAATTGGCGAAATCAAATACAGGTCAGGTGGCACCCGTTTTAGCACTCGCTGAACTTCATCGAATGGAAGGTGACCTATCGAGTGCACGTTTCCAATTGGCACAAGCATTAAACAAACAACGTGAAAACCCAGAACTCTTGGACCACTTAGCACAAATTAGTGTGGAACTTGGGGAGATTCAAGAGGCGGTTACGTATCAGCAACGACTTGTCAAAGCAGACCCTAATTTAACTCACCAGCAAAGACTTGGCGAATTGTTATTTGATGCTGGGCGCGAACAGGAGGCGATTCAAGCGTGGACAAAACTGCTACATGCCAAAAATCAAACGCTTGAGGCTGAAGTCAAACTTGCTTCTTTACTACTTCGGCATGGGTTGTCGGAAGATGCATTTCTGGTGCTTGACCGTGCAGCCGAAAAAATCACCGGCACGGATGCACACATTCCACTTTATCGGCTGGGTGCAATGTTAGTAGGTATGAATGAATCAGAACGCGCACGCCCTTATTTCCAACGGATTCTTGACTTGTCTGAACCGCTTGGAAATGTTACGAAACAGGGAACAAAACAATCCTCAATTTATGTTTCTTCTTCTGTTCCGGGAGTTGACTACAACAAATTTGAGCTTTCACGTACTACGATTAGAGAGATTCAGAGTAAACCGACTTTATCGGGTAGTGGCATTTCATGGGTACCGAAAACTTATGAAGAAGCGCAAGCTGGCGCACTTGTGCATTTGACTACAATTGCACAGCAACATGGCAAACTATCCGAACTTGTTCAACAATTTGAGGCTGATGCCGATGCAAATCCCACAGACATCAAGACACTTGAAACGTTAGCGAGACTCTATACCTTAATCCAACACAACGACAAGGCTAAAAGAACTATTGACAAGCTGATTGAGATTTCACCCAATGATTTGGCATATCAACCGCTACGTTTGCACCGTTCAATACAGGAAAACGCAAATTACGAAACGTTGAAAAAGCTACTTGACGATATACCTGGATTAGTTCCCGAAGCGCGTTACCGATATATCGCAGAATATGCCAAAATGCTGTATCGGGATGAGAAAGAGGAAGATGCGTCAAAACTCCTGAGCGAAGTTGAGGAGGCGAAGGTTGCGGACTTCAACACGGGTTATGCGTTAGTTGATGCGTTTCATCTGATTGAAAAGACAGATATAGCAGAAAGAATCCTCCTTAATCTGCCGAAACCGCCGCAAGCGCAGCAGTATCAATATAGGCAGTTGTTTGAAAAACTTACAGACTCCTACATTGAGGAAGATGAGCCAGAAAAAGCGATTGCACTCTTTTGGATTTTCTGTGAAAGAACAAAACCGACCGGTTCGAATCCCAGACGGGTTGATGCACTTGCGCGGTCATCATCATATTATTATGGTTATAGACCCGTTCAGACGACTTATCCCACACCAATCGTCTATTTTAATAGTCAGCGTTTGAGCTACCTGCAATCAATCTTCCGTGAGTTTTGGATAAGGGAACAACAAGGGAAGTTATTCACAAAATTCCAGAAAGAATTGGATGCAGCAGAAGGTAGAGATCGTATTTATCCGAGTTTAGCGTTGAGTTACTGCTATTGGTGGGATGAGCAACGCGATAAGGCGCAAGAGATCCTCTCCAGTTTACAGAAGGATTTCCCGGATGACCTGACGCTCAAGCTGAACGCAGCTATTGTCTCTATTCAGGCAGGTAAATTTCGGGATGCGTTCATGATGCTTGAGGGCCTTGCTGAAGCAGAACCACGAAACCGTCGTCAATATAACGATCTACTCCTGCAGCTTGCCATTCATACAGGTGATGCTGTCAAACTACGAGAGTTGATGGCAAAACTTTTGAATTCACCAACAGGTACACAAGAACTTTATCAGTTTTCGCAAAACCTACAGGACGCAGGTTTCACGCAGTATGCGATCGCTGCAGCGAAAAAAGCGATGGTATTAGCAATGACACAACGTAATGCCAATTTTCTGATGGAGTTAGGTGAACATCTGAGTGAACTCGGTAGAGGGCAGGACGCAGCGCTGCTTGCGGAACGTGCGCTAAGATTTACAAACCGACCTGACCGCTATGGACGGATGATGTATGCATATAATTTCCGACGGGCGACGAATTTGGTAAGCCGTTCAAAAGATATGCAGAAGCGTGAAAACTTGCTCATTACAGAGATCGAAAAGAACCCTGAATCATACCAAACCCAAATTAAGTTAGCTATTTTCTATGAAAGTGCGAACAAAATTGAAAAAGCAGCAGAAGCATTTAAGGCAGCATTGGCACTCCGACCTAATGACAGCACTATACGTCTGCGATATGTCCGTATGCTGGAACGAAATAGCATGGCAGAAGAAGCCTTGCCCGAATATACGATTCTTCTCAGAAACAACTCAACTGCACTTGGTTACGACTATAGAAAAGCAATAGACGCGTTTGTTTCAGCAGGAAAATTAGATGATCTTATTGCACTTACAAAGGACATCATAATGCCTGTTGGACAATACGCAGGTAGCGA
Source organism: Candidatus Poribacteria bacterium (assembly GCA_028824685.1). Classification (GTDB taxonomy): domain Bacteria; phylum Poribacteria; class WGA-4E; order WGA-4E; family WGA-3G; genus MSPOR6. Next base: position 15,840 of record JAPPCZ010000105.1, read on the forward strand.
TCTTACCGTGGAGGTCGGACGTAGATGTCTGGCTGAAAACAGACCTCAACCCGCAATTGAGATATTCCAAAAGATACTTGAAGTTCATTCGAAATGGGATTACGTGCATCGGGATTTAGCATCCGCTTATGTTGCCGCTGGTGAACCTGAAAAAGCGATACAGTATTTAACAGAAAAACATGAACTTGGTAAGACATCACTATCGCAAACAGCGTTTCAATTGAAAATCGCTGAATATCATGAAGCAGCAGGTGGTCGTGAAAGTGCGATTCAATATTTGCGAGAAAAAACTGAAACTGGTGACCTCTCTAATACACAATCAACAGTTGTTTTGAAGCTTGCTGAATACTATGAGGTGAGTGGTGAATTAGAACAGTTCATTACAGAATATGAAGCAAAACTCGCCGAAGACCCATCAAACACAAAACTGCTATATCTATTAGCATCAATGAAGATAAAAGCGAATGATATTGAAGGTGCAAACTCGCATATCAACGCACTCATTGCCGATGCACTCATGTCTGTTCAGACAAAATGGCTTTATAACCTTGCCGATGTAAGTGAAAAGGCTGGTGCACATGACCTTCAATTTCGTCTACTTGAAGCCGTTGCTCAGAAACTTGAACGCCAAAATTCATGGGCACTTGCAACATCCTACGAGAAACTGGGAGAAGCATATATCAAGAAAGAGGAGATGGAGAAAGCACAAAACGCATTTCGTAAAATGGGCACAATTCAAACGATGCGGGATAACTCAAGAAGTACTTATGAAAAGAAACAACTCGCCTCAAAATACATGCAATACGAAATGTGGGACGATGCTGAAACGCTCTACACAGAAGTCATCAACGACCTTTCAGCTTCCTCGTGGGAACGTGAGACCGCCCAAGAACAATTCATGGAGATAAAACAACGGCGTGGCGATCTCAATTCACCCCAATTTGTTGAGAAAATCCAGGAGATGGGTATCAGCATGCAGCGCGCTATCGCACAAGAGTTTGCGCAGCGAAATCAGGTGGAGAAAGCGTTAGAGATATTTGAACGCATCTCAGAAACGATGCCGGAAGATTTAGAATCTCGAGCACAACTTGCTAAACTATATTCACGTAAGAATGAGCATGACAAAGCCTCTGAAACATGGCAAATATTACTTGAATCCGACCCGGAAAACACAAAGTATCAAAACGGTCTGGTAAATAGTTTTCAAAATGCTGGCAAACTTGAGCAAGCACTTGCTGTTGCTCAGCAGTATATTGAAGCAGAGCCGGAAGTCGGTGCCCATTATGTCCGTCTTGCTAAACTCTATTCCGATGAAGATAGGAAGGATGAAGCAATCGCTGCATATCAAAAGGCAATTGAACTCGCCCCTGGAGATAGAAATGTTTATCTGAAAGTTGCAGAACTCTATTTTCTTAATGATGACATCGCCGCTACTGAAGAAGCATATAAAAACGCCATTCAATACACGCCAAATGAATGGAATCGTAGAGGTATTGAGCAGCAATTGATGAACCTCTATCGTTATCAGGGAAATTTGGAAGAGATGTTACAGAAGGCTGAAGATGAAGGCACGCTCACACTTGAGATGCAAAAAGAACGAGCAAATTACTTTCTGAGTATGGGTGAACTTGAAAAGTCCGCTGAAGCATACAGAACAGCATTTGATATGACCACTGATTCCTATGATAAAAACAGGATTTCCAGTGATTTGTTCAAGGTATACATGCAACTTGGAAAAACCGACTCAATTTTTGAGATCCACGAAAAGGCGATTCAAGCGAATCCTACAGGGCGATTAATCAGTTATGGGCAAAATGGTATTTATGCAAGAACTTATGCTGACCGGGCACGTGATAGTTTAATCGATGCTTACAAGGATCAAGGTAAACTTGAAGACTTACAAACACTTTTTAAAAGTAAACAGCAGGAGAATCCAGAGGATTCCAAAACTCTGAAAATGATGGCTAAGATTTACTGGAGTGGAGAGGATTTTAGAAAGTCGGCTGAAGTCTATCAGACGCTCAGCAAGATACAACCTAATGATGTCCTCAATCTCTACAATGCAGGTGCAGCGTTGAACAGAAGCGGTCAAATAGGATTGGCAAAAGAGATGTTCAACAAAGCATCAACCGCACTTGAATCCAGTAGCGATAAAGATGATATGTGGTTTATTGGCACGCTCGCTACGATCTGCCTTGAGAACAAAATATATGATCAAGCGATTGAACTTGCAGAAGCCGCACTTGTTGAAAGTCGCAGCTACAGCGGTAGTTCTGTTCAGGAGACTTTACACGAAATGCTTGGCAAAAGCTACCGTGAGACAAAACGCTATGAAGAGGCTGTCAATGCATATCGGCAAATGGCAAATGTAGCAAGATATGATTGGCCGCGGGAAAGAGCAGAAACTGCCATTGAGGAAATTGCTAAAGAGGGAAAACTCTATGAAAAATGGATTCCTGAGCAACTTAAAAAGGTTGAGGCGAATCCTGAAAATGCTAACTTACGTTTGAAACTTGCCCAAAATTACGAAGCAACAAGCAGAGTTAAAAAGGCGGTAGAACAATATGAAAAAATCAGTAAACTTCAACCTGATAACTCACAATGGTTTAAAATGCTTGGTGAATTCTATGACAACATGCCTATCAAGAGGCACGTGACAGGCGAAGCGGTTGAAGGCACAGCACTCCAGCTAAATGGAAATAGGAGTTTTGTAGAAATCGGTGATAGTGAATCTTTAAACAAAATTTCGGGACAGGTGACGGTGTCAGCGTGGATTAAACCGACTAATTTTCCAGATGAGTATTCCCCCATTGTCTCTAAAACTGATGAGTGGGATTCCGATTTCAAAAAACGAAGTTTCTTCCTGAATCTTAAAGGAGATGGATCGATTCAATTTGCAGCATCACCTGATGGAGAGGATGATGCATCTATTTATTCTCCAAAAAGTATCATTGAACTTAACACTTGGCACTATATTGCAGGTGTTGTGGATACGGAGACCGACATCATCAAACTTTTCGTTGATGGAATTCAGGTTAATCAGCGAGATTTTAAAGGAAAGAAAAGGATATATCAAAGCAAATTCCCTCTCCGTATTGGGTGGAGCTATGAGGAGGTATCCGCGCATATATCTTTTGTAGGACAAATTGATGAGGTGCGTGTGTGGAACGTTGCGCGGACTGAACAACAGATTCGCGCCGATATGAACACACAACTCAATGGTGATGAACCCGGTTTAGTCGGATACTGGAAATTTAACGCTGAAAATGGAAGTGTTATTGCTGACGCAACACAAAACAGAAATGATGGTAAACTGATTGGAAATGCTACGTTTGAACCTTATACGCGTCCAATTTTTGAGAGTTCAAGAGAGGAACGATTGGCACAAGTAGTCGATGCATATCAAAAAGCGATTGAACTTGAACCGACCTCATACCAACATTATGATCTGTTGGCAAAGTTCTATGTGAAATCATCGAAAACATCAGATGCGGAAGCGGTATACCGTCGAGCGTTAGATGCGTCTCTAACACAGGACAACCATAATTCTGCGATTAAGGCTATCTCTGAACTTTACGCTAAAGATGGGCAAGAGTCCAAACGTATCGCTATCCTTGAAGAGATAAAACCCAAAATGGAGCGAAGTGCTGTTCTACACGAACTTTTAGGCGATCTCTACAAAAAAACAGGGGATTCTGAAAAAGCGGATATTGCCTACGCTGAGTGGATTAAGATTCGACAGAAAGAGGCTGACAGGCAACAGAGTGCAAGTAATTATCGCAATTTAGCTGAAGAGCTTCTTAATAAAGGTCGTTTCCCAGAGATCGCATTGAAATTCGCCAAGCGTGCATTACAAAGTTATACAGGTTCATATTATTATTACCCCACAACGCTTGGAGATGCATGTATTGCCAACGGACTTTTTGAAGACGCACTCATACACTATAAGCATGCGCTTAGCATCGTGCCATCAGGGTATTCAACAGAGCAATTTTGGAAACGCGTCGCAGAGGCAGGCAAGAAGGCGAATGACAAAGCGGGTTACAGTCAAATGCTTAGTGCGTTGATAGAAACTATTCCATCTGCGGATTCCAGTAATCGCGCTAATGCTTACCGTATGTTGGCACAGTATTATAGTGATAACGAAACAACTGAGTATGTTGAAAACTTTCTACTATCAAAAACAGGTTTTGTTCCTGAAACTCGTTGGATAACGCTTGGCCCCTTCAAGAGCATAGATTCTTATGGTTATGAAAACGCCTATATTCCTGAGGAGACCACACAAATTGACACAACAGCCAAATACTATGGCAGAGATGGACTTATCAGTTGGAAAAAATCTAAATATAGATTATTAGATGGACATTATGTTTTTGTTGGTGACAACGATGCGAGTGCAGCTTATGTATGGGCAGTTGTTATTTCGCCAGATGAACGCGAAATTACCTTCCGATTTGATAGCGATGACCAAGGGGTCATCTGGTTAAACGGCAGGCGAGTATTTAGTCATGATAGAACAAGTGGGACGAGACTTGATCGTTACACCGTTCCTGTCACCCTGAAGCAGGGAGAAAACACTATCCTTATGAAGATATGCAATTCAACACAATCTTGGGATTTTTTCCTGCGGCTCACTGACGCTGAAGGTAATCCGTTTGAGGATTTGAAATTTAAGACTGCAGACGAGTTGTTGAACGCACCCTCTCCTGAACCGACTTTCCATGTGAATGTTAATCTCGGCATGGTTGAATATTACAGCAGAAATAATATGCCCGATGCGGCAATGGAACAGATGCAGCAGACCGGTATCGTTCAAGAAGATGCGTGGTGGGTGCTTGGACCATTTGATAACACCGCTGGAATTGGATACAACACCACATACATCAGCAAAGACATCACGCAGATTGACACAACGGCAAAATATGAAGGGGTTGGTGGTCAATTAAGTTGGAAAAAATTTACGGATGATGTATTTGACGGTTTCATCGACTTCGGTAGAAACGTCAATTGGCGTGTATCTTATACATTTGCAACTGTCACTTCTCCTGACGAACGGCAGGTGCAATTCAGATTTGGTAGCGATGATCAAGCCAAGTTGTGGTTAAATGGCAAAGAGGTGTTTGCGAGAGCAAATGCTGGATGGGTAGTTCTTGATAGGGATATAATACCTGTAACACTCAAGGCAGGTAAAAATACCGTTCTTGTCAAAGTTTGCAATGAAGAATTGAGTTGGGGTTTCTATTTGCGGATTACGGATGCCGATGGCAAACCCTTTGAAGATTTGCAAATTGGCGAGGGATCTGACAAATAGCAGAGATGTTCAAAGTGATAAGGAAAAGTATGATGAAGAATTATTATCTTTTATTTATATTGCTCATAGTGATTGTTGGTTGTGCATCAGAACCTGTGGAGATACCTGATCCAAACTTGGCTGCAGTTGTACGGAGAGCATTGAACTTAAAACCAAATAAACCGATCCGCCTAAAGAAATTGGAAAAGTTGGAGAGTATTAATGCATGGGAAAAGGGTATAAGTGACTTAACGGGATTGGAAAAGATGACGGGTTTAACAAGTTTATATCTTGGCAATAATCAAATTCGAGATTTAACACCATTAGCTGGATTGACACAACTGAGAACGTTGGGTCTTTCTTATAATCCAATTGGTGGCATTACACCGCTTGCTGGATTGACACAACTTCAACACTTGGATTGCAGGAATTGTCAAATCAGTGACATTTCAGTCGTTACTGGAATGACAAACCTCAGGAACTTAGACCTTTGGGAAAATCAAGTTAGTGACATTACGCCGCTTACGAATTTGACGCAGCTTACGAATTTAACTCTCTATCACAATCAGGTCAGTGACATTACGCCGCTTACGAATTTGACACAACTCAAAGAGTTATTGCTTGGGACTAATCAAATAAACGACATAGGAGCACTTGCTAAATTAGATCAATTGACACGTTTGTGGCTTGGCAGTAATCAGATCAGTGAAATTACTGCCCTCGCCGGATTAAAGCAGCTGGAAGAAATATCACTTGATTACAATCAGATCAGTGACATTACGCCGCTCGCCAAATTAAAGCGGCTTAAAGACTTACAGCTTGCCAGTAATCAAATTGCGGACATTACGCCGCTTGCAGAATTGACACAACTAACAAAGTTAACGCTTGGGGACAATAAAATTCGAAATGTTGCAGATGTTGTGACGCTATTTTCCGGATTGACGCAACTTACGGATTTGCAACTTGGTGATAATGAAATTAGTGACATTACACTTCTATCGGGATTAAAGCAGCTTACAGCATTAGATCTTAGTGGAAACAAAATCTCAGATATAACACCTATTGCAGAACTAACTAATCTCAGGAGAATAAATCTTGGATATAATAAAATTAGCGATATAACACCTCTTGCTGGATTAACTCAACTTTATGATTTATTTATTTTTTTAAATCAAATTTCGGACATAACACCCTTACAAGATTTAACACAGTTGAACTGGTTAGTGATTTCGCACAATAAAATTGTGGATATTACACCTCTTGCCAGATTAACACATCTTGATTTTTTAAACCTTGAGAAAAATGAAATTAGTGACATAACGCCACTTGCTGAATTAAAGAAACTAAGGAATTTATCACTTGGTGATAATAAGATATCGGATATTACAGCACTCAAGGATTTGACCAATCTAAAAGATTTAAGTCTTAGCGCCCTTAACCCAGATCCTCGCTATAACCAGAATCAAATTCAAGACGTTAGTCCACTCGCTGGGTTAACTCAACTTACCGAGCTAACCTTAACACATAGCGAAATTCACGACATCACACCCTTTAGTAATTTAAAACAACTTAAACACTTAGAACTCCAATATAATGAAATAAGTGATGTTACCCCACTTGCAGATTTGACGCTTCTTCGTGACTTAAGACTCAGCCATAATAAAATTAGTGATATAACACCGCTGTCAAGTCTGGAGTCTATAGTACGGTTATCCCTTACTCATAATCAGATCGAAGACATTACCCATCTTGCTGGTTTGGCGAATATAGTATGGTTAAACCTTGACCATAATAAAATCAAAAATATCACTCCTCTCATTGGTCTAACCACACTCAAAAGCTTAACTCTCGGTTCAAATCCAATCCATGATATCATACCTCTCTCAAAATTTAATACGCTCAGTTCTCTATCTATCTATGGAAATTCAATTAGAGATATTACACCACTACAGAATCTGACACAATTGCGTTCGTTGGAATTGCATGACAATCAAATTACTGATGTCACTCCTCTACAGAATTTAACTCAATTGTCTTGGTTGCAGCTGGATGGGAATGAAATCACCGATCTCACACCTCTGGCAAAATTGATCCAACTCCGACGTTTAGGACTCGGGGATAATCAAATTGCAGACATCACACCTCTCACAGACTTAAAAAATCTTGATTATCTTACTTTGATCAAGAATCAACTTAGTGATATTACACCTCTCTCACAATTGACACAACTTCAGAGTTTATGGATTGGGGATAATAAAATTGCAGACATTACACCACTCACAAGTTTAACGCAGCTTACATTCTTGGTACTGGAGAATAACAGAATTCGGGATATAAGTTCTCTTGAAAACCTTAAGAACCTGAGAGTGTTACACATTAGCGAAAACCCAATTCAAAACATGGCTCCAATTCAAAGACTTCGTAAACAGAATCCAGATTTAAAGGTAAATCCCAAAAGAAATCATTAATGAGGGTAGTACCTGGCGTTTGTAGGAGTATGATTTACTGTCATTTCTTTCATTTTCTATCCTTGTAACATAACAAACATACTTCTGAGAGAATCAAATGGGTATGTAAATATTTTGTCACATAGGTTCAATTTTCTAAGGATTCTTCACCTTTCAAATGTGGGGCGGGGTCTCCGAGGAATACTTTGGCAGAATATCAAAGGCATTCCTCGGAGAACCGCCCCTACAAGAAGAGTTGGATAGTTTTTGTCAAAAACTTTACACACCCACAGAAGTTCAATGTAAATAACCCCGCAACACCCAACTTTTCCTGCAAACTTATTGTCCATATATTGGATATCTATTGTTCCGAACACCACAAAAACCTCTGACCATCACCAATAACCGAGTATAATATCAATATGAAAAACACAACCACTGCCCAAACACAAATACAGCCAGCACACAAATCTAAAGCAAAACATAAACGAGAGAATGTTGCTCAAAATTATACCAATTTAGCCATAATATTGAAAAATCGTGAAAGTTGTCCAAGTCATAATTGAAAAAAAGTGCAACAACAGAAAATTCGCTCTAAACCCAATTACAGACTGGATTTAGAGCGAATCTAAAAAACATACCGTGGTATGAAAAAACATACCGTACGGTATACTTTTAGTTGTAACGAATTCCAATCGTGATAGTAGCTATCACCGCTATCGTGAACTTATACTATTTCTCAAAAATAACTTCTCTTAAAAAAACAAACCGTTCAATGTGAATATTATATGGGAATCATGACGAATACCATACGGGGAATGCCTAAATGGCATTCATACCGTTGATTTGGCGTATTCGCCCAATGGCATTCATACCCGGGGAATGACTAAACGTCATTCATACCGTTGATTTGGGGGAATGACTAAACGTCATTCATACCGTTGATTTGGGGGAACGCCTACAGGTGTTCATACCGTTTGCATTGCTTTATGAAAGTCCCAGCGGGGCGACAGGTGTATAGAAACAGTAGATTTTTACCTATATGCCAGAAACTCTACACACCCAATCAAATAAAAAAGTTGCAATTTAGATACCCTTTTGATATATTAACTGAAGTTACTACGGACAGGATTTTGAGCAGAAAAACACTGTTTTTTACTAAAAAAACGAGGATTTTTCGTTGATTCTGGTGTCATCTGTTATAAATCGGACTTACAAAGCCCTCCAGTTGTTTACGAAATAGACTGGAGTTTTTGCCACTGTAGGAACGGGAAAATATAAAGTTTTATTGTAATCTTTAATAGGAGGAATACTCTGATGGTACGTTCAATAATGTTTTCACTCGTAACTATATTCATGTTAATTACAGTTAGCACACTTATGGCAGCACTTGATGATGATCTCGTTGTCTACTTTACATTTGATGATGTTGACGGTAAGACTATCCGTGATAGTTCCGGCAACGGACTTGATGCAAACATTGTCGCTAACACTGAAATTGTCAAAGGTAAAAACGGAAATGCGATCAAAATTACTGCTGAAGGTGCGGATTGTGTGAACGTCCCTGCTGATGAAAAGCTGAAAATCAGCGGTGAGATTACCATGGCAGCTTGGTTATATCAGGAAGCGTGGAATAATGATGCACAGTGGTTCGATAAAAATTGCCATAATGGAGGTGAAAAAACCTCGTACGGTATGGGTGCTTTTTCAAACGGTAAGAATGTATTTATACTTTTAGGGAGCGGCGGTGGCCGTCCCTCCTTGAACAAACCGCATTCGTTCAAGGCAAAAACATGGCAATATGTCGTCGGAACCTACGATGGTAGCAGCTTTAAAGTTTACGTTGATGGTGATTTGGCACATGAACATGCACAAGCATTTAAGTTTACAGGCACCAATGACCAAGACTTAAGAATTGGTTGTGCCAAAGACCGAGGGCATTACGCCTTTGATAAAGGCATGATTGACGATGCCGCTATATGGAGTCGCGCGCTTGACGAAGGTGAAATCAGTCAGGCGATGGGAGGAGAACTTCTCGCTGTGACACCGAAAAATAAAGTCGCGACAACATGGGGCAATATTAAAGAAAGAAGTATTGCCTATTAGTCGATTGCTTTCATTAATTTTTTGAAGGCACAGGTGTTCTTACAAAATCTGACATCTGTGCCTTCTTCTATGAAATAAGGATAGAAAAATGATAAAAATCGGAATTGTCGGTATCGGATTTATGGGGATGATTCATTACTACGGCATCCAGCGAGGGACAGGTGCAGAAGTAGTCGCTATCTGTACACGTGATCCCAAAAAACTTGATGGTGATTGGACCGGTATACAAGGTAACTTTGGACCTCGCGGCGGGATGGAGGACCTCTCCAACATCCGAAAATATAGCGATATTGACGAACTCCTTGCCGATGAAGAGATAGACCTCGTTGATATATGTTTACCTACACATCTTCATAAATCTGTTAGCATCGCATCTCTCCAAGCGGGAAAACATACCCTCGTTGAAAAACCGATCTCCATTGATATTGGCGATGCGAATGAAATTGTTGAACTCGCTGAACAAACAGACAAAGAATTTATGGTCGCACATGTGCTACCCTTCTTTGCTGAATATGCTTATGCAAAGCAGGCTGTTGAAAGCGGAGAATATGGTGAGCTTCTCGGTGCACATTTCAAGAGGATTATCTCTAAACCGAGCTGGTCGCGAGACCTCGCTGACATTGAAAAGAGTGGCGGGCCTGGCATTGACTTACATATTCACGACACACATTTTATTCAACTACTCTGTGGCGTTCCTGGTGCTGTGTTTTCACAGGGCAAATTGGCAGGCGGGAATTTTCTGGACTTTTTGACAACACAATATATCTACAACGATAGGGAACTAACGGTAAGCTGTTCATCAGGTGCGATTTCACAAAGAGGGAGAGCCTTTTCGCATGGATTTGAGATTTTTCTTGAAAAAGCCACACTACTGTTTGATTTCTCTACCCTTGCTGGTGAACCGTCTACGGCAGTGCCGCTGACACTCATCACAGAAGATGGCACAGTTGAGCAAGTAGATTTGGGAGAAGTTGACCCAATTGACGCGTTTACCGCTGAGATACAATATGCCGTTGATGCCATTGATAAACAGGAAGAACCTACGGCGTTGTCCGGTATTGGCGCAAGAGATGCGCTCCTGCTATGCTACAAAGAAGCGGAATCGGTGAAGACTGGGAAGGTTGTGGCAGTTCGCTAATACTACTGGACAGTCCAGTCTAAATTGTGGATTAAAAGTCGCGATTCGGAGATCGCTCCTACTAATGTGTTCAACTCTTTGTAGGAGGGAACTCTGATTCCCGATTATTGTCGTAACTAACAATTCTTTGTAGGAGGGAACTCTGATTCCCGATTATTGTCGTGACTAACAATTTGAAAGTGGATAAAACACTATAGAGCGTAAATGAACAAATTCTATTCTATCAGTTCTATCGGAGAAGTCTATGTCCCTGCTGAATGTCGGGAAGCAGTCTTTGCACGAGCACGTGTCAAGTTGTTTTCCAATCAAGAGTTGGTGTATCTCGGACGGGTTTTCACGCATATTCAGCGCGGTGGTGTTGCTGTTGTTGCAGGGGAATGGGAACAAATTACAGCCGTAATGGACTATATCCAGCGACACAAAAAGGAATTATCCGCGTCAAATACTGACCGATCTGAGAGAGGCAAGTCACGACATCAACGCTATAATCCGAAACAGGATAGAGAAGCAGCACTGTCTAAACTGATGTGTTGGGCAAATCATGAGGGTATTTTACAGGTTGAACCTGCTCCCGTTTTACCTCATTTATTGGAGTTGATTGGTGAACCGCCAAATGCTAATGAAGATTATCCTTTTCTTGTGCCTGTCGTTACTATTCAACGCATTCAAAACGCGCTTGAAAAAACATATCCTATTCACGCCTTAGGCGCCTCCCTCGTTGCGTCTGAAAATGTCCTCGCGCCACGTTCTCAAGAAACAATTGAATGCTTTCAAGAGGCATTGCAAAGGGTGCAGAATGAAAACTTAGATAGTAAAGCGATAGTCGCAGACATCGGTTGTGGTAGTGGGTGTTTAACACTGCTTGCACAGCAGGAGTTAGGAGAAGAAGCGGAAATATATGCTTCTGATTTACTTCCAGAGGCGGTAGCAACGACGAAAATAAACCTTCAACGCCTGCTTCCAAATACGGACAATGTGCAGGTTATACCACCAGGAGATCTGTTTGATCCGTTTCCGTCAGTCCAATTTGACATCATCATTTTCAACGCGCCGTGGGTAGTTGCGCGTGTCCGAAACAGAGCAGAATTGGCAATTCACGACGAAAAACAGCAAACATTGAAACGTTTTTTTGAACAGGTGCCGAACTTCTTAAAACCTGATGGCACTTTGCTATTAGGCTATGCGGATGCCTCCGGTCCAAAAGCGATAGCGAACCTTGAAGCGATAATTGATGAGTCAGGTTTTGTCTGCAAAAACCTTTTTAAAAGACGGGTTGCAACGCATCGGTCTAAACGGAAGTGGGAACACATTCAGGTTTATGTTTTAGGGAAGATATAAACAGAACCATTGTTCAATCCCGCATAACTGAAACTGTTGCCCCATCTTTTAGCTGATGTTGATTGTCAACAATCACTTGGGTTGTTTGCGCGAGGCGCGAGTTTATTTCTATTTCGCTACCGTATACGCCACCAACGTTTACCTGTTTTAGGCTTGCCACACCTTCCTCAACAACAAAGATGTTTCCTTTTCCATTCTGAATTTGCAGCACGGCACGACGCGGAAGTAGCAGAACGTTTTTTCGTTCACCCGTTTTGATAGAGATCGTAACTGATGTTCCTGGCTTTAATGCGCTATTGTCAATTGGTGCAGGAGAACCCTTTTCAACGTTCATGCCTGCTAAATTATGTAGCGTGGTGTGAACAACAACTGTGTTTTCACCCTGTTTTACAGTCGGGCTGATAAAATCAATTGTCCCTATAATGTTTTGAATACCGGATGCCGTAGAGATAAGCACCATATTTCCGTTCTTAATTCGGCTTATATCGCTAACAGGCACTGTCCAAACGGCTTTGAGAACATCTAATGCGACAACCGTATACACAGGTTGACCAGAAGAAGCGGCGGTTTTGGCATAATCCCCAAGTTCCTGGTACTGCTGCGTAATCACACCATCAATTGGAGAAACAATAGCCGCTTGGTTCACCTGTTCCCGCGCCAGTTTCAACTGTTCTTCTGCTTCACTGACAGCAGATTTTGAGATTGCAATTTCGCGTTCCCATGCTTTTGCGTCTACGAGTTTTTGGGCAGTAACAAGGTTCGCTTTTGCTTGCGTAACTTTGGCTTCAGCAGCAGCGATTTCACGTTCCCAACCTTTGCTCTCAACTATTTTCTGTGCAACTGCCAATTCTGCTTTCGCTTTTTCCACAGCAAGTTGGGCAGTCCCATCTTTAAACTGATTTGCTGAGGCGACAGCCTCCTCATATCGGCTTTTACCCAGTTTGTAACGTGTATCCGATGATTCAAACGCGCTATCGCTTATAAGTTCTTTTCCGTGAAGTTCCTTATCCCTTTCATAATCCGAAGTTGTTTTGGCGAATTCTGTTTTTGCCCGTTCCAGTCCCTGCTCTGAACTGACTTTCGCCCGTTCCAAGTTTGACTGGGCAACCTTAAGGGCAGATTCCGCTTCTAATAACTTATTACGAATTCGCATCTCTGCCAGCGATTTTGTTTCCTCATGTTTTGCCTCTGCTTCCGCCACTGCTTCTTTTGCTGTCACAAGTTGCGTTTCTACCCGCGTTTGTGCGTTTGCTTCTGTTGTTGTAAGTTGCGATTTAGCAACGCTTAATGTTACTTCAGCCTTTTTTGCTGCGATGCCTGCCTCACGTGCGTTAATCTGGGCAAGCATATCCCCTTTTGTCACCTTCTGTCCAACTTGCGCGTTGAGTGCAACAATTTTACCCGAAATATTTGCATAGACCTTAACTTCGGCACGCGGTTGTAAAAATCCGTTGTAAGTCTTTTCTGAAACAATTGTAACACGACGCGGTGTTTCAACGTGGACAGGTGTTGCCTGTTCCGTTTCTGTTGATTGTTCTGTCTCTTGTGAGATCACACCGCCCGCGATAAAACATAGAAAAAATGCTGCAATCGATATTACACCTATAAAATTCGGTTTCAATATTTTTACCTCCTAATAAGAAAATAAAGGCTCTCATAATAAAGAACGCGCTCCCGATCTTTATTACAAAACCTTAGCTGGATTTGAGTTTATCTTTGAAATCCTTCGTGAACTTCTTCATCTTCGGGTGAATTACGAATTGGCAGTACGGTTGCCTGGGATTCAACTGGAAATAGTTTTGGTGGTAGTCTTCAGCAGGATAAAAGACATCAAGCTGCGTGATCTCTGTGACAATTGGGTCGTCCCACGTCCCCGATTTATCCATCTCCGCTTTTGATTCTTCGGCAATACGCTGTTGTTCTTCGGAATGATAGAAAATTGCAGAACGATACTGTGTGCCGACATCGTTTCCTTGCCGATTTAATGTCGTTGGATCGTGTGTCTGCCAGAATACTTCCAAGAGTTCTTTGAAAAAAATCACTTCAGGGTCAAACTCTATTTGCGCCACCTCTGCATGTCCTGTCATCCCCGCACAGACAGCTTGATAGTTTGGATTTACAGTCGTGCCACCGGTATAGCCTGAGACAACCTTGTGAACGCCTTCCACCTGCTGAAAAACTGCCTCAACACACCAAAAACAGCCTGCTCCAAACGTTGCAGTTTCTAATTGCATTTTTTATATACGGTTCCACACATTGGCGAATACCGCAATGCTCCTACAATCTTAATTTATGTGAAAGTATAATAGCACAAGTGGACGAGTTATGCAACCTGCTTTCAGGTTAGGGGTATGTAAAGTTTTTGGGAAAACAAACTCACTGTTATTGTGGTATGTGTTACTTTTCCCACTTAGGCGTTGTCTTTATGCCCTTTATTATTTGCAATATGCATTCAGTCCCGTAGGGACGGTATGTTTATAGAAAACGTTAACACCACCTTAATTGAGTTCCGTAGGAACGATATGTGCATAATCAACTCGGACGATAAAATACAACATATCGTCCCTACAGGACTAAAGAGAGATGTTGGTCTCACTTCTATAAACATATCGTCCCTATGGGACTGAAGAGCATATCAACAATAGGAAACACGGACAAAACGTTCTGCTTATGTGAAATAATATTTTTCCAAGAGTTATTTAGCACAACTCGTGTAAATAAGTTTACATATATTCTGTAGGAGCGATCTCCGAATAGCGACGAAACTCCTAATAGTCGGGAATCGGAGTTCCCTCCTACAGATCAGATGTAAAGTTAATTGTAGAATCCACTGTAATACGGTCGCGACCAGGAGGTCGCTCCTACAAAGAAATTGAGCTTACAAAACCCTCCCACAAGAAGAAAGCGTCTCTCCACGTCTTAGGGTGGGTTGAACTAAAACCAAAGGAAATGCATCACAGCAACAACTCCAAATCGGAATCTGGCTCCACCATCTCTTGTAAGCAGGCATCCCAATAAGCCACAGTATACCTTTTTACCTCTTCAGACTGGTTTTCCTGTTCAAGATAGTTTGCAATCCAGTCTAACAAACGCTGACGTGGAGCCTCTCGAATCTCACCACTGCCCTCATCATAGATGATGTCTCGGAAATCGGAAAGCGTGTCAACTTCTAACTGCAAATCAGGTTGAAAATACACCGTCAAATTTGCCATTAAACTGAGGGTTAACATTTGAATTGGGTCAACAGCGATGCTAAGTGGCGGGTCAATCGTAAAAATATCTTCAAGCGGCAATGCTTGGACATAAGCCCATCTCGCTTCAATGTAGTCCAACTGCTGGCGGATGATCTCCATATCAGATAGATTAGTGAATGTTCGCGGGGGATGGTTGTTCTTGATTGTTACTTGTGCTGAGGTGATAGTTGTATTATACGATGCTAAAGCGTCTAAAAATTCCGCTTCGGCATGGTTATATATACGGATGCTGTCAATGTCAAGGTGGGAAAGGGACTCATCTGGTTCAATTATGGCATGTTCAAGAATATGACTGGCTTTTTTCAGTAATGTGTCCGTGAGCGTATTACCGATTTGGAAAAACTTGACGATGGGGTTCGCAAGTAGCACGCTAACTGCCTTGTCTAAGTTTCCCTTGCTGCCGTATTCTAAACCTAAACTCGTCAATGCAAAAGCGATTTGAATCTGGGCGCGGAGTTCCGACTCATTCGAAAGATCATCTACCTTCATAGTGATCAGTTTATGTGCAAGCGCGGCGATGTCCTCGGAAAGCGTCTCCGATTTTTTGGAGTCAACTCTGCCGAGGGTATCGCCGTGCAGTATCGTTCGTGCCAAGAAAGACTGCCCATCAATGACAGCATCAGCAACAAGGGAAAATTTACTCGTCTGCATTCTCCTCTTCATCCTCGGCAAGTTCGAGAGAATCCAGATCAACTTGCTGCTTCAGATCAGATTCGGTGACGCTGATACCTACCTCACTATCACGTGCTTTGACCCGTTCAGCCCTTTCTGCAGTAGCCTTTTCTAATGCAGAAACTAATTCCTTGTCTGCATCCGCTTCTTTGTCAATAGCGAACATTTCTCGCATAAGTTGATTGAAGAGGTCTGCATCCGCCTCCCATATCGCATTGAGAATCGCTCTGGCTTTTTCATCTTTACAGTCTATTGATGGAGAACTTGGATCAATGATCCCTTCATCTATCAGCATTGCACCAAGAGCACCTTTCAAGCTAACACGACTTTTGAGGAGACCGGCAAGGATACGAATATCAATTTGTCCCAAGAACCGACTGAGGTCGTCTCTCTCACATTCAGATAGTTCAAAAAGCCATAAATTCAACGAATTTTCATCTAATTTGCCATCGCGCCAAACCGCAATGTCAATAATTTCTTCAAATTGTTCGTTAGATAAACATGGTAATAAACCGCAGGCGAGTCCTGTTCCGAGAAGTGTGTCAAGCACCTGTAGGACATCTTCGGTGGGACTATCCTGAATTAATTCTGTGCAGTCTGGCACCAGATAGTATAATTCTTCTCGTTGTTTTGGATTTCGGGTTGCACGGATGATTTCAAGTTGTTGTTCTTTTTCGTAACTTTGGAAAAGTTGTTCTGCTTCGCGTGTGGGAAGTGATAGTAGTTTTTTGGCTTCTGATTGTGGGACAACTAATTTCTGATTGCTCATTCCAACCCTCCAAGTGGCCAATGCAAGGTGTCGCGCGTTCTTGTAGATAACTGATTATTTCAAAGTGTTCTATCTTTAGGTCTGTTCGGTTTTCTATAGGGCGATAGCAACACCCTACAGCCACAATCTACCAAAGTTTAAAAATTGTTCCTGACAAAGTTCATGTTTTTCGCGGCGGACGCGATCGGGTCATCTTTCCCTGGTGTTTCCAAGACAAACCAACTATCGTAGCCAATCGCATGTGCTGATTCAAAAACTGCGGGGAAGTCAACATCACCTTCGCCAGCGTGGTTGCCCCCTGTGTCTTTAATATGCATTTGTACAATTGAATTGCCTAAACTTTGAATTTCGGATGGAGAGTCGTAGCCGAAATTTGTCGCATTTCCCATGTCGTAATATACACCGACATTTTTTGAACCGACTTGGTCAATAATCTGTTGGTGTTGGTCTGCACTCAATGTAGATTCAATCGCAAGAAAGACGTTATGTTTTTCAGCGGTCTCAGCAGCAGCCTTTACGCCATCAAGGAAACGCGGGTCGGTGATATGCTCATCCTGTATTTGGCCACCACCAAAAAATGGCACGAGAATAACATTTGTGCCTAATTTTGGGCATGTTTCCGCAAGATATTGCAACTTCGCAATGCCTTCGGTGCGCACGCTATCTGTTGGATTCATAAAAGAAAATGCTGTAAAACCACCCGGTGACAGCGATGATACTTCAATACCCGCTTCTTCCGCAAGTTTATTTACCGTGTCAATCCCGCCTTCTTGCCAAAGCGTGTGTTCTCGATAATTTACTCCCATGCAAAGTTCAATTCCGTCAAATCCTATCTCTTTTGCCTTCTTAAACGATTCTGCGAACGGAACAGGTAACATCCCGTCTCTTATACCTACTTTCATATTTCCCTCCTGTTGATTTTGAATTGTAACATAATTTTTTGCAGATTTCAAATAGATTTTCGTTTTTTTAGACAACTTGCATGAAGCGGTAACTTTTGGTAAAATAGTATGAGTAATATTTATGAACATTCCGAGAATTAGGAAAGTGACACAGATAATTCACCCTATTACACAAAAAGACACAAATTTCCCTGCATCAATAGGTACATATTTAAAAGCAGATACGCCTGAAGTGATATGGGCACGTGGAAATATAGACCTATTATCTCATAAAAGCAATTCCTCAAAAGACGATTTGTGGGCACTATTCTGCTCCAGTAAATGCCCTGCCGAGATTATCTTGAAAACACACGATTTAGCTCAGGAATTCAAGGAGGTAGGTGTCTCAACAATCAGTGGATTTCATTCCCCAATTGAAAAGGAATGTTTAAGGGTATTGTTGCGCGGTTCACAACCGATAATTTTAAGTCCCGCACGGAGTATTGAAAAAATGCAATGGCTAAGTTCCGACTGCCAAAAGAGGTTATCTGAAGATAGACTCCTAATCTTATCTATATTTGAAAATGAACCGCAGCAGTCTGTTTTATTGGCGCGCCCACGCAATCTTTTCGTAGCAGCACTTGCAAGTAAGATATTCATTGCACATGCCGCTGAAGACAGTAAAACTTTAGAATTCACACAAACAATATTGAAATGGGGAAAACCAGTTTTCACTTTTGATTCATCATCAAATAAAGCACTTATTCAACTCGGGGTAAAACCTTATTCAGAGGTTTTACCCTAAACAAATAACCAAAAAAGGAATACTTTATATGCCACGGATATTTGACAACATTGACCAACGGCTCTTACAAGCACTGAAAGAAACTCTCGAGTCCTCTACCCATGCAGATTTTTGTGTGGGATACTTTAACCTCAGAGGATGGAGAAGACTCGCAAATTACATTGAAAATTGGCAAGGTGGCGATGGCGAATGCTGCCGTTTACTCGTCGGCATGCAGCGCCTCCCTGATGATGAGTTACGTCACGCTTTACGTATTTTTAAAGATTCCGACAGAATAGATAACCAGACAGCTCTCCGTCTCAAAAAAAGGTTAGCAGAAGAATTTCGCGAACAATTAACCGTTGGTATACCTACTCATGAAGATGAAATCGGTTTAAGACAATTAGCACACCAACTTCGTGCAGAAAAGGTGAAGGTAAATTTATTTCTTCGACATCCCCTCCATGCCAAACTTTACCTACTTCACCGACAAGACCGTGCCGCACCTATTGTGGGTTATCTCGGCAGTAGCAACCTAACGATGGCAGGACTATCAAAACAAGGAGAACTCAACATAGATGTGCTTGATTCAGATGCATGTCAGAAATTGGAGGCATGGTTTGAAGATAGATGGACCGACAATCGATGCATTGACATATCCAAAGAATTAATAGAGATTATTGAAGAAAGTTGGGCGCGTGAAAAACCTATTCCACCATACCACATCTATATCAAAATGGCGTATCATCTTTCTCAGGAAGCACGGGCAGGATTGAATGATTTTCAGATTCCAAGCGATTTTCAAGATAAGCTTTTTGATTTTCAAACAGCCGCCGTTAAAATTGCAGCACATCACCTTAACAAACGAGACGGTGTTCTAATTGGAGACGTGGTTGGTCTTGGAAAAACACTGATGGGAACGGCACTTGCACGTATACAGGAAGATGATCACGGCATGAAAACACTCATTATTTGTCCAAAGAATCTTGTTAGCATGTGGGAACACTATCGTGAAGAATATGGTATGCGTGGAAAGGTACTTTCATTAAGTAGGGTCATAAAGGAATTACCAAGAGAACAGCGTTATAAACTTGTGATGATTGATGAAAGTCACAACCTCAGAAACCGTGAAGGTAAACGTTACCGGGCAATTCAGGAATATATCTATGAAAATGATAGCAAGGTTATTCTCCTATCTGCAACACCCTACAACAAAACCTTTCTTGATCTCTCAAATCAACTACGCCTTTTTGTTGATGAAACTAAGGACCTCGGAATTCGACCAGAACAATACATAAAAGCGTTAGGTAGTGAAACCGAATTTATTCGTAAACACCAAAGCGGTGTTCATACCCTTGCTGCTTTTGAACATAGTGAATTCATTGACGACTGGCGTGAATTGATGCGGCGGTATCTTGTCCGAAGAACACGCAGCTTCATTATGCAAAACTATGCTGAGGAGGATACCGAAACAAAAAGGAAATACTTACTATTTCCAGATGGAACACGATCCTATTTCCCAACCCGCGCACCAAAAACGGTTAAATTCACAATAGACGAGAAAGATCCTGATGACACTTATGCACAATTATATTCAGATAATGTAGTGAGTATCATAAACAGACTTAACTTGGCACGTTATGGACTTGCAAATTACATTGACGATGCACCAGCAGAACCACCCACCGAAGCTGAAAAAGAACGATTACAAGACCTATCACGTGGTGGAAAACGGTTGATGGGATTTTGTCGAACTAATCTATTCAAACGGCTTGAAAGTAGTGGAAAAGCATTTTTACAGTCTGTTGATCGGCATATTCTACGAAACTATATCTTTTTGTATGCAATTGAAAACGGCAAACCATTTCCAATCGGTGGACTTGATGCATCCATGCTTGATACACGATTCAGCGATGCAGACACCGACGATGTCAACCTTATCTCAGCTGCTTCAGATGATGAGGATGACGAATTAATTGATACAGCCGATTCTCATTCCAATTTGTATACAATTGAAAAGTACAAAGAACGCGCTGCTATTATTTATCAATTCTATTTGACAAAGTACAGAACTCGTTTTAAGTGGATCCGTTCTGACCTATTTCTGCCAATTCTAAAAGCTCAACTCACTGAAGACGCGGAGGCACTCATTCAGATTTTACAACAATACGGTGAATGGGATGAAACAAAAGATGCAAAACTTAACGCTCTTGAGGAACTATTAACCCAAACACATCCCAATACAAAGGTTTTAGTTTTCACCCAATTTGCGGATACTGTACATTATCTAAAAGTCGCATTAGATGAACGCGGTTTGACTCACTTAGCAGCAGCTACCGGGGACTCTGCTAATCCTACGCAGTTGGCAACCCGATTCAGTCCTGTTAGCAACAACAGAAAAGGTGCTTACAGAGCAGAAGATGAATTGCGTCTCCTCATCAGCACGGATGTCCTGAGTGAGGGCCAGAATCTACAAGACTGTGCGATCGTTGTAAACTACGATCTGCCGTGGGCAATTATACGTTTAGTCCAACGCGCTGGACGTGTTGACAGAATCGGACAAACTGCAGAAGAAATACTGTGCTACTCATTTCTACCTGCGGAAGGTGTTGAACGTATCATAAACCTGCGCGGACGCGTCCGAGCACGGCTCCAAGAGAACGCTGAAGTTGTCGGCACAGATGAGGCATTTTTTGAAGATGACGGGGAAGATGGTAACACAGCTATCATTAACTTATATAATGAGGAAGCAGGTCTACTTGACGATGATATGGATAACGATGTTGATCTTGCTTCTCACGCTTACCAGATTTGGAAAAACGCTATTACTGAAGACCCAGGCTTGGAAAAAATTATCACAAAACTCCCATCTGTTGTGTACTCAACCAAATCACACACGCCTTCAGATACGCAGCCAGAAGGTGCTTTGGTCTATATCCGTACTGGAGAAGATAATGACGCGCTTGCATGGATTGATCAAAATGGAGAAAGTGTAACGGAATCTCAGTTTACCATTCTGCAAGCCGCAGCATGCGAACCAGAGACAGAAGCACTACAACCGCTTGAGAAACACCATCAACTTGTAGAAGAAGCGGCAAAACTTATTGTCTCTGAGGGGAGATCAATTGGGGGTCAACTCGGCAGACCTTCGGGAGCGCGGTTTCGGACCTATGAACGTCTGAAGGATTACGTCTCAGAGGTTGAAGGAACGTCATTTGATACTGCCGAACTCAAACAAGTTATAGAAAATATCTACCGTTACCCTTTGCGTCCAGTGGCTACTGATAATCTCAACCGTGAACTTCGCAGTGGTATTTCCAACGAAGCCCTTGTAGCGAAAGTGATTAAGATGTGGAACGAAGGTCGACTCTGTGTTGTTGAAGAAGAACGCAAAATGCAAGACCCGAAAATTGTTTGCTCATTAGGACTTTCCAACAATGACTAAACCAACAGTAACAAGCACTACAGAATTTCTTACGCGTATTGATGTATTTGTAGATCAGGAAATTCTATAAGCTTGGACTCAGGCAATAGACCGCTACTTGACAGGTAGAGATGTATAAATTATAATAGATTCAATCTTATCTATATACCAATTCAATGCAGTATGTTCACGCGAGGAACCTTTATGCAAATAAACTTTCAAAGAACACGTCAATATCTCAAAGAATTCAAATTTGAAGACCTCTTTATTGAGGAACTCGGTTGGGATGAACATACCGAAACGTTGAACGTTCCTATGGACGAAAGTGAATATGTTCCAACTGCAATTGCACATAAATGTGGGGTAGTAGTCTTTCACTGCTCAGCAACATCTGATGGGCTTATACCAGAGCGTAAAATTCGAGAAAAGATCCACCGTGAGGTTGCAAAATCCTCTCATGAGAACTTGATAATTTACACAGACACTGAACAAACTAAACAAATCTGGCAATGGGCAAGCAGAGAGCGGGGAAAGACCATTAAACGCCGTGAACTTACTTACAATCTCAAACAGTCCGGTGAACTCCTTATCCAAAAGCTGCGTGTTATAGCCTTTAGCTTTAATGAGGAAGAACAAACTTCAATCCTTGACGTGATCCAAAGGCTTCAATCTGCCTTCAACGTTGAAAAGGTTACCAAAAAGTTTTATGACCATTTCAAAAAAGAACACGACGCATTTCTCGAATTTCTCAGCGGGATTCCCGATGAAGAGATGCAAAAGTGGTACGTCTTGGTGATGCTCAATCGCCTCATGTTCATCTACTTCATTGAAAAGAAAGGTTTTCTGAATAGTGATATTAACTATCTGCAAACGAAGCTAAGGGAAACGCAAGAGAACGGCACGGATCAATACTACAAGGATTTTCTGTGTCCACTCTTTTTTGAGGGATTTGCGAAACCTGAAGATGATCGATCAGAGGGAATGGAAAACTTACTCGGAAAAATCCCTTACCTCAACGGCGGCATCTTCCAAAAACATCAGCTTGAAGTAATTCACGATAGAACCATTGAAATTCCCGACACAGCCTTTGAAAAACTTTTTGCGTTCTTTGAGCAATACCAGTGGCACCTTGATGACCGCCCACTCAAAAACGACAACGAAATTAACCCCGATGTGCTTGGCTACATCTTTGAAAAATATATCAACCAGAAACAGATGGGTGCATACTATACCAAAGAGGATATCACGGAATACATCAGCAAAAACACCATCATTCCGTTCCTTTTTGATAAAGCGCGGGAGAAGTGCAAAATTGCTTTTGAAGGCGATGCATCCGTTTGGAAACTGCTACAAGAAGACCCGGATAGGTATATCTACGATGCAGTCAAAAAAGGTGTGGATTTGGATTTGCCAGCGGAAATTGCTGTTGGCATTGATAATGTGTCTGAACGCACAGAATGGAACACACTGGCACCCGCTGGTGACGATGAATACGCTTTACCGGCAGAAATTTGGCGAGAGGTGGTTGCGCGCCAGCAACGTTGCAAATCAGTCCGCGCCAAACTTGAAAACGGAGAGATAGACAATATCAACGACCTGATTACCTATAACCTGAATATCCGTCAATTTGCACAGGATGTGCTTGAAAATTGCGAGGGACCTGAACTGCTCCGTGCGTTCTGGAAAGCCATCACTGAGGTGACAGTGCTTGACCCGACCTGCGGCTCTGGGGCGTTCCTGTTTGCCGCGTTGAATATCCTTGAACCGTTTTACGAGGCGTGCCTTGACCGAATGCAAGTTTTCCTTGACGAGGTAGGAGCGATCTCCGAATCGCGACCCTCCCGCAAATACAACGACTTCCGCCAAATCCTTGACCGTATAGCAGAGCATCCTAACCGTGATTATTTTATCCTCAAATCTATCATTATCAACAACCTCTACGGCGTAGACATTATGGAGGAGGCAATTGAGATTTGCAAGCTGCGCCTTTTCCTCAAAATGGTGGCACAGATTGAGGATGTGAAACAGATTGAACCGCTGCCAGACATTGACTTTAACATTCAGGCAGGGAATACGCTTGTCGGTTTTGCGACTGATGCTGAGATAGAGCCTGCATTTTCCGGTAGACTTGATTTTGATGATACGATGGAGCTCATCATAGAGAAAGCAGAGGATATTAAGGAGCGATTCACCCTATTTCGTCAACAGCAAATGGAATTGGGCGGTGCGGTAACACAAGCCGATAAAGCGGTGTTGCAGAGTGAACTTGGGACATTAGAAGATGAACTCAATGAATACCTTGCTGACATATATGATGTTGATGTAAACAATCAATCTGATTATCAGAACTGGTTAGATTCACACAAACCTTTCCACTGGTTTATTGCGTTTTATGGGATTCTTCAAGATGGCGGGTTTGATGTGATTATCGGTAATCCGCCTTATGTGAAGTATAGTAAGGTAAAGAAGGATTACAAGATAATAGGATATGAGACCGAGAGTTGTGGAAATTTGTATACATTTATCATTGAAGGGGCTTTAAAACTTCTGAATTCAAATGGATTTTGCGGTATGATTATTCCAATCAGTGCTTTTTCTAATCGTAGTATGCAGGATTTCCAAAATTTTATAAAAAATTACCCAATATTACACGTTTCAAATTTTCATCAGCGCCCTGCCCAACTATTTGAAGGTGTCTTACAACGCTTGTCAATTTTTCTTATCAAAAATAGTAAGGAACAAAAAGAAAAAATTTACACTACTTCTGTAATAAGGTGGGGTACTGAAGCAAGGGATATACTTTTTGATAATTTAGTCTTTTCTTTGTCATCACAATCTCATCAACAACATATTTTAAAGGTTGGCAATGACCTTGAAAACTCAATACTCGAAAAATATCAAACACATAAAGAAATAAGATATTATCTATCACCCCAAAACCAGAAGTTGATGAATATTATTGCTTATCGCACAGCCGGTGGTGGATATTGGTGGACTTTCCTTAATACTGAGTTCAAAACACAGTCTCTAAGTAATAAAGTAGCTCACTTTGACGGTGCGTACGATGCTAGAGTATTCATGGGTATTTTAAGTTCAAGCCTCTTTTGGTGGTATTATTTTATTAACTACGACTTGTTTAATTTGAAAGATTACATGATATTTTCTTTTAAGTTCAATTATCCTACAGATAAGTTTATTGAAAAAGAATTGATCTGTCTTGCTGAAGACCTGGAACAGGAGCTGCTTGGAAATGCTATAAAGTACGAAATTAAGAGTAAAACAAGAGGAACCTCACAAACTATTAAATATCAGAATTCTGAATCAAAACTAACGATTGACAAAATTGACCTTGTGCTTGCCGAACACTACGGTTTTACGGACGAGGAATTAGATTTCATTATCAACTACGACATCAAGTATCGTATGGGTTTGGGGAATTGATGTAGGTGAAGGTAGGCTTTAAATCGTTTGCACTAATCACCCGCTCCTGTTAAAATTGTATGCAAGAGATATAACAAACCGTTCTCCGTTGAAAATTTTGAAAAAAGAATTAACAGTTATCAAACTATGGAAATAGCAGAACTCAAACAACTCATTGTGCAAGGGGAAAATAGCACGGCCGAATTTAAAGAAAGGCTCAACCAAGAAGCTATTGAAACGGCTGCTGCATTTGCTAATACCCGTGGAGGTGTCATTCTCATCGGTGTTTCTGATAATCGCGAAATCACTGGAATTACTATTGGCAAAGAAACATTAACAAATATGGCAAACAGGATTTCGCAAGCGATTGATCCGCGGGTGGTTATGGATGTTGAATCGGTTGACGTAGAGGGAAAATCAGTTCTGTTAGTACGAATTACGGAGTCTCCAATAAAACCTGTCTCTGTTAAGGGGATATGCTATAAGAGGGTAGGGAACAGCAACCGAGTCATGTCTCCACAAGAGATTGCTCAAATGCATCTCAAGTCTGTAGGGCAAACGTGGGATCAACTCTCAGTCGTGAGTGCAAGAAGTGACGATATAGATGATCAAAAGATCCAATGGTACCTAAGCCATCGAGAAGCGAGCCGCAACGTAGCGCAACCGCAAAACATGACTGTAACAGACTTGTTGAGAAACATTAACTGTATTAGTGAAGAAGAAACACCCACCCATGCGGGGATTCTCTTTTTTGGAAAACACCCGCAAAGATTTTTCCAAAATGCCCAGTTGCGAGTCGTCAGATTCAGGGGAACATCGGTTACCCACCCAGTCATTGATCGACTTGATTGTTCAGGAGCGCTCTGGGAAATCGTAAACATTGCTGAGGAATTCATAAGAAAAAATATTCGACTACTCGGTCTTCGCGGTTCAAAAAGTTTTCAACGAGACGATAAATTTGAGTACCCGCTTGAGGCGCTGCGGGAAGCAATTATCAACGGATTAATCCATCGAAATTATCAAGAACCAGCTGATGTGCGAGTTTTCATATTTGATGACCGAGTAGAGATTATTAATCCTGGTAGTTTCCCAGAAGACGTTAGCCCGCACAAACCTATCCACAGACCGGTAAACCCCATTTTGAGTCAATTGATGTATGATGTTGGTTTTGTGGAACGGTACGGGTCTGGAATCAAAATGATGCAAAGATTGTGTAAGCAGTCGGAGAACAAAGAACCACGTTTCGATCTGCACCCACTTGAAACCAAAGTCATCTTTGATTCCCCGATTCAAGAGATGACTATTGTAGAAATTGATGACATTTCAGAAGACTTGAACGAACGCCAAAAGAATGCATTGTTTCATGTAGTAAAAAATGGGCAAATTGTGACAAAAGAGTATGTAGAGATCAACCGTGTCTCACGTGGAACTGCTTATGTGGAACTAAGGGATTTGACAGATAAAGGTTTATTGACCGTGGTAGGAAAAGGTAGAGGAACTAAATACATCCGGGAATTAAGCGATTAGGTAAGCGATTAGGTAAGCGATTAGGTAAGCGATTTAAATCTTGACTCATGTTAAAATTGTGGACAAAAGGAGGGTAAATATCATGAAAACACCACAACATACAAATACAACCAGCGAAAAACAGGAGCAACGCCGCGCCTTTCCATTTTATGATGAGGGAGATATCCTTAACCTGGATGCTGTCATAGACACGCCGCCACCACATGAATCGGGCACAATACGGGTTAAGTTGATATATGAAGAACCGAGTAAACCAATTCCTGTTGAAAACCCTTGGGAAGAATAAGTAATTGACAATTCATGAAATCACCCATTATAAAATGACAAGGAAGGTGATTACAATGGCAAGAAAAAGAACCGTTAAAAGTACTCCTAAACGAGGGAAACTCTCAAGGGTTGAAGTTCGACGTTCAGTAGAGGCTGTTATGTACGGTCGTACTGAAAAAGAACATTACGTCGTTGCCAATCCTGACGGAGGTTGGGATGTAGTACGGGGCAATGCTTTGAGAGCGTTGAAACACTTTGACACCAAAAAGGATGCTGTGGCGTATGGACGGCAGGTTAGTCGAAATCAGAAAACTGATTTTGTTGTCTGCCATAAAAATGGCAATATTCAACGTACGAATAACCACTGATAAGTTATATCATGTTTCTATCAACGACAACACCTAATGCAAGTACGACCAAATATCCTCCAACAAACACTTGAAACAGCAATCACGTTTCTCTATCCAGCACAATGCCGAGTCTGCGAAAAACAGATCGGACTTGAATCCGTACCTTATATGTGCGATGCATGCTGGGATGATATACCGTTAATTGAACCGCCTTGGTGTGAAATGTGCGGGATTCCAAATGCTAAAGGCAAGTGTGATGCATGTGCTACCACGCCGCCACCTTATGGGAAGTTACGCACGATTGCTTTTTATGAATCAGCCCTCCAGCAAGCGATACACCTCTTTAAGTTTGAGAAGCGAACATCACTCGCTAAACCGCTCGCCCAATTGACAATGGATTACATTCCTGACGATTGCGACATCACAGACTACGACTTCATCCTGCCAATTCCGATTCATAAAAAACGGTTGCGTGAACGCGGCTTTAACCAAGCTACTCTGCTTGCTAACGGGATTGCTAAGAATGTTGGGATTCAAGTTGTAACAGATGCCCTGGTTCGGCATCGGAACACGTCTCCGCAGAGCAGTTTGGATAGGGAAGCACGCCAAACAAACATTGTGGGGGCATTTGAACTACAGAAGAAAGAGATTGTGCGGAACAAACGTATCCTTGTTCTTGACGATGTTTTCACCACAGGTGCTACCGTTCGTGAGGCAGTAAAGGTCTTATGGGACGTTGACCCAATTGAAGTTGATGTACTGACACTTGCGAGGGCGTTAAATCCGTAATGTAACCCGATTCAGATATTTTACGTAATAGTTATTAGGTTAAATATGTAATAATAAAACGTTAAGATAAGAATGTGTGATAAAAAACGGTTTATTTTGGTAGGAGGTTACCTTTGCTCTTAAATAGCATCAAAGTCAGTGGTTTCAAGAGTTTCGCCGAAGAGGTTGAACTGATACTGGAGCCGGGGATTACAACAATAGTTGGTCCTAATGGTTGTGGAAAAAGTAATGTCTCCGATGCAATTCGGTGGGTACTGGGTGAACAGAGTGCCCGTGCGCTACGGTGTACGAATATGCGCGACCTCCTTTTCAATGGCGGTGCTAATTTTAGTCCCTCTCAAAGAGCAAGCGTTGCGCTCACCTTTACCAATATATCTGAAAATCTATCTATTGAGTCGCCTGAAGTTGAAGTCCGCAGACAACTCACCCGCGATGGCGAAAGTAGTTATCTTATCAACCAAACACCTTGCCGCCTACGTGATATTAGTGAACTCTTTATGGATACCGGTGTCGGTGTTGATGCTTATTCTGTGATGGAGCAGAGCAAAATTGACCTGATTCTCAACGTGCGTCCGGAGGAACGCAGATTCCTTTTTGACGAGGTTGCAGGTATTACAAAATATAAAGTTCGTAAGAAATCAGCCATTCAAAAACTAAAAGATACAGAACAGAATTTGGTTCGCATCAATGACATAATTCAAGAGTTACAACGTGAAACTGAATCCCTGAAAGCACAAGCTGAACAAGCGGGACACTATCAATCGTTAAAAGACCAACTGCAACAATTAGAACTCGGACTCGCTTATCGGGATTACGAAAAACTTGCTACAGATTATCGCGAAACGCAGAGCAACTTAGAGGCTATTTTAAACGAGGTATCTGATGCAAATCAAATCTTACAAGAAGCGGATGAACGAATTGAAAACGCGACCCTCAGACGAACTGAGTTGGATGCCGCAATCACCACCGCTCAAGAGGAAATACGTGAGATTGAAGGACAGTTAGAGAAGGTTGAACGGCAAATTGTTATTCACAAAGAAAATCAGTTGAACATCCAACAGCAGAAACAGAGAGCAGAACAAACGCTGGAATCCTTAAATTCACAACAAGTAAACTTACAAACACGAAACCGGGAACGAACTCAAGAAAAGAAAAGACTTGAAGCATCCTACAAAATTGAAGAAAGTCGTTTAACTGCCAAACAGCAACATTTACAAGAGTTATCCTCACGTATTGACAAAACAAAAGAGTCTATCCAAGAAGCGCAGACTGATTTGCAGGAAATTTCTACAGAATTATCTCAGCGTGAAAATAGACGCATAGCAATCGAGCATGAATTAACGAGTAAACAAAGCAGTCTCAACAACCTTCAAGAAAGTTCCAATGCTTTGAAAACAGAGCTGAAAGCTGCTACGGATGATCGGGACGAAATCCAACGCGGCGCGACCCAATTAGATGCCGAGTTGCTTCAGATTGGGACAAAGAAAAAACAGGTTGAAACCACACTCAACGAAAATCAGGATGCACTTCGAAAGATTGAATCTGAAATCCGTGGATTAGAAGAAAACTTAGGTGGTAGTCTTTCCCGATATAAATCATTGGAGCAATTACAATCCGCCTATGAAGGCTACTACGCTGGTGTGCGCGCAATTATGCGAGCAAAAGACCACTTTCCAGACCAGTTTGCCGGAATTTGCGATGTTGTGGCAGAACTAATTGATACAGATACTGAATATGAAGTTGCCATAGAGGTTGCTCTCGGCAGCGCGATCCAGAACGTCGTTACAGAAACCGCTGAAGATGCTGATACGGCAATCTCCTTTCTCAAGAAACATCGTGCTGGTAGGGTTACATTTCTACCGATTGATATTTTGCGGCGTAGAACATTCTCTGATGACGCGCTCCTTGATGAACCGGGAGTGATCGGTATCGCAGATGAATTGGTGGGTTACGATGACAAATATGAGAAGATTATTCAACATTTGTTGGGCAACACGCTCGTGCTCGAGAATTTAGATGCCGCAGTGGCACTGACACGCAAATTTCGTCATAACGCTCGATTGGTTACTTTAGAAGGTGAACTGATCAATACTTCTGGGGCTATCACCGGCGGTCATACTGATCAAAGGAAAAGTGGGCTTCTTAGCCGTGCAAACGAATTGGATGTGCTGAAAACTAAGATCGGCGAACTACAACAAATTGTCAATCAGAAGGATGAAAAGCGTAAAGCCTATGCTGCGACCATTGCTGAAGCAGACCAAACCCGAAAAAAACTTACTGGTCACTTACAAGACAAACAGATTGAAAAAGCGTCAATTACAAAGGATATTGAGCAGGCGGACCAAAACATTGACCGTCTTAATACAGAACTTGCTGAAGTTGAAACTCAAAATAGACAACTTAAAGAAACGGTTGATCTTTCGCGTGAAGATCAGCAGACACTTGATGCAGAAATAGCAGAACTTACCAAAAAACGCACCCAAACGGAAGGACGGATTCAAAGAGTGTCTGAACAGGTTGACAGTGACGCACGTAAACGTGAAGAGGTCGTTTCGGATTGTCAGGAGAGAGAAATCTTCTTGGCAGGACAACGCCAAAAATTGGAAAGTATGACTGAAGAACTGGATAACTTTGATGAACAACAACTTCAAATAGAGAAAAATATTGAAGAGCAACAAGCAATTATCGACTCTGATGAACAAACGAAGCACGATATCGCTGAGCAAATTGAAGAGGCACAACGCAAATTCCTACGAATCGGCGGAGACCGAGCGGAAGCTGAAGCAGCGCATGATGAATTAACCGAAGAACGTGAAGCACTCCTTGAGGAAATTGAAACGATTCAAAAAGAGATGCGTAGCACTCGAAAGCAGTTCGAAAGCCAGAATCGCAAACAGCGCCAACTTGAAGTGAAAACCACACAACTTGAGATGCAGTTAAAATCCATCTCTACCCGCATCCTTGATAAGTACCAGGTTTCTATTGATGAACTTCCTAAACCGACCACACAAGATGAGGTTTCTGATAACGAGGAACAATCTACCGTTCCTGCCATTTTGCAACTTGATGAAATTGATTTGATGGATAATATTGAAAAATTGAAGGCTGAAATCTCGGCTATGGGAGCAGTCAACCTCAAGGCAATCGAAGCACATGAGGAGCACAAGAAACGCTTGGATTTCCAAATCGCGCAACGTGATGATATTCAGCAGTCAATACAATCCATGCATCAAGCAATTCAGAAGATAAATGAGACTTCGCGGGATGTATTCATGAAAACATTTGATCAGGTGAAGATCAATTTCCAAGAGGTGTTCACGCAACTCTTCGGTGGCGGTGAAACAGAATTGCGATTGACAGATGAAGAAAATATCCTTGAATCTGGTATTGATATTATCGCTTGTCCACCAGGGAAACGACCGCAAAGCATTACACAACTTTCTGGTGGTGAACGTTCTCTCGTTGCAATTGGGTTGCTGTTTGCAGTCTTCAAAATCAAGCCAAGTCCCTTCTGTGTTCTTGACGAGGTAGATGCTGCCCTTGACGAGGCAAACGTACTACGTTTTACAAATCTCATTCGTGATTATTCAGATAATACGCAGTTCGTGATTATCACGCACAACAACCGCACTATGGAAATATCTGATGTGATGTACGGCGTGACGATGGAACAAGCGGGTATGTCTAAAATTGTTACCTACAAGTTTGCAGCATAAACGGTGTTTCTATCTAACCATTCCTCACAATTCCAAAACAATGTCCCAATTTGATCGTTCTCGCCTCAAAATTTTGCCGTTGTCTGAACGCCAACACAAGATGACCGTGGCGGATATCTATGCTCTTGATGCTGAAACCCCACCTTACGAGAATGAAAATCTCAACATCGTTGCTGAGCGAATTGTCCAAGCACACACAAACAAAAAAGAGGTAATTTGGATGATGGGCGCACATGTGATGCGGCGCGGCAACTCTCGCTACATCATTGACCTAATGGAACGTGGTGTCATAACGCATATTGCCACTAATGGGGCATGTGCTATCCACGATTTTGAAATGGCGCACATTGGTGCAACACTTGAAGATGTTGAGTTATATATAAAGGATGGAAAGTTTGGCAACTGGGAGGAAACAGGACGCTATCTGAACGAGGCAGTCGTTAGAGGCTACCAGGATAAAATCGGTTTTGGGGAGGCTATCGGTAGATTGATTCAGGAGGGAGAAGAGGATATATCCTTTCCGCACCGTGATGTGAGCATATTTGCTGCAGCATATCGATTAGATGTGCCAATAACCGTTCACAAAGGCATCGGCTACGACATTACTGACCAGCATCCCGCTGCGGACTATGCTGCTATCGGTTGGACAACAGGCGAGGACTTTCTCAGGTTTGCTTACACTGTTTCACTATTGGAAGGTGGTGTCTTTCTGAACTTAGGTTCTGCTGTGATGGGTCCTGAGGTATATCTCAAAAGTTTATCTATGGCACGGAACATTGCTGCGCAACGCGGCGAAGAAATTCGGCATTTCACCACCGCTAATTTCGATCTGATTGATTTTCCTGATTTTCAGGAAGAGGGAAAACCTACCGATGCACATTACTACCACCGCCCCAAGAAAACGATTCTCATTCGCACGGTCAAGGATGGTGGTGATAGTTATCATATCTCTGGCGATTTTTCTGTTACCGTCCCGCAGTTGTATCGGTTAATAACTGTTTCTATGTAAAAATGTACACAATTAGTAGTTTTGGAGAGGCATTACTATTCCGAGCGGATACCGTAATAGTTTGCGTAAAACTGCTCGCTTTCTCGGCGCAACCATTCCTGATCAGCGGCTTGCGTGCCAAACCGTTGGTGAGAAAAAACAGCTAAATCTTCACCGGGATCATCATCAATCACCCACTTTGCCAACCATTGACCAACTGCCGCGGAACCAGCAATCCCTAAAGCAGCACAACCGGTGGCTAAATAGAGTCTATCAATTTCTGGCACAGGACCAATCATATAAGCACCGTCGGGCACAAATGTAGTCATGCCGCGTTTATACTCGTCTATTTCAAGTTTCTTCAGAATTGGGAAGATTGGGGTAAGCCGTCTTTGCGCCTCTGCCATAACCTCCACGGGCGGTTTAATATCTTCTGTTCTGAAGTCAGCAGGCATTGCTTCTAAATCAATACTGACAGGCTCCGGTTCAAAGTACCCGTAGAGGTAGCCATGTTTTTCAGGTCTCAGATAGCAACTAACATCCGTGACACGCACAACGGGGTGATAGTCAGGGATTCCGGAGGTCGGCACCGTGCGAACACGTTGATGCCGAATCGGTTGCACCGCCGTGGTTGTCCCAACTTCTTTGGCGAGTGCAGCACCCCAAGGTCCAGCGGTGATGACAACATGATTTGATGCAATAAAATCACCTTCTGTCTCTACGCCAAGGATCTCCCCATAGCGCTGCCGAAATCCTGTTACAGGTGTATTCAACCGGATTTGAACCCCTAAATCCTTAGCTGCTGCGGCATAAGCTAAAGCACACTGCTGGGGATCAACGTATCCATCGTTGGGAACGAAATATCCGCCCTCAATCTTGGTAATGTCCATCGCAGGGACGAGGCGAGCTATTTCCGCATGGGAAACAAAACTTGCCTCAATTCCGTTTAGATTCGCCTTCTCAATCTGGCGCGCGTAAGCCTCCATCCGTTCTGGCGTAAGTGCTACCATCAAACTCCCGGTTTGACGCAAACTGGTATCATGTCCGGTCATCTTTGGAAACTGAGAGAACAGTTCAAGTGCATATTGGATTGCATGCAGCATTGTGACAGAGGATCGAATTTGACCGACGAGACCTGCAGCCTGGGGTGTTGTCTCTGCAGCGATTGCCTCGTTGCGCTCCAGAACGAGAATATCCTTTTGTCCGAACTTGGCTAAATGGTACGCGGTACTCAGGCCCCAAATACCACCACCTACAATTAAAACTTCTGTTTGTTGTGTCATGCCTTGAATGTGGAATGATTGTGCGTTCCTTTAATCAACTCTATCCGACAGATGCGATCTCTAAATGCCCTTTCCAATGGGCATTTAACATCCGATTCATCAGTTGATGTTCAGGGTCTTTTAACCGCGGATCGTCTTTTATTAGTTGCATTGCCTCTTTCTTCGCTGTTTCCAAAAGTGCAGCATCATTGATGATATTGGCAATTTTAAAATTTGGAATTCCCGACTGGCGCGTGCCGAAGAATTCGCCCGGACCACGGATATTCAAATCTTCTTCAGCGATCTCAAATCCATTGTTTGAGCGCACCATTACCTGAATCCGTCTGTATGCCTCATCTGTCTTCGGTGTTGCAACGAGATAACAAAAAGATTTATCACTACCTCTGCCGACCCTACCCCGCAGCTGGTGAAGTTGTGCTAATCCGAACCGTTCTGCGTTTTCAATAACCATCAGGGTAGCATTCGGCACATCAATGCCCACTTCAATCACCGTTGTAGCAACGAGAATATCAAGTTCACGCGCATTGAACTGCGTCATTATCTCCTGCTTCTCTATGGACTTCATCTGTCCGTGTAGTAGTCCAACACGCAGATGTGGAAAGACATCTTTCTGGATATGTTCTGCCATACTTGTGGCGGCTTTCAACTCCTCAAGTTTTTCAGATTCTTCTACGAGTGGATAGACGATATAAGCCTGTTTACCACGGCGCACCTCTTTTTCCAGTTTTGAGTAAAATTCTGTTCTATCCTTCTCTTTAATCCATTGGGTTTCAATCTTCTGTCTTCCCGGTGGCATCTCATCAATTACGGATATGTTCAGATCACCGTAAATTGTCAAAGATAGGGTTCTCGGAATTGGGGTCGCGGTCATAACAAGGACATCTGGCGACAACTGCTCTGCGTCATCATTTGATTTTGCCTTGCTTCTGAGTGTTGCGCGCTGCATCACACCGAATCGGTGTTGTTCATCAATGATAACGAGTCCGAGTTTGTGAAAATCTACACCTTCCTGTATCAGTGCCTGTGTGCCGATAATGAGATTGGCAGAACCATCGCTTATTGCAGTCAATGCTTCCTCCCGTTCAGATTTCCGTAGGTCGCTTTTAAGAAGTACAACCTTTACACCCAGTGGTGTTAACAACGTAGAAAGATTATGATAGTGTTGCTCTGCGAGGATTTCGGTCGGTACCATCAAAGCCCCTTGGTAGCCGTTTTGAATCGCACAGAGCAGTGCCATTGCAGCGACAGCAGTTTTACCCGAACCGACATCCCCTTGAATCAATCGGTTCATTACCCGTTTGCTTTGCATATCTTCTCGGATCTCATTGAAAACCCGTTTTTGTGCATTGGTTAACTTAAACGCCAACGAACTCACAAATTTCCTCAGAAGCGAAATGTTGTTTTGTAGCGCACTTTCAATCTCAAATTGAATGCCGTTTTGTGAAGTTCTGTTGTCTTTACGCATCTCCATACCGAGACTAAGTAAGAAGAATTCATCGAACGCAAGCCGTCGCTGTGCTGCTTGCCGATGTGCTTCTGAGGCGGGAAAATGAATCTCGTTAATTGCTTGCTGTCTATCTATCAACTGGTGTTTTTGGCGCAGTGAAAGTGGTAAAATTTCAGGGATATTATCACCATGCTCATTCAATGCATTTCGAACCGCCGTACGCAGCATTTTCGCAGTAAGTTTTGCTGTCAACGGGTATTTCGGCACTATGCGCTTTGTGTGAATCAGGTTTTCTTCGTCAAACACCTCAAATTCGTAGTCCGTTGTTTGGGTTTCATTGTAACGGCGTGTGAATTTTCCGCTGATAACGACCTCTGTATCAACAGGAAGAATAGACTTGATATATCCTATACGTCGCCCGAAGTTGACCAATATAGCAACTCCAGTGCCATCATAAATTGATACCTTGCCGATGCTCTTGCGACCTTTCGCTACTGGCGGTGTTGTCACATGATTTACAACCCTGCCTTGAATCGTTTCTGGTTCACCATCCTCTCTGCGACCAACATTGTAAATTTCAACTGTTTTGGACCTGTCTATGTAGTCACGGGGATAGTATTCTAACAATCCTCCCACTGTTTTGATGTCGATTTCTTCATCCAAAATTTCGGCACGGCGGGGACCGATACCTTTCAGATTTTGGAGCGGATTGTTAAGAAATTCAAGCGATTCAACATCGGTTGAGACAGGTGTATCCCCAAGTATTACTGGAATTTCGTCCGGTTCCTCAACATTTTCAGAACTTTTCGCAGGGATAGTATCAGATGGAAATAGGGCGGCGTTTTGAGTATGCTTTAGACCATCAGACGCTGGTTTTTCAGGAATCGCGGTATCCTCTGTGGAGGTCGTTGTCTTTTGAGAAACGCTGACATCTTGAAAAAGAGGCAAGTTATCAGTCTGTTTTGAGGGTGCAGGGGTAGGTTTTTTGTTTTCTTCATTTGCACTTGAGTTAGTGATGTGGGGTTTCCGTGTATCAGTGTTGCTATTTTTAGGCGTTTCATTTATTGGCTTGCCAGAGAGTACTGAATTAATCTGTTCTGTGGCAGTTTGGATAGCCTTTTGGCGTTCAGTCGGAGATATACCGGTATAATTAGCGAAAAGTGCAGTGATTCTATTGATAAACTGTTTTTCATCGGAGGTGAGTACCAGTGCCTTCGCATGTCCCACCCAAAGTTCTACATAAGCACCCATCCCGTTGATAACAACGTCATCTTGGCAGCCTTTACGGATTTCTTGTTGGAATGGACGGCTAATAGTCAACAGAATTTGTTTAAAATCGTTCATTTTTTCCTTCAGAACATCTTTTAGGTCAATATGAATAGTATACGGCATGTCTGCGCGAAAATCAAGATTTTAGTGCAAGAGTTACTTGACGCTACATCACGCATCATTATATAATACGACCAAAACACCGATATAGGATACAATCCATGGAATCTCCATACCTAACAGATATTCAACAGAAACATTGGCAAGAACAAGGTTATCTTCTCATAAAGCAGGTGCTTTCACAAACAGAAATTGAGACACTATTGACAGCAGTGGATTCGGTTATAGAAAGTTATGTCCAGCAAACACCGAGTCTGCAAGGAACACGGTTTGGCAAGGGAGCGTATACGATAATCCGTGCGATTGAACGGACAGATGTCCTTGACCCGCTCACCGACCACCCACACACCTTCGGCACGATCTTGTCATTGATGGGACCATATCTGCAAATCATGGGAACGCAAATCTATGTCCGACATCCGGATGCAGAAGCGTTGATGGGATTCCACACAGATGCAGGACCATCACTTCAAAGGATTCACCCGCACCCTGACAGTCTTCCTTTGCAATTCAAAATCCAATTTTTCCTGACCGACCTCTCTGAACCTGACCAAGCCAATTTTATGTGTGTTCCGGGTAGCCATAAAAAGCCGTTTCCAGAAATACGATTTGAGAAAGGAAAGTATCCTGAAGGGGCAATCCAAGTCCTTGCTGAGGCTGGAGATGCGGTTATCTTCCCGTGGGCATTATGGCACGGAGTCGGTCCGAATCAGACTGCCCGTATCCGAAAAAGCGTCACATTCCGTTATGGGCAAATGTGGTGCAGACCTTACGACTACGACAAACTTCCCGCACATGTATTGGAGCGGATGACACCTCGTCGCCGTCGGTTATTTGGTGATATGGGAGAGGACTTTCATCCAACGGATTACTATAAACCGAAAGATCAAATTGAAGTAATCTGCAACGATGAATGGCATTTATAGTAAACTTTAGAATTAACGGGACATTTTGAGTTGTGAATCAACGCAGAATGTACTTTTGGCGGGAGGGAACGCCGATTCCCGATTATCAGTGTGTCGCGATTCAGAGATCGCTCCTACAGTGAGTTTCGTCGCGATTCGGAGATCGCTCTTACAGAAAATATGCCTCTAACTTGCCTGCTGTAACTTTTGGAATAGGTCTCGGAAGATTGCATCCCGATTCACACTTGTCGCAACACGCATCAGGTGGCGACCGTTATCAAAACTCCACGTTACAGCATCTGTCAGGATAGGACTATGCACAATTTCGGTTGGGACCCAACTGCTATTGACGAGATAAGCCGTTGCGGATATATCCCAAATGACCTTTGACCAACCGAAGTGGTCTTTGTGATAGTCTTTGAAAATCTCCACGAGATAATCGCCAATTTTACCCTGTCCTTGCACGTAACGCTCCATCTCAGCAACTGTTGTGTGTAAATGTGAGACGACACCGCGTGCGGGAAGATGGACAAACGGCACGCCACAATCCAGAACTACTCGCGCTGCGTGAATGTCTTGTGCAAGATTGAATTCTCGTGTATGAGACCAATATAACGGGTTGCCACCAAGCCAGACTACGACTACATTTTTGATAATCTCAGGTTCAAGCAGAATTGCAGAAGCAACGTTTGTAATAGCACCAACAGCCACGACGTAAAGAGGATCATCAGTGTTTGCCGTAGCGCGTTCAATCATATCGGTTGCTGCTTCGCTCGGCACAGCAGTCTCTCCGTCAGCGAGAAATGCCCTTGAACCGCGATAAACAAAACCATCGGATTCAACACCAAGAAAATCTAAAAGTCTCAGAATCTCGTCGTAACTTTTTTCCATGCCGTCTTCAGCATTTACTGAGCGGGTGTTGTGAAAGGGTGCAGCGTATATCGCCTCAACGTTGAGTTGATCAGGTGAGAGAAGCGCGTGAACGACAGCAAATTGGTCGTCGATTTCGTTGTAAGTGTCCGTATCAAGCACCATCCGCACGCGTCCCTCTGGGGGTTGCAGCATCTCTAAACGTCTTGACTCAGACAAGGTTGGGAAGTTCATTCGTATTTGCCTTTTGCTCTGGATTTTTCTATAGTGTATCACATTATCAGGGATGAGAGTCAACTGATTTCTGAAAATTGGTAGAATTACGAGTTGTATTTTACTCATGCTTAAGTTATATACTGGAACACTGGAAAGACACTGTCTCTATAAACATGTGTAAAATTTCAGAGTTATCAGGGTAAAGTCAAAAATTGTTGTTTTATCAGATAATTTGTAAGCCCTTATTTACATTGGATTTATAAGTTATTTTTCGTATAAGTTTTAGAAATTTACTCTGAAATTTTCGGCGTTTTCTACCGAGAAAAACGAATTTTTGAGACGAATTCACGCTAAAGAAGTGAAATTGGGGAAACGAAAATTGTTTCACATTATAGTAAAAAGTAAAATGCCGCCACGAAATAGAAATATAAATTTAACGTTAATAACTCTTATTAAATGATATTGAGACTCTTTATTATTAAATTTAAAAGAAAACGAGTCTCATTATCATTTAATAGTTATGATATTAAGTCTCATTTTCAAGTTTATTGTCTTGTTACTTATGCTTACTAATATACTAATGCTAATTTTTATATATGCTATTTGTAAAATTTACAGGTTAAGTATGAAAACCAAGAGATTATTAAAACTGTGGTAGGATTTGTTCGTCTCACATCGCTCAAATGCCTCAAATTTCGTTTTTATAGCCATAATTTACTGTAAATGAGGATGTGTGTTAGGAAACACTAAATGAATGCAAAGAGAAGCGATTTTAGAGGGAATTTGCCCAGTGATTGGAACGTAATAGATCGTCAAACTTGTCGCAGGCCATAACTCTGAATATAAACGGTTGACATAGTTTTAGTTTTATAGTATAATTCTTGATAGAATTCAACAGAATTACTATTGCGGAACTTTCTGAACGGGGAATTGTAGTCAGGCAGATGTTATAACATTAGAAGCTGACTGCTTTCAACACACTAAAATATGAATGCACTCCGTCTTTTTAGCTTTAAAATATTACTCTGGGGCTTTCTGATAGGCATCGCCAACATTATTCCAGGGATGAGTGGAGGCACGCTCGCCCTTGTTTTAGGCATTTATGAACGATTAATCGCGGCATTACGCAACATAGGAACTTCTACTGTTAAGCGGTTGCTCGGCATTTTTACCTTTAGAAAGAAAGCATTCTCAGATTTTCGAGATGAACTCCACCGTATTGACTTCAGTTTCCTATTGATATTAGGTATTGGTGCTGTTGCAGCGGTATTGGTGTCGTCAAACCTGATTGTTTATCTCTTAGACTTTCATCATGATGTGACTTATGGCTTTTTCTTTGGCTTGGTTTTGACATCTATTTTGATACCGTCGCGGATGTTAAATGGGTTTAGTTGGCGGGAGTTGTTAGTCCTACTCGTAGCGGTTACAGTGATTGTCTTTGCTGAAGAACTGAAAAAATCTGCTGCGGGTTCAACATC
Source organism: Candidatus Poribacteria bacterium (assembly GCA_028824685.1). GTDB lineage: Bacteria > Poribacteria > WGA-4E > WGA-4E > WGA-3G > MSPOR6. Next base: position 56,588 of record JAPPCZ010000105.1, read on the forward strand.
GGTTTCGGGTGAAGGATTAGAAGTATCAATTGGGACACTCGCGATATTTTTTGGATGCGGCGCACTGGCAATTTCAGCAATGATTCTTCCCGGTGTCAGCGGTTCGTTTTTATTACTTGCATTCGGTGTCTATTTTCCGCTCGTAACAGCGATTAAGAACTTCATGGACGATGTCCCAACTTTATTGAAAGGAAACGTAAGTCTACCAATTCTCAGCAACCTACTGATACTTGCTATTTTTGCACTCGGTTGCTTGTTTGGTCTGTTAGCATTTACAAGATTGTTAAACTTTTTGCTGGCACGCTATCGAAATTTGACAATCGCCTTTTTAATAGGATTAATGGTCGGTTCTTTATACGGTTTGTGGCCATTTCGCGCTTCCCTGACAGTTGGGGAAAAACGTTATGATACAGCACATTTGCTTCCACAATTTGATATGAATTTGCTTATTACAGTGTGTGTTTTTCTGGTTGGTTGTGGGATAATCTTAGGATTTTCCCGATTAGAGAAGGAGACGGTATGACGAAAAAGATCGGTTTTTTTGTCAATACCACTAAGGAAAATGCCCCACAAGTTGTGGCTGACGTATCAGAACTACTCAAGAAAGCGGGTATAGTTCCGCTGATTCCTGAAGAACAGGCAAAGGCACTCGGACTACCTCTCACAGGAATTGCTACCGAGGAGATGGTAAAAGAGGCGGAATTAGTTCTGGTGCTCGGCGGTGATGGCACTCTTCTGAGTGCGGCACACACACCACAGATTGAAAATGTGCCGATCCTCGCCATCAATATTGGTCACCTTGGGTTTTTGACAGATGCGTCTCTTGATGAACTCAAACCGACCTTAAAGGCTACACTACGAGGTGATTATCGGATAGAGCATCGGATGATGTTAGAAGTCATCGTGAACAGTCAAAGTCCGCAACCGTTCCATGCGTTTGCGCTAAACGATGTTGTTATCCGACACTATACGCGGTTAATTGAGTTGAATGCCTATATTGATGGGGAGTTATTTATTCCATATAACGCAGATGGATTGATAATTGCAACACCGAGTGGCTCAACAGGTTATTCGCTCGCGTGTGGAGGAACGATTGTAGCACCACAGTTGGAAGCGATTTTACTGACGCCGATTGCACCGCATAGTCTCACAGTGCGCCCCTTCATTGCACACGGGGACGCGGAGATAAGGGTGGAGATGCATTCCACGTATGAACACTTAGACCTTTTTATTGATGGACAACGCGAAACACATACCCTTGCAAGAGAAGCGGAGATAAGAGTACGGAAGGCAAAACGAACAATTCAACTTATCCGATCTCAAAGTCATAGTTATTACAAAGCATTGCGCGAAAAGTTGATGTTAGGTGAAAGAATTAAATAAGAGATATTAGGTTTTTATAAGGATAAAACCGTGATAGAAGCGATCTCTATCCGCAATATTGCCCTGATAGACGAACTTGAACTTGAACTCTCACCGGGATTGAACATCTTTACCGGTGAAACAGGCGCAGGAAAGTCGGTTATCCTCAAATCAATTGGCTTGGTTTTAGGTGAACGGACTTCTGCTGATATTGTGCGGGAAGGCACTGAATCTGCGGCTGTGGAAGTCAGTGTTGTGCCATCATCACAACTGCCGATAGATACAGAATCGGGTGATAATTTAGTTCTCTCAAGACAAATCAGTATAAACGGCAGAAGTCGGTGCCGTATCAACGGAGAGTTAGCCAATTTAAAGCAGCTTGAAGAACTTGGCACCTTGCTGGTTGATATTCACGGGCAACACGAGCATCAATCGTTGTTTAGAACTGAAATGCATCTTGAACTATTAGATGATTTTGGAGAGACAGACACAGAGCGACAACAAGTAAGCGAAAAATATCACCACCTTCTTGATTTGCAGCGGGAGATAGATTCACTCTTACATACATTGCGGACATCTGAACGCGAAAAGGAACTCCTTGAATTTGAGGTGAAGGAACTTGCTGCAGCAAGCCTCCAAGAAGGTGAAGAGGAAGAGCTGACTGCCGAGATGCACGTCCTAAACAACGCAGAAGAATTATATGAATCCGCAAATATAGTGTATGAGCAACTTGATGGACAGGGCGATTTTGGAGGCACAAGTTCTGGTGGAAGCGGCTCAGTTTTACAAAATCTAAGAGATTCCGTTAAGACCTTCGCAAAATTATCTGAAATGGATGCAAGTCTTTCGGAGTTGAGTGAGCGAATAGATTCATCATTATACGAACTTGAGGATATTGCTTCACAAATCCGTCAGTATGCTGACACTGTAGAATTCAACCCAAGCCGCCTTGCTGAAGTAACGGACCGATTGGAACTTATTTCTAAATTCAAGAGGCGATATGGTAATACTATATCGGAGATGATAAATTACCAAGCAGAGGCAGAACGAAAATTAGAGGATTTAGAACTCGGTTCCGATAAAATAGATTTACTTAAAGAGCAAATTCAAGAAATAAAACAGGATATACTTCAGTTATGTGTTATGTTGTCCGATAAGCGCAAAAAAGTTGCTGAAGGACTTTCAGCATCGGTTGAGAAGGAACTGCAAGAACTTGGCATGGAAAAAGCGGAATTTCGGACATTGGTAGAACCTATTCAAGATGAAAATGGTTTTCTTTTGATTGATGGAAATCGTTATACGTGCCGTGAGCACGGTATGGATAAAGTTGAGTTCTTAATTGCGCCGAACGTCGGTTCTGATTTGCGTCCGTTAGCAAGAATCGCATCGGGTGGCGAAATATCCCGCGTCATGCTGGCACTAAAAACAGTGCTGGTTCAAGTTGATAATATCCCGACTGTGCTTTTTGATGAGATTGATAGCGGAATAGGCGGCAAAATTGCTGATGTCGTTGGTAAGAAATTAAAAGAACTTTCCCAATCTGCCCAAGTTATCTGCATTACACATTTACCGCAGATTGCCCGTTTCGCTGACCGTCATTTTTTAGTTGAGAAAGAGGTGGTAGGTGAGCGCACGTTGATTAATGCTAAACCCTTGACTGAAGCTGAACGTGTCACTGAAATTGCACGTATGCACGGCGGAAAAGAGACGGAAGTCGGACTTGCCCATGCGCGTGAACTATTGAGTGGATAGTTTCCCTCAAAGGATCATTTAAAAATGGATGAAAGGTTTACACAATCAAACGGCACAAACGTCTATACTGGCTGTGAGTTGCTCGTCAAAGGTTCATTAGAGAGTGGCGTTAGTCTGATGACAGGGTATCCCGGTTCACCGCTTGCTGAGGTATTTGATGTTCTGGAGCGTAATGCCGATCTCCTCAAATCAAATGGCATCGTAGCGCAGATAGCCAATAACGAGGCGTTAAGCATTGCCCGATTGAACGGTTCGCAAATGGCAGATATGCGCGCAATCACGTTTATGAAGAGTGTAGGGTTGCACGTTGCGTCCGATGCGCTTGCCATTAGTAATATGGCGGGCACAACCGGTGGTGCTGTCGTTGTTGTGGGTGATGATACGTGGTCCTATAGCACGCAAGTTCCTGCCGATTCACGTGTGTTGGCACGACATCTCTATATGCCGCTTTTAGAGCCATCAACTTGGCAAGAGATGAAAAATTGGATTAATTATGGGTTTGAGATTTCTGCTGCAGCAAACCTTTATACTTGCTATTTAACAACACAGAATCAGGCAGATGGCGGTGGAATTGTTGAATTACACCCAAATAATCCTCCAGCCATTAGCCAAATCGCACAAACGGAATTGAATACAGAGTTGATCTCTACAGATGACCGTGTGGTCTTACCGCCTGATACTGCCCGTATCGAAATTGAGACCCTCCGAGAAAGGTTTCCTGCCGCGCTTGAAACAGCAAAGCGATTAGGACTTAACGAAATTCTCTATCCTGCAAATAGTAATGGAAATTCGGCATCTATTCAAACACAACATAGAATCGGATTCGTAACGTCTGGTTTTAGTTATGTTTATCTGGAACATGCCTTAACTGAACTAAACCTCAGCGGTTCAGTCCCTATCCTCAAACTCGGTATGACACACCCACTTGACGAAGATATTATCTACGAGTTTGCAAAGGGATTAGATGAACTGTTTGTCATTGAAGAGAAACGTCCTCTCCTTGAAAATGAAATTAAGGCATTTCTGACACATAAGTATCAGGAAGGGAATCTGGATAAGTATGTCAAAGTGTGGGGCAAACAGTTTCCTGAAGGATTACCCGGAATTCCAATAGAAGCAGGTTTAGACACTTCTATTCTGATTCAACGTTTAATTTCGCTCTTTTCAAACAATGGAAACAACACTCAATATGCCAAAAGTGTTCTTGTGGATACAGAGCTTTTTGAAAAAGAAGCGCAGCTGCAGCAAGAGGTAGCTGAAATCAAGACGGATATCCCCGCACGCACCCCCACTTTCTGTCCCGGATGTCCACATAGAGATTCCTCCAGCGTTTTTCTTGAAATTACAAATCAATTTACGGATGCCTCGTATATGCAGAAGCATCACGATTCACCTCCTGTCGATCTGGTTTTTCACGGTGATATCGGGTGCTATTCAATGCTAAAATACGAACCCTTTCCGCGCTTGATGCATAATCTCTCTGCAATGACGTTAGGCGGTGGCGCAGGCGCAGGTATTGATCCCTTCATCGTCAACAAGCAGATCGTTTTCATGGGGGATTCAACCTTCTTTCACGGTGGCATGTCCGCAATCTCCGACTCTATCAAGAACAATCAGGATATCGCCTATATTATTTTAGATAATCAAACAACGGCAATGACAGGACACCAACCGACACCTGCAGGTGAAATGGACATCCTTGGAAATCCGACTTTTGCACAAGACATTGAGAAAGTTGTCCAAGGATTGGCAGGAAATTCTGAGATTACGATTGTCCGAGTGAACCCGGAAGATAGATTGAACTACAAAAAATATCTTGAGAAGGCAATTTTGAGAGATGGTGTCAAAATTATCATTGCGGACAAAGAATGTGCAATTACCTTCCACAGACGCCGCCGACGCGAACAACAAGCAATCAAAGAAAAAGATGGCTTCTTGAAGGTTGAAAAACACATCAATATTACATCGGAAGTCTGTGAGTTTTGTTTAGAATGTACAAAATCTACAGGATGTCCTGCCCTAAAAATTGTTGATACCGACTATGGAAACAAAATAGCAATTGATCGTTCTAACTGTGTAACCGATGGTGCCTGTGCGCGAATTAAATGGGCATGTCCTTCCTTTGAAGAAGTTGTTATCACACGGAAACGCCCACCCCGCACACAATATGTTCACCAAATTGAAAAACCTAAACAGACGGACGAAGAATCCGCAAATGAGTGGGAAGATTCAGGGATATCTGGATTACTTGCACAACTCGGATTAAACGGAGGCACTCCTTTACCGCCACCGCCGCCACAAACTTTTGATAGAGTTTGGAGTGCTTATGCTGCGGGTGTTGGTGGGATGGGTATCGGCACAATCTCTAAAATTCTTGTTGTTGCAGGGTATATCCAAGGGTATGATGTGCATTTCTGTGATAGAAAAGGTTTAGCGATACGGAATGGCGGTGTCTATACACACGTAACTTATACAAATAATGGTGGTAAGATTTCACCGATTATCCCTTACGGCAAAGCGGATCTTGTCATGGGACTTGACATTTTGGAGACGGTTCGAGGTATTACATCCGATTCGGTTTTCCGTGTGGCATCGTCTGAACGTACTGCCGCCGTTGTCAATACGGCTAAAACAGAGACAATGACAACCCTCATCGGGAAGGATAGTTTTGAGACTGATGATTTAGAAGCGGCTATTGAACAAAATACGAATGCTTATGTTGGGATCAATCTATTTGACATTTCCGAACAATTGTTCGGTACAAAGTTGTACGCGAATATCATGCTAATAGGGGTTGCGTTCCAACGCGGTTTGATGCCACTTGAGCTGGAACCGTTGAAACTCGCATTGAAGCAGATGGTCAGACGTTCCGACCTACAGCAGAATCTCAATGCTTTGGAAATTGGAAGATACCTTGCAGTCAATGAAAAAGTTGATAGCACTCTACTGCAACATACATCCGATGTTTCAAAACAGACATACACAGAGACATTAGCGGAAAAAAGGGGTATTCTATCAGAAAAATTCCGTGGTAAACATCTGGCAGATTCATACCTTAGTTTAGTTGAGGATATCATCAAGAAAGTTAGTTTAGATGAGGCGACACATCAAAGTCTTGCAATTTATACTTATGATTTAATTCAGTTTGAAAATATAGACTACGCTCGGTTATACATTGAGAAAATAGAACAGATTCACGAAAAAGACTTTGGTGACTACCGTGCCACAAAAGCTGCTATTAAATATCTACACAAAGTAATGCTGATTAAGGATGAGGTATATGTTTCACATCTGCTGACAAGCAAAGAAAAACTTGCACGCGATAAGGTCCGCTATAATGTTGATGAAAAAAATGGTGATAAAATACGATACCTTCACCTCAATCGTCCGCATTTTACCTTTATGGGTTTTGATATTGAACATGATATTGATGCGCGAAATTGGATGTTGCACTTGATGAAACGGATGAAGTTTCTAAGACGCTGGTTATCGCAATGGCACGCAAAAGAGAAGGAATTCCGAGATTGGTATATCAGAGAAGTGATAGATACTTTTGCCCCAACTGATGACGAAAACTATGCTAAACATGTGAAGGCATTGGAATGTGCCGAAACTGTTCGGGGTTATAGGGAAATTCGGTACCCGACAATGGAAGCAGCAAGACAAACGGTTGAGAAATTGCTTGCTTCAGAGTCATCGTAACGCGTAGCATCTGTGGATTAGAGAATATCATATTTAAATCAAAAATAGAAACATAGAATCTTGTAATAGATAAAACTAAAGGAATGCACAGTGCTATCCTTTAAACTTAGTCAAACGGTAAAAACAGACCCTATAGATGATGATCCCGATGACTACATCAATCAGGGGAACGCAAAGGTAAAACGTGGTCAATACGAGAAGGCTATTGAGGACTACAACACTGCCATAAAAGTTGAACCACATAACGCAATTTCCTACAACAATCGGGGAGCTGCAAAAGCAATGCTCAATCAATATGATGCTGCACTTGCCGACTATGACTTTGCTATATATCTTGAACCGGATTATGCTGATGCCTACTACAATCGAGGTTATATAAAGGATGAACTCGAACTGTATCAGTCCGCTATTGGGGATTATGATACCGTTATACAACTTAAATCTAATTATACAGATGCTTATATCAATCGAGGAGCTGCAAAGGTGGCACTTCGCCAATACGAGGAGGCTATCAAGGATTATGATACTGCCATACGCCAAAAACCCCATCATGCTATTGCCTACTGCAGTCGAGGTGAGGCAAAGGCAGAACAAGGGCAATACGAGGAAGCTATCAAGGATTATGATATTGCCATCAGTCTAAAAATTGACTTCCCAGAAGCTTACAAAAAACGGGGCGACGCGAAATTAGAACTCGAACAAAACGAAGAAGCTATTGTTGACTATGATTCCGCTATTGACTACCAACCTGAAAATGCTGATGTCTACTACAATCGGGGTCGGGCAAAGTATTTATTAACCGGAATGAAGAAGGACGCTATTGAGGATTATGATATTGCTATACAACTTCAACCTGACTACCGAGAAGCCTATGCAAGACGGGCAGAGGCAAAGGCAGAACAAGGGCAATACGAGGAAGCTATCGTTGATTATGATGTTGTCATACGACTTAGGGCTACCTACTTTGCCTACGAAGAACGAGCAAAAGTAAAGGTAAAAATCGGTCAATACGAATCTGCTATTGCTGATTATGATGTTGTCGTACAACTTAATCCTAATTGGGCATGGGCATACAGCGACCGCGGAAAAGCAAAGGCGGCATCCGGTCAATACAAGGAGGCATTTGCAGACTATGGCAAAGCCATAAAACTTAATCCAGATTGTATATCTGCCTACCTAAATCGAGCTGAAGCAAAGGAAGAACTCGGACTCCATGAAGCCGCTAAACAAGACAAGGACAAGGCAAACCATTTATTTAAAACCATGCTTGACAGATGGAAAAAATAGATAGCCAACGATGTCGGAAATATCAGCAAATACAATCCGTGTTTTCCAGCATGTTGACAGGCAAGGTGTTTTTTTGACGCGATCACGTCCGACTGACGTAATATATGAAGCACTTTATATTTCTCGCGACCTAAATTCTGTATGATTTACAAACTACATCAGAAAAGTTAACGGAATAATTAGATGGACAAACTACACACAATCACAGGTCAAACAAGGATTGTTGGTGTAATCGGGGCACCAGTTTCACATAGTCGTTCCCCTCAGATGCATAATGCTGCTCTTACGAAAGCAGGGCTTGATTATATCTATGTTCCGTTTCATGTGTCTGAAGACGCAGTAGCTGAGGCAATGAAAGGATTTAAGGCACTCAACGTGGTCGGAATCAATGTCACACTTCCACATAAACAAGCGGTCATACCTTTTTTGACATCTATTTCGCGAGAGGCGGAACTCATAGGAGCAGTGAATACGCTTAGTTTTGTTGATGGAGAGATACACGGTGAAAACACGGATGCCCCAGGATTTTTAAGAGCTTTGGAGGAAACTGGTGCCTCAGTGCCTGTCGGTGAAGATGTTGTTGTGTTAGGTGCCGGTGGTTCAGCACGGGCAATTGTGGTTGCTTTGGCACTTGCTGGTGTGCGTTCAGTTGTTATTGCCAACCGAACGGGATCAAAGGCAGTTGGTTTAGCCGAAGAACTTTCCGAAAAGATTAGTGAGCAGGAGGAAGAATCTGAACATAAAACCATTCTCAAAGGAATGGGATTACAAGATTCTCAATTGCCGGATGCAGTGAAGGGCAGCGCATTGCTCGTCAATACAGCTACATCAAGCATGGATACCACACATCCACTTTTAATTCAGCCAGATTGGCTGCAACCGAGTACTATTGTTTACGATATTGTATATACTCCGCCGATGACAACGTTATTAACAACAGCAGCTGAAAAGGGATGCAAAATTGTAGGTGGAATCGGTATGTTGGTGCATCAGGGGGCAATCGCTTTTGAGCGGTGGACAGGGGTTGAACCGTGTGTAAACACGATGAGAGAAGCACTTTCATAAATAAAAAAGGATATTAATCTTATTTCTCCATTTTCCAAGTCAGTTTGTAATTCCGGCGCAGCGTCGTTAATTTGAACTTTTTGAAAGGAATAGATATGCAAGACGAACAACAGACAGATTCACAAGACGAACAGCAAACAGAGGAAGAAAAACAATCTATTGAAGATGGTAAATCCATTCGTTTTGTCATTTTGGGTACCCCTTATTCTATTAGACCGACAGAGGAGTTAACCGCTGAGGATATTGACATCTTGGTCACCTATGTTAAGCAGCGGATAGAAAGTTTTACACAAAAAGGCTATGACCATACACGAATTCCGATCTTGGTCGCTTTTGACATAGCAAATGAGTTGCGGGAGCTGCAGAAATACTACGAATTGCCTATTAACCGTGCTATTGACAAACTAAAGTTCGTGCTTGAACCAGAGTAAGTAGATAACTTTCTATAGAAACAGTAGTGGAGTGTTTACCGAAATTTTGCGGGTAAAGGTCGCGATTCGGAGATCGCTCCCGCTGAATCATGCGGAATCATGTAGAATGCCAAAAGCGCATTCTACCAAGCGCATTCCGCCACGCGCATTCAGCGTTGATTCACAGAACACCCCTCTTTGTAGGAGCGATCTCCGAATAGCGACGGACAATAATATGTTGACAAAGCACTACAATTAAAATTATATTCAACTGCCCCATATATTTAGTTTCCGTATTTACTTAAAACATCAAGTTCTCATACACTGCTCTTGTTGAAAACGATCACATATCAATTTTTATTGAATTAAACGCGAAATTGTGTTAAACTATTACAACAATCTTATTGTGGAGTAAATACATTGCACAATTACGCATCAATTTTTTGGAGGAATTCCATGAAAACCAGAGGTACACTTTCTGTTGCTGCTCTTTTGGTAATAAGTATTGCCGTTATAGGTTGCGGTAAGTTAGACCAAGAAGAGTTTGAAATGTGGAAAAATGAACACGTTGCAGAGGTCAATCAATCCAATACAGAAATAAAAGCAAACCTAACGAAGCTTGAAGGAAAGGTTGATCAGAATAATAAGGATACAATGGAGGCTATCTCCAGAGCCAAGGATGAGGCAATTGCCGCATCACAGCAAGGGGATGCTGACAATATCGCTGCCGCCAGGCAGAACACCAAAGAAGAGATCGCCAAAGCTCGCGCTGACTTAACCAAAGATATTAATAGTCAGAGTAAAGAGACTTTGGATTCTGCTAAAGCTGAAGATGCCAAAATCCAAAAACAGGTTAAGGCACTTGCCGATAGTTTTAAAGAACAAGGTGTTGATCTGAAAAAATTTGCGGCACAGCTTGCTGCTGTTATAGAAGATGTCGCCGCACTTAAAGCAGACAATGCGTCAGAACCAACGCTTTTGGTTACCGTCAATTTCAGCAGTGGACAGACAGGTTTGTCCAGCAAGGCTAAAGAGATGCTTGATGGTATCGTTGGTCAGATTTTGGAAAATCCTGAAGCTGCAATACTTGTTGAAGGACATGCAGACGGCACGCCCGTATTACGTGGCGGTCATCGAAGTAATTGGGACCTGTCTCAATCGCGTGCAAATTCTGTCGTTAAATACCTGAAAGGCAAAGGTATTGATGCTGAAAGGATCACGGCTGTTGGAAAAGCACATACTGATCCGGTTGCTCCGCAGAACACCTCTGCGGGTAGAGCGATGAATCGGCGGGTAGAAGTGATACTCAATCCATCTGGGGCAATGTAGTCTCTCATCTGTTCGTGATTTCCCTTGATTCCGTCCAGGGTCGTTAGGATGTCCTGTCTTTGGGACATCCTATCCTTTTAACATTTTGTGTCTATACTTCCTGAAATTTAGATATTATACCATTTCTAATTGAAAAAGCATCATATCGGATTTCTATGAATATTTTGTAGGTCGGGTAGAAGCGATAGCGAAACCCGACACGTAGTTCATATCACCTCGTGCATGTCGGGTTTCGTAAACTCTACCCGACCTACGGGATAATGTAATATCATCATATAGAAATGGTATTATCTAACCTTTTTTAGCATGGCATGGATGCCTTGAATAAATGCGTTATTTCTCCATTATTCTATTTTCTTTTTCCATTATCACAGGCATTTTATCTGCTGAACCTCTGAATGCACAAGCATCCAGACCCCCATCTATTTTAAACAGTTTTTTCAAACAACATCTACAAACTTCATCACTGCAGTTTTCTCTCTTTTCTTACAAACCAGAATTAGGTGATCTGACAAACTTTCTACAGAGTGTCGGAATACCCAAAACTCCTGTTGCTATGATGCCAACAGTTTCAATTGTTTTTCAGCACATGCCTGAACTCGACTCCCGACTGGAAATCGGTTATTGGAAAACTCAACTTGATACGCCACCACCGGCTTCAATGTCTCTCAAAGCGACACTTACGCCCATCTCATATCAGTTAATCTATCGTCCGGTGCTACTCCATGAATATCTGCCAATTTATTTCGGTGCAGGCATCGGTTTATTAACAGCGAATTTTGATGGAAATATAGTTGATGTGCTTGCAGAACAAGGCATCTTGATTAATGATAGTGCTTCGACCACAACTGGTTATGTTATTGCTGGTGTTGAGCTGTTCCAATGGCAATCGCAATCCGATGCGCGCGCCACCATAGGAAATAACGTCTCTATCAATTTAGAATTAAAACGTATCCTGAAAACTGTTGAAACCACAGGCACACTGCCACTAAATATAGTTTTAGACGGAACAGCAATTGGAATCGGAGTCAGATCACAGTTTTAGTCGTTGTTACGGATGTCCTTCAAACAACAAGCAGCCCGCATTCTTCCGCTTTTAGTTTTCGTTGTGTTCGGAGGTATCCTCGGACGCTATTCAGAAACACCGCTTGCGGTTCTCTGTTTATTGGTTGCAACAGGAGCGTTTGTATTTATCGGGATGGAGTTAGCACTCTATGTGCTGTTAATCTGCCTACCCTTTTCTTTTCGTTACATAATTCCTCAACTTCTTGAAATTCAGACTCCAACCGAACCGTTGTTAGGCATGCTCAGCGCTGTTTACTGGATAAAAAAGATTGTAGACTACGCGCTGGGAAAGCGAAAGGGCATCCCGACCTTTCCATTTTTATTGCCTGTTTGTGCTTTTATATTTGTCACGTTCCTATCTGCAGTCAATACACCCGACTTATTTGGCACTTTAAAGGGTGCGTTTCGTGCTTCTATCTACATCATGTTCAGTTTGGTGATATATGAATTAGTGCAGCATCACCGAAGTTTGAAAAGATTATTTATCGCTTCCTTTCCGAGCGCAGCGGTTGCCGTTATCTGGACGGTAATTGTACTCATTTCTCATATTGATGAATGGCAGTGGACAAGCGCGTTTCAGAACTCTCCGTTTACCAACTATTCAGTTTACGGCTCATTCACTGCGATCTTCTTCTTAATCTGTCTGAGTCGTCTACTATTTGATAACCAACAATATGATCGTGTAATGTGGATAGGTTGGTTCGCCTGTTTCGGATTAGGTCTGATTATGTGTTTTTCACGGGGCGTATGGTTGTCAGTTATTGTTGCGGTTGGATTCATGCTAATGCAGTTGGGTAGAGGTGTAACACAGAAAAAGATTCTGTTTGTTGGTGCTGTATGTCTTGTCTTATTGGTATGTTTAAGCTTGCCCGGTGTTTACAGTGCTGTTATGGAACGTATTTCGTCTACAGTAGATGTTAACTATGCCTCCAACCGAGCACGCCTCATGCGATGGGGACAAGCTGTTACAATGTTCCTTGAAAGTCCTATTTTAGGAAAAGGCTATGGTGCTTTTGCCATGCTTTACGAAGAGGATGTTTCGCTTGTAGGTAGTTATGTAGCACAGTTTCAGTTGGGGGCGCACAGTGAATATCTTCAGGTAATGTCAGAATTGGGAATTGTCGGTTTAGCAGTATGGATATGGCTCAACTTTGCCTTTCTACAATACGGTTTTCGTGCGATCAAAAGGACTGAAGATAGTTTTTACCGTTCCATTATTATTGGACTAATGGCAGCCGAAATTTCGTTGATGGTGCATTTCGTTGTGAATAACCTGCTGAACGGAGACGCTATCGGGGTGCCGTTTTGGGGGATTTACGGGTTATTACCGGCTGTTGTGCAAATAGCGAAACGGGAAAAGGAAATTACACCACAAGAAAACGAAAATTGAGTATAATCTAAAAACATTATTCTACATAACAACCCAACATAGATATAAAATTATTTCATTTCGCAAATTGAGGAGTATATATGAATATTATCCATATTATTTCAGATACTTTTAGACGAGACAACTTAGAAATTTTTGGGGGCAAAGGTTATAGTCCCGCACTCAACGCCTTCGCTGAAAAGTGTGTTGTTTTTGACAAAGCTTATGTGTGCAGCTACCCAACCGTACCAATTCGTGGCGACTTGGTAACTGGCGAGGTAGGGATATGCCGACGCGGATGGGAACCGCTGCAACGCAATGTACCTGTGATCGCAAACGATCTCACAAAAGCAGGTGTTGTTAGCATGATGATTGCTGATACGCCGCACCATCTCAACAACGGCTTCCTATATAATAGAGGGTTTACAGGATGGAAATGGATTCGTGGACAAGAAAGCGATCTGTTGGAAACCCATCCTTATGATTTTGACACAGAAGAAGTTTTACGTTATCGTGAACACACGCGCCCACATCCGAACAAGTTACCCGCAGGCATCTTTAACCATCTCAAAAATAGCGACTCTCGACGGAATGAAGGGGATACCTTTGTTGCACAGACTGTGCAAACCGCATGCGACTGGCTGGAACGCAACTACCAACACGAAAATTTCTATCTGATGGTAGATACGTTCGATCCGCACGAGCCTTGGGATGTGCCAGAGTGGTACATCAGAAGGTTTGACCCTGATGATTATGATGGACCAGAACCTATCTATCCAACCTACGGACCAAATAATATGGACGAACGCACAACCCAACGTCTCAATGCGCTATACCGTGCCGAAGCGTGTCTTGTAGATAATTGGATTGGACAGCTGCTACAAAAAATTGACTATATGGGACTGATGGAAAACACAATGATCATTTTCATGGCAGACCACGGTTTTCTGTTGGGTGAGCATGGTCTCATTGCTAAAAACCTCGGTATGTATGAGGAGATTGTGCATATACCGCTGCTAATTTATCATCCGGAGGTTACACCTCGTCGGACAGACGCTCTTGCCAGTATTATTGACATTCCCGCGACTGTCATTGATGTTTTCGGGGCAGAACGCGGTAAACAGGTTGAAGGCAATAGTTTGTTACCAATCGTCCTGGGAGATACCGACACGGGCAGAGATTATGCGATTACACACGGCGCATGGGGTGGCGGATGGAGTCCTGATGGTGGAAGTCCACATGGAAGTGTTACGGATGGCACATGGTCACTATTATTAGAAAATAAAGGAGCGCCACAACATCTGTTCCATCTACCATCCGATCCAGAACAGATGCAGAATAGGTTTGAGTCAGACACAGATGAGGCACGTCGACTCTACCAAGCGTTTTTGGAATTCTTGGGTCAGCACGGCGGTCCAGAGGCTATGGTTGAACAATTCCAGAATAGATGGCCTATTTAACTGATTTCTTGATTTCGATCTCCGAATCGCGACGGACAATAATATGTTGACAAAGCAGTAGTATAAACAGAAGATAGAACCTAATGAATACACGGAATTTAGTTGCTGAATTTATCGGCACTTTCACGCTTATCTTTATCGGCGCGGGATCAGTGGTTATCAATCCAGGGAATTTAGTTGCAGTTGCACTTGCATTCGGTTCAGTCGTTGTAGCGTTTGTTTATGCGTATGGACATATTTCTGGCGCACATATCAATCCTGCAGTAACGCTGGCACTCCTAATAGCAGGTGAAATCGGATTTACTGCAGCAATCGGTTACTGGATTGTTCAATTTGCAGGTGGTATTTTGGGGGCGTATGTTCTCAAAGGTGTGTTACCGGTAAACGGTGATTTGGGTGTAACTATTTTAGCCGCGAATGTAACACCGCTAAATGGACTGATCGTTGAAATCATACTCACATTTTTCCTCGTCAATACGATTTTTAATACTGCTGTGAGTGGAAAGGCGGGAAACCTTGCTGGACTCGCTATTGGGTTAACTTTAGTGTTTTGCATTCTGATGGGTGGGCCGTTGACACGTGCGTCCCTCAATCCTGCACGTACGTTAGGACCTGCTATCGCAGCCGGTGCTGAACATGCACAGTGGGGGAACATCTGGCTTTATTTTGTTGGTCCATTTATAGGGGCAGTGCTTGCTGCGCTTCTGTATATTGGTATTTTGAAAGATAAAGACGCTGAAGATGAATAGTTCATAATAGTATGGTAGATTTTACAATTAACTGGACATTGTCACTCGGCACGGACAAAGTGCTCTACACTTTTAAAGTCGCGAACTGGAGCTCGTTCCTACAGGAAGAGGTGCTATGAATTGCTCTACTACGAACAGTCTATTTCTTTAAAAGGAAGTTATTTTGAGAAATGGTATGATATTAAATAAAAACAGGCTGATGCTTTTTAGCATTAGCCTTACTTTTTATCTTTGCGAGGTATAGGTACCCCACACTACAATATACCGGATTAAGCATCAGCGTTGATAGGAATTTCAGTGGGTTTTGCCGCTTCCGTTTTCGGGGCAATTACCGTCAAAACACCATCCTTGAATTCTGCTTTTATCCCATCAACTACAATGTTCGGTGGAAGTGGAAACTTACGATGAAAACTTCCATAACGCCTTTCTGATCGACGTAAGTTCTGTGTTTCGTCCGTCTGTTCCTGCTTCTTTTTTCCTTTTATTGTCAATTGACTTTCAGTTACGGAAACATTGACATCGTTTTGTGAAACACCTGGGAGTTCAACTGATACTTCAAACCTATCTTCAGCCTCAGAAAAATCAACGAAAGGACGCCAATTGGATTTACCTCTTCGGGTTTTCTCTTTCCTAAACGCAACTGCTCTATCAAATTCGGGAGGTCTGTGATGTCCTCCTCTACCTCTTGGTGGGCGATGCCCCCAATTTCCGCGTGCTCCAAGTGATTGGTGTCGTTGAGGTCCTCTTGGTCGTGACGGTGGTCCCTGCCACCTACCTTCAGGGGGGCTGTTATGTCTTCTGCCAGGTCCGGGACCTCTACCCTGTGCGGGACGATGTCTCCGTGGACCCTGGAAAGCACCACTGGGACCGTGTTGCGGTCTATTTCTCATTACAATTCTCCTTTTCTAATCTTGTATTCTAATTATTTTCTTTTTCATTAGTATTTGACAACTATACATACCAAATTGTTCGGATAAATGATGCAACGTCAACAGGGCAGGCACAATCAATTGTACCTGCCCTGTTATTTGGGAATTATTTTAACTTTCCTGCGGAATATCCACAGTTGATTCAGCGACAATTGGAATTTCTTTCGGCTTCACCTCTTCGGGTTTTGGGATAGACAACGTCAAAACACCATCCTTGAATTCGGCTTTGATGCTGTCTACCTCAACCTTCGGAGGAAGTGTGAATTTTCGTTCAAAACTCCCGTAACTTCGTTCAACTCGATGGAAATCTTTGGAATCGTCAGTTTTTTCCTGCCGTTTTTCTCCCTTTATCGTTAAGAGATTATCTTTGACAGAAATGTGAACATCGTCCTTTGTAACACCAGGGAGTTCTGCACGAACTTCAAAACTATCATCTGTTTCGGAAATGTCAGCAGATGGTCTCCACCTATATTCTTGTGTGCCAGGTGTTGCAAAAAACGGCGTGAACAGAGAGTTATAGAATTTGAAAGGATTTGCTACTGGTCTGTGTAAAGTCAAATAAGTCATTTTTTTTCTCCTTTAGATTTATGTTTTCTGTAAGTTTAATCAGCAAGTTCTGTGCCAATTATTTTGACACAATTCTAAATTGTTTCAATCTACAATAGGTATAAGCAATTTATGTGCCAAAATAACGTTTTATCTCATCTATAATGAGCGATTAAACCGAGATATAGCGATACTACTAACGGAGTTGAGAGATTCACTATCAATCCTTTGTAAAAATTGATTAAAGTAAGATTCTTACAAGACAACTATGGAGATTGAGATATGGAAATCAATCTGCCATATTGACATATCCGTGCCATTTTGAAACGGTGTCTATGTCAAAAAGGCGGGTTGGTAAATAGTAAATTCCAAGTAAAAATTAGGGTAGGCAGAGAAGGTAGGTTTATTTATTTTGATCAGAAAGTTGCGCGCGTATTCCCGCAGCAACGGTATGCAACGCTATAGGATTATCGTTCAAAAACGGAATTATTAGATCCGCATATTTTTTGCAAGGTTCTGTGTAAATTGGAAAATTTGGGAGTACATCCCGACGGTACCAACTGATTGCGCTTTCGAGGCTGCCGCTGCGTGTGCCGACATCGCGAAGCATCCGCCGCAGTACCCTTTCATGTGCGTCAACATCTAAAAAGATTTTAATATCTATTAACTCACGGAGTTGCTGATTCCAATAGATAAGGTGTCCCTCCACAATTACGACATCGCTTGGTTCTATAATTTCCTTTTCATCACCACGTTGTGCTGCACGGGTTCCGGGTGAGGGGGTTTCAATAGGGGTTCGCAAGCGGAGTTTTTCAATATCGGCAACAAGCACATCCCAACGCACCGCATCTGGATGATTTGCGGTTACCACCTTTTCGCGTTCTTCAGGTGTGTATTCTGCCCAATCTCTAAAATAGGAATCTTGGTGTAACGTGATAGGAGAAAAATCTGCGAGTTGTTCTGCCAAAGCAGTGGCGAACGTTGTTTTTCCAGAGGCTGAACCGCCCATTATGCCAACGGTGATTGGTCTAATCGTATTGTTTTTTGCCATTCTTTCTTTGCTTTCATCAAATTTTGTTATTAGGTATAAAACAAGTATAGCGTATCATAAATTAGGGTTATTGTCAAATTTCAGAGCAATTTAGTTTTGCGTTTTTCTCAATATTAAAGGCAAGGTCGCGACCAGGAGGTCGCTCCTACAGGAAGAGGTTTTCTGAATCATTTGACTTCGGTAGAGTTTTTATGTTATTCTATTTATTAAACAAAGGATTATGCCACCGTCAAATTGTAGCATGAGAACTTACCTAACAACGCCTTTTATCGTGGAGAAGAACATGTTTTGGGAACAGATTGAATCACAATATAAAGTTTCAGCTGCACATCAATTTTTACTACATTTTAATGTTAATGATTTACTACACGACGAACTCTACGGCTATTTACCTGCCTTGGACTATCTGATGGAGCAACTCAACGTCCTCGGATGCCGTCTGGTTATGGGGTATAACGCAACACGAGGAATTATGTGGGCCAATGCAGGTAAGTGGATAGAAACGCAGAAAATTTTGGGTCTTATTCCTAAAGATCAAGGACTCCCAGAATACACAGAGGTGCGAAAAAGGATTAATACCCAACTCTCTTACCATAAACTTCATGAAGACCCATTTCTTAAGGTTGATCCATTACCCACAAAAGATCTTGCAGGCAAGTTACACGGACTCCTGAATCAAGACAGAGCCAGAGTAGGCTTGATCATCAATAATCTCGAACAGATTGCTCCCAATGACCCAGCGTTTGACGCAGGGGCGCAAGACAACTTACAATTCTTCTTCCATCAACTCCAAAATTGGGCATCAGACTTGGAGATACGAAGAAAAAGACATATCATCCTCCTTCTCACACAAAATACTTACGATATTCATCCGCATTTCCTTGTGAATCAAGAAATACCAATTGTAGAGATACCTTATCCAGATTATGATGAGCGTTTAAAATTTATTGAACATTTGAGTAAAATTCCACAGGAAATTTCAGAACAGGATTCCCCAGATAAGAAAGTGCAAGTGCAATTAAACCTTGGGAATGACCGGGAAAAGCAAACATTAGCAAGAGATTCAGCAGGTTTAAATTTATTTGGGATTCACGATTTAGTTCGACATGCAACTTCATTAAACCAGAAAGTAGAGACCTTGCTTACTAACTATCGGCGTGAAAACGTTAAGACATTTAGTCATGGTATTATTGATGTCATTGCACCAATTATTGATACAAATCAACATTGGTCAGGCCATGTAACACGTGTCCTCCAAGATATTGTCAGTGGTTTAAAAGAGGAGGATATGAGGCGAGTGCCGCGGGGGATTCTTCTACTTGGACCTACCGGTAATGGAAACATCTTTGCTGCGCGTATGTTAGCTGGAATGACAAATATGGCGTTTGTGCGGCTTCGGTACGCAAGTCAGATAAGTGAGGTAACAATAAGCATTAATGATAACGGTGCAAGCTATGATAGAAACTTGAATTCCGCTATCAACTTTATTCGCGGGCTGGCACCGGTTGTTGTGTTTATGGACGAAATTGAACAAGCCTCACCACATACAAGCATGAACATAACAAACGTGGAACGCCCCTTTCCTGCTATTCTTACAAATGCTATGAGTGATGCCTCCTTGCATGGGAAGGTGATATGGGTTGGCACTTCAAGCCGTCCCGATTTGATACCGCCTATTTTCCGACGTCCTGAGATTTTCAGTCACAAATTAGTGCTTCTGCCTCCCATGCGGGAGAGCCGAGGTGGTATTTTGCAGTTTTTCTGCCGACTTCACACACAAGAAGAGATGAATTTTCAGGAGATTGCCAGAGGTGAAAAGTTGCGTGGGGTGAGTGTTAACGATCTTAATCTAATTGCACAACGCAGCCATAATCTCGCAAAACGGAAAAATCGTAATAGTTTTACAGAAGAAGATTTACGCGAGGTAGTTTCAGATTTTATGCCGGACTATTCTCCAGAAATGCGAATGTTTATGACATTATTGGCTTTACAGGAGGCAAATTCTCGTGCTATGCTGCCAGATAGACTGCCGCCGCCATTTCAAGAATTTGTGGACGAAAACCGGATTGACAAAACAAAGATAAATACACGTTTGATGGAACTGGGTAAAGAACTTGGATTGACTGCATGAGTTTAGCACCATGTTATTTAAAGAAATCTGTTTTTATGGTGAAATATGGGAATAATTGGACACTACACTTGTCCGAGCGATTTCTGAATCGCGACTCATGTCACTCATAGCCGGGAATCGGAGTTCCCTCCTACAGAGAAATAATGTTAAATTAATTCAATAATCTACCATAAGTAAATATCTGATAGATAACTTATAAAGTTCTGCGATACTTGCTGTATAAGAGTAATTCAACCTCAATTATAAACAGAATACCCCTGCTGGTATACAACAGGGGTATCATTCCACTAAAAGTGATCTGATAATTGTGAGGAATTCCTCACGGGCGTGATTACTCTTCTTCGTAGCGGCTTTGGTAGCGACCGCCGCCACCACCACCAGAACGTCGTTCGCGCGGGCGGGCGGGATTGACTTTTAACGGACGTCCCATCACCTCTTGACCATCAAGAGCTTCAATAGCGCGTTCACCATCTTCTTGGTTTTCCATCTCAACAAACCCATACCCTTTGGAGCGGCCATCATAACGGTCCCGGATAATTGTTACAGAACTAAGCGGACCATGCGGCTCAAATAATTCTTCCAAGTCAGTCTCTGTCGCTGCATAGGGTACATTGCCAACGTAGATGTTCATCTCGTTTCTCCTTTTGAAATTGAAATAACGGGAATGTGAGAAAACTGAGTACTGTCAGCATGTTCTATTGGCAGGCATTTGGCAGTAAGCGAAGATTGGCAAAAATGAACTCGGGATTCTTATCAATCTTTTCGGAAGCCTCTTCACAATTTACAAGAATGCTTCTGGTTCCAAACCTTAAAACTGTCAAAATACTACGCATAATTTGGTTCGCAGACACCATCACATTTCCCAAACGTTAATATGATACTACAAATTAACAAATTTGTCAAATTTGATTTTACAATTCAATTCTATTTCAGTAATAGTTGATATTTTTTGCAAATTAAGATACGATGTTTTTTGCTTACATAAATGGCGGGTGTTGAATTAGTAGCCTCCTTCGTGCTATTTGTTGATACAGATTAGACATTATAATGATTTAATTTGAATTAAGGTTTACCGAGCGTCTCGGACCTCTTGAGTTCCGTAGGAACGCTATGTTTATAGAAAATTATCAACACCTCTTGAGTTCCGTAGGAACGACATATCAACTGCCAATGTGCTGTGAAAACATATCGTCCCTACGGGACTAAGAGGGGAGGACACACATTCGAAAATCCTTAAATTGACATATAAGGACAGAGCACAACGAAGCCCAACGGACAAACTTTAGATTTAATTAAAGACCGATAACAACTCGCAATTAAAACGTTATAATGTCTATTGATAGTGAGGAAATCAGCGTTCTGCGTTATTTTTTTCATATCAGGCATTTCACTTTAGTTTGTGGATACCACAATAAAAAAAAAATAAGAAAATTATTCAAAGTAATGATTTTCATCACAAGCTGTTTATTCGCAGGAAGATTTTAGGAAATATACTATGCAGCCAAGATACACACACTGGAAAATCGTTCCTTTCTTTGTCATGATGTTAATTTTAATACTCACTAATAGTTCAGAAGCAGTGATCGTCTTCATAGCGACTCCTACTGGACAAAGTGACATTTACGTTATGAAGGATAACGGAGAGGATGTCCGACAACTAACAAAAACACTGGCTTCGGAATTCAATCCACGCTTGTCGCCAGATAGGAAATACATTCTCTTTACGCGTAAGCTGAGTCCGAAGTCTGACATTTTTATCATGGATGCGGATGGTAGCAATGAACGTCGTCTAACCCATTTTCGCCCTAACGACACAGATCCTTGCTGGTCGCCTGATGGTAAACAGATTGCGTTTACAAGCACTATAGATGGCGTGCCGAACATCCATATCATGAAACTTGCGAATCGCAACATTAGACAACTAACAAAAAGCAGAGACGGTGAGACATCTGCATCCATGCCGAGTTGGTCGCCAGATGGACAGCATATTGTCCACCAACAGGTTATTGGTTTTAAAACATATATCTATATCACTGATATAGACGGTAAGAACACGCGACCTTTTCTTGACGGACCACAACCAAACATCATTGATAATGTGGGAATTTCGAGACATCATCCGCTCTGGTCGCCTGATGGCAAACACGTTATGTATTTTGAAGATCGTATAGGACTTGAAGCGAATCGTCCTGTTAGGCTACCCAGTCACTTGATTGTGGTTAATAAGGATGGTAGGTTTCCAAAAAAGTTGGATATCCCAAAAGACTGGTTGTTACACTCGGCTTGTTGGGCTGCGAATGGAGCCAAAATTCTTTTCTCTGCTGCTGAGGAAGGTTGGGAAATTTCCATAAACATACACAAGCTCAATTTTAACATCTATCGCTATCGTCTACTTGATGGGAAGATAACAAAAATAACAGACAGTCCTACCAAGGACCTGTACCCGCATTGGGTGCCGGGTACGCTTTCTGTTTCTCCAGAGGGTAAGTTGAATGTGCAATGGGGAGAGATAAAAGAGAAAGAGTAAATTGGGTTTGGGTTCTTACAAGTACATAAAGAGGCGAGGTTTCCCAACCTCGCCTACTGGGACGTTTTGGTGTCTATAGACCGCCAAAGTGTCCATTTATGGTGAATTATTAAAATAATTGGACACCTCATTTGTAGGAGCGATCTCCGAATCTCGACCAAAGCCATTCGTAGTCGGGAATCGGAGTTCCCTCCTACAAAAGAATAATGTCTAATTAATTCTAAAACCTACTATATTTTAATTCACTATTTCGCGTCCATCCAATTATCCGCGATACCTGTTTCCGTGCGAAGCGGCACACGAAGTGTCAATGCATTTTCCATTTCTTCAGCGACAATTGCAGCTTGCCCTTCTGCCAATTCATTCGGCACTTCAAAAATAAGTTCATCGTGGATTTGCAATAACATCTTCATCGGCAACTGATCTTTGTCAATTCTGTGTTGGACTTTGACCATAGCGGCTTTTATCAAGTCCGCTGCAGTACCTTGAATAACAGTGTTAATAGCTAACCGTTCTCCCAGACTTTGCCTACTCTGCGAATGTTCAAAAATTTCAGGAATAGCACGTCGTCGCCCAGTTAACGTGGAGACATAACCTTGGTCTAAGGCTTGTTGAACGCAGTTTTGGAAAAATGTGTTGATGCCCGGAAAACGTTCTTTGTAATTTGTAATCAATTCCCTTGCCTCATCTACATTCATCCCCTGAATTCGGCGTGCTAACCCTGAAGGTGAAACGCCGTAGATGATACCGAAATTGACGATTTTTGCCTTGTCTCTGAGTTCGCGGGATACGTCTTCTGGTGCAACCTTAAATACTTCTGATGCAACCGATGTATGAATATCTAAATCTTGGGTGAATATCTCAGTCAGTATCCGGTCTTCACTGAAATGGGCAAGCACACGGAGTTCAATCTGCGAATAATCTGCACAGATTAACTTATGTCCATCCTGTGCGATGAATGCGCGCCGCAACTTACGTCCAATTTCTGAACGGACTGGAATATTTTGAAGATTTGGGCTGTCAGATTTTAATCGTCCAGTGGCTGTCGTTAGTTGATACAAATGGGTATGAATACGTTTTGTCTGTTCATCAACGGAATGGCGCAGCTGCCCAAGATAGGTGCTTTGCAGATTACGATATTGACGATATTCGATAATTAAGCGCGGCACACACGTTTTCGGATTGTTTATGTCCTCTTGTGCAGCAAGTGCTTCAAGGACATTCGCATCTGTCGAATTCCTACCTGTTTTAGTGCGTCTTACAGGTTTGAAACCGATTTCATCAAACAATATCTCTGCCAGTCGTACAGGTGAATCTATATTAAAGGAATACCCTACTAATTCGTGTATCTCTTTTTCGCGTTCATTTACGAGTTGTTCAACCACACCTGTTTGCCTTTTCAATTCCTCCGTGTCACACACAATACCGTTAAACTCCATCAGTGCCAGCACTGGACCGAGCGGGGATTCTATTTCTCTTACCAATTCATCGGTTTCGGTTTCCTCAAGTTTCGGTTTGAAATAGTGATAAAGTTGTAGGACAATATCAGTGTCCTCCGAAGCGTATTTTGTTACCTCTTCAAACGGCACTTTATCAATTGATGTAGAATCTTCCTCATCACCTATCAAGTTTGAAAGCGGAATCATCTTATGGTTTAAGTGAAGTAGCGCGAGATTGTCCAGATTATGTGAGGGTTGGCGTGGGTCAACGAGTTGGCTTGCCAGCATTGTGTCAAAAACAACACCCTGCAGTTGAATGCCGTGCCTAATGAAGATGCTTGCATCGAATTTCAGGTTGTGTCCACATTTTGGCAATTCCGGATTTTCCAAAATCAGTTTGAGTTTGGAAACGACTGTTTCCTGATCTAAATGGCTTTCAGGATTAGGTGATCGGATAGGCACATAAACCCCTTGCTTTGGCTCCCAAGAGAAACTGATACCACACAAAGCAGAATTGCGATACAAGCCATCTGTTTCTGTATCTACAGCGATAATCGGTTGTGTTGACAGCGTTTCAACAAGAGATGCCAATTGTGTTTCCGTAGTAATAGCGGTGTAGTCGCCTGATTCTGCGGTCGTGTAATTGCCTTCTTCCAAAATGGCATCTTTCTTTTCCTCCATCGCTTCCAATCGTTCTTTCCTTGTGGTTTGAACATCAGCTTTGACTTGATCGGATACCGTACTGCCTGCAGCAAGTTCAGCGAGAGGTTTGTGGAAACGTTTGAGTTCAAGTTGATCTAACAAAGGGTTGATTTTACTGAGATCAGGAGATTTGAAACGCGCTTGCTCCAGAGAAAAATCTAAGTCTGCATCCCGTTTAAGTGTTACAAGTTCTTGAGAAAGCGAAATGTATTCCTGCGCTTTCTCTAAATTTTCCCGCCGTTTTCCTTTAATCTGGTCTATATTCGCGTAGATATTTTCAATTGAACCGAACTCTTGAATCAATTTCGCTGCAGTTTTCAAACCGATTCCTTCAACCCCAGGCACATTGTCAGAGGTATCCCCCATCAGCGCGAGTGTATCTATAACTTGGTCCGGTGTAATCCCTTTCGTTTCCCACAATGCTGCAACATCAATCGCTTTTTCTTTACGGATATCAAACATTGTAACTCGGTCACAGAGTAATTGCTCAAGGTCTTTGTCTTTAGAGATGATGCGGACATGCACATCTTGCGTATCTGGCGAATCCAATATGTATTGGGTGACAGAGGCAATAATATCGTCTGCTTCCAGTTCCGGCTTACCAATGACGGGTATTTGAAGGGTTTCAAGCACTTGTTGGATACGAGGAATCTGTGTAACAAGGTCGTCTGGTGGGGTTCTACGATGCCCTTTGTATTCCTCATACATTTCATTGCGAAATGTGCCGCCAGGCATATCAATAGCGGCAATAATGTATTGTGCTTTATAGTCAGTTAATAACTTGATTAGTGTTGTCGTAAAACCGTATATTGCATTGGTCGGTTCTCCAGTAACACCGCTAACCAAGCGGGTTTGAATAGCGTAAAATGATCGAAAAATCTCAGCGAGTGTGTCAATAATATAGAGCGTTTTTGGATTTTCGTTTGGTGTCATAAAATGTTCCTTATGATTTATAGCGAATTTAAAATAAGTGGACTTCTACACTATAAATTAAAACGAAAGAACTGGTATTCTATTTCATTAATCAAGATTTTGGATAGTGCCATTTACGCAGTGAATCCGATGCAGATAAACCCGCTTCTTGACCGAGCGCGAAGGCAGTTGCAATCAGGTTTCGTTCGCCAGAGATGATATCTCCAGCAGCAAAAAGACCGGGAATCGGTTCACCGTTCCTGTCTAACATCTGCATATCCTCGTTTGCAATGATTAAACCTTCTTCATCTTTTTGGTAGTCCCACCCATCCAAAAACTTTGTATTAGGGATTAAGCCTTCATCAACAAGGAAGCCATGGAAATATAACTCTGTCCCATCAATCATCTCAAAACCGAGGAGATCCGTTTTCTCACCGATATGTCGCTTAATCTTTGTTTCAATAACATGGATGTTTCTCTCTTTAATCTGTTTGAGAATCGGAGGGGACATGCCGTTAGGTCGTCCATTTGTGAGGATAGTGATTTTGTCTGTGAAATCCTGCGCCCCAATCGCTGCTTCATAGATATAATCACCCACACCGAGTAGGGCAAGGTGTTCATTGACGTGCAAATGCCCATCGCAGCGGATGCAGACATGCCACCCTTTCTTATTCCCAGCATAGCGAAAGACAGTCGCATACTGTTTATACAACCGATCCGCATCGGCTTGAAACTCAATGTCGGGCCATTTGTCGTCAAAACCCGAAGCTACAACGACGGTGCGGGATTTGAAATGCTCTATCTGCAACGGTGTATCTTTCTTGAGAACTTTCGTAGATGCTTCCAGTTCAAAAATACCGTTGTTTCGCGTTAATCGGGCAACGAGACCGTCTCTGATGTCAATGCCCGTTTTTCGGTGTTCTTCACCGAGCATGAACTCTACGACAGGTCGACTTTCCATCCACTTCATGAGTTCTTTGGCGAAGTTGGGCCCGATGATACCGGGGAATACGGGTGCGTCCTCAATTTCAACTGACTTTGACCAATACGCTCTGCCACGACTGAAACTTACTTTGCCAGAGTGTAGCACAAGCACATGCCGCATCTGGTGGCTTGCGGAAACTGCTGCTTGCGTTCCTGCCGGTCCAGCACCAATTACTGCAACATCGTAAATTGTATCTACCATTTTATCTTACCCCTGAAACATTGCGTGTCTAAAATATGAATTGTATAACTATAAGAACTACAATTTTGTTTACAATCCGTATTTCTTCCACCGTTCATTGACGAGTTCAATGATTTCGTCAGACATCTGAATTTCTGGGGGCCAATCCCGGTGGTAGCCTTCTTCTTCCCACTTCGTTGTAGCATCTATACCCATTTTTGATCCAGCACCGATAAGGGGTGCGGCGTGGTCAAGCACATCAACGGGACCTTCAACGATAGTGACATCACGTTTCGGGTCGACATTACTCCCGACATAGAAAAGGACTTCCTCTACGTTTTGCACATCTACGTCTTTGTCAACCACAATTATAATTTTACTGAACATTAGCTGCCCGAGTCCCCAAAAGCTGTGCATCATCTTTTTCGCTTGGAAAGGATAACGTTTGTCTATTGAAATCAAGGCAAAGTTGTGAAATACACCGAATAAAGGAAGGTTCATATCAACAAGTTCAGGAAGTTGTGTTTTTATCAAGGGCATAAAGATACGTTCGGTGGCTTTGCCCATATAGCAATCTTCCATCGGCGGTTTGCCGACAATGATAGTTTGGTAGATCGGGTCTTTGCGGTGCGTAATTGCGGAAATACGGAAAACAGGATATTCTTCAGGCATGGAGTAGAAACCGGTATGGTCGCCAAACGGACCTTCAATGCAAGTTTCATCAGGTTCAATAAAGCCTTCAATGATAATATCGGCATCGGCAGGCACCATCATATCAATCGTTTTTGCCTCTACCATCTCAACATTAGATTTTCGGAGGAATCCAGCGAACAGTAGTTCATCAATCCCGGAAGGCAGTGGAGCAGTACCGATATAGGACATAATTGGATCCCCACCGATAGCAATTGCCACTGGCATCTGTTCACCTGCTTGTTTATATTCGCGATGGTGTGCTGCGCCATCGTGATGAATTTGCCAATGCATTGCTAACGCATAAGGATTTAGTTTCTGCAATCTGTAGGTGCCGACGTTACGTTGCCCTGTTTTCAAACTGTGCGTAAAAACTTGCGGTAACGTAATATATTTGTCGGCATCCATTGGCCAACATTTTATCAACGGCAGCCTGTCCAACGAAGCGTCTTCGCCTGTTAAGACAACCTCTTGAGATGCACCACGTTTGACAGTTTTGGGTGGGAAATTGGTGAGCTGCGATAGGATTCGGAGGATTTTGACTTTATCCAGAAGTGACTCTGGCGGTCCTATTTTTATCATGCCCTCAATTTCGTTGGCAATTTGGGATAGATCATCTACACTGAGTGCCATCGCCATTCGTGTATAAGACCCATAAGTGTTGATGAGCAACGGCATATCACTGCCTTCCACGTTTTCAAATAGCAATGCCGGACCGCCTGCTTTACTAACGCGGTCGGTAATTTCACTTATTTCAAGATCGGGAGATACCTCTGTATTAATACGTTTGAGTTCACCTGCCCGATCAAGTGCCTTTACAAAATCTCTGAGACTGGAATATGCCATTTTCACCTCTCTATCCACAATTATTTATAGTGTGAATCTTTCTGCGTTTTACCATCTTCATTTCAGGATGAGTCATCTCTTTAAAATCTGTTTTAGTCCTTCTTGATAATTACGATTTTTGGGATCAAGTTTAATCGCTTTTCGGATAGATGTTTCAGCTATCTGATAATCGCCTTTTCGGTATGCGATTAGCGCGAGTGTGTTGTGATAACTTGCGATATTTGGATTTAAACGAATTGCGGTTTGGGCATAAGCCGCTGCCGCACTTAATTTTTCGCTACGCTTGCTTTGTTTTTGATAGGTGCTCGCAATCTTCGCACTGAGTTGGGCAAGGGCATTATACGCCTTCGGCAAGCCTGATAATAGATAGGCAGATTCTGCAGCCTTATAATTTTCCTGTTGTGCTTGAAGTTCACCTATCATATAGTACGTTTCAAGAAGAAACATTGGTTTTACTACATCTCCATTTAGGTTTTCCTGATTTTTTTGTGCGACTTTGGCTGACCATTCAAAGTTTGACAATGCTTCGGCAGTTTTGCCTTGATGTGCATAACACAACCCTAAATTATGATATGTCTCTGCATTGTCTGGATTCAGTTCTATAGCTTTTTGATATGCTGAAACTGCCTCTGGATACCGTTTTTGATTTAACAATATTATGCCGATTTTTAGATACGCCTCTAAAAACTGAGGATTTAATGCAACCACCCTTCTGTAATGTTTAAGTGATAAATCGTATTCATTTTTCATCAGGTATGCCAAACCGAGACCCGCATGTGCTTCCGTGAAATCTGGATTCAGTTGTAATGCCTTGTTTTGTGCATCAATTGCATCAGAATATCTTTTGAGCATCGCATAAGCAATCCCAACACCGTTATATGCTTCGACCGCTTTTGGATTTAGCGCGATTGCTTTCTCATACTCCGAAACCGCCTTCTCATATAGTTCGCTTTTAAGATAAATTCTCCCTATATTTGCCAGAATTCCTGCTCTCTGAGTAGGTTCAATTGTTCGCTGTAATGCACCGCGTAAATCCTGTATCGGTTTTACAACAACTTTTCGTTTTTCAAACAGTTGCATCTTTTCACGTGCTGCTTGTTTATTTCCATTTCGTATATGGACTTGCGCGAGGTTGTAAAGTGCTTCTATGAGTTCTGGATCTGCCGAATAAGCGGTTTCATAGGCGGAAATCGCCTCTGGCAATCGATTCCCCTGAGAATAGAGTAAGCCTAACTGATAGTGTGCCGATGCTAACGTCGGTAAAATCGCAATTGCTCGTTGCTGATGTGCTATTGCTTGAGAACGTTTTCCGCGTTTGCTATAGATGTTTCCTAACTGGTGGAGGATCATTGCATCGTCAGGTTTGAGGTCACGTGCAGTTTTGTAAGCATCAAGTGCTTCATCATAACGATGTAGGCTTGCATACCCTGCACCTAAAGCTGCATGAATATGTGCCCACTCTGGCGCGTCCTGAATCGCCTTCTGATATGCTTCAATTGCCTCATCAAATTTCTCAAGTCCTGCATAAGCTAATCCCAATCCATAGTACCCCTTAGGTAAAGCAGGATTATGATTAGGTACAGTGCCCACAAACGCTATAACCTCACGATACTCTGCAACGGCTTGCGTATATGCCTCAATTTGAAGATAGACCTTTGCCAATTGTAGCCGAATATCGACCCGTGTAGCATCTGCAGCAAGTTGCTGCTGATAAGAATCAATCTGCGTTTTTAGCGTTGGACTTTCTTCACTTTGACACCACACAGAAGGTAAGAGGCAACATGTAGCGAAAATAAGCGGAAAACATCTTTGGAAGAAACTATACCTTACCATAAGGCTTCCATTTTGGACCGATTTTAGTTAAAAGGGAGGCACTTCTCAAAACAGAGAACACCTCCCTCGGAGTGGATATTTACAATACACGTTCAATGGAATCAGTCAACTAACGATCCCTTTTGATATGTCCCCATGTTGTTGCTAATTTATCAAGCGGTTCAACCGGGGTGCCATCTCCTTCAATATCATCACCAGAGACTTTGAAGTCATCAAAACTTACCCCTGTTTGCCATCCCCATGCGCCAGCTTGTCCAGCACTATATTTAGCACCAGAATCATCAACGTGTTCACCTTGCAATTCGCCGTCAATCCAAACTGCCATGGAATCACCCTCAACAACAACTTTCATGTCAAACCATTTGCCGTTTTCAATTTTGACGTTTTTTCCGGGGAATTGTTTGAGATTGTCACGTGCTGTCCAACTTCCAGTTTTGTGCCGCCACAGTTCTGTTATGTTATTCGGCACGTTCATATAAAAGACATAGTATTCCATTTCGCTTTTTGCGCGGAATGCGATACCTGCCCAGTTCCCCGAATCAAGCCTAATTTTCGTTTCAATCGTGTAGTCTTCCCAAGTAGTTTCGCCTACGAGAGAGTGTTCCGCCTGTGCACCTGTCGCCAGTTTGTAGACACCATCACTTAAACTCCAGTTACCATTAGCCACAGTCCACCCGTCTGCATGAGAGTCGAAATTCCATAGTTGTTCACCTGCGAAACTGGTAGAAGTAAAAACGGCTATGAAGCAAAATCCGAGCATAATCGAAAATATACGTTTCATAAATTCACCTTTTTATTTAAACCCAGGCTTGTGGAACGATTATTGAAAAGTCCAAGTCCACAAGGCTGAGTACCACCGATGCAAAATGCATACCTTTGAAAGCAGTAGTAAAGGGTTGTCAACGAACCTCTTTGAGATGACCCCATGTTGTTGTGAGTTTTCGGTTTGGATCAACAGCAAGCGTGTCTTCTATGTCTCTACCGGAAACGGTGAAATCGTCAAAACTTGCTGCAGTTTTCCATCCCCAAACACCAACTTTGCCTTTACCATAAACACCATCACTGTCTTCGACCTGTTTTTTATCATTGAGATATAACGTAAATTTATCACCTTCAACGACAATCTTCATATCAATCCATTCACCTTTTGCAATTTTTACCCCAACTGCGGGCGGCTGAGAAATGTTATCCCGGGAAGTCCAACCCCCTTGTTTGTGTCGCCATAGTTCAGATATGTTGTTCGGAATATTCAGATAATAGACATAATATTCCATTTCGCTTTTGGCGCGAAATATAATACCTGCCCAACTTCCTTCGTCAAGCCGGACTTTCGCTTCAATGGTGTAGTCATCCCAATCTTCTTCTCCAACGAGAGAATGCTCGGCTTCTGCACCTATGCTGAGCTTGTAGATACCGTCTGTGACTTGCCAATTGCCGTTAGCAACTTTCCAACCCTCCGCATTTTTTTCAAAATCCCATAGTTGGGTCCCTGCGAATGAAGGCTGAGATAGTAGCACAGCAAAAAGCACGAGAAAACTCAAGACGGTGCATCTTCGTACGGTTATAAAACTCGTTATCATGGTAACTCCTTCTTTTATAATAATTCGGATTCTGTGAACACTTGTGAAGAATCGGACACCCATGAGGATGCTGGAATCTTGTTAATAGGATACGTCTTAAGCGGAAAAAAGTCAACCTTAAAATCGCGTTACCTTTTCGGTTCATTTTTGTGAAATAAATTGAGAAAATGGGAAATCTTCAAAAAATTGGCAATTGGGGAGTAATATTGTTCTGACGGAAAATTCCTTGAATTCCATTAAAAAATTAATGCTCACGTTGGCGTACAACGCATTTTTTTATCAAATCCAATATAGGATATATCAAAAAACTGTTGTGGGCAAATTTTGCGTAGCGGTGTGTTGATATGATTTTATTTTAGTCTTGGGTTTGCCTACTAAACGCAGTCTCAAAGCGTTGCCGCAATATATCGGGGCTGGTATGCATATAGATTTGTGTAGCGTGTAAACTTGTGTGTCCTAATGCTATGCGCACCGATTCTAAATCGTGCGTTGCGCGGTAGAGTTCTGTACCGAAGGTATGTCGTAAATCGTGGGGAGTGAATCTGAGACCTAACATTGTTGATGCTGCTTCCATGATTCGTTGGAAGTCTCGTGGGGCAAGACGGTTTTTTGTGCGGAGCGTACAAAACAGCGGACTGTCCAATTCATCTTTTTCACCTTGTTCGGTTTTCCATGTTAAAAAATTGTGGAGTGCGTCTCGGACATCGTTGACGAGTGGTATTCTTCTTGATACCTTATTTTTTGCAATTTCGGCACGGACTTCTAAGGTCGTAACAATGTTTCCAAATTTTAACACATCTCCGATATTCATGCCGCATGCTTCAGCGTTTCGGAGTCCTGTTCGGAGGCAAAAGAGTACGAGCATTCTATCGCGTTCTCTATTATTGAGTGCTTCTAATAATATTCTCTGTTGTAATTCGTCGAGTACTCGGGGTTGTTGTATTTTTCTTCTTTTCGATTTTGCCATTCAGGTTCTCCATATAAATTTGACGATTTTGATTGTATCATTTTTCGTTTTCAGGGTCAACGGTTTAATGACGTTTTGCACGTACAATACGTCATTAAATGCCTGTACAGTTACATTTCGTATTATGTTATTTCTATTTTCTAACCTTTACCTGTCACAAAATTTTTTGATCCAACCCTCTGACGAAAAATGTTGCATTTGCACTCGCGATGGTGTATGCTAATTAAAAATAATTTTCACCCATTTGTTTTATTTTTATATCCTTATTACCTCTTCAACTTTTTTGGTGCATTTTTCTTTTTCTACACATTTTCATGCCTATCTCGTTTTCGTCATAGTAACACCTGAAATATAGTCGGCCGATTCGTTTCCATTTAACTGTTTATGTTCGTCATGTGAGATATACGTTTAATCATTAACGTCTCTCTGTCAATATTCAATTTTGAGACTGTATCTCACAAACCGATTGAGACTTGTTAATCTGATTCATTTCTTCAACCTAATATGTCCGAAACAGGAGAATTGTCTTGAAAATAAAACTGTGTCTTTTCATTCCCATTTTTCTAATTTGCCTTATAATTGTCCAAACCACACCCGCAGCAATTAAGGTCGGTTTAATTTACGATGTGCGCGGTCGAGGGGATCTCTCTTTTTGTGACGCTGCATACACAGGTGCAAAAAAAGCTTCTGATAAATGGGATATTAAACTCACTGAAGTTAATCCCGGACAAAGCACCGATACGGAGATGGCATTACGCCGTCTGGCAAAATTAAAATATGATCTCATCATCGGGGTCGGTTTCCTCTTTCGAGAACCGATGAACCGTGTTGCAGTCGATTTTCCAAACGTTAACTTCGCTCTGATTGATGCTGTCGCTGAACCTGCCAATGTGGCATCTCTTATTTATAAGGCGCACGAAGGTACGTTCCTCGCTGGTGTTATCGCTGCATTAAAAACCGATACAAAAAAAGTCGGGTTTGTCGGCGGCATGAAGATTCCACTCGTTGAAGCATTTGAAATCGGATTTGCAACTGGCATTAACGCAACTAATCCAGAAGTCAAACTGCTTGTCAATTATGTTGGGGTTACGCCGCAAGCCTTTGACGATCCTGCTAAAGGAAAAGAATTAGCACTTGCACAGTATAATAAAGGTGTAGATATAATTATCGCTGCAGCTGGGGCAAGTGGATTAGGTGTGCTTGAGGCGGCAAAAGAGAGAAAGAAATATATTATATGGGTCGATTCAAATGGAAACGGTCTAATACCCGGTCAGGTACTCACAAGTATTATTAAAGGTGTGGAATTGTCTGTTTATCAGATGATAGAAAATGTGGTGTCCGATACTTTTACAGGTGGATTGAAAAATTACGGTCTAAAAGAGGGTGGGATAGAGTATATTGTTGACAAAGACAACGAAAAATTATTATCTGAAGAGATTTTGAAAAAGGTTGAGGAATTCAAGTCAAAAATTATTGCAGAAGAGATTGTAGTGCCACATCTGCGTTCGCAAACCAAGTCCGCTGAGAAAAAAAGGAAATAAGCTGTGAATAATCTCAAAATTGTTGTTCCCGGTGATTCACCACCTCAAATTCAAGGTTCGCCACATCTGGAACGTTTGAAATCTTTTGGTGATGTTAAAGTATATACGGATCGTCCAGAAACTGCCGAAGAAAAAATCCACCGTGCTGAGGATGCAGATATTCTCATTAATTCACGCGGAATGGTAAAGTGGCATGCAGATGTATTGCCACATCTACCAAAACTAAAGTTAATATCACTTTGCTCCATCGGCACCGATATGATTGCACTTGATGAAGCAAAAGAGAGAGGAATTGTTGTTTGTAATCAACCGGGGCGAACTGCTCCCGTTGTCGCGGAACACAGTTTCGGTTTAATGTTTGCACTTGCTAAACGTGCTGCTTTTATGACTGCGGGTATGAAAGCAGGAAAATGGCACCGCATGGATAACGTTTATTTGCAAGGCAAGACACTCGGAGTTATCGGCACGGGTCATATCGGTTCTGAGATGGCACGTCTCGGCAAAGCAATTGGTATGAACGTTATCGCATGGACATATCATCCGTCTGCTGAACGTGCAAAACAACTCGGTATTCAATTTGTGTCTTTTGAAGATTTGCTGCGGATGTCTGATGTTGTGAGTCTACACGTTAAACTCACAGATGATAGTTTACATCTTATCGGGGAACACGAACTTTCATTGATGAAACCGAACGCGCTTTTAATTAATGTAGCACGCGGACAAATAGTCGGCACAGACGCACTTGTTCACTCATTAAATAACGGACACCTTGGCGGTGCTGCGATTGATGTTTATGATCAAGAACCACCTCCTGCGGACCATCCACTATTAACGTGTGAACAGATTATTTTAACCCCACATTGTGCAGATATGACTCCCGAAGGTGTTGATCTGCTTAATGAAGGCGCGGTTGACAATATTATCGCTTTTTTAGAAGGCAACCCGAAAAATGTGGTTGTGTGACAGTAAATTAGAAAAAACAACTTGTTACCTTAATATATGCACAAAGAAAAGAATGTAATAAAAATTGGTGTTGACACCGGCGGCACTTTCACCGACATCATCATGTCTGTGGAAGGCTCTCTTTGGACACATAAAGTACTTTCCACACCACGCAATCCGGCTCATGCTGTTATAAAAGGTGTAAGCGAAATATTAGATCAACACAACATAGATTCCTATGATAGTGTGGATATTGTTCACGGCTCTACCGTTGCTACGAACGCTCTACTTGAACGTAGAGGTGCGGGCATTGCACTCGTCACAACAAAAGGATTTGAAGACGTTTTAGAAATCGGAAGACAGGCACGCCCAAATCTTTACGATATATTCGTCCAACGTCCAGAATCGCTTGTGCCTGCAGAACGCCGATTCGGTATCAGGGAACGGACACTGCACACAGGTGAAATTCAAACTAAAATTTCAACCGCTGACCTTAAGACACTCACATCACAACTGGCAACATTAGAATTAGACGCGATCGCGATCTGTTTTCTGTTTTCTTATGTAAATCCAAAAAATGAACAGATTGTCGCGGATCACCTCACATCGCTCAACATACCGATTTCATGTTCTCACGAAATCCTACCTGAATATAGGGAGTACGCGCGGTTTAGTACCACTGTCGCAAACGCTTATATCCGTCCTACGTTGGAAAGACATCTCTCAACGCTTACAGAATCTGAAAGTTTTCCCAAATCTTTCAGATTGATGTTATCAAACGGTGGGTGTATCTCAACAAGAAATTTTGAATCTGCAGGTATCCAAACAGTGCTTTCTGGACCTGCTGGCGGTGTTATCGGTGCATATCACATCGCTAAAACAGCAGGATATGGGAAGATTATTACTTTTGATATGGGAGGTACTTCTACGGATGTTAGTCTGTGTGATGACGGTATCTCAATGACAACCGAAAGTACAATCAGCGGTTTGCCAATCAAAGTGCCGTTAATCGACATTCATACTGTCGGTGCAGGCGGCGGTTCTATCGCAACTGTGGATTCGGGTGGTGCGTTACGCGTCGGTCCCGAAAGTGCAGGTGCTGACCCCGGTCCTATCTGTTACGGCTACAACGGAAAAGAGATTACGGTAACTGATGCCAATCTGTTTTTAGGTCGTATTTCGCCAACGCAGTTTTTAGGAGGACAGATGTCTCTTGCTTATGATGCAACACGGGAATATATTGAAAAGTTCTCTGAGCGAATCGGACTGTCGCCTCTTGAAACTGCAGACGGTATTCTGAAGATTGCAAACTCAGCCATGGAACGCGCTATCAAAGTTATATCTGTTGAACGCGGGTTTGATACGCGCGATTTCACGCTTGTCTCGTTCGGCGGCGCAGGCGGATTGCACGCTGCATTTCTGGCAGAAAATCTCGGTATACGTACTGTACTTATTCCACCAAACGGCGGTTTGCTCTCTGCTTACGGCGTGTTGTTTGCCGATGTTGTAAAAGATTATTCACAGACAGTGTTATGGAAAACTGAAGACTGCGGCACGAATCTGCACAAACAGTTGGAGAACGGCTTTGACGCGCTGCTGACACTGGCAAAAAGTGATATGAAAACGGAAGGGTTTGCTTTATCACAACTCAAAATCAAACGTTCACTGGATATGCGGTATGAGGGACAGTCTTATGAATTGAATGTGTCTTATATAGATGTAGACACAGATTTTGTGAGTCAATTTCACACCATGCACGAACAACGATTTAGTTATGCACGTCCTGATGCAACGATTGAGGTGGTAACTCTTCGCCTCTCTGCCATCGGTGAAACGGAAAAACCGATGCTTGCTTCTGAAACGTTAACAGATGCTGATCCTTCCGATGCACAAATCTCACAAAGCGATGTCATCTTCAATGGTGAGGTTTATCCTACCATTTTCTATCAACGGGAGTCGTTGCGTCCGGGTAATCGGATTAAGGGTCCTGCGATTATAACAGAATTCAGCGCGACAACTGTTGTCCCACCCAATTTTTCTGCTGTTGTTGATGAGTATGGGAATGTTATCTTGCAGCAGGAATAATTGTCAGTAACGGGTATGTAAAGTTTTTGTAGAAATATGCAGATAAGAGTTGTAGGAGCGATCTCCGAATCGCGACAGGTCGCGATTCGGAGATCGAAATCAACGGTATGAATCATGGAGCATGCCACAAGTGCATGCTTCTTTAGGCATTCACCGCCTACAGGATTTTGAATCGGGCTTTCAAAGTCCTCCAACTATTTATGAGATAGGTTGTAGTTAAAACTTTCACATTTCCTTTTAAAGTCTCCTTGATAAGGAGGATTTACGGTTAAAATATAAAAATAACGATTTTTTAAGCAAATATGTCCGTTCTCTGTTCAATTGACTCTGTCCTGTTAATTATCAAACTCACGTAAATGTATTCGGTTTAATAACCAAAACTTTACACACCCGTCAGTAACCCTAAAATTGACATTTTTTGTCGGATATGTTAGTATTTTGTTTATTAGGAGTGAAAACTGGAGCCAATCACCTGATAACTCATAATTGAACAGAATTCTCAACTATGATAGAGAATTATTTAAAAGGAGCGATTACGATGAAAGTATTGATATGTATTATGTCATTTGCCTTTCTCTTGGTGTGGATGACTATTGGTGTTACTGCTGAAGAAGCTGCATTAGTGGCATACTATTCGTTTGACGGTAACCCTGACGATTCTTCTGGAATGGAAACGATGGTGTGATTAAAGGTGATTCTAAATGGGATAAAGGTAAATTTGGAGACGCAATCCATCTGAATGTAGGGGCGCACGTTGAGATGCAAGCATCCGATACGCTACATGGCGACCTCTTTAAAAGTGACCCTTTTGCTATTTCTGTTTGGATTAATCCAACCTTCGAAGGTGGTGCTTGGCAACAAATTTGGCGGAGTTTACCCGGTGCTTCCGGACATAACACCTTCTTTGTTAATAAAGATCAAGGATTACTTTCTTGGCGAGGACAAGTCGGTGGATGGACAGTGCTGTGTCAAACAGATGGAGGTGTGGTCAAAAAGGATGAATGGACTCATGTGGTTGTTCAAAGCGACAGTAAGAAATTTAGAATTTATGTAAACGGTAAGATGACAAAAGAATCGGACTTCCAAGAAACCCGAGGTGCCAATGCAATTTATCGGCTTGGTGGAGAAGGCGGTGAAGGTTATGGCGGTGCAATAGATGATGCCGCTGTCTTTTCCCGTGCTTTAGATGAAGCTGAGATTAAAACTTTGGGAAATGGTGTTGAAGAATTTCTCTCGGTTGAGCCTCAAGGCAAACTCACGACAAGGTGGGCACACATTAAACGTTCAGGATTTTAACTGTAGAAACGTGTATATCTATTATAGAGTATTGCACAGTAGAAATCGGTGAGTGTCGTTCTTCTCTGCTGTTTTATAGTGGATTCCATAATTAACTTTACTTATGAGCGGTAGGAGGGAACTCCGATTCCCGACTAACAGTGTTTTCGTCTCGATTCGGAGATCGCTCCCGCTGAATCATGCGCTTGGTAGAATGCCAAAAGCGCATTCTACCAAGCGCATTCAGCATTGATTCACAAATATATGTAAACTTATTTACAGAATTTACTATAAAGTAAGTAAACGCAATTAAAGTT
This sequence comes from Candidatus Poribacteria bacterium, assembly GCA_028824685.1. GTDB lineage: Bacteria > Poribacteria > WGA-4E > WGA-4E > WGA-3G > MSPOR6. The sequence continues at coordinate 95,616 of JAPPCZ010000105.1, forward strand.
GACAAATCCTGTCTTGAATAGTATCATTTAAAGGGTGTAAGTTGTGAGTTACATCAGCAGAGGAATAGAATGAGCAATACTCCCCAAACCTTTGTCTGCAGAAATTGTAACGCGGACATTGAAATAGAAGCATTAACGAAAAACTTCAAGGTTTGTCCGGCTTGCGATGCACATTACCCGATGAGTGCTCAGGAACGCCTTGATCTGCTTGTGGATACCGACAGTTTTCAGGAAACCGATGCAAACCTCTACTCAATTGATGCGTTGGAATTTCCTGAGTATCCAGACAAACTTGAACGTGACATCGCAAAAACAGGACTACGCTCAGAGATGCTCTCTGGGACAGCCAAAATCGGTAGTTATCCAGTCGCGATTGCAATCGGAGATGTGGGGTTTATCGGTGGTACGTGCGGTGCTGTCATCGGTGAGAAAGTTACCCGATGTATTGAGCATGCCGGTGAAAACCACTTACCGCTCGTTATCGTATCTGTAAGCGGTGGGATGCGGATGCAGGAAGGCACTTTAGCGTTAATGCAGATGGCAAAAACTGCTGCCGCCTGCACTGAATACGCCAAAAAAGGCGGATTCTATATTTCCGTTGTCACGGATCCAACGTTTGGTGGTGCGACAGCGAGTTATTCCTCTCTTGGTGACGTGATTGTTGCTGAACCCGGTGCGCGTATCGGTTTTGCTGGTCCCCTTGCTGTTGCCAGTCTACAAGAAGAACTACCCGAAAATTTTCAAAAAGCAGAATCCTTAGTTGCACACGGTTTTATTGACCATATTGTTCATCGCACAGAGATGCGACAGTTACTGACCGACCTAATTTCATTCGTCTACTAATTACAACTTCGTGCCTATTATTACTGCCGACACAATGCGAAACTGGTATGAAATGGCGAATCTCTCCTTTTTCTGTCACTTTATCGGATTTTAGACGTATTAAAATAAATACACACATTATGCAAACCTCTGCGGATATTGAAATGTACATAACATTTTAGGTAGTATATGACCGTCTATTCACTTTTATATCCAAGACGCATTCATAATTTAAGGAACACACGGAATAGAAAATGCCAAAATCATTAGTTGTTGTTGAATCACCAGCGAAAGCGAAAACTATCGAAAAAATCTTAGGGAAAGACTATATCGTTGACTCCTCTGTTGGACATATCCGCGACCTACCGAAAAAAGAACTTGGGGTTGATGTTGAGAACAATTTTAAACCGAAATATGTGTTGATTCGTGGAAAAGGTCCTGTAGTTAAAGCAATTCAAGAAAAGGCAAAAAAGGTTGATTGCATCTATCTTGCCGCAGACCCTGATAGGGAAGGTGAAGCGATCTGCTGGCATCTTGCGACCGAATTAAAGAAGACAAAGAAACCTATCTATCGCATTGTATATAACGAAGTGACACAAACCGCAATTTTGGAAGCGATTCAGAATCCTGGAACGATTGACCAATCACTTGTTGATGCGCAACAGGCGCGACGTGTTTTAGATAGACTTGTCGGATATCAGATTAGTCCGATTTTGTGGCGCAGCGTTAAACCGGGACTGAGCGCAGGACGGGTGCAATCTGTTGCTGTGCGGCTTATCTGTGAACGAGAAGCAGAGATTGAAGCATTTAAACCGGAAGAGTATTGGACACTGACTGCAACATTAACACCGACACCAAAGGAGCATCTCTTTCCTGCAAAATTACATAAAATCGGCACGAAGAAGGGCGAGATTAACAACTACGGTTTCCGTATTGATGAAGCACGCGCAAATGAGTTAGCAGCAGACGCAAAGGAACAGACATACATTGTAGAAAAAGTTCAAAAACGCGAACGCAGACAGAAGACTGCTGCACCGTTTATCACGAGTACTCTGCAACAGGAAGCTGCCCGGAAACTTCGGTTTACTGCTAAAAGAACAATGATGGTGGCACAAAAACTATATGAGGGGTTAGATATTGGAAAAGAGGGGTTAGTTGGACTTATCACCTATATGCGCACCGATTCAACGCGTATTGCACAGGATGCTATCGACGAAGTTCGAAAATATATAGACACAACTTATGGAGCGGAGTATTTACCTACACGTGCCGTTTCACACCCAAGTAAAGGAGGCGCGCAAGACGCACATGAGGCGATCCGTCCCACATTACCATTGCGAACTCCCGAATCTTTGAAATCATATCTGAATAAAGAACAATATCGTCTTTATGAATTGATTTGGAAGCGGTTCATCGCAAGTCAAATGAATCCTGCTATCTTTGATGCTACAACGATTGATATCAAGGCTGGACGTTATATCTTCCGTGCCACCGGTTCCGTGATTAAATTTGATGGGTTCAGACGAGTCTATATGGAAGGTCAAGACGATGTTACTACTAATGAAAACAACACTGACGAAGGGAACACCACCTTGCCAAATGTTAAGGAAGGTGAAACGCTTGATCTACGCAAGTTAGATCCGAAACAACACTATACGCAACCCCCACCTCGCTATAATGAGGCAACGCTTGTCAAAGCATTAGAAGCGAAAGAAATCGGTAGACCAAGCACTTACGCAACAATCCTTTCCACGATTCAAGACCGCGGTTATGTAACAATGGAACAGCGCAGACTCCTCCCCACAGATGTTGGTAAACTTGTCAACGAACTCCTAATTCATGGATTTCCCAATATTGTTGACGTTGAATTTACGAAGGAGATGGAGCAAAAACTTGATACTATCGCCGAAGGAGAGGTAGATTGGGTTGATACTCTCGGTGAATTTTATCCATCGTTCCAAGAAGCATTGGAAGAGGCACCTGACAAGATGTATGAGGCGCGAAAAGCGATGGAAACCGACTCGGGTGAGCAGTGCGACAAGTGCGGCGGTAATATGATTGTGAAATGGGGCAGATATGGACGTTTTCTCGGATGTTCCAACTATCCTGAATGTGAAAATATCAAGGCTTTGAATGGCGATGATACCGCAGCCGCTGAACCGGAAGAAACCGATACGCTCTGTGAAAAGTGTGGTGAACCGATGGTTATTAAGCAGAGTCGTGCAGGTGCTCGGTTCTTGGCATGTAGCGGTTATCCTAAATGTAAAAACGCCAAACCTGTTCCGATGGGTGTTGATTGTCCGGAATCAGATTGTGACGGTTACTTAGGTGAACGCCGCAGTAAGCGCGGAAAAGTGTTTTACGGGTGTAGCAACTATCCAACTTGTGGGTTTGCAAGTTGGGATAAACCGATCGCTGAACCGTGTCCGCAATGTGATGCCACCTATCTCGTTGAGAAAGTGCAAAAGACAGGTGAAACTTTGCACGCTTGTGCTTCGAAAGACTGCAACTATACCAATACACCAGAGTAGTCCTTGGAGAGTTGTAATATCCCTGAGCAATGAACAGTTGCAATTGTGTGGAACGTGAACAATTATGATTCAACTACATCAAGTCAGTTTCGCTTATCAAGATTTAAGTGTTCTTGAAAGGGCAAGTTTCCGTCTTGAACGTGGCGAATTCGGCTTTCTCGTTGGCGACAGCGGTGCTGGTAAGACAACGCTGCTAAAACTGCTCTATCGCGAATTAGCACCTACTGAAGGTTCTTTAAGTGTGCTTGGTCAATCCCTTGCTGATCTTACTTCCTCAACACTACCTTTTTTTAGGCGTAAAATCGGTGTGGTTTTCCAAGATTGGAAGTTAGTTGAGACCAAAACAGTTGAGCAAAATCTTGCTATTCCGCAGAAGTTAATTGGCACAAAACACAGGATACTGCGCGAAAATGTAAATAATCTCCTACACCAAATGGGGTTAGTCCATCATAAGGATGCCTTGCCAACCAAAATATCAAGCAATGAAAAACAACGGCTTGCTATTGCAAGAGCGATTATCAATAGTCCACTGTTACTTCTGGCAGACCAACCTACAGAAACATTAGATCCAGAACTCACACTTGAAATGCTTTCACTCTTTGACGCGCTCAATTTTCAAGGTGCTACAGTTTTAGTTGCCACTTCTGATCCTGAACTCCCCGAAAAATTTATTCGTGCTAAAAATGCTTCGCCCAAACGGGTTTTTAAACTCAAGGATGGTTGTATAACAACATAACGCTATTGTGTTCATGAAACTGTATCAATAAAAGCAACGATTAAACTTGCTCCACAAAGTGAAAACAGGATAAGTCTTAATTCAAAATGCGGTATAAAATTCAAAATCTCTTTACACATATTGGTCGCACCGGCTTAAACAACCTATTAAGTCTTATAGCGCTTGCTTTTTTCACAGTCTTATTGAACACTTTTTTATTTATTCATACTTCTGTCTACAAAGAACTTGATCTTAAGGAAACGGTGCCTGCACTTGTAGCCTTTGCCAACGATACAGTTGTTGAAAAGGATGCGCGTGTTTTTGCGGACCAGATTCAGAAGAAAGACGATATCCTTTACATTGACTACATCTCTAAAGAAGAAAACTATAATAGAGCAGAAAAACAGTTTGGTTCATTAGGCAGCCTGATTAAAGATAGAGTCGCAAACAGCAACCCCTTTCCCGCATCTTTAGAAATATATGTCAACTCAGCGAATGGTTCACGCAAAAGGTTGGAAGAGATCGCTTTTGAAATCGAATCCAATGATGAAATTGATGATGTCGTACTAACAGGACAAGGCATACTCACAGATCTTTTTCATCAAACGAACCGAATGACAATTGCGAGCATCTCTATTACAATTCTCCTTACCTTCCTGATTATCCGCGCTGCCGTTCTTAAAACAGCCCAAAATCGCCACGAAGAGATACAGTACTTAGACCTTATCGGTGCTACACGAGGACATCTCAGAATTCCTTTCTTTATACAAGGTATCTTCCTCGGTTTTTGCGGAACCATCTTGGGACTTACCTGTTTCTATCTCCTCTATTGTCTCCTTACTTTCCAACTTGGCACACTTGAATTCCTGCCGTATTATCAGCTCATCAGTATTGTTGTAGCAGGCGTAATAATTGGTCTGTTCGCGGGTATATTCGCGCAACGAAAGTATTTCAAATTATTCAGAAATGCAATGTAATATGAGTAAGTTGAAAAACAGATAAGTTCAGAAAGATAAATAGGATATTGCCCATAAAATCAGTTGTTTTATCGTCGGTTATCAGTTAAGGTAGACTTTTTCTAAAAAGATAACCGTATTTTAATGTACTTATGTGGTAGCATACATTATAAATTACACCGAATTCATATATTTTAATAATAGGCATAACTTTATGATGAAAAACATAGAAGTCAGTAATATATTCAGCAATATTGGAGAACTTCTACAAATTCGAGGAGACGCTTCATTCCGAATTCGCTCTTACGAAAAAGCTGCCGATATAATTGAAGGGTTAACTGTTGATGTTAGCGAATTAATTGAGGTAGGAGAATTCCAAAATATCTCTGGAATTGGCAAGACAATTGAAGAAAAGACAAAAGAAATACTTGAAACTGGCACCTGTCAAGCTTACGAAAAACTCATCTCGGAGATGGGATTAGAGGTTCTGGATCTTTTGGACATTCAGGGGATTGGAAGCAAAACAGCAAGTCGACTCTATAGCGAACTTGGCATTAAAAATCTGAATCAACTTGCCGAGGCACTTGAAGGTGGAAAACTGCAGGGCATGAAAGGGTTAGGGAAAAAGACCCTTAATACCATATCAGAAAGTCTTGAATTCCTAACCACCTATCGTGGTACACGCTTGATTTCGCAGACCATAAACCTTGCTGAAAAACTTTCTGAAGTCTTCAAAAGTTGCGATGCACTCACAAGACACGAATTTACGGGTGATTTACGGAGACGCGAAGAGGTCTGTCGTAGTCTTGAAGTTGTTGCAGAATGTGTTGGAGATATTAATACAACACAAAACGCACTCATTGAATACCTCTCTAAACACCAGGAACAACTGACAACGCAAATTGTAGATGCTCAAGATACTCCTACTGGAATACCTTCCCTACAACCTTTACAGAAAATTCACCTTCTCATTAACAACGATTTTCCTGCGGTAATCTATCTGTGTTCAGCGACTGAATACGAGGCAACGCTGTTTCTAACGACAGCAACAGACGAACATCTCGCCGCGCTTCCGACTGATACCCCCTTAAAAATCAGTGATCCAAGCAAAGCATCAGATTTTTGGCAAGAAACACAGAATAACACCGAAACAGAAATATATAAGAAATTGGGGATGTCTTATATACCCCCGGAACTTCGGCAATACTCCGATTCAGTGGCGTTAGCGGTGGAAAATAATCTGCCGTCGCTTGTTGAATTCGATGATATACGAGGCGATTTACATACCCACACTGATTGGAGCGATGGCGCACATACTATGAATGATATGGTGGCGGCAGCTAAAAAACGCGGTCTTGAATACTATGCTGTCACTGATCATTCTGTTTCTTCTTCAGTCGCAAATGGCTTGGATCAAGCACGTTTGTTGGCACAGATGGAGCAGGTGCGTGAATTGGACGCTGTAACCGAAGGCATCACAATTTTAGCTGGCTCTGAAGTAGATATCCGCAGAAATGGCACACTCGATTTTCCTGATGAGATTCTCGCGCAACTTGACATTGTTGTGGCAAGTGTGCACAGTCATTTTACATTATCCGAGGCAGAGATGACAAAACGGATGATCCGCGCGATTGAAAATCCTTATGTCAAAATCATCGGACATCCGACAGGACGATTGCTTTGCAGGAGACCGATGTACCCGATCAATCTTGATGAGATTATCAGCGCTGCAGCGGAAAATGACACTATTTTGGAAATTAACGGTTCCCCCAGTCGTTTAGATTTGGGACCGGAATATGTGCGTAAGGCGAAAGAGGCAGGCGTTCTGATTGCTATCAACACCGATGCACACTCGGTTCCTGAATTTGAACGTTATCAGTATGGTGTGAATGTTGCACGTCGGAGTGGGTTAACGAAAAACGATGTTATCAATACTTATCCCTTAGAAAAACTACGTGAGACTTTAAGTTGAAAGGAGTTTTACCGTGAAACGAACACGACTTGCACCCGCGAAACGCGCCATCATTATCGGTATGGATGGCGCAAGCATGGAACTGGTCAACAACATGATTGCGTGGGGACATACCCCGAATATGGCAAAACTACGCGATGCGGGTGTCCACCGTCCGATGATTGGCGTGTTTCCGACATTGACTCCACCCGGATGGACAGCTCTCTCCACAGGTTCGTGGCCCGGCACGCATCAAGTGATGGATTTTAACATTCGTGCAGTAGGAAAAGACCTTGATAAAACGGTATGGGGTATTAACACTGGATTGTGTCAATCTGAATACCTTTGGAATCTTGTGGAACGCGCGGGTGGCAAACCGATTCTGGTGAAATGGGAAATGTCTTGGCCTCCCACTGTCCAAACCGGAATTCAGGTGGAAGGAACCGGTCCTGGTGTTTCAAACCATCATCAAATTGCAGGCTACCATCTATTTGTAGCAGGCAAGTGGGCAGCGCGTCCTATCGGTGGGCAGCGCGATCCAGAAACGCTTGACCCAAGCGCATTACAGAAAATCAAACATATTGATTCGGTAACTATTAAACCGGTTGACACAAGCAAATGGGGAGGGGCACTGCTTGATTCTAATAAACCTGCGCAGGTGGTAGAACTCACTATCCAACCTTTGGCACGCGGTAGGGAAGATATGAACCGTGGCAAATCGGGCGTTCCGAAACCTTTTTATGGATTGATTTATGCTTCCGGTCAAGACGGTTATGACCGAATACGCGTGTGCAGCAGTCGTTCTGCAGATGATGTTGTCGCGGACCTTGGTGTTGGTGAGTGGAGCGATTGGTGGCTGGATACATTTGAAATTGATGGTGGTGATGTAGAAGGTTATGTTCGGATGAAATTGGTCACGCTTACGCCAACGGCTGATGCCTTTGAACTTTTTGTGCCACAAATTTGGCCCAGAACAGATTACACGGTGCCATCTGAGGTTGCAACTTCAATTGACCAAAATATCGGTTCGTTCCTCCAAAATCCTGCCCGCGATGCTCTTGGGCAGGTGGACGACGACACCTATTTTGAATTATTAGATTACCACCACCAACGGCTGGCAGATGTTGCAACGTATCTTGCATCTGAAAACGATTGGGATGTTCTGATGGTAGAAACACATGCGCCGGACTACGCGAGTCACTTCTTCCTCAGCCAAGCGGATGAAATCAGCGGCGCTGCACCCGAAACGATCCATCGGTGTAGGGAGGGATTGCGCCGCACGTATCAATCTGTTGATCAGATGATTGGGCAAATTGCTGAACTTGCAGACGAGGAAACGGTTGTGCTTATCTGTGCAGACCACGGTGGTACACCGAATCAATTCCGTGCTGTAGACATTGAAGAGGTATTGGAAGAGACAGGATTCATTGTTAAGGGGACAGATGGTGCAATAGATTGGACGAAAACACGTGCCGTCAACGTTGGATTGGTGCATATTTTCATCAATCTTGCTGGGCGTGAACCGAACGGTATTGTTGCACAGGAAGATTATGAGGTAACACAACGCGAGATTATTGCTGCTCTACATGCATATCAGGATGCGAAAACAGGGAGACATCCATTTTCATTGGCAGTGACACGAGCAGATGCTGAGATGTTGAACCTGCACGGTGATCTTGTCGGCGATGTTGTTTATGCTTTACGTCCGGAGTTTGATGGTGCACACGGCAAGCAATTGCCATCGGTAAGTTTCGGTATCGGTGGACAGCATTCAACGTTTATCCTCTCTGGTGCGGGCGTTCAGAAAGGTGGTGCTTTGGAGAGGCAAGTACGTGTGGTGGATGTTGCTCCTACGGTCTGTTATCTGTTAGGATTGCCGATGCCTACAAATGTTGAAGGCGGTATAGTCTATGAAGCGTTAGAAGATCCAAATTGGCATCTAACAAGTCTTGTGGAATTGGAAAAGTAATAATATTGGAATTTATGTTGTGGGATGTAGCGTGAAGATGTGTGATTTCATCTGGGCGGCATCCCATATACTTTTATAACTCAAGTTGCTACGGACAAGATTTTAGACCTGCAGACGCCATTTTAATCGAGAGAAATCCATTATTCGTAGAATATCGTAGCGCAAACTTTCAGTTTGCGTTCTCACAGGCACAATCTAACAGATTGTGCTACATCTTCATCTTGCGCGCCAGTCTCCTGTGACTTCTTCAAATGGAGCGACTGGTTCATAAGCCTCGTCGTAATCCCCACCATTGTGGCTAACCTCACATGAGCGGAGCCATTCGCGCAGGGTTTTGCGGGTTTGTCCCATACGTTCGCGTTGTTCATTTACCAAGTTGGTCGTTTCTGTGCGGTCTTTAATCATGTCAAAACATAAATCTTCGCTGCCATCACTGGATAGGTTGGTCAAGCATTTATAACGGTTGTCCATCATTGCGATGGTCGGTGCGCCAAACATAGAGCCTTTTCCACTGTTGAACCGATACGGAATCGGAGTGGGGCGTTCTATCATGTTTCCTTCAATGGTTGGTAGCAGACTGATGCCGTCAATGGGACGTTTATCTGGCATTTCATATTCCATGACCTCGGCGATTGTCGGGAAGTAATCCAACGTGCTGCACGGCATTTCCACCACGCGTCCGGGGTCTGCATGACCTGGCCAGTGCAATAGCGCGGGGACACCTACGCCACCGTCAAACAAAGATCGTTTTCGCCCGCGCAAGCCGCCTGTTGATCCCCGATTGCGGCCGTCTTGCCCCGTGCGTCCTTCGGGGCCGTTGTCCGAACAGAACCAGATCATAGTGTTCTGAGATACGCCCCATGCTGCCAATGTGTGATACAATCGTCCCACCTGATCGTCTATGGCGGTAATACAGCCGTAATAGTGCTGCTCATTTTCGCTGTATTTGGAATACATTGCGCGATATTCCGGTCCGGCAATGACCGGGGTATGGGGTGCGTGAAACCAGATTGTCGCAAAAAACGGCTCAGCATTTTCTACAGCTTGTTCAATAAAGGGAATCGCTCGATCCATCAATATCCGGGAATCGCACCCTTCCAGATTCTCGGTTGCCAGTTTTCCATTTTCGTAATATGGCGAGGCCCAGGGGCGGTCCAAACGTTTTCCGTTCCCCTGAATACCTACGGCGGGATCCCAGGTGGGAACGGCATACTCCGTAGCAAAAGACGCATCGTAATCCCGTTCCCACGGTGGGGCGTAATTGCGTTTTGGATTACGATTGCGTTTGCCTGAATAATTCGGGTCCAGTGTGCCAAGATGCCATTTGCCAAAATGTCCGGTTGCATACCCATAGGATTTTAACATTCGTGCCAGTGTTATTTCCTGTGCGGGTAGATGCCCGCGATTGGCATGTGTTATGCCATATCGGAAATAGTGTCGTCCGGTTAAACACGTCCCTCGCGTTGGAGAGCATACTGGTCCTCCTGCATAAAATCGCGTGAATCGGATACCATTGCTCGCGAGGCGGTCCAAATTCGGGGTTTTGATTATCTCATTTCCGTTAAATCCCACATCGCCATATCCGAGGTCGTCGCACATCATTAAAATTATATTGGGGGGACTCATCTTTTTGTCTCCATTCTTTCCTTTATAGATATAATCTATACGCAATCTGAATTAATGTCAAGTTTTTATATATCAACTTTTAGTTCAAATCTAAGTAGAAGCAATCCGTTTGTAGTCGCGAAATTCATTGCGCCTCTTACTTCTTTCAATGAGAAAATAATTCATAGAATTGGCGTTATGTTGAAACTACTCAAAAGTATTGATACTCCACTCAATACCTGTTATAATGGATTAAGCAACGCATAATAAAGGGGGCAATTATGAAAGCTTGGACAGCATGGTTAATTTTCCTATTAATAGTCTCATTATGTAGATTAGCACACGCCAATCCAGATCTTCTTAAACAAATGAGATCAACTGAAAATCATATTATTCGCTTGGATTCTGTCAGAGATCTATTCCTTATGGAAAATGATGCCCTCCCATTCCTTATCCAAACACTTTCAGATGAAAGTGAAAATGCACGACAAAGAGCAGCATATCTTTTGGAAAACTACTTCGGTGATCCCAAAGCACTGTCGGCACTTTCCGTAACTTTTCTATATGACACCGATAATAAGGTGCGGAACAGTGCAGCACGATCAATCGCTAATATTAACGCTGAATATGCAAAGAATTTCTTAGAAAAACATCTTGACGCGGATTACGATACGCAAGTGATTGTAATTGATGTGTTATCAAACCTGAAAGATGCGCGAGTCATTCCAAAACTTGTTGAACGATTGAAGGATCCAGAAACAAGAGAAGATGCAGCTTATGCATTAGCAGATTTCAAAGATAAGCGAGTTCTTCCTTTTTTAATTGACAAATTCAATGATCCCAAAATTCAAACATGGACATTAGATGAAATCATAGAAAAATTTGCACATATCAACGACGAGCAGACGTATCCAATGCTACTAAAACTTTTTGATCCGGAAGTTGTAAAAAGAGGTGGTAACTTGAGAGCACAACGAGTTGCGGAAGCATTGTCACAAGCGAAACCTGCAATCGTTCCGCTATTGCTAAAAATGGTAGAACAGCTTGAATCAAGGAATGGCCCGCAAATGGTTTTACCAACCATTCGTGGATTGAGAAATCCGAAACTTGCACCAATTATAGAAAAAGCATTTCTTGAAACGGATAATACTACACTTCGATCCGCTCTGATAGGGGCTTTGATAAATATGGGAACAAAAGGGTTTGAGTCTCTATTAAGTATTATGCAACAAAAACCAGATGCGGAAGTATTAGATGCTTTAACAACATATAATAGCAAAGCTGCTATTGAGGCAGTTGCATCTTTTGCGCTGGATAAATTGCCCAAGTTTTCATACAAATTTGAAGATCCAGAAACTGAACTTAAGACTCCTACATTCGATGGATTGTCCCCGCTTCGTGGCGTTGCTATTAGAAGATTGGCAGGCTTTGGAGACTTAGGGAAAGGAGAGATATGTAAACATATTCCGCAATTACTCGCTGATCCTAACTCTAAAGTGAAATTGCTGACGCTTGACCTCATCAGACAAATGCAGTTAAAAGAGTTTCTTCCCGCCTTGAAATCTCTCACACAAGACATTGATGAGAATATACGTAATGCCGCGCATATAGTTTTAGATATTCTTTCAGGTAAACCACAGTTGAAACTTGATGTGGTACCTGACCAACAACAATACAATTATGGGCAACCTATAGAACTGACTTATCGACTAAAAAATGTGAGCAACTATCCTATTATGATTGGAAGACCAACCGTCGGTCTTACATTCACACCACTTATTCTAAACTCTGATGGCTCTTCAGCGGGATATGACTATTTAGACATCACTTTATCAGAGTATGACCATATACATGTAGATATCTTAACACTTGGGACAGTTGGAATAGAGATTCTAAACCCTGATGGCACTTCAGCAAGAGTTGACTATATGGATGTAAATATCTTGGGTACAGAAACTGATGGCTACAAAACACTCAACCCTGGTGAAGAATTAAATGGTACAATCTCTGTATCTGAAGAAAAATATTGGCTTCATCAAGTAGGAATGTACACCGTCAATCTTCATATCACTCCATCGGGTAATGATTTTGACTATTACTCTGAAATTGCACGGTCGAATCGGATTAGTTCCCAAGTTCACTTCAATATTAAACCACCTACAACGAAACAAGTTGATGCAATTCTCAAGCGGGTTGATTCGGGACGTATTCATATTCATAGTTTTGAAAATCGCAAAACCTATCATCAACTCTGCGAATTGGATAAGATAGGCTTATTTCCAGCACTAAAAACACACGCATTGGTACCATTAGATAAGATAAGTGGTCCAGGAACTGTGTTTTGGGCACGGCGGTTGGGACCAACGTTCTTGGAACTTTCAAACGAAGAATTAGTCCCAAAATGTATTGAAATGTTAACACAACCAGCTATGAAAATTCTCTTAGGTTATTTAGGGGATAAACGAGCAATTAAACCATTGCGCTATCTTGCCATTGACGGATCGGCACTTGCTGCAGCTGCACTTCAAGAACTTGGTGATGCTCAGGCTGTCAAATGGTGTCAGGAACATGCAAAACGAAAGCTTAGACATTGGAACAAAGAGAAACGTGTAGAAGGTGCTGAGATGCTTTGGACTCTAAAGCAGAGTCTTGATATCAACCAGGGATATACCCAGCAGTGGTTTTGGACTCATCAAAGTTTAAAAACTCGCGGATTTTACGAGCAGAACGATTCTCCAACTCTCGCAGCAGATTGGGCAGAAATTGTTAAAAAAGCGATGACTTTGGAAGGACTTAAGGCGTTACTTGAACACCCAATTCCAGCAGTGAGACTCGGTGCAGCGTATGAACTTGCATATCTTGGAGATAAATCAGGTATCAAATTGATAGAACAGGATCTGCAGGCAAATGAACTTGAAATTCGCAACCAGGCTCGAGATACACTTCTCAAGTTGCATTCTGAATAGTAATTATGCTTTTTGTATGCCTTTTTGGTTTTGATACTTTTCTCAAATAGTAATCTGAAATACCGTAATTATTCTATTTGACAGGACTGTGATTTTCTGATAAAATCAGAATTACAACACAAAATGAAGGAGCAAGAAGTGGCATCAGAAACAGTCCGAGTCGGTATCATCGGCGCAGGTAGGAACACAACATCACGACATATCCCAGGACTACAAGCAATTGAAGACGTTGAGATTATAGGGGTGTGTAATCGGAGTCGAGAATCATCGCAACGGGTAGTGGACGAGTTCGGCATCCCTAAAATCTACGACAATTGGCAGGATGCAATTGACGATAAAGAGACGAATGCAATCGTCATTGGGACGTGGCCCTACATGCATTGCCGTGCAACTGTGTCAGCACTGATTGCAAATAAACACGTGATGTGTGAGGCGCGGATGGCTATGAACGCACGTGAGGCACACGCGATGCGTATGATGGCACGTCGCAAATCACGCCTCACCGCGCAAATTGTTCCTTCACCGATGACGCTTCGAGTAGATAAAACTATCAAACGTCTGATTGCCGAAGGATATATCGGAGATGTGCTTGCCGTTGAAGTGCGTGCAGGCGGCGCGTTTCTGGATAGTGAGACTCCTCTTCAATGGCGGCAGGATTTCGACCTGAGTGGTATGAACATCATGAGCATGGGGATTTGGTACGAGGCGTTGATGCGCTGGGTCAGTGAAGCGACAAAGATTATGGCGATGGGTAAAACGTTCGTCAAAATGCGTCCTGATGCAGACGGTGTGATGCGGGCAGTTCGTATCCCTGAACATATTGATGTGGTTGGTGAACTCGCCTGCGGTGCACAACTTCACATGCAAATCTCTGCTGTAACAGGGTTGGCTGGTGTGCCTGAAGTTTTTATTTTTGGCAGTCAAGGGACTTTACGATTCTCAGGAAATAAACTGGACGGTGGTCAAATTGAAGATGATGAACTAAAAGAGATTGATATTCCAGCTGAGGAAGAAGGTGCGTGGCGAGTGGAGGAGGAGTTTGTGAACGCTATCCGCGGTGAAGAGGTCATCACACATACCGACTTTGACACCGGTGTTAAGTATATGGAGTTTACGGAGGCGGTCACACGGAGTATGTCTTCTGGCGCGGCGATTTCATTACCACTTCAAGTATAGAAACGTTTTACGGCACACGGCGTGTGCTGACTACTTTGCAAAGACGATTTACGGCACACGGCGTGTGCCTACTACAATAAAGGATCAGAATCATTTAGTTTACATGTTCTTCTCAACATTTATGTTAAGGTCGCGACCTGGAGGTCGCTCCTACAAGAAGTGAATTTTGATAGAAGATAAGAATTACCGGAGAAAAACGACTCAAATTAAGAAAGGAGAAACATTGACATTAGAAGGACTTTTTGACATTTGCCAAGACCTTGAACTGCGACAAGCCAAATTGTACGCCTCTTTCGCGCTGCTTTTGGGGGATGTTGATGAACGGATAGCGCGATTTTGGGAGAGGATGAGTACGGAGGAGTGGCAACATTATATTCTTGTGGATTTTGGACGCGCTTTGTGTATAGAAGCGTTTGGAATTGACACACCTATAGCTGCTGAGGAGATCGAAAATTCTTCTTCACCGATAGCACCACTACCCGATATTTCTATTCAAGAGATTACAGACGCTCTGGATGCTCACGAAACAAAGGTTGAAAGTGGCAAAATTTCGTTGGACGAGGCGTTCGCCATAGCAATCGCTATTGAAGGAAGTGAGGCGGATACAATCTACCTGTATCTTCTCTCTATCATACGAAAAGCTATACAAAAAAGTGACCAACCGTATCTAATGAATCGCATTGTGCAGGTTGAAAGGGATATGGTTTCACATGTCGACGGCCTTGTGCAGGCGACACAGAGGTTTTCCAAAGATACCTCACTGATTCGGAAAGCTCACCGATTAAAAGAAGAACATGGGGAACATTAAGAATGTTGTGCATTGCATAGCAGATTGCCTGCTTGTGTACATGCAACCTGTTCAAGTTGGAGGGTTGTGTGGTTGATACCGAAACGTTGTTTCAATTCGGTGTTAATCTGTTGTAGAATCTGATCATGCGGCAGTGGTGTGTTTTCGTCAATGACCACGTGTGCGCTCAAAGCACTATAATTGGAACATAATGACCAGATGTGCATGTCGTGCACATCTTTGACCGCGTCTAAATCGCAGAGATGTGCTGCTACAGTATGTGCGTCAGCATTTCGCGGTGAATTTTCAAGCAGAATATGTACTGCTTCTCTCGTCACATTTATAGCACCAAATAGAATAATCCCACCTATAAGGAAACTGAGGATTGCATCGATTGGATACCATCTTGTCCAAAGAATGATAGCACCGCCTATGACGACAGCAACAGAAGAAAGCGTATCCCCTATCACATGGAGTACTGCGCTCCGCACATTGAGGTTGCCGTGACTTTCACCATGCAGTTGCCATAAGATAAATAGATTCGCTACAAAACCGAGACATGCTACAACAAACATTCCTGTTACCTTAATTTCAGTAGGTGAAGTGTATCTATTGTATGCTTCGTAAAAAATCCAACCGGAGATGCCGATAAGCGACACACCGTTGAGAAATGCGGCGAAAACCTCAGCGCGATGGTAACCGAAAGTGCGGGATGCTGTGGCAGGACGGGTTGAAAGATAAATTGCAAGCCAACTGATTAGAAGAGATAGCACATCCGACATCACATGCGCAGCGTCGCTTAGTAACGCAAGGCTTCCTGACCAAATTCCTCCGATAACTTCTCCAAGGAAAACAAGAAACGTAACGACTACCGCAATCTTAAATTTCTTCTGCAGGTTTGTCTGATGGCTATGCACATGTCCTTCTTCGTGATGATGTTGGTGATTATGTTTGGGCAAACCGTCTCCTTAAAGTGATTGGCAACATAGTCTAAGATTCACTTTTTTTATCAGAGTCACTGGACTTGCTTTTTGCTTCGCTACTTGAGTCAGTTTTCTTCTCTTTTTTGTCACTTTTTTCGCTCTTATCGCTTTTGTCTGACGCTGAGTCGCTTTTTTCTGACGCTGAATTTTTATCTTTCTTAGCAGATTCTTTGTATCCTTCACTCCGGTAGTCGGTAGCATAGAAGCCAGAGCCTTTGAAAATCAATCCTGCACCAGCTCCGATGAGTCGTTTAACTTTACCACTACACTCAGGGCATTCCTCAAGCGGTGGTGCCGTAATACCTTGAAACTTCTCAAACTGAACTTCACACTCAAGACACTTATAGTCATACGTGGGCATGTATACGTTTCCTCCATTCATTTCTTAGTTGATAAAATGCACGTGATTTGATAAATTTTAATGGTAAAATTTGAAAAAGTCAAGTCAAATTTGCCAATTCCAAATCAGCAAGACTTTATATAAGAGGCATTCTATGCGTATTCCTTATGATGTGGAAAATTTTCCACTTGGCAAGGGACCGATGGTCATGTTGGTGCTTTTCCTTATCTCTTGTTTCTTCATTTTTGCGCCTGCGGAAGAAAAGGGTGAAAGTATAGAATTTTGGATTTTTGCCAATACGCATTACGAAGAATATCAAGCACGTGTGCCAATTTTTGAGGCACAGCATCCAGAAGTTAACGTGCAACTCATCAATTATGGTGGGACGATGCACGATAAACTTCTCACCGCTTTGCTATCTGATTTCGGTGCACCAGATGTTGTGGAAGTAGAAATTACATCTATTGGTCGCTTTTTAAAAGGGGCTATTGATGAGGTAGGTTTTGTTGACCTGCGTCCTCGTTTAGAAAATGAAGGTTGGATGGATAAATTGGTCGTAAGTCGTTTTACGCCATGGTCTTATCGGGGGAAGATATTTGGTATCCCGCATGATTTACACCCCGTTGTTTTACTGTACCGAGATGACCTCTTTAAAGCAGCTGGCGTTGAAATGACCGAGATTGAAACATGGGATGATTTCATTGCTGCTGGTAAAAAAGTCTCTCGCGATCTTGATGGTGACGGTGAGATTGACCAATATGCAATTGTGTTAGATAACAAGACTGAAAGCGACTATTTTAACCTGCTGCTGCAAAGAGGTGGTGGATTTTTTGATGTTGATGGGAATGTGGTCATTGATGATGATATTGCAATTGAAACCTTAGCGTTTTTTACATCACTGTTTAATGAACACGAAATCGCTACGCCAGTTTATGGGACATGGCATGGCGACCCGAGCAATTTTGCTGCAATGCAGGACGGAAAAATACTTTCTGTGCTTGCACCGGATTGGTATGTCGGTATCCTTAAAAGTCAAGTGCCACAGATGGCTGGCAAATGGAAGGCTATTGGGATGCCAGCGTGGGAAGTAGGTGGCAGGCGTACCACAACACGCGGCGGCACGATGATCGGTATTACAAAGCAGTGCAAAAACCCTGACTTGGCATGGGAACTCCTGAAATTTGCCTATTTTGACAAAGCAGGATTGATTAACCGCTATGAAACGACGCGGATTATTCCGCCACTAAAAGATGCATGGGATGCCCCAATTTATAAAGAACCGGATGCGTACTTGGGAGGGCAACCACTCGGAGACTTGTTTATTCGACTGGCACCCGATTTACCACCACGGTATCAGAATCCGTATTGGTCTGAAGCGGCGGACTTGCTGAATGATGCAATTTTTAACGCTGTCACTGAAAAGCAAACACCTCGGCAGGCATTGACGGAACTTGCTGAAAAGGTCAGATCAATTATTGCAAAAGATCAAGAACGTTGGGGAGAAGGGATTATAGATGAATTCAAAACGGAATAGATTTAGCTTATGGAATCAACAGCAGAAAATTGCTCCTTATCTTTTTATTGCACCGTTTTATATTCTCTTTATCGTCTTTATGGGGTATCCTCTGATCTCATCGCTTGTGATGAGTTTTTATGAGATGCGCGGGTTTCAGAGTCGAATCTTCGTCGGTATCAGTAACTTTACAGACCTGTTTCGCGATCCAATCTTTTGGAAATCACTATGGAATACAACATATTTCGCACTTGGCACGCTGATACTCCAATTACCGATAGCATTACTACTTGCTATTCTACTCAACTCAAAGTTTGTGAAGGGGAAGAACTTCCTACGCCTTGCATTTTTCGCACCTGTTTTGGTTGCTGGTGTATTTGTTGCAATCATCTTCAATCTTATCTTTGACCAACGAGCAGGGTTAATCAACAACGAATTTATACTTTTTGGAAAAGAGATAGGTTGGCTCAGTGAGGGTAAATATGTAATGCCAGCAGTCATTCTAACAGGTGTTTGGCAGTGGGCAGGCTTCAACATGATCTATTTTTTGGCGGGGTTACAAGGAATTCGGCAGGAGCTATATGAAGCTGCAGCAGTCGATGGTGCGAATTGGTGGCAGTCGTTTGTTCATATCACGCTACCCTCTTTGCGACCAGTTATCGCCTTTGTGGTTGTTGTATCTATGATTGGTTCGTTTCAACTTTTTGATCTACCCTATATTTTAACGAATGGTGGCGAACCTGCTGATGCCGGTTCAACTATCGTGATGTATCTCTACAAAAACGGGTTTCAATTCATGCGTCTCGGCTATGCAGCCACAATCGGATGGGTGCTTTTTATCATAATTGCTATAATCTCAATAGTACAATTAAAATTACTTGGTATTTTTCGAGAAGAATAACGGAAAGGAACTACAGTGCAAATTTTACCAGCAATAGACCTACGTGATGGTAAGTGTGTAAATTTGGTGCAGGGGATCGCGGAACAGGAGACTGTTTTCTCAGATTCACCTGTGGATATGGCAAAGCAGTGGCAATCAGAAGGAGCAGAATATCTACATCTTGTTGATTTAGATGGCGCGTTTCAGGGTGAATCTGCCAATCTTCATATTGTACGTGAGATTGTCAAGGTGCTTGACATTCCTGTTCAACTTGGCGGCGGTATAAGAAATATGGAGCAGTTAGAAGCCGTTTTAGCGTTAGGTGTGCACCGCGCAATTTTAGGCACGGCTGCACTCAAACAACCGAGCTTGGTGAAGCAGGCTTGCGAAAAACATGGGGAACAGATTGCTGTCGGTATTGACGCGAAAGACGGGATGGTTGCTACACACGGGTGGTTAGAAGTATCTCAGAAATCTGCGGTTGAATTTGCGGTAGAGATGGCTGGAGTCCAGACGCTTATTTACACCGACATTAAGAGCGACGGCATGCTCAAAGGACCTAATGTTGCGGCAACTGAAGATATTATCAAAGCAGTTTCTGCAGACATCATTGCCTCTGGGGGTGTTACGTCGCTTTCTGATATTGAGGCATTAAAGGAAATCGGTGCAAGTGGTGCGATTATTGGGCGTGCTTTGTATACCGGTGACCTCGCATTATGTGATGCGATTGTGGCTGCACAATAGAAAGATTTGAACAGGAATTACACAACCGAAGTCACAACGCCGAGTCCTATCCGTGATCCCATTTTCTTGACTTCAAATGTTGTGCCTGCTTCCATTGCGAGTGGCAATTCAAGGGTAAAGGAAACATGGGCATTCGCACCGGGTGTAACAATTGATAATTCTGGTGGAAGTTGCAAACGCGCAGGTATATCAACACCCCACAGACGGACTTCGGGCTTATCGTTTTCGATAAGTGGAATATGCGTGCCGCTCTCTTCTTGTGTGAGCAAATAGATGAGAGCCGTAAATTCAGAATGTGCCTTTAGGGTCTTAGGCGGACACAGTACCTGACCGACAGACAACCAATCCGGTTCAGACTCCACACTAACTTCACTCTCTTTTATGCTAAGGCATTTTGTTTTTATCCGATCACCTTTACCGACAATATCCACTGCTTGTCCGACAGCGAGATGTCCTTGCACAATTTCACCACGCACCGTTACACGTTCCTTCAGTTCTTCAACGATTTCATAGATCGGCATAATAGGTGGTAGACTTTCAGGATTGACAGGTGCTGGCATACATCGATTCATCGCAAATATAAGATCAACAATCGGTTTCCAATGATCAGAACCTGTGCGATCCCCTTTGTAACTTAAAGCTTTATTTGCATCGCCAACAATTATTGGGTTAGTCTGTTCTTCCCATCCATATTCGGAGCGTAATTCACGCATCTCTTGTCGGCAAATATCTACCAGTTCATCGTCTTTTTCCATATTACGTGTATTGATAAAGGAAATCACCGTAGGTAAGTTTATTCGGTTCGCTATGCGAAGATGTTCTTCAGACTCTTGCGTAACACCATCAACAGCATCCACCACCCATATTGCCCCTTGGATAGCAAATAACCGGGCGACCAACAATTTGACAATGTCCAGATGTGTTTCACAGTCGATCTGTGAATAGAATTTGCCGCTGGTTTCATAATCAATTGCGCGATAGGTAATGCCAACACCTTCTCGGATAGGATGGTGAAAAGGCATTTGCTGTTCAAATTGATTTTCAACGTTTGAACGGATTGACCCGATTCTTGCTACGACCTTTGCTATCGCCGCTGTCAATGTCGTTTTCCCGTGTCCGGTCGCACCAAGAGTACAAATAGGTAACCCGATATGTCCGATTTTTCTTTTATCTGCCATCCCATTCTCCTCATGGTTATAATTCTTTCTGTAATCTCAATTTTATTATAACATAAAGTCGGAGATTCGGCAATGATTGTGGAGTACATAAAGTTGCAGATATTAAGTAGTCTATTTGGTTTTCGTCATTTCAACAACAAACAGAAATAAATGTTGACAGTGAAGTAGTGTTCGTGTATACTTAATAGATACAAAATTCGGATCAGACCACATTCTACATAAATGGTATTACCATGGCAAAGAAAAAAAGTCGGTCAGCGAATGTTGCTCGAAAGCGGGAAAAACGAAATCGCGACCGAAAATCCAGAAATAAACAATTAGCGGTTGAGAAGCAGCGAAGACTTCCTTATGAGAAGATGGACGAGGAACGTCTATTCACATACCTCATAAAAAGCCGTGATTTGCTTGAAGAGCCTGAACTTGAAAGATTACACTTTGATCTTGACTTGATGTATGATGAGGTCGTGATGTTTCTCAGAGAGAATAAAGTTTCAATAAAACATCAGTTTCCAGCTAATGATGAACTTGATACCTTAGAAGTAAATGATCATACACAAGTTCTCAAAAATAATAAAATACAAGATTCAGATGAGGTTTGTGAAGAATTCCGTACAGAAATTCTCCCTCGTTTGATAACACCTCAATTTAGACAAACTTTATCTTCTGCCTTAACTGCGTGCGAAAACCGTCTCCTACGAATAGGGAAGCGTGATCTTGCTGAGGTTGCATTTGTTACGCAATCTCTATTTGAAGTTGCCCCGCCGGAAATTTTCGTAGAACATCCGTTAATTCAAGGTATTGTGATGCAAACGTTGTGTCTATTGGTTGAACAACCACCTTCCTCGGATGAGGAGGAACATCCTGTTGTAAGAAGCGTTCTTTCAGAAGTTCTTGAAAACAAAGATTCAGAATCCAGACAAGGGGAAATGCTACCACATATATTCTCAGAAGCGATTACGAATGAGGCTAATATTGCGAATGTTGAATCGCAATCAATTGATACGTCAGACGCATTACCGGTTCCAATTGCACCAGAACTTGTGCCTTCGCCTGATTCACTACCCGCAAAAGCACTCTATAAGAATTTTGATGGTTTAGCAATAAAAGAAGTATTGAAAAAATGGCAGGGATCTACTCTGGAAAAAGAGACAGCGACACAACTTGACTATTTCAATGAGGACCAGGAGTTTTTTATTACGGTAACCGAAAATAGATTGCAACTTCATGCACACTCTGAGGCAGAATTAACAGTAGCCATGGAAGCACTTGAGTCACATTGTCAATCGGCTTTAATGTATCTCGCGAAAACTTACGAAGAAGGAGGTAATGACTGATGGCACGGAGTAAAAGTGGACAAGCCAGACGGCGAACCCAGATTCGTCAACGCCAGTTACGTCGTTTGAAAAAGAAGAAAGCAGCATTGAAAGAACTCTTACAGAATCGCTAATTGTGGTGTTTTTGGGTTGGCGGGTGCATCATGCCCGCCTATATTGTCCTAAAAATACGCTAACTTTAAGAGAATTTATCCAATTTCCTCAATTTTTACTTGACATTGCTGAAAATGATAAGTATAATTATTATCAATTGTGTGAGAGTGTATGATTTCGCTTAGTCGTGTTACGGATGTAATCTTGGTGTTCACGCAACGTTTATATTGATAATGAGACTCATTATTATTAATAATAAATCTCATTATCAATATAAACACACGTTATAATAATTTTAGCAGGGACACCTACATGAATCAAAATTGTTAAAGAGGACGCGTTGTGCTGGTTAACATTTGGTATGTTTGTATTTCACATGTCTGTCTCGTTTGAATTGAATTCCATAACTTTTCCGAACCTGCCGCCTTCAAAGGTGGGAGGGAACTCCGATTCCCGACTGCACTGGGTCGCGATTCGGAGATCGAAATCAACGGTATGAATGCCATTTAGGCATTCACCGCCTACAGAATATGAACAATTGCGAAAAACAACAAAACTGCCACGTAACTTGCACAAGCCGTTAAAGGGTGTATAAATCCAATGATAAGAATCTTAGTCCGACAGAAGTAAAGTGAGAAAGGTGGAACAACAATGAAAACCAACAATCAAGAGGATCTCCGCGTTAAGGAACTTGATACGACTAAAATGCCTGGGCACTGGCTTTTGGCTCGATTGGGGAAGCGTGTTCTGCGACCCGGTGGAAGAGAACTGACTCAACAGATGTTGGATGAGTTGAACATCCAATCTGCAGATGATGTGGTAGAGTTTGCTCCAGGTTTAGGCTTTACGGCACAACTCGCTTTGAACCAAAACCCCGCTTCCTATAATGCTATTGAACGCGACGAAGCCGCTGCCAGTGTGGTACGCCGTTACTTGACGGGAAGCGATCAGACATGTTTGATTGGACGTGCAGAAGAGACCGGACTTCCAGACGCAACAGCAACTGTAGTCTATGGTGAAGCCATGTTGACAATGCAAACACCAGGTAAGAAGCAGCAGATTGTGCAAGAAGCATCTCGATTGATAAAAGCTGAAGGGCGTTATGGGATTCATGAACTCTGTCTTGTCCCCGATGATCTTGATGCAGACACTAAACAAGAAATCCAGAAGGCACTTACGGATGCTATACATGTTGGGGCACGTCCACTTACCGTTTCTGAATGGCGGACTCTGTTAGAAGTTGAAGGATTTTCTATCCAGACTGAAGCAACCGCTCCAATGCATCTGCTGGAAGTTGATCGTCTGATTCAAGATGAAGGCACTTGGGGAGCGCTCCGCTTTGCGTGGAACGTCCTGCGCAACAGTGAAGCCAGACACCGAGTGAAAACGATGCGAAAGGTATTTCGAACTTATGAGGATAATCTTGCTGCCATCATGTTAGTTGGCGTAAAGCAAGATTTTGTGGATAACCTTTCCGCTGAAAACTAATAATCTATTCAGTTTGGCAATTGTGCCAGAAAATTAATATCCTTAAAAGGAGAAAATAATGACACAGATTAACGTTAGCAACAACGGAAAACTGTCTGTAATGGAAGCGATTCAATCGCGCCGGACAATTTTTAAATTTAAGCCTGATCCCATACCCAAGGACACTCTTGAAGACCTTCTTTTTGCTGGTATTTGGGCACCAAATCATCACCGGACCGAGCCGTGGCGGTTCACCGTCATTGGTGAAGACACAAAATTGAAACTCGCGGAACGATACCGTGAATTACAGACTGAGAAAGTAGCATCCAAGTTTGATAAGAAAACAAGATTGACAGAATTTAACCTTGTTGAAATAGGTGAACGCGGATATCAGAAATTCATGTCTAAGCCGACAATTGTTGCAGTTTCCTGTATTCAAGATGGAAGTGAACAACGTCAACGAGAAGATTACGCTTCAGCATGCTGTGCTATGCTCAATATTCAACTTGCTGGATGGGAACAAGGTATCGGCATGCAATGGAGTACTGGGAAGATTACGATGGAGAAACCCACTTACGACCTGCTCGGAATCAATGCCGAAAATGAGTATATTATAGGTTTCTACTACATGGGTTATCCAGAGGAAATTCCGTCACCCAAGCGGAAACCGTTAAATCAGGTGCTCCGATGGATTGACTGAACCGATCACTTGAAAAATAGAACTTCTACTGGGTTGGAGGAATTGCGACAGGGTTTCTTTAATATCTTATACCATTTCTAATTGACAAAGTATCATTCCGATTTTTGAGTATTTTTGTAGGAGCGACCTCGAATCAACGCCAAATGCGCCAAATCAACGGTATGAATGCCATTTAGGCATTCCCCGTATGGCATTTGTCGGGTCGCGCCGGGAGGTCGCTCCTATAGAAGAGAGTGTTGTATTCGGACAACTGATTTATGAAATAATGTAATATCATTATTTAGAAATGGTATTAGATGGCAATGTTGTTCAAAAGAGGTGCGTTTAACTAATTTTATTGATAATGAGTTTCATTTACACACAGAACAATTTCCGAATTTCTAATAATAAGGAGTTCCACTATGTTTCTGGCGAATTTGAAAAAAGAAAGGAATTTGACTACAAAATGTGATACTAACTTTCGAAACTTATGGATATTAATTACGATTTTTTTAATCTTTTGCGTTCCAAACAGTGTGTTTGCTGAAGACGAAGACAAAGCAGCGCACAGAACGGCAACCGCTATACGAATTACTGGTGCAACGCCACAAGTGGATGGCGTTTTGGACGATGAGATTTGGAAAAATGCACCTCTCCATGAAGGCTTTCGCCAACGCGAACCGGATGAAGCAAAACCTGTGACCGAACGCACAACGTTCCAAATCGCTTACGATGATGAAGCACTCTATTTTGCGGTGATGTGCTATGACAGTGAACCTGACAAAATTGTCTCCCGATTGGTTAGGCGAGACACAGATATTGAGGCGGATAGGGTCACCATTAGTCTTGCCCCGCATCAAAACCGGCAGCGCGGTTTTTGGTTTACTGTCTATGCCTCTGGGTCTGTCACGGACGGTACTGTTACTGACGAATATAACCCTCCGTTTAACGATACGTGGGACGGTGTATGGGACGTGAAACCCCAAATTCACGACAAAGGTTGGGCAATCGAGTATAAAATCCCATTTCATATATTACGTTTTTCTCCAAAAGATGAATATACTTGGGGATTACAAGTTGAGCGATATATCAGTCGCAAAAAAGAGATGGGGCACTGGCGGTTGGTTAAACTCGATGCCCCGAGTTGGGTGATTCGCTTTGGGGACCTCACCGGCATCAAGAATATCCATCCCTCCCGCCATCTTGAGATTGTTCCTTACGCCATGGGACGCACGCGGTTCGACGATGGCACTGACTTGTGGGGCAATATCGGCACCGATGTGCGATATGGGATTACTTCTGGAATTACACTCGACGCAACAGTTAATCCTGATTTTGGACAGGTGGAAGCCGATCCAGCGACGTTAAATCTTTCTGCTTATGAGGAGTATTTTAGTGAACGCCGCCCCTTCTTTGTTAAAGATTCGACTGCTTTTGACCATTCGGATTATCTCTTCTTTTATTCGCGTCGTATTGGGCGAAGGCCGAGACATTTCGGTTTGCCTCCCGATGCTATTGAACTGAGTCGTCCGGAAGCGACAACGATTCTTGGTGCGGCTAAGATTGTGGGCAGAACGGAAGGTGGTACCTCCTTCGGTATTATGGAGGCAGTCACATCCCCAGAATATGCAGAGATTGAACAGATTGTTGATGGAAAGAAAATTCAAAGCGATCACCTCATTGAACCCCTAACCAATTACTTTGTAGGTAGATTCAAACAAAGTGTCTTAGAAGGGAACTCAACCATTGGATTGATGACAACTACTGTGAATAGATTGGATTCCAACGCAGCGTATGCCGGTGGTCTGGATTGGGATTTGAGGTTTGCCGATGATATGTACCAGATAACGGGTGCCCTTGCGGGAAGTCAGTCAGGGAAATTAGATGCGCGCAAGTCGGGGTATATTGCACTCCTTGAACTTGACAGACGGGGCGGATGGTTGAGAGGCGAAACATATCTGGAAGCGATATCATCTGACTTTGATATAAACGATGTCGGTATCAGTTGGGCTACTGATAGATTGCAGTGGAGATATTACTTCGGAGCGTACAAAGAGAAGCCTTTTAGTATCTTCAGAAGTGTCGCTTTTGGGGTCAATGGACGGTACCGTTGGAACTACGATGGTGTCAGCATCCATCCTTATGCTGGTTTATGGACAAATGTTCGCTTCAAGAACTATTGGGACTTTAGGCTCTCAAATGCATATAGTTTTGAATCGTTTAATGATGACGATGTCCGACGTGGCGGTGTCTTGCTTAAGAAGCCGGCAGACTGGTGGTGGTCTTTTAGAATCTCAACCGATAGCCGGAAAAGGATTCAGATGCGGCTAAATCCGAGTTGGTGGAGAACACCAATCAATGATGGGGGAGTGGAAAGAGAAAGATACGGTGTGGATGTGGATCTCCTGATCCGCATCCGTCTTGCCCCCAATATTGAGTTTACGATAGGTCCAAGTTATGGCAGGCTGAATGAGTATGCACAATGGGTAGACTTGATAGAAGAGAAGGTCAATGGACAGATAAAAAAACACTATGTCTATGGCGAGTTAAAAAGGCAAACGCTTGACTTCACCACACGCGCTGACATAAGTTTTACACCGACTCTGAGTCTGCAGCTCTACCTGCAACCCTTCTTGACGGTCGGTGAATATACCAACTATAAGGAACTCGTTGCACCGAAGACCTATCAGTTCAAGCCGTATCCTTATAAAAGAAACAGGGACTTCCACTGGCGGTCTTTGCGAGGCAACACCGTTCTCCGTTGGGAGTTCCAACCTGGCAGCACGCTGTTTTTGGTTTGGACGCAATCGCGAGAAGCTGACTTAACATCAGACAGCGAAAATGACTTTGAGTTTCGTCCATTGCAGAGTTTAGGGAACAGTTTCACGGATGAAGGGGAAAACATCTTTCTGGTGAAATGCCGATATTGGTTCGGTATGTAACCCGTAGTTTTGCCACATTCATGTTAGTAGAAACGCCATGGTTTCAGTAACGTCATCGAATTTCTTAGAAAATTTGACATTTTCTTCAGATTTTCTTGACATTTCTGAAAATTCCAAGTATAATTAACAAAAATCGTGTGATAAAAATAAATTGTCGCGACTTTTACATTGGTGTAATATAGGATAATGAGATTCGTTATCAATTTTTAACATTGGTCTCAAATTATCCGAAACCTGATTTAACCAACACCCTAATATGATATTGAGTCTCAATATCATATTAGGTACATTTTAAATTTATGAAGAAATTTTTGATTTATCCAACAATTCTGGGAATATTAATTTTGCTTAGTATTAGTGCTGTTGCTGATACCAACCCATTTTCGGTTTCTGGATACGGTATAATCAACTACGCAAACTTTGATTGGGAAATTGACCCAAATAGACGGGCAGCAATTGATGTAGAACGTTTTGTTGTCGCACCGAAATACCAGATCAACGATACTATCCGGCTTGAAGCGGAAATAGAATTTGAACACGGTGGTACCGGTAGCACGATGGAATTTGATAAATTTGAAGAGTTCGGTGAATTCGAGATGGAAATAGAAAAAGGTGGTGAAGTCATTGTAGAAAAACTCGCTGCTGTTTTTTCAATACAACCCGAACTCAACTTCCGTGTTGGACATATCATCGTGCCAGTCGGTCTTGTCGTGAAACGGCATCGTCCACAACACTACTTTACGACAACCCGTCCTGAAGCAGAAGCACATATTATCCCAACTATTTGGCACGAAACTGGTGTTGAACTATTCGGTGCGCTTGGTTCCCTGAAATATCAGGTGCAAATTATTAACGGCTTAGATTCAACGGGATTTAGTTCGCGACATTGGATAGTTCGCGGACATCAGCTACGGTTTGAGACAGTGAATGCTGAGGCACCCGCTTTTGTCGGACGACTTGATTATGTGTTTGATGAGAACGCAACCGTCGGCATCTCTGGTTATTTTGGAGACACCGCGGCAAACCGACCGAAACCTGACGTAGATTTTGATGCTTATGTCGGTATTGCGAGTCTTCACGGATTTTACGAGATGCATGCAGTGAAAGTGCGAGGATTGTTCCTTTGGGGAACACTTCAAAATGCCCATAAGTTGTCTAAAGTAAATCGGTCCATCTCCAATAATCTGAATGTGAAACGAACACCGATTGGCAGTTCGGCAATCGGTTGGTACATTGAAGCGGGCTACGATGTGCTATCATTTTTCAGAAAAGCAGAAGCATCCTCACATGTATTGGATGTATTTGCACGTTACGATTATTACGATACGATGGCAAGTGTTGAAGGTTTAATCTTTGATAATCCTCGGTGGGAAAGAACCACGTGGACTTTCGGTGTTAACTACCACGTCCACCCGAAATTGGTTTTCAAGAGCCACTATTCATTACGGAAGTTAGCTCAAAAAGATTTAAACAAGGAAAATACCTTTGCAGTTGGCCTCGGTTTTCAATATTAATAAAATGCGATTTACGGAAATAAAAGCGCGGATTTAGTTTGAGGTATTTCTGAAGTAACCGCGCAATAAATTGGAGGATTTTATGAAGTTTCATAAAGAAGTTGCTATAAAAAGTATTTGGACGCTGTTTTGTTGTCTACTACTTACGTTCACATTTATTATTGGATGTGGGGATGATGAGGACGACGACCAACCGGATCTTGCAGAGGAAGCTTATGATGCTGCGTCTATGCTAAGCAATTTTGCTAACAATGTCGTTTTAGCAACTTATAGTGAATTGGACAGCAAAGCTGGTGATTTGTTGGCAGCTGTCAAGGCATTGGAAGCTGATACGACGCAAGCGAATCTTGAAAAAGCACAACAAGCGTGGGTAGCAACTCGAACACCTTGGGAACAGAGCGAAGCATTCTTGTTCGGCCCCGTTGATACACAAGGGCTTGACCCTGCTTTAGATAGCTGGCCGGTTGACCATGTAAACCTGCAATCTGTTTTAGATAGTAGTGATGACTTAACGGTAGATTATGTCGTTGGATTAGAAGATACACAAAAAGGTTTTCACACCATTGAGTTTCTGCTCTTCCGGGACGGTGATCAGCGCATGGCAGACGATATAACCGAACGTGAACTACAGTACCTCGTCTCAACGACAATGAATCTCAAAGACAGTACTTCTCAACTACGATTGGCGTGGGCATCAGAAGGTGAAAATTACAGCAATACTGTTGCGTCAGCTGGTGAGGGCAATGCTGTCTATCGGTCACAGAGTGCTGGGGTACAAGAAATGGTCAATGGTATGATTGTTATCGCTGATGAGGTGGCGAACGGTAAGATAGCTGACCCTTATAACGAAAAGGATACAACCTTGGTTGAATCTCAGTTTAGTTTCAATTCCATCTCAGATTTCCAAGATAATATCAGAGGAATTCAGAACGTTTACCTGGGGAAATACAAGACCGATGGACAAGGGTTAAACGAATTCGTGAATGGTAAGGATGCTGATTTAGATAGCCGATTCCAGTCAGAGATTCAGAACGCTATTGACACCATCGGCGCAATTCCGGATCCTTTCTGTGATTCAATTACTGGAAACCGTTCTGCTGTTCAGGCTGCTATTGATGCTGTCAGCACAGTTCAATTAACACTTGAACAAGATATATTACCACTTGTTACGGACAGTGATTTTAATTAGCATTATGTAAGCGTGTTTTATCAACACACAAGACTATTTCGTTTTGTTGGGAGCAGTCATTGGCTGTTCCCACATAATTCTCAAGTATAATTTCTGTAACAATTTGCATCCACTTATAGTAGATTTTACAATTAACTTTACATTGTCATTCGATTCTTATAAAGCATCCCAACAGTTAAAAAATCGCGACCAGGAGGTCGCTCCTACAAGAAGATGCGCAATGAATTGCGCGACTACAAACACTGCAAATCAAAGAAAGTGTATAGGTGTTTCAGATTTTACTGTAAAAACCTATAATCAGAATTAGTTTGCAATTTTAGATAGAATATGAAGTATTTTCCCACAGTTCTTTCTCTTGCTCTGTTAGTATCTATCCTAATTGGGTGTAACTCTGAACAGCCGACAGATATTTTAAATTTCAATTCTCCTATAGATTCCACTGGTGCACTTTCTGGTGGAGACACAACTGTTTTTGACGCATCAAGCCATGCGTTCTCAACTCCTGTGCCCAATCTTTCCACAGCAGCCCTTGAAAAACACCTGGACGGTGATGTAGAATTTGAAGCAATTTTTGTCACCGCTCCTGCGGTGGTGAATCCTGGTTTAGGACCTATCTACAACAATGTCACGTGCATCAACTGTCATGCGCGTGATGGTCGCGGACATCCGCCAGGAGTTGATGAGAAATTTGTGTCCATGCTCTTTAGACTTAGTCTCCCGAATACAGAAAACGAGGAAGCGGGAAAATCCCCGATACCAGTTCCGGGCTACGGAACCCAGTTGAATAACAGGGCAATCTACGGTACACCTGCAGAAGGCACAGTAAAAATAGAGTATTCTGAGCAACCGTTAATAACAGAAGATGGAACGCGCGTGCATCTTCGCTATCCCAATTATACTATTACGGATGCCTATAAATCTTTACCCTATAATGTTGAATTATCACCTCGCGTAGCACCTGTCGTGTTCGGACTCGGTTTATTAGAAGCAATTCCCGAAAAAACCATCTTAACTTATGCTGATGAGACTGATGCTAACGGAGATGGCATCTCTGGCAAACCTAATTATGTGTGGGACGTGGTTAAAAAGACTTACACGCTTGGTCGTTTTGGATGGAAAGCGAACCAACCTAACCTTCTTCAACAAGTTGCCTCCGCATATCATGATGATATGGGAGTGACTACCTCATTGTTCCCTTTAGAAAATTCAACAGGACAAACCCAACTCAAGGAAAACAGTGCGACACCTGAAGTGAGCGATGAAATATTAGATGTGGTAACGTTCTATGTGCAAACGTTGGCGGTACCTGCCCGACGAAATGTAGACGATCCACAAGTCATGCACGGTGAACAGTTATTTGCACAAGCACAATGTGCGAGTTGTCATATTCCAACGTTAAGAACCGGTGTTTTACCGGGTGTTCCCTCAGTCAGCAATCAAACGATTCATCCATATACAGATATGTTGTTACACGACATGGGACCTGAGTTAGCGGACAATCGTCCTGATTTTCAGGCAAGTGGTAGTGAATGGCGGACACCACCTTTATGGGGTATCGGTTTAGTGATAACAGTCAACGGTCATACCAATTTTCTCCACGATGGTAGGGCACGAGACTTAATGGAAGCGATCCTCTGGCACGGTGGGGAATCGGAAAAATCACGACAAGCCGTTTTGGAAATGTCAAAAACTGAACGTGATGCACTTATCGCGTTTTTAGAGTCATTGTAAGAAATTGAATAAATAAGGATTTAGAAGATGAACTTAATGTTTACCACACTTAGAAAATTGTTGTTAATCCTGATTGTCGTTTTCGGTTTAACTTTGTGCGGTTGTGAAAGTGATCCTATTCTTTCACCTCAAGTTGAAGTTGAGGAGGAGGCTGGTGGGAGTTATGGTAACACTAATCTGTCGGTTAATACAACTGAGAACACACAAAAAACAGTTAAAGATAAGAAAAACAGCAAAATTGTCAGCAACCGTAGTAAAGTTATCAATCCAAAACGCTTTTGAAAATATAGGAAAGGATTCATGTATCAATTTTTTGTTGCAGCGTACAGGTCAAAAACTGGGTATAGATCAGTATCAATCTTAATCGTCCTAACGCTTCTCTTTGGCATACCGTACTATTGTCAAGGTTCAACCGAAATTAGTGGTAAAGTCATTGACAAAGAAACAGGAAACCCCATTTTAGGTGCTGTTGTTAAGATTAAATCTAATGGGCATGTGTTGGAAGAAACAACAACTGCAAGAGATGGCAGCTTTCAATTTACGCAGAATGCCCAAGAGGATCAACAGATCCAGGTAAGTTCAATTGGTTATAATGCCTACAGTAAAATGATTACCTCTGAATCATCGGGCAATTTAGAAATAGCGTTGTCGAGCCAGACCTTTGAATTAGCCCCGATAGAAATTATTGGTCAATCGCTGCGTGAACATAAAAAACTGACAGGCACAATGAGCAAGTTAGAACCGGAAATGGTTGACCTGATAAAGCCTGTTGGCACACAAGAATTGCTTGAATTTATACCGGGTATCAACGGCTATGCGGATGATGGATTTGGCAACTCACGATTGAGTATTGGAATTCGGGGTTTAAATCCCCGTCGAAGTGCGCGTGTGCTTATACTTGAAGATGGTGTGCCAATACAACCCGCAGTCTATATTTATCCGAACGCCTACTACAACCCGCCTTCTGACCGAATTGATGCTGTTGAAGTAATTAAAAGCAGCGCTGCAGTCCGCTATGGACCGCAAACGATGGGAGGCGTTATTAACTATACTACACGAAAACCTGACGGAACACGCGGGTTTGGAAATCAGATCACAGTCGGAAACAACGGATATTATAGTGCCTTTTCAGAATTGACAGGTATTGGAAATCCTGAAAAAGTGTTGTCAGATTTGCAACTTCTCTATAAACACGGAAACGGTTTTAGAGAAAATAACACATTTGATCAGGCTAACGGAACTTTGAAAACGGTTTTTCAGTTGAGTGAAGAAAAGACTCTGTATCTCAAACTAAACGGTAATTTTGAAAGCTCAAATGCTACTTATACCGGTTTGACAGAATATACTTTTAAAACGGATCCCAACTTTAACCCCAAAGAAGACGACAATTTTAAGATAATACGAACATCCCTTGATCTCATCTATACCAACAAAATTACAGAAAATCTGGTAAGTAATACAACGATGTATACAAGTTTGTTTGACAGGCGGTGGTGGCGTGAGGATGATATCTTCGTGCGTCCTGCATCTCTTGAAACAGGGAATCTGGTGCCAGTGCCCTATTACCAAACAGGAGACCTCGTCAGAACAGGTGGTGGTAAAACTAATTTCGGTATTCTCCGCACCTTTTACGTAGGTGGAGTTGAGCAGAACTATACAGTCAAACACAGCATTGGTGGAAATATCGGACGGGCTGAAATCGGTGGCAGAGTGCACTGGGAACGTTTCATTGACGACAAGAAAATCGGTGATGCACCAGATGCACGTGATGGGGTTTATTACACAGGAACGCCAAGCTCCACGGAAGACCCTGTGAAGATTGTCGGACAAAGTCATCACTACGAAACGATGGCGTTAGCACTTTATGCCAAAGAACAACTTGAATTGCAAAACCTTACGCTTACGCTTGGTACACGATTTGAAGTATTTAAACAGGACCGGGTAGACAGACTACGTGGCTCAGTGCTGGCAGACAAGGTTTCTTCAGTGCTGTTGCCGGGTATCGGTGTGAACTATCAGATTGGGCAATTTAATCTGTTCGGTGGCATCCATCGGGGGTATACCGCTCCATCCAGCGGTGCACTGAAAATTACGAATTTCGGACAAAATGTTGAAGTTGGAGGACTTGATCTTGAACCTGAAAAAAGTTGGAATATGGAACTGGGATTCAGATCATGGATGCGAGGCGTTACTATAGAAACTGCAGGATTTTTCATTACGGTTGAAGATTTGGTTGCGGCTGGACGTGGTACTGCGTTCAAGAATTTGGGTAAGGTTAATCTGTCAGGACTTGAAATTGCAATGAGTCTCGGCATATCAGAATTCGCGTCAATATTGCCCGATCTCAATGCTTCTTATACATACCTTCAGACAGAAATCACTGACGGCATTGTCAAGTCTGCGACTATTGCCGGTAATGTTGATGTAGAGCTAAACGGCAATGAACTGCCTTACGCCCCGCAGCATACTTTCACTGTAGGATTGGCAAAACATCTCGGTGAGATTATCCGTGTGCGTGCAGATATGCGGTTTGTGGACGAAGTTTTCACCGATTTTGAAAACATTCAGCAAACTAAAAATCGTGGCGATACCGGTCCCATTCCAAGCTATGTAATTGTCAATGCGAGTATAGACTACAAATTAACTACACAGTGGCAGCTATTTTTCACTGCCAAAAACATTTTCGATAAAGTTTATATCGGGTCGCGTCTGCATTCAAATGCAGGACAACCCGAAGCCAATTTAAGCTCGGGCATCTTAATCGGTCCGAGACGACAGATACTTTTTGGTATCAAGCAAGGTTTATAGTTCTGGCGTACGATGAAGAAAGCAATTATGAAATTGTTTTCTTCATCAAATTACCGTTTAAATACAAATAATTCATAAGGATAATGAGACTCGTTATCTTTTATTTAAAGGAGAAAACATGAATTTCTTGACGATAAAATTTCAATGGTTAGCTGCGTTGCTAATTGTTGTTAGTCTATTTCTAACCGCTTGTGGAACCGATGATGACAAACCTGACCCAACAGATGAAGCCAAAATCGATGTGCCACAAGCGTATGTATTTGATAGCCGCTTTGAAGAAGGCAAAAGTAGTGTTTCTTACTCAGGACAAGTCGTTCGTAATCTGCTGTTGCAAGACTTGAAAGCGACCACCGACAGCGTAGGAAAAGACGGCGCAAAGTCTGTTACTGTGGACGACCTGCTCCAATTCTATGCTTATGATGATGCGCTAAACCTGAAAACGCTGACGACTACAGGATCAATATCTGCACTTGAAAGTCATTATTCCGCGCTTTCAACTGGGAAAAACCTTGTTGGTAAGATTTCAGGCGATTCAGTCATCGGTTACAATCGGACTGCGGATGATTTAGTGCGGGAATGGTTCAAACAAATTGCGGACAATTCACAGGATTCCGATAAACTCGGCACGGCAATGGCTTACACTACCGATGACGGTGTTGACATGTCACAGATGGTCAATAAGGTGCTTATCGGTGCAGTCCCCTATTATCAGGCGACAGGTGTCTATCTCGGTGGTCTGCTTGAACGTGATAATAGTGAAGCGAGAGATGGGGAGGATCCGTATACTGCGATGGAACATGCGTGGGACGAAGCGTTTGGTTATTTCGGTGCTGCCCGCGACTATGCGCGCTATTCCGATGAACAGCTTGCAGGAAGCGTTGATGACTTCACTTTCGATTCTAATGGTGATGGCAGTATTGACTTCAAATCAGAATACAACTTCGGGCTTTCCAGAAATGCAGCTAAACGCGATAAGGGAGGGACAAGCGTGGATTTCACGAAGGAGATTTTTGATGCTTTCCTTGCTGGACGTACCGCTATCACCAATCAAGGTTCGGTTGAGGAAATAAGCGCACACCGACAAGCTGCTGCGGAAGGTATGGAGAAGGTGATCGCAGCGACAGTTGTTCACTACATCAACGATACGCTTAGCGATATGTCTGAGTTAGATACAGCAGACGAAAATCGTGCCAATTTAAATAAACATTGGGCGGAGATGAAAGGTTATACTGTCGCTTTGCAGTACAATCCTTTTAAGTTGATTAGCGATGGACAGCTCAGGGAATTGCATGGTATTATGGGGGAAGCACCCCAATATGATGCACCGGGCAGCAGCGCCTACAATACGCAAGTAGCCAATTATGAGCGTGCTAAGGTTGTGATGCAGACTGCTTATGGATTCTCCAGTGCAAACATGGAAAACTGGTAGCCATCGCTATAAGAAAGGATAAACACTTTAGAAGATTGAGTAGGTGAAAGAAGAGGAAGATTGGATGATTCGTCCTCTAATCTTCCTTTCTTCCAATCTTTTAGAGAATGAACGGAGAGATGTGGCGACAATTACGATCTTCCAATCTTTTTCTCTGGAGTATTGTTTTTGTCGGTTGTGTAGGTTCTCGGGTGCTTAGCACAATCTACTATATTGAAGATTTAGACAGTCTACGTTTTGCACTGAGTATGGTAGATTACGATGTGGCAAAGTTGCAACCACATTTTCCAGCATATCCTGTTTTCTGTTTTGTTGCCAAACTTCTCTATTTAGTCATTCGTCGTTATGCATTAGCATTCTCACTACTTGGAGGCTTATCGACCTTTTTTATTATCTTTTTTACACTAAAGATAGCGAAAATTGAGATCACCACCATATTGGGAAAATTCGCAATTTTAGTTATTTTTTTTATCCCTTTATTGTGGTTGATGAGCAATCGCTATATGCCTGATATAATGGGCGTTGCATGCCTTTTGGCAAGTCTCTACTTTACAACAGCACAAGATGAAAACGATAAGAACACATTATTTTCTCATTGCATAATTGGGTTTTTTCTTGCAGGAATTTTGCTCGGAATACGGCTTTCGTACCTACCACTGTTAGTGCCTGCGTTATTGATGAAGTTAAAACATTCCAATAGATTAAGATTCATGGTAGCAGGGACTGTCGGTATTCTGATTTGGCTAATTCCGTTACTATGGATTACAGGATGGAATACACTGGTAACAGCTGTACAAACGCAGAGTCACGGACATTTTTCAGATTTTGGAGGAACAGTTTCCACTAACCCTGAATTGTGGGTGCGATTCACAAAAAATTTTGAGAGTATATTCGCAGACGGATTTGGACTTTACTGGCTTGGTCGGCATCCTATAACTGCCTGCACGACAATTATCTTAATTACAATTGTTGTCGTTGCCAATTGGCAAACAGTTAGGAAATGGTTTAAAAAAAAACAGTCAAGGGATAATTCTCTATTTTTGAACCCTATATTTCTTGGTTGTGTGCTTTACCTCGTTTGGATATTCTTAGCACAGAATGTGATACATAAAAGCAGACATGTTTTACCACTGTTACCATTTTTAGCACTTGGCATTGCGCTCTCTTGCCACCGAATGACAACATTACAAGGGACAGCAACCGCAATTAATAGAAAACAACGTAAAATCGGATGGGGGCTTGTCGTCATCTTTTTCCTCTGTTATAGTTATGTTACACTACATACCGTCGTTCAACACACAAAACCGACAGCGATTGCCCAAATACACAAATACCTACACGACAAACAGAGCGAACAAGATAAAAAACTACATATTGTGTCTGTGCCGTTGATTAAATACTACTTAGTTTCGCAAGGAGTAAAGGCAAACTACATACCGATTAAAAGCGAAGCAGACCTTGCTAAACTTGATGAGTTGGAAACAGGGATTGTCGCTATTGGAAGTGCCCTGCCAGATCGGGTGCCAAAATCGGAAAAGACTTTCTATCACAATCCGTATGTTAATCGGATGTGGTCCGAATTGTCGTTATATGAATACTGAAGTCATAAGGACAAAGTGTAGTAGTATGTATTCGTGGAGTGTAAAACATGATGGAAAACGCTGATATTCATATTCTTGGAGGGGGTCCTGCTGGACTAACGGCAGGTTATTATGCCAAGAAACAGCATCTCAATTTTCTGATTTTTGAAGCAGGCGCGCAAGTTGGCGGGAACTGCCGGACACTCAAGTTGAATGATTTCCGATTTGATACGGGAGCACATCGCTTCCATGACAAAGACCTAGAAGTCACAGGAGAGGTTAAACACCTTCTCGGTGATAATCTGCTACGAGTAGATGCACCAAGCGAGATTTTTTACCAAGAGAAGTTTTATCTATTTCCGCTAACACTTAACGATCTGGTTGGAAAACTGGAGACGAAAACTTTACTGAAAATTGCGTGGGATAAACTGCGTAGCGGAAATGGAAAACAGGCAAAAAACTTCGAAGAACTTGCGCTTAGACGATATGGGAAAACATTGGCAGAGCGTTTTCTGCTGAACTATTCTGAAAAACTTTGGGGAGAGCCAACGCACAAGCTCTCCACTGCCATTTCAGGCAACCGTCTCAAAGGATTAGATTTTCGCAGTTTTCTCCGTTCAACTGTGCTTGGCACGCCGCAGAATCCCGCACATTTAGATGGTTCCTTTTATTATCCAAAGTACGGTATCGGCATGATTCCTGACAAACTATGTGAATTTATTGGGGATGAACGAATCAAATACAATCACAAAGTAAGCCGCTTAATTCACAAAAATAGTAAAATTGAGAAGATCATTTTAAACGACGATATTGAGATTGAGGTGACCACAGTGATCAATACATTGCCGTTGACACTTTCAATGCGGATGTTAGAGCCTGCACCGCCACCAAAACTCTGCACCATTGCAAATACAATTAAATATCGTCACCTTGTGCTTTGCGTCTTTTGCTTGAATCGGGCTTCATTTTCTTCCAATGCCTCAATCTACTTTCCAAGTGAAGAATTTCCGTTTACGCGTCTCTATGAACCCAAAAATCGCAGTCCATATATGGCACCAGAAGGGCAAACGGTAATAGTGCTTGAAATACCTTGTTTCAGCGAGAGCGATGTGTGGAAAATGTCAGAAGCAGCACTCCGCACCGAGGTATGGGAAGCGTTGTGTCGCGTCAAACCACTACATTCTGATGAGATTATTCATTATCAAAGTTATAAACTGCCTTTTGCCTATCCAGTACTTGAGGTTGGGTTTGAAGAAAATGTGAAGCATCTCGTTAATTATTTTGAGACGTTTGAAAATTTACATCTCACAGGGAGAAGTTCACTTTTCCGCTATCTGCATTTACATGATCTTTTTAAGGCAGGTAAAGAGGTAGTAGAACAGGTTCAGTAAAATTATCATCAAATTTTGAATTAAAAATTTGACATTGTTTAAAAGATGTAGTATAATAGAGATGTGATATTAAAAACAGCGTAAGAGTTGTTTCTAACCAGATTAAACTGATACTGAGACTCATTTTCAGTTATTGGTCTGTTTAGAAAAATTCCTCCTCCTTAGGAATAAATATCACAAATGGAACGGTCTGAGTATAGTATTTCTAAAACATCCGTAGCAAATCTAAATTCAGATGTTTCAATAGATGAATAGTGTGGTTAAGTTAGAATGGATATGTTGTCTGCATGGATGCGGTCTGTTCGTTCAGCGCATATTTCGAATAGTTGGGCGGGGACTACATGCCTCGCCTAACCTCAACAACTTTCTAATACTGATACTCATTTTCAATAAGGACGTGTTATGATAACAGTAGCAAATCGAATCTATGTCGCACCTGAATATCACGAGGAATTTGAGGAGCGATTCCGAAATCGGGCTCGCCTCGTTGACGGAATGCCCGGATTTATCTCTAATCAGGTTTTGCGACCAGTCAATGAAGGCGATCCTTACGTGGTGTTTACACTCTGGGAATCACGGAAGGATTTTGAAAACTGGGTTGATTCAGAGGAATTCCGTAAGGGACACGCGCAATCTGGGACTATGCCAAAAGAGGCATTCACGCAATCTAACAAACTGGAATTACACGAGGTATTTCTGGATTCTACTCAACCTGACCTAAAGGAAGAACCGCGGGGAGGTCCGTTTAAGGTTCATTAAAATAAGAGCAGAAAAAGCAACGTTAGGAACAGGGTATACTCTCAACTGCCAATTGCAAGTCATTACCCAGTTTCTAATAGAATCAAAAATTGATTACGAAATGACCACATTTCGTGTTGTGGGTTTTCGCATACGCGCCTTTTCTGTATCTATTAGGATACGCTACTATCTGTGCAATTGTCAAGAGGAATTTCAGAATGACACAAGTGAAGGAGAACGTTATGTTTTTCAGTTGGAAAAAATTGGTTTTTCCGATACTGATTTTATTGCTTACATTTGCAATATTGAGTTACGCCGAAAACATGAACGACACATCTAAAACCGACCATTCCGTGGAATTAGAACCCGTTGTGGTGACTGCTACAAAAACACCGCACCGTCTAAAAGATACACCTATTATTACAAATCTGATTACAAGGACAGAAATCGAAGCGACTGGTGCGGAAAACATCGGTGAAGTGCTGGAACATAAGGCAGGCATCATTATTCATCGTGATGGACATGGTGACGGAGTGCAACTTCAAGGGCTTGACTCAGAATATGTCTTGATTCTTGTGGATGGTGAACCGCAGGTTGGGCGTATCGCAGGCAAACTTGATATGGCACGGATGGCGGTCGAAAATGTCGAACGGATAGAAATTGTGAAAGGCGCGACAGCCTCTCTTTTCGGTAATGCCGCACTCGCTGGCGTAATAAATATTATCACTCGCAAAGCTGCGTCACCTGTTTCTGTCCAAGTTTCTCAAAGTATTGAGCAAAACAACACTTTTGATAGCAGAGGCACTGTTGGATTGCAACAAGACAGATTCAACGGTTTATTGACGCTTAGTGCCAATCGCCGCGCTCCAATTGATTTAGATACTTCTAATCTCACTACCACAATTGATGGCTATGCTAACATAACGGGCACAATTCGGACAGAATATCAACTTAGACCCGCAACAAATCTTCTGTTTTCTGGACAATATTTTACGCAGGACCAAGAAGGCATCAGTGAAAACGATT
The DNA here is from genome assembly GCA_028824685.1 of Candidatus Poribacteria bacterium. GTDB lineage: Bacteria > Poribacteria > WGA-4E > WGA-4E > WGA-3G > MSPOR6. The sequence continues at coordinate 136,653 of JAPPCZ010000105.1, forward strand.
CCATCATTTATGACCGTCTTGGTGACATTGAAAACTTCAGTGGAAGTTTAGGAATAGAACACGAATTCGGCTTTGGAAACCCGCAGCGTGTATCTCCTACTCTACTGACAGGAAAACTCTACGCAACCCGATACGACGATGAATCAACTGTGATTAGTCGTGAAACCAAGAAAACATCATCCCAAAATCTCAACATTCAAGACCTCCTCAAGGGTGAAATTCAGTTTGACACAACGCTATGGAAAAAACACCGACTAACGCTCGGTGGAGAAGTTGTCCTTGAAAATCTCCAATCTCAGCGGATTGAAGGCGGGGAACGTGATATTTTCACGAATTCACTCTTTCTCCAGAATGAGTTCCGACCTATTACCGCGTTTGCGCTTGTCATTGGTGGGCGTTTAGATATTCACTCCGAATTCGGGACACATTTGAGTCCAAAGTTAAGTTCCTTATATCGTGTGACAGACGATTTTCGGATTCGCGCTTCTTACGGACAAGGCTTCCGCGCACCAGATTTTAAAAACTTATATCTCAACTTCACAAATGTTACTTCCGGCTATCAAGTCTTGGGTAATCCAAGTCTTCAACCTGAATCCTCACACAATTGGAATCTGGGAGTAGAATATCAACTAACTGATTCATTGCTGGGCAGAATCCACATGTATCGCAACGACTTGCACAATCTGATTGAAGCAGAACGCATCGGGAAAAGTGTATTAGGCGGAAGTAAGTTTGAATATCAAAACATCAGCGAAGCATACACAGAAGGGGTGGATATGGAAATTATTATTGGTAGCATTGGTGGATTCAGTTCGGCTGTTGGATATGCGTATCTCCGCGGTGCGAATAAAATAACTGGACTGCCGTTACTCAACCGTTCAACGCATAATGGCACGTTCAAACTGGCATATCTACATCTCAATAGCGGATTTCAAGTTGATCTACGTGGACGATACGCAAGCCCCTGGGGTTTCTTTGACGATGGAGATAAAGTCCTTGAACCTCAAGAACTTGCACCGAGTTACTGGATATGGAATATTCGTGCTGCAAAGACACTCTTTAAATCACTGAAAGCATCAATCGGGTGTAACAATATATTTGATTTCAAAAATCCAACATTTTACACGTTTGTTGGCCGCTCATTTTATGGTGGATTGTCTTTAGCATATTAAAACTTATGGTAGGGACTTCCAAAGTCCCTTACCGATAATTAGCCAAATCGAAAAATCACTTATTATAATAATCTTACCAGAATACCTTTTGGTGTTCTGTATAAAATCTGTATAAAAACAAAGGAGTTATCTGATGAAAAGGTTCATGTGCTTACACAACCTAATCTTTAGCACAATTTTACTTTTCGTCGTAACTTTCAGCATCGCAGTTTTTACTGCGTATGCTGAACTTCATCAAAACAGTCTCACGGTCGATGCAACCGACCGTGAGAATTGGGCTTATCTAAACCTACTTGAGGGTAAGGTTGTTGACATTGAAGATGCCGCAACCTCCCTCAAATGGGATCTCGGTTTTAAGCGAACTGCAGTCATCGTCAATGGTGGCATCAGTGGTTCAGGAGAAGCTGAGGCACAGGTTTTGGATGACATCTCTTTTGAAGATGTCCTTGAAGCGCCAGAGGGAGATTACGTTTCAGATACCGATCAGATCGCCACATTCGCTCGAGGCGATGGTTGGTACACCTATACAGGACCGCCAAATCATTGGGTCCTGCCGAATGACAAAGTTTACGTCCTGCGGAGTGCTGCGGGCAATTATGCCAAACTCCGTTTTATCGGTTATTACGAGAATAATGAAACTAAAGAAGGTTCTGGGCTTGTCAGTATAGAGTATGTCCTACAAGACGATGGCACTCGAAACTTCTTTGAATCCGACCCTGCGGATGTCGTTGCACGACAGAAACTAACGACGACATGGGCGGAACTCAAGCAAAATTAGAAAATATGTAATTCACAATTTAGGAGGAAACAAATGGGCTACAAAGCCAACTTTCTATCACAATCCGATATATGTGCCGTCTATCAATGCCTTGATGGCCATATTCACTTTAAATATCGATCCTTGGACATTGCAATGGATCCTAAAGAATTCTATCAGGTAGCTGAAGTCTTTACCGATGCATTACGGACCTTACGCAAGGTCAAAGAACCAGCGAACGATAAAATCAACCTTGCAGACATTGAAGTGCTGCCAAAAGTTTAATTATTTCATGTTACGCGCCTATGATGGTGCCTCTAAAAGGAGAAAATCATGGATAGAATCAAAGATTACCTCAATTGGAATATTGTGATCTGGTTTATGTTATTTGTTGGCGTCTTTATCTTTTTTGGCTGCGTTTCCGTTGATGAAAGCGAGGTTGAAAAAATACTTGCAGACGCTGATGCCACAGATAAAATGTCAGATCCGTCTACGACTACTGAGGATCCGACACAGATTGATGAACCCGTTGGTTTGGAAACACTAACATTCACAATTGATGCTACAAACAGAGAGGAGTGGACGTACTTCTCTTTTGATACAGGCGATGTTGTTGAAGTTGCAGATGCGGTCAATTCGGAAGAATGGGATATTGGATTTCAACGGACACAGGTCAAACTTAACGGTGGTATCAGCGGTCCAGGAATGGGAAGTGCAGTTATGCTTACAGACACAACTTTTGAAGATGTAACAGTTGCTCCAGAAGATGGGTATCGCGCTGATACAGAAGACACACTTGCAATTGTTCCGCAAAGTGAAAAGGGCTGGTATATCTATACGGGTCCGCCAACACATTGGATTCTGCCTTTGGAAGATCGCGTGTTTGTGATTAAAGCTGCAGACGGCACTTTCGCTAAAGTCCGTTTTGTTGGGTATTACAAAGATAACGAAAACAAGCAGGATAGCGGTTTTGTGACGTTTGAGTACGCCCATCAACCCGATGGAAGCCGTAAGTTTTAATTAGGTAAGACGTATGTAGAGGCTTTTCTATCGTCTATACAGAACAACTGAACACTGAGTTCATGGGACGTTGGGCGTGAGACCTATTTTAAACTAAATTTATGCCGCATGCATAAATTTTGCATCAAAATCTCCTAACCTCAATAAGTTTCATGCCCAACTGCTCATCTTCAGGAGGATACAATGCAAATTATTCGCTCAAACTTGTGTAAGGCATGGATATTAAGTGTTTTTATTTTCTTTTTGTTTGGGATATTTCTATGTGTCGTTGTTGCCGCATCAATTGAGGTAACAGATGCAGATGATAAAACCGTCGCTATTACTTCATCAGAACGCATTGTAAGTCTCAACGGTAGCACCACCGAGATACTCTTTGCACTGGGTGTTGGTGAAAACGTCGTCGGTTGTGATGCGTCGTCGACCTACCCTAAAGATGTAAAGAAAAAGCTGCCGAGTGTTGGGTATCAGTATGGGCTAAACGCTGAGGGAATCCTCTCCTTGAAGCCGACCTTGGTGATTGGACGCGACGATGTAAAACCGCCACAAGTTGTTGAACAACTCCGCATGGCGGGAGTAACAGTTTTATTACTCAAAGAACCTCGTAGTTTTAAGGATGCTAAGCAACGGTTGTTAACAATCGGCAAAGCAGTTGGATGTGAAAAGAAAGCGAAAGAATTAACGAAGATTTTGGAGACAGACATCAAGAAGTTGAAAAAGAAACTTACCTCACGTAAAGGGAAACCAAAACTGAAAGCGTTGTTTTTATATCTACGAGGCACACAAACCACTTTGGTATTAGGTAAGGATACTGCACTGGGAGCGATGTTTGAGATTGTTGGTGTAGAAAACGCTGCAGGTAACATAAAAGGAAACAAGCCGATGACTGCGGAAGCAGTAATTGCCGCACAACCTGATGTATATGTGCTGTTTACCACAGGGTTGGAATCTGTTGGTGGGGTTGATGGGCTACTTAAATTATCGGGATTGGCACTTACGCCTGCGGGAAAAAAAAGACGTGTTGTGGCTTTAGATGGGCAATATTTATCCGGATTTGGTCCCCGTTGTGGGCGCGCCGCGCTTGACCTGTTCAGAGGTATCTATGAAGTTGAAGGACATTTCGTTGCGACAGGTGAATAATCTTGGCTCCAGTACCTAAGGGAATATGCAAAAACGGACTAAGATTCTACTCATTCTCATCGGGTTACTACCAGTATCAATTTGTATTGCGGCAGGGATAGGCGCATATCAAATTCTTCCATGGAAAATTCCAAGAGTTCTTCTTTTCCAAGAGGATGGTTTCGCAGTACTTGTCTATGTTCGTTTTCCACGCGTTGTTTTGGCAGCACTTGTTGGCGCTATGTTAGCAATATCCGGGACAACCCTTCAAGGCATTTTTCGCAATCCATTGGCGGATCCCGGATTAATCGGTGTCACCGCAGGTGCGGGGTTAGGCGCATCGTTATGGATTGTACTGATTGGTGGTGGGGCATTAGGCATGTGGGGACTTCCTATTGCAGCGTTCGCTTGTGGTATGCTTGTAACTATAGGGGTCTGGAAAATATCGGAATCGCAAGGTAAGGTGCACACGGTGACACTATTGCTGGCAGGAATTGCGCTCAACAGTCTTGCGGGTGCGTGCATAGGACTAATGACGTTTCTGGCTGACGATGAACAACTGCGAAGTCTAACCTTTTGGTTGCTCGGTGGTTTTGGTGGCGCAACGTGGCATGTTGTATTTGTAACGCTCCCGATAACAATCGTAGGGGTGTTTGTGTTGTTACAACAGGCATCCGCACTGAATGCGATTAGTCTTGGTGAATCCGAAGCTTACCACCTCGGTGTCCCAACAGAAACGCTAAAAAGGTGGTCTGTTTTTGGAGTCGCTTTAACGGTAGGTGCAGCGGTGTCTGCTGCTGGTGGAATCGGTTTCGTTGGGCTTGTCGTTCCGCATCTCTTGAGACTCATGGGTGGTGCAGATCATCGGTATGTATTGCCCGGTTCAGCATTAGGCGGTGCAATCCTATTGATCTTAGCAGACCTATTCTCAAGAACCGTTGTTGTTCCTGCCGAATTGCCGGTTGGCGTTGTGACCGCGTTGATCGGTGGGCCGTTTTTTCTGTGGCTTCTAATAAGATTCAAACGCGAGGTTTTTCTATAGGTTATAGTGAAATCCAAAAATATGTTCACATTTCAATGAATAACAATCCGGATATGCTCTCCGCTGGCGAGGTTTCCTAACCTCGCCAATGTAAAGGTAATTGTGGATTTTACTATAATATTTCATATTTTGGGGTTTGTAGGTTCACAGGGAATGAAGAGGTAAGCTATGATTGAATTGGAAGAAGTTGGTTATCAGATTAACGGGAAATGGTTAGTCCGCGACATTAACCTTATAATAAAAAACGGTATGTTATGGGGTTTTGTCGGTCCGAATGGTGCCGGTAAATCCACACTCTTACGTCTTATTTCAGGTGAACTGATACCAACAACCGGTGAAATAAGGTTTTTTGGAAAACCGATTAGCAGTTTTGAACCGAAGGAACTTGCCCGCCTCCGCGCATACCTTCAACAAAAACGAGATATAAATTTTCCTTTCACCGCTTTAGAGATTGTCCTTTTTGGGCGTTACCCGTATCTCAATGGCACAAAAGAGACTGGTTGTGACATTGCTATTGCACATAAAGCACTTCGGCAGGTTGAAGCGGACGTATTTGCAGAACGTCTCTATCCAACCTTATCTGGTGGGGAAGCAAGCCGCGTGGATGTTGCCCGAATCCTCGCACAAGCCCCTGGTCTATTTTTGTTAGATGAACCGACAAACCATCTTGATCCTAAGCATCAGGTGCAGATATTCAATCTGTGTAAATCAATTTGTGATCAAGGTAAAACTGTTATCACCGCTATTCATGATCTAAATCTCGCGTCCATGTATGCTGACCAACTCTTGATATTAAAAAATGGTGTTTCTGTTGCTTGCGGTCCCCCAAAATCTGTCCTAACACAAAATATGTTAACCGAAACCTATGGAGTATCGTTTAATATATTACCGCATCCAGATGGTTATCCATGTGTGATGCCGAACCTGAATATTTTATAAGGTTCATTCGGATTTTTAGTGTTATCATATACATTTTCTATAGTTGAAATAATGCATTGAAACGCAACGCATTATGATAGGAGAAAATCATGGATCAAGCAAAAACAGACGTAATTATTCAAGAACTGACTAAGGTATATTGGATGGAATTGGAGGCGACAATTAATTATCTGGCAATATCCGTTGATTTGGATGGTATTCGTGCAGAAGAAATTAAAAAATCCTTAGCAGCGGATATTCAAACAGAAATAACGCATGCAAAAGATCTCGCTGCTCGCATTAAGGAGATTGGCGGGAAGGTGCCAGGGTCGTTTGAATTTAAACCGGTACAATCTTCGCTTCAACCGCCAGAAAGCACCACAGATGTTGTGGCAGCAATTCATGGTGTTATTGAAGCAGAGAATTCCGCAATTGAACAATACAATAAGATTATTCGCTTATGTGATGGAATAGACTACGTTACGCAGGACCTCTGTGTCAGACTCCTCGCTGACGAAGAAACGCATCGCAGGGAATTCAGAGGGTTTCTGAAGGAATATGAGTAACGGTCATTCTATTGTAGTGGCATTGAAATTAAGGACATCGGGTGTAACCGCCCGATGTCCTTTTTATATGTGGACAAATACTGAAGGTGGAAGGAACTCACCGCCTCTCTAAAATCATCTTTTTTGCGCCAGAGATATTCAGGGTAAGCGTTTTTTCTTTCAAAGTAGCGGTGGATCGCCTGAAAGGTGTAAGGATAATGTTCTTGAATTCCTGAATATAATCTTGTTCTGCTTGTTCATTTGTTATTTGACCTTCAGTCAGTTTTTCAATAAAATCTTCCGGATCAGACGTTATTTTCACATCTGCTTCTTCTGTAATAAAAAAGAGCATCGGATTTACAACACTGTAGGCACCCGACCATACCCCTTTTATTTTCATCTTACCATCGATCAACACCACCTCTGGACCAGGCAAAATTTCTGGAAAAGCGATAATCACTTCAAGTTCAAGATTAATTATCCATGAATCATCCGCAGAAAGAACGAACCGAAATTGTTTGACTTCAACGGCTTGTCCTTCTAAATCTTCTCCCACAGGTGATTCAAAAAAGGCTCCAGGAGTCAGACCATTGATTGATACAACTTCCCAAGTGCCAAGTAAATCTTCCTTTGGCAAATCGGGTTGTGAAACAGATTTTTCTTCGCTTGACTCATCAACATCAGGTTTTTCTTCATCGCTTCCACAGCCAATTATTCCTAAAAACACTATACCCATTAGCAGAATTGAAGGCATACAACTTTTCAAGGTTACTTCCCCATAATTGAAGATAAATTAGGTTATCCCAATAAAACGAAATTTGTTCCGTCAAGTTTACGCTGGTTGCAGGGTGTGTAAATATTTTGACATGAATACTTTACACACCCAAAAGCAAAAAATTGTTGCATTAAATACGTAAATGTGGTATAATACCTAAAATGTCAGAAATTACTTGTAATAGTAATTGACGTTTTTTGTAAAGTCGTGTAGACTTTACACTAAGGTGTTAGGAATGCACGGAACGCGTGTGTTACACCTGGGCACGCTTCACCCCCGAGTGGGGGCGCGCCGACAGTGCTAATCTTCACAAAAGCACAATCAGCGCGTAGCCATGCCATAACCAAACTATGACAGGGCTGGTTTTCATTTTAGCACAAGTATCATTCTTACTGCTATGGAAATATGGAAACCAGCGAGCCCGAAAGGGAACAGTTGACAGCAACTTTTCTTTCCTGCCAACATCTCCTTTAGGGTCTGTCAAATCCAAAATGACCGCTATATGGAAATACCATATAGATGGATGAAGGTTAGATATTTTTATAATCTAACTCAAATCAACCCATTGGATACATAAGCGTATCCGATAAGGAGAAAATCATGTATCGGAAACATTTAGGTCGTAATACTTTAATTGCTATGCTTTGCTGTCTTTTCATTGTCGGGTCTATTGGTGTCTCACACTCATTTGTTAAAGACGCGTGGGACTGGATAACAGGTGCGAAAGATGTTGTAGAAGGTGTTCAGTCAATCCTTGACGCGTTGCGAACGGATTTACAAGAAGCAGAAAACAGGCTCGCTGCGGTGAACGATCGTAAGAAGGGGCATGTGGATGCGCGTAACAAAGTTAAAGCGAAGATACTGCCGGATGAGCAGGAACAGTCGCAGGCAGAACGAGATGGAAACGCTGCTGCAATAAAGCACAACAATGCGATGTCCGAAGCCAGTACTCTGCGGAGTGAAATAGATGCTTTGACGGAAGAACTCCGTTATATACTGCGTTATGGTTCTACTTCGGATCCGCGGCATGACGAGATATTAGCAGACCTTACAATGAAAAACGGCGCGCTTTCTGTTGCTGAAGATACGATGTCCGAAGCCAAGAAGGCGTATAACAAAGCGAAATCCAGAGTCAAGTATATCAAAAATAAGCTGCGTGGGGATAGGCGTTATATCTCATATCTAACGGGTCTTATTGCTGCTTGTGACCGGGAAATCGAGGATTTAGAGCAAAAGATTGAGGATATAAATCAAGCGATTAAGGATGAAAAAGAACGTCGCATACAGGTTCCCATAGATACTGCGGAAGGTGAAGCCGAGTTTGAGGAAATGGAAGAGAAGGCGAAGCAACCGCCAGAATAACCTGAAGCATAATTAGAGGAGGCGTTGTCTGATGAAAAACAGATTTTTGAAAGTCGTCACTGCGCTGTGTGTGCTGTTTCTTATAATAGGGGGGATCCTCTATATATTTCGGCAGCATAAACACAAACAGGTCAAAGCGCGCTATGATACCTACATGGCACAATTAGATGACCTTTCAGTTGGTGAAAACGGATTACTGAAGCCATTAACGGACGAGGGTAACGACCCAGAATACGATGCGATCTATGAAAAAGCAGATAAGGCACGTAACTATCTGATGAAACATGCTCCGCATCTGCTACCGAAGAAGGATTCATCAGAGGATTCTGATGAATCATACAAAGCCTTTCTTTCGTACTTGCAAAAAAATAAGCCCGATGCAGCAGCGAAGTTAGAAGCTGAGTTGGCACAAAATAATCGTGAATATGAAGCGAAAATCGCTGCAAACGAGGCACAACTTGCTGCGTGGGAGCAAGAAGCGCGTGATCTTGATGTCCAGATAGAGGCGGACAAAAAGAGGCGCGAGGCAGACCGCGTGCGTTATGAACAGAGTCGTCTTGAATATGAGCGTATGAAAGCGAAGATAGATACGCTTATTGAAAAGATGAGAGCGGAACTTGTCTTTGATGATGCGGGGAATCCGATTGGTTTCAAAAATCTGCCGAGTGCCATAGAGGAGACCTTGTCGTCTGGTGTTGATGATACGCCCGACACACAAACGCCTTCGGGGCCTGCTGTTCCTTTAGATGTGCCTTCTGACCCCGAACGCGAACCGAACGCGCCCAATATGCCGTCCGATCCGCGTTTGTGGCAAGAGACCCTCAAGGGTGAGATGGCTCGTTTTGACGTTGGCTTTTATGAGAAGTATCCCGATGTTGCGATACGCTCGCAGCTTTCGGAAGCAGAGTATCAAGTCTTTTTCCCAACGGCAGAAGCTAAGCGCGCGCTGCAGCGGCGGACAGAAGCGGTGCAAAGGGCGTATGCGAAGCAGTTGGACTCTGTTCTGCGAAGGCTGCCACGCCAAAGTCGTCAGCAGATGCTACAAGGTGTGCGAGACGACCTTACCCAAAACTGGGATGCAGACTTTGCCGATGCGGTGATAGAGCAGCTGCAACTTGACCAAAAATAATCAACCTTATTTAAACTGCTACAGTCAGCAGGGGGCATCAACCAACCTACTGACTGCAGCATCTTTTTAAATCCTGTCGTGATAGCGTTTTATCGCGACAAACCATAGGAGTATTATATCATGAAACGCTATACAGCGTATCCCTTTTTTGTTAATCGCACTCTTTCTCGGTGCGACTCTCACCAACACTACCAACGCAAACGATGCGGAAATAGACAGGGTTATTTAGTTTTAAAAATTTTCGATGTTTTTAGATTATTCCGTTAATGTTGTATAGTAGCCTCTTGTCCCTTTAGTCCCGCTGAATGCCATACGCGCATTCAGCGGGACTAAAGACAGATAAGACAACCGTTGCTGCAGCAGAAAAGCACATGGATGATACTCAAAAGTTGATAGTAATGGCAGAAGGTATGATAACTCATTATGAAAATCGGGAAAAATATCATGATGGTGAAGTATTAAAACTTCAAAAGCAGATTGATGATCTCAACGCTGAAAAGGCTAAAGAGAAGAAAATACTTGATGATTATGATAAAAAGGATGAAGACGATTAATCTTGTTAAGTCCCAGTTAATATTTAATAACTGGGACTACTCAATTTATTAGGGGTTTATTATGAGACTATTTACTAAGATTATTATTATTGCACTTATTTCTACACTCGGTTTTTCACTATTATTTATAGTATTAAGTCATAGAACTGAATTAGGTTATACAGGTTATGGAACTAATACGGATACAGAAGTCGTTGACACTAAAGAAGTTTCCACAGATAACAAAACGAATATAAAACCTATTTCAGTTAATAATGAGGGTAAAACCAATAAACATGTCGATCCTTTTAAAAAAAAGGAACAGTCGGATTTTGACAGAATTATGAATGATATTTTAAAAAGAAGATCCGAAGAACAAGGTTCTGCAACGGATTCAGATGAATCTAAAGTTGAATTGCCTGTATTTGAAACTAATTGGATCCCATGGGAAGAATATAAAAACGCCTCACCAGAAGCACGACAGGCTATGGCAGATGAATTCAAAGAGCCTGGATCAATAGAAGCGAAAATATCAGAACTTATAAAGGAGTATGACGATAATTTTGATTTAGAAGCTGTGATAGCGCAAAGTCCTGAATTGCAGTATATGCGTGAAATACGCTTGGAAAATGCTAAACGGCTTGATCAAGAAATCATGGAAATAGAAAGTCGGTTATCGGAAATACAAACTCGTAGAATATTTATTCTTAAAGTTGCAGAAGAACACGGAGCAACGCTTATCTATGATGAGTCTGGTAACCCAATTGATTATGAAAAAGACGAACAGGGCAATCCTATTTTGATGTCTGTTACAGAAAATGCACAGGTATTAGATGATAAATCCGAATCAAATCAAGTATTACCTATCCGAACCCCTGAACAAAGTAATAATAACATTCCTATAACAAGTGATATAGAATTTAAAGTTACCCAGTTGTGGATAAAGTCGGCTGAACAGTATCCAGATATAATTATTTCACAGCAACTTTCTAAAGAAGAATACGATACGTTTTTTTCTTCAAAAGAATTAAGGCAATCATTGGAAGAACGGAAAACTCAGATGCAAAAC
>JAPPCZ010000100.1 GCA_028824685.1 Candidatus Poribacteria bacterium
AACCTGTTGTTCCGGTCAAACCTGAGTTGACAGATTCACCTTGGAACGTTAGATGTATATCAGGCCGTCTCGGTAGAATTTGCGGTATGTGATTGCTTTTGACATTAATAACACCGCCCAACGTACTTGAGCCGTAAATGAGCGATGCGGGGCCACGGGTAATTTCAACGCCTTCAGCAGTCGTCGGATCAATGGATACGGCATGGTCAGCACTGGAGGCAGATTTATCGCCTGTGCGTTCGCCGTTTTCAAGGATGAGCAGCCTGTCACCACCCAATCCACGAATAACGGGACGCGCAATCGCCCGTCCCATCATCCGTTGTGAAATACCCGTCTCATCTGCCAACGTGTTCGCCAAGGTCATCCCTAACCTTCTTTGGAGTTCCTCTTCACTCAATGCTAAGTCGGTTGTTTCCTCAAACTGTGAAAGAGAGCGATTTGAACCGTATACCCTGATGGTTTGCAGTTGAAACGACAGTGCCTTCAGTTCAATCTTGAGATGAGGCGTGGAGGTATTGACATTAACTACTTGTTCAAACTGCTGATAACCGACCTTCAGGAACTGCAGCGTCTGCTGTCCTTCCGGCACGGCATCAAACTTAAACCGACCGTTTGCATCGGTTCGGACGCGCTTCTCAAATCCCTTAATACGGACCGTAACCCCATCAAGTCGAGTACTGCTCTGTGTTTCAGCAACCTCTCCTTCCAAGGATCGTGTTGTGTTTGAAGCACTTTGGGAATCCTTGAGATAGCAAAATAGGCATACCATTATCCCAGACACCAACACGAATAGGTAGGGACGCTTTCTAAGCATCCCTACCGTGGGAGACCTATGCGAACAAGCACAAGTGCTTAACATGGGGTCCCCCTTATTGAACAGTTACTGGTATGAGAAGTGCTGCCGTGTAATCTGGATGGTCCCCGTGAATCAGTTGCAGTTTGATTGTCGTTGTGCCTGCTTTCAGTCCCTCGAGTCCAAACGGTAACGCGTCACCGTGTTCTTCACCTTCATGGTCATGGTCGTCATGATCATCGTCATGATCGTCGTCATGCTCTTCACCTTCATGGTCATGGTCGTCATGGTCCAGATGAATCTGAATAATAGAGGCATCGTAACCCGTCAGACCCAAACTGAAGGATTCCAAGCCGCCATGGTCATGGTCATGGTCATGGTCATCTTCACCCGGCGGGGGCGCTACTTCATCGAGATGGAGTTCCGCTTCATTCGCGTCAAGAAAATGTACATGTATCTCAATTTCTTCACCAACAGGAACGGTGAGACCGCCTTCATGGTGGCCTTGATGTTGATGATAGACCACTTTTCCATCGATTTCGAGGTTAAAGCCGTCGACATCGGCGTGAATGGGGGCATCCCCATGGTCGTGGTCATGGTCAGGGTCATCAACAATGGGGTTGTCATCTTCGCCACAACCACCCATAAAAGGTAGCATCGCTATCAAAGCGAACAAGAATAAACGTGAAATAGTGACAGAATAGTCGCGTTCAAAAAAGTGTGTAAACATTGTGTTCTCCAATTTTGTTTAACGGCACAAAATACGTGCCTAAAATTTTTTATGTCTATAGCACAAAGCGTGCTTGATTCATTAAATAGAAATGTACATAATAGATGCGTAGGTGTAAAGATAGCACTACTGTAGAAAAACACACAAATATAGCACTTCCTACACATCCATAGACCAGATATAAGTCTCAGAAGGAGGACAGAAACATTGGGTAAAAGGGCGCAAGCCCACGTAAGAACATTTGTATTGACACATTGTCCCTCTCTTAATGGCTAATACAAATTCCTCATCCTACGAGAAATAGTGACTAAAGACTAATTTGTGACTTTTAGGGGTAAAATGGATTGGGGAATACAGGGGGTGCCCGACTCTGAATATTTGTGGTGGGTGTTAAGGCCACAAAAACAACCTTGCTGGGTGAAGGTTTACCAGAGCAAGGATAAGGAAGGACTATAGCAGTAGGCTGGATTCTGAATTCAACGTGGGTATTGATAAATACACACACCACACAACTTTCTTCTGAGTGGGAAGACTCTGAGTTTTCATGCTCAGGATCATTTTCATGCTCATGTCTACAGTCATGTCCGTGGTCATGCAGCAGCGGCGTAAAACCGAGTAGCACTACATAGCAAACTATAGCAAATGAGATAAAAACATTCGTGACGAATTTGCCGTTCTCCAAGAATCCAACCTGCTTGTGTAACTGCGTATTTTACGATATATTATACTATACAATTTGGGTGGTTGCAAATATTTTTGAGAATATAGATGTGTTCAGTATTGATATTATCTGTTTTTTTCTTGTTGGAAGGCTTTAATAAGCCGGATGTAAAAGTAGTAGACAACAAATGCCAAATGCCCATTTAGCGTTGAGTCGGCTATGCCTTGGTAACACAATGGAGGAGGGTAAAGTAACCCGCCTCCACAGTACGAATAAAGGATATGAGAAATTACCTACTTAATTTTCTAATTCAATAATAACTGTTGCACGTTTTTCTGGAGCAAATATAGTTTTAGCCAAATTTTCTATATCTGCATCAGTCACTTGCTGAATCGCATCCCGTATTTCTTTTCCGTTGATTTGTAATTGATATTGACGCCCAATACTAAAGGCTAAACTGTACATATTTTCTCCCCACTGTGTATCCGGTATATCAACTGTGCCTAAAAGAGCCAACATATTAATCGTTTGCTGTTTTTCTTGCGGCGTGAGTTTAGGTGTCAATGCGGCTTGCAGGCGTTGATCCAGTTCTTTCAGCACAGCGTCAACATTCTCTTCATCTGTTAATTCTGATTGGAGGACAAGAGTGGTTGGATCGTCAAGAGGTGGATAGAAAATAGGTTGAGCTTTGCCCATCTGGAATTGTGTCTGCAAGGCATACGCCATACGTGAATATACTATTAGAAATGGCACATATTCTTCAGTATCTGGGAATGGTGCTGCATAACCAATAGCAGCAACTCCGGTTGCATTTGGCACCACAGGTTGGACATTGATTTTGTTAACACTGCCAGTTTTAGGTTTGGATTTAGGGTGAGGTTCCGGTAGTAATTTGCCGGGGACAATTTGACTAAGATTTTCGTGAATGGATTTTTTCGCTTCCTCAATGTCAAACTTGCCTGCTACAATTAAGATAGCATTATTTGGCTTATAGTAATCCTTCCAAAATTGCTGTAATTCATCAAGTGTTATTGTTTGGATATGCGCCATGGCACCGCCGCGTTGTCCACCTTGAGGGATAGGGTGCAACTGTGCTCGCGCATGGTTTATGCCTGCTAACATTGGGATTCCACCATACATGTTTGTCAATTCCTGCTTCACGCGAGGCACTTCACGTTTGATGTCTGCTTCAGTGATGCGGAGGTCGTTCATGCGTGCTGCAACGTCCTTAATTTCTTTTGAAAATTGTCCAGCTTCAACAACACCAGCAATGACAGTATAGTCTGTCCCGGTTTGTGCGTTCCAACCTGCAGGATAGTGCCTCGTGAACTGCATCACATCGCGAGCAGGCGTTTCACCAGCTGCAGCGGTGACATACAAGTGTTCCAGTAGGTGCGCCATTCCTGATTTTCCTATCGGATCGTGATTTTCACCGATATTGTATAGCACGACAAAGGCAATTTTGTTTGCCGTCGGTACAGAACGTAGAATTACTGTGAGTCCATTATCCAATTTATACGGTTCAATAGTTTCAGCAGACAAGTTTGATGCTACTAACAATATTCCTATAATTATTGTTGTCAAAATGATGTGCTTAATTCTGTTGGTCATTTTTGTTGCCTCCAAGTGTTAAATCTTCAGACATAGATTTCCTAAGTTCAACAAGACAAGGAAAACAGAATAAGGGTTGATTTGCTTATCTTCTCGTCGGTTGCATTTGATCTAATAGCTCTGGTGGAATATCAGGCAATCCTAACATTTCTCGCAGATTCGCGTGCTGGAAATATCCTTCTAATTCAGCTGGCACAGGTCCATCAAGCGAGTCTTGTAACACCTGAAAATCAACATCGTATGCACCTTCATATCCTTCAAAAGTAACGAAGGTAACTGCACCGGTAAATTTCTCAGTGATACGTTGACAGTACTCTTGCAAATCAGCTTCCAACGCTTTCCCTCTTGCCTCTAACTCTGGATAATTTTCAGGTGTTATTCCACCTTGGAAATCCTCCATCAGTTTTTGTGTTTCACTTAGGAGTCTGTCAAATTCGGAGAAAACCTCTTTGAGCAGGACAACCTTTGGATCTTCTTGTGGGGATCCTGCTGCCGTGGTGAGAAGTTCTTCAACAGGTTCAGCGGTTTCGTCTGGTTCAGGTGCTAATTCTTCAGAAACTACTGATGATTCCTCCACTTCAGCGTCCGAGACTTCTTCAATGTCCACAGTTTCAGGTTGAGTCGTAACTTCAGGCGATGTAGTCTGTTTTACCGTCTCAGGCACTTGCTGAGAGGACACAGTGCCTTTATAGACTTTCACAAGTTCATGAGTTTGTAAATTTTGATAACGGTTAAAGATTATTACCGCAGCTATCAATAAAATAACTATCCCTCCGCCATAGAGGAAGTGAATGTTTTTACGGAACATGATAGATGATAGATACCTCCCTAAATTAGCGTCAAATGAATTACATGAAATAGGTCATTGGTTTTTTGGCATAGTATTGACATTTCAGATTACGACTATTAGTGACGTAATTTAAGAGTAAAAAACGTGCATAATTTGAAAAAAATCAGAATATCTGTTTGAATTCTTTTTTAGCTTTGCCCAAAATGGAATTTAGATAGGGATTCTATATCTGTAGAAAGGCAGGTTAGGTTTTACTTTACCGTAGCGATCGATGTCTATGTCTATGTAGGCAAATGTAAACCTGCAGCGTGACTTTGTTAGAGGGGTAAAATGAATTAGATACCGCTTTTTGTAACTGCGGGCTGCAGAGGTGGAAGTTCTGGGTAATTACCTCGCGCATTTCGCCATGCGATCACGCCTTCAACAATCATCCAAACTTGTAGTGCTTCCACAACAATACCGAATCCGAAAAGCAGATAATTGCCTTTAGCCAACCAACCTGTTTCTGGAGCAAACATTTGGTGTAGCATCGCCCAGCCGGGCATGAGGAGCATAACTACCATCGGAAGGAAAGCGAACCAGATCGGTTTGTTGCGGCGCACGAGATAAAAGACGATGACCATAAAGGCTAATCCTGCCAAGAGTTGATTTGTTGCACCGAAAAGAGGCCAGAGCGTCATTCCGCCGCTACCTGGTCCACCTGACCCTTGCAATAATGCAACAGCAGCGGCAAGTATCAAAGCAAATGCTGTCGCAATGTAACGATTCATCAATGGCTTGATGTTAGCAGTCTGTGCAAGTTCATAGATAACATACCGCTGCAATCGTGTTGCTGTATCCAGTGTTGTAGCGGCAAAACTTGCGACAAGTACCGCCATGATTGCAATGCCCATTTTGAGTGGAATGCCGAGGGATGCAAGAAAATTTCCACCGCCATCAACAAAAGCACTCACTTTTTCTCTGAGTTTGTGGCTTGCCCAACCACCACCAACAATTGTTGTTGTGCCATCAGGATTTGTTACCTTTTCACCTACTGCATATCGGGTTCTCCATGCTTCTTGATTGACAACTTGTTGCGTACTTCCTTCCTTGAGAATAGGTTGGAACGTATAACCGCCCGGGCTTGTGGGGTCATCTGGACGATCGAAAATACCCATTCCGATGCCAGCACAGCAGGCAATAATGACAACAACGGCAAGACCACCTTCAAGTAGCATTGCCCCGTATCCGACGTATTGTGCATCACTTTCGGAGGCAACCTGTTTGCTTGAGGTGCCAGAACTCACCATGCAGTGGAAACCGCTCACAGCACCACACGCAATCGTAATAAAAAGGAAGGGCCAAATCGGTGGGGCATCGGGTGGAATGTCTTTTGCTACTGCGGGGGCAGAAGCAAAAAGGTCTGCCTTACCCGTAAATCCTGCAACGGCAAGGCCAAGCACTAAAAGAACCAAGGCTAAGACCAATTCATGACTGTTGATAAAATCGCGGGGTTGGAGGAGTGTCCATACCGGCAGCACGGATGCAATGAAGCAGTAAACAAAAAGCACTAATGTCCAAATTACCACAACGTTTAAGTAGGTTTGTCCGAGCAAGGGAATTCCTAACCATTTTCCTAAATTAATGGGTAGAACATAAGCACCGAAAGCCATGGCAATGTACATTATGCCGAGCGCTATAATGGAAGGAATAAGGATATTGCCACCTCGTCGATAAATCCAGATACCGATGGCTACTGCAAGTGGGATTTCTACCCAGACCGATAGGACTGACTCAGGATAGTAAGAAAAAATCAGGGCAATGACCAAACCGAAGATTGCAAGAACAATGGTCAAGCCCATAAATAGGACGAATAAGAAGAGGAATTTGGCGCGAGGACCGATCATCCTACCTGCCACTTCACCAACACTTTGTCCACGATTACGGAGTGAGACAACTAAAGCACCAAAATCATGAACAGCACCGATAAAAACTGATCCGATAACGACCCAGAGTAACGCTGGTAACCAACCCCAAAAGACAGCGATTGCTGGACCGACGATTGGACCGGTGCCAGCAATACTTGTAAAATGATGTCCAAAGATAATCTCTTTTTTGGTAGGAACGTAGTCTACATCATCTTTGAGTTCTTGGCTCGGCACCGTCGCTTCCGGATCTAAGCCGAAAATTTTTCTCGCTAACCACTTGCCATACGTATTGTAAGCCACAATAAAGCCAACAAAACTCAAAACAGCAATTATCAGTGTGCTCATACGCGAAACCCTATAGGTGTCTACTTAGCGGTGTCATCCCATTGTATTCTGTAGGAGCGACCTCCTGGTCGCGACCAGGAGGTCGCTCCTACAAAAAAGTGATGGATGCATTTTCTTAAGTTGACAGTTATGGTACTCATAGACAAACTCCGATTTTGTATGAAGCGGTAACGAGAAGTTAGGTTTATCTAATTCCGGTTAAAACCTCAAAAGTAAGCTGATCTAATTTTTCGTACCCAAGCCCTTTCTGAGCAATCGTATCCGGTTGGAAATCTATTTTTCTCAGTTTCTCCGTGTTATCAGCACTGTAATTCGCCATGAGTGCTTCAAGTTCTGGATCACGTGCTTGTAGTTCAGCGAGCATACCTTGAATTTCTGCGTCTTCATTGAATCTACGTGCTTTCTCTTTCAGTATCAGGTAGCTACGCATACAACCCGCAGCGAAATCCCATACACCCTGTTCATCTTCGGTACGGTAGGCGTGTGCATCAAAATGTCTGTTGCCATCCCAGTTAACATCTTCAAGAAACTTAACGAGGAAAAATGCGCTTTTTATGTTTTCTGATCCGAAGCGTAAATCCTGATCAAAACGACTCATTTTCTGGTCGTTGAGGTCAATGTGGAAAAGTTTACCAGCCTCATAAGCCTGTGCGACACCGTGGATAAAACTTAAACCTGCCATTGTTTCATGAGCAAATTCGGGATTAACACCAACCATTTCCGGGTGATCAAGCGTCTCAATAAAGTGAAGCATGTGCCCCGTTGTAGGGAGATAAATGTCTCCACGAGGTTCGTTTGGCTTCGCTTCTAAAGCAAATTTGAGATTATAGCCTTGGTCTTTGACGTAGTGCGTGAAGTAGTTCATCGCTTCACGGTTCCATTTTACGGTGTCCGGACCGTTTTTAGCGGCATCTACTTCTGCGCCTTCGCGTCCACCCCAAAATACGTATACTGTCGCTCCAAGTTCTACACCGAGATCAATGGCATTCAAAGTTTTTTGAATTGCAAATGCTCTGACCTTTGGATCGTTAGAGGTAAACGCACCGTCTTTAAAAATTGGATGGTAAAAGAGGTTGGTTGTTGCCATTGGCACCTTCATATTATGATCGGAAAGTGCCTTTTTGAATTCACTGACAATTTTATCGCGTTCAGCGGCTGAAGCGTCAAATGGTACCAGGTCGTTATCGTGTAAGTTGACTCCGTACGCGCCCAATTCGCTTAATTTCTCGACGCTATAGGTAGGTTTTAAAGGGGGTCTAACAACGTCCCCGAATGGATCACGTCCTGGATTTCCTACAGTCCACAACCCGAAAGTAAACTTGTGTTCAGGTTTGGGCTGATACTGATCTGACATGCAATTAACTCCTATTGTGTTATTGTTTGCGTTGGATTATAACATATTTTCTATACATTTAGCAATATATTTTACGTCTCAGCCAGGATTATTTAGTTTTTGGCTTTTCGGCTATATTCTTCACATTTCTATATAAACCTTCTGTAGGTCGGGTAGAGCGAAGCGAAACCCGACACGTTGAACCCTTGTCGGGTTTCGCTTCGCTCTACCCATAAATCAACGGTATGAATGCCATTAGGCATTCCCCGGGTGTCAACTTAAGCAATTTTCAAACATGGATAAACCTCTTCAGCCCCGCTGAATCATGTAGAATGCCAAAAAGCGCATTCTACCAAAGGCATTCATAGCGTTGATTTGGTAGGGGCGGTATGTTTATAAAAAACGGATAATCCATCTCTTGAGCCCTGTGAATCAACGTCAAACGCGCTTTTTGATTTGGCGGGGGCGGTATGTTGTCGCCTCAGTTTACCCAGTCAGATATGTCGTTCCTACGGAACTCAAGAGGCGGTGGGTAACATTTTTCTATAAACATATCGTCCCTACGGGACTAAATATGGGACAGTCTCAATCATAGTAGATGTTGAACATTGTTGAAAAAATATATAGATTTCCTTAAGTTGACACTTATGGGTTTCGCTTCGCTCTACCCGCTGAATGCCCAAAAGGCATTCATAGCGTTGATTTGGACCTACGAAATAAACAACCAGTAACACTCATTAACTGATAATTTTAAAACTAAGTAGTCCCTCATCCTCGGCCGGAGGTGTTCAATTTTGGTTTTTTATCCGTTAAAGTTTTAAAGTCTCGATTAGAGATCGCTCGGACAGATGGGGTCGCGATTCGGAGATCGCTCCTACTGAAAATATACCATACGGTATACTTTTTTATACCACGGTATATTTTCTTAATTGCCTATAAGCCCAGTATCCGTATGGGTTTATAGGCAATTTTCTTATTTTGAAAAAAAATTTAATTTTTTATATTTCTCTTCTGTATTGAAGAACGCAGTTTTTCTCTTGCTGTCCATATTTTTTGATAAGTTTGGTTGTCGTCTTTGCATTTGGATAGTTGTTTGCGATTTACAGGAATGTCTGATTGTTTTTGTGGTTGGGATTGGTTTTGTTTTTTCATACTGATATTATACCTATTTCTGTGTAGTGATCAGTAGTTTTTGTGGTTTTGCGGACAATAGATAACCAATATATTTCCAATAAGTTTGCAGGAAAAGTTGGGGTAATGCGTTTTTTGGGTACATTTCAGTTGGAAGTCGCGATTCGGAGATCGCTCCTACAGGAAGAGATATTTAAGAGAAGGCAGGAACAATTAAAGAATTGAATGGATCTACACACTCAGATGTTTGTCTATCTGCTTGAGAACGTTTTCATAGTCTGCTTCTAATTCCAGCGGCGTGTTTAGGTATTGTGGCGTAGGTTCGTCGGGAACAATATTATGATATGCCACTTTAAAATCGGGGAACTTCAGTCCGTTGGCAGTTGAAATCACGATAACTCTATCATCTTTTTTAATTTGCTGGCGTTCAACCATTTTTATGAGTACAGCCAACGCAACACCTGTATGTGGACAATTGAATAGTCCTGTTCTATCTGCCCTGGCAGCTGCGTCAGCCAATTCCTCTTCGGACGCTTGATCAACGATGCCATCAAACTTCTTCAAGATACGGATAGCCCGATGAATAGAAACAGGATTACCAATCTGAATTGCAGTGGCTTGCGTGGATTGTGCAGTGATTGCTTTAAACTCTGTAAACCCTTTTTGGTAGCTGCGATAGAGTGGATTTGCACGTTCAGCTTGTGCGCAGGCAATGCGTGGAAGTTTATTTATCATACCAAGTTCAAACATCATTAAAAAACCTAATCCCAACGCAGAAACATTGCCGAGGTTACCTCCGGGTATGATAATCCAATCTGGCACCTCCCAATCAAACTGCTGCACGATTTCAATGCTGATCGTTTTTTGTCCCTCAATCCGAAGCGAATTGATAGAGTTTGCGAGATAGAAATCCTTACGAGCCGCGAGTTTTTGAACGATTGCCATGCACCCATCAAAATCTGTCTCAAGCGAAAGTGTTAAGGCACCATTTGCAATAGGTTGTATGAGTTGTTCACGGGTAACCTTCTCTTTGGGCAAGAGGATGATAGCAGGGATTCCCGCTGCTGAAGCATAAGCCGCCAAAGATGCAGAAGTATCGCCAGTTGAGGCACACATTACAGCACGGATATTACCAGATTCGGAAATGATCTGCTTTACCATTGAGACAAGTACGGTCATCCCAAGGTCTTTGAATGAACCCGTATGACTGTTTCCACACTGCTTTATCCAGAGATCTGAGAGTCCAAGTTGTCCCCCAAAACGTTCTGCCCAAAACAGATTGGTACCGCCTTCATACATGGAGATTATGTTCTCATTATCAATATTCGGGCAGACAAACTCCTTTTTCCCCCAAACGCCGCTTCCGTAAGGATATTGCGTTCGCATGTAACGTTGTTCAAAAAGAGATTTCCAATCATCTGCGCTGCGTTGTTTCAACGCGTCCATATCATGGCGGACCTCTAACAACCCATTACAATTTCTACAGCGATAGATAATTTCAGTGAGTGGATATTTGCATCCTTTACTGCACTCAAACCATGCATTGTAATTCATCATTCTATATCTTCCTGAATGGCACTGAGATGTTCTATATTGTTTGCTGTGGGCAAGAGTTGCTCAATTTCTTCAAGAGATGGTAATTCAGATGGGTCTTTCAACCCAAATTGTTGAAGAAAAGTATCGGTAGTAGAAAAAAGCAGTGATCGTCCAGCACCCTCTTTTCTGCCTGAAACGCAGACGAGGTTTTTCTCAACAAGCGCGTTAATAACGCTGTCGCTGTTTACACCGCGAATTGTTGACACATCACTCCGTGTGACTGGTTGCTTGTAGGCGACTATTGCAAGGGTTTCTAACGCAGAAGGGGACAATGTTACGCGCACCTGCTGTATATAAAACTTGCGGATCCAGTCCGAAAATTCTGGACGGGTACAAATTTGATATCCGTTAGCAATTTCTATAAGATGAAAACTTCGGTTCATCTGTTGATATTCATCACGAAGTTCTGAGAGTGCTTTTCGAATTTCTCGTACTGTTATGTTCGGAATTGCGTGCTGAAATTGTTTCACTGAAATGGGTTCGCTGGCAGCAAACAAGATTGCTTCCAATATTGATTTTAAATTTTCATTTGGCATCACATCTGAATTGTTCATCAGATGTTCAGTCGCAACATTTTCCAAATCCATTTTCCTGATGATTCCTGTACTTTCTAAGCTGTTGATGTAATATTTTCTCTTTCAACGGCTTTGACGATATATATACTTTCAAATAGACCTGTTTGGACAGTAACAATTTTTCCAATTCGGATAAGTTCTAAAACAGCAAGAAATGTGACGATTAGATCAATTTTACTTGAAGATAATGGGAATAGACTTTCAAAGAGCAATTGATCTGCGCTTTCTAATTGGCTTTCAATAAAAGCGATTTTGTCCTCAACAGTGATTACTTCCTCTTCAACTGTCTGATACTCCTCATCTGGTTCAAACTGAGCAATTCGGTCATTGATATTCTTAAAGGCAGTGAGTAGGTCAAAAAGTGTGGCTTTAATCTCATAAGATCGTGTTTCATCTAAATCAGCATGTAACTTTGAACTTCTGTTGTATATTGAGGTGCGCCGTTCAGCATAAGTGTCTAAAACTTGTGCTGCTTCTTTGTAACGTTTGTATTCTAAAAGTTGTTGGACAAGTTGTTCTTGGTTTCCAATAGGATGATCCGAATCAGAAACAGTTTGTGGAAGGATGCTTTGTGATTTGATATGTAGAAGCGTTGCTGCCATCACCAAAAAATCGGATGCCACGTCCAAATCTAATTGCTCCATAAGATTTACATATTCCAGATAGCGATCAGTAATTTGGGCAATCTGTATATCGTAAATATTCATCTCTTCCTTCTGAATAAGATGAAGAAGCAGATCAAGTGGCCCTTCAAAACCATCTAATTTGACAGCGTAAATGGGATGAGTTACTGAATTGGTAGGTGAAAAATCTGCTAACATTGTTATTCTATTTAATTTATATCTGTAACATTACTCAATCTTCTTTACCGTACTCCGACGATTTTTCCAATCAGATCAAAAATAATGCCACTGATTAAAACTAAAAATCTAAGAGGTCCAGGTACTGGGAGGATGTAAGGTAAAAAAATTAAACCCATCAGAATTGGCATTCCATAAGGAGCAAGTTTTGAAAATTGACGTGAGGCCCGTTCTGGTAACAAACCGTTTACAACACTAAACCCATCTAACGGAAAGAGCGGAAGCATGTTAAACACCGCTAAAAACACACTTATGTGAGCAGAAGTCCCTAAAAATTGGTAAATTGCCAAATGTGTTTTGGAATTATAGGGTTTGAAATTAAGAGTCAGTTCTAATATTTGAATGATACCAAAAATCACAAAGGTTAGCAGGATATTCATAAAAGGACCTGCTGCAGCAATCAGCATAATATCTCTTCTCGGATTTTTAAGGTTGTAGGGGTTGACCGGTACAGGTTTAGCCCAACCAAAGAATCCTCCGCCGAAGAGTGATCCAATTAATGGCAAAAACAGCGTTCCGATAGGATCAATATGTACCGCAGGATTCAGAGACATACGCCCTTGATCGCGCGCGGTTGGATCACCTAACATATTGGCAGATTTAGCATGCCCCCATTCATGAAAAGTTAACAGAATGATGAACTGCGTTATTACAAGGATTGCTTGATATATTCGTTCTGGAGTAAACATGTTTTATCTATATTCATTTAAATTAGCTGCTTCTTTAAGTTGCTGAAAGTATGAATTCGCTTCCGATTTAGAATTAATTTTGTTATCCAATTGTGCGCTAAATAGATTCCATAGTATTGTCTCAAAAGTTTTTCCGGGTTTTTCACCCCACTG
Organism: Candidatus Poribacteria bacterium; assembly: GCA_028824685.1. Lineage (GTDB taxonomy): Bacteria > Poribacteria > WGA-4E > WGA-4E > WGA-3G > MSPOR6. The sequence continues at coordinate 13,175 of JAPPCZ010000100.1, forward strand.
AATCAGGTCATCGCCAGTAATAAGGGGCTGTATCTTTCGTAAAGTGCAAAGGTAATCTCCAACATTTTTACGCTGCACCTGTGATAGATTAATATCTGAATACGCTAAAACAAGTGCTTCAAGCGGAAAAGGTTTTAATCTCTGATAAATTTTGCTTGGCGAGGTTGTTTCAGTTAGAGAATCCAAGATTGGTAATAATTGACGATATGCTGTTAATGGAGTCTGGACTTTAAATATCTTTCTATTGTTATATACGTAAGTTAATCTATTTTCGGCATCAACAATACACCATTTCCCATTATAGTATTCAACGGAAGCACTTTTAGATAATGCTAAACCGAGTTTTTCAAAAACAGATCGAACAGTTTTTTTATGAGTGTTCTCTTGTTTTAAAACTTGCGTATCATGTCCTATGCGGCGAAGTTGATGCTCCAATACGAGTCTGAAACAGAGTGCCTCAATCTGATATATCTGCTCCTCTTGGGACTTACTCATGCCGAATAGTGCTATCCATCGCAAGATATTCGGTTCAAAATCTTCGTCTATGATGTGCTTTGATGCCCATGAGATTGCTTGTTGTGCCGTTTGAAAATCATACAGAAAAGCAGGTAAGATTTCCCATCCTGGGAAAATTGCCTCATATACACCGAATTGAGCAAGTTCTTGAACAATTGGCGGAGCATTGTCTTCAAGTAAGACTCTGTCAATTTCATTTCGTATCCGTTCACCGCTGAGTTGCGCTAAAAGTGGAATTGCCTCTGCAATTAGCAGCATATCAACATCGGCAATATGGAAGTTATAACGTCCCGCATATCTACAAGCCCGAAAAATACGGGTTGGATCATCTGTATAACTTTGGTTATGAAGAACTCGAACGGTGCCGGTCTTAAGATCGTCAAGACCGTCAGTCTTATCAATAACGGCACCAAAATTAGTAGAATCCAATCGCATTGCTAATGCGTTGATAGAAAAATCTCTTCGCTGTAAATCCTCTGTAATAGTGCCACGTTCTACCTTAGGTAACGTTCCGGGATTTTGATACGTTTCACACCGTGCGGTGACAAAATCAACTTTCGGTTGACTCGGATTTGCTGGTGTGACTGTTGCTGTTCCAAACTGTTGATGCTCCTGCAACGTCCCATTCCAACGTTTCTGCATCTCTTCTGCTAACCTAATCGCGTCTCCTTCCACTACAATGTCAATGTCAAAAGTTGGTCGTTTTAACAGGAGATCCCGCACGGATCCACCAACGAGATAAGCCTGTTCTCCTCCGACTTCACCGATTTCGTGTAATATACCTAAAAGTGATTCGGGGATATCAGGTAACATTTTCTTTTATAGAGGAGATTTTAGCCCAACATCTCTGAAGAATAGCGTCCATTTCTGAAGTTTTATACAAAAGCAAAAACACGAGTTGGTGCACCAGAACTTTTTGCTAACTTTAGCGGTGCAATTACTACATAGAAATGTGTCGGCAGTTGACTCAAATTGCACAAATCTTCTACATGCGGAATGCCTGCTCCTAAAAAGACGAGATGTGCAGGTGGTAAGCCATCATGCAAGGGAGGATGCCCTGCCACAGCATCAATGCTGCATGCGTCAGTGCCGATAACCTTAATTCCTTTTTCAACGAGAAGTGCAGCCGCATCTTCGCTAAAGCCGATCCATTCACGGTTAAAGTTCTCTTGATAAACGAATCTATCCATTCCTGTCCGCATAAAGACGATACTATCTTTTGGGATCTCACCGTTTTCAGTTATCCATGCTGCAGCATCTTCGGCAGTCACTGCATCATTCGGTTTTTTAATCGCAGAAAAGTCCATTAACACCGCGTGTCCGGTTAATTTTTCCTTCGGAATTTCTGCTACTGTAAATCCGTCTGGGTACATCAAGCAGGAAGCGTCAATATGTGTAGAGCAGTGTCCGGACATGTCAACGCGGCTTTCAAAGTAACCGTCTTTTTCTAATGTTGCCTGGTCGTAAATTTTGACAGGATCAATTGGCAACTCTCGCGGGCTATTTTCGTCAACGACATAAGACAAATCCAGCACGTTTTGAAAGTCAAGGTGCATTTTATTCTCTCATTCTTTTTGTCTGTTATAAATATAGTATATCACATGTCGCATCACAATTCAAGCAGTAAAAACTTTACACACCCGTACAACAAAAGTCATGTTGACCAAAGCTTTATTATATTATATAATACATGTATGGGGATTGAAGTCTTTTTTAGTGATGATCCAAACTGGGTATTAAGCGAAACAAGTGTATTTCTGAACTCAGAACCGGTCCACCACTATCTTGTTCTGACGCTTTTGCAGTCGCGAACTACACATTGTGAACCCGGGCGATATTGGGTAGCACAAGACAATAAAACAACAGTTGGTGTGGTCGTTCAATCGCCTCTAAACGCTCGTGCGCTAATTACACCTATGACATCTGAGGTGGTTCCCGCGGTAGTAAATGCCATATCAGAGGCGGCCGTAGCATTGCCAGGAGTAGCTGGAGATGCTGCGACTACAGCACACTTTGCTGGAGAATGGGCGGAACGACACAAGTCTCCTGTGTTTCCCTTTTTAGGTCTGCGCCTATATGAAGTAAATGAAGTACAAAATTTGTCAGATGTAAAAGGGCATTTTCGTAAAGCAGTTTTGGATGACCGAAAACTTCTTATCGACTGGGTTAGTCGTTTTTCGGTAGATATTGGGGAGAAAGAGAACACCTCTGATGATGAAGAATTGCAAAAGCGTGAGGCTACTTCCTCACGTATTGTTGACAGTTACCTGTCTGATGGACATCTTTGGCTATGGGAGGATACAAAACCCGTGTCGATGGTGGCGCGGACAACTGCTGTTGCTGGTGTTGTCCAAGTGCGACTCGTCTACACACCACAAGAACACCGAAACCGCGGTTGCGCCACTGCCTGCGTTGGTAAGATGTCTAAACAAATCCTTGACGAAGGAAATCGTTGTATCCTTTATACTGACTTGAACAATCCAATTTCTAACACGATCTACCGTAGAATCGGCTATCGTGCTGTTGCCGAAGCAATTCAATATCGATTTGAGTAGCGAATTGGTAGGCTGCTCTATTTCTTAAAACTGATAAGGACAGACTATGAAACTTTTTGTGCCAGGACGTATCTGCTTGTTCGGTGAACACAGCGATTGGGCAGGAGGGCATCGGCGGACCAATGCCGAGCTTGAGAAAGGCTATACCTTAATCACAAGTACGAACCAAGGGGTCTATGCTGAAGTACAACCTCATCCCACAAGCCTTATTCTGAAAACGACACTCAGCGATGGCACACGTCATGGCCCTTATACGTTGCCGATGGAACCTGCAGCATTACTTGCAGAAGCAGAAAAAGGCAGTTTTTTTAGTTATGCTGCGGGGGTTGCTTATCAGATCCTCACTAATTATCGCGTCCAAGGATTAGAAATAGATAACTACTTAACAGATTTACCTGTTAAGAAAGGTCTTTCTTCAAGTGCAGCTATCTGTGTTTTGGTTGCCCGTGCATTTAACCGAATATACGATCTAAAAATGACGACGCGCGGAGAAATGGAGTACGCCTATCAAGGTGAGATTAAGACACCATCGCGTTGCGGGAGAATGGATCAAGGTTGTGCATATCAACATCCTATTCTTATGAGTTTTGATAGTGAAAATATCGAGGTTCGCGAATTTAGTGTGCCAACGAATTTATATATGGTAATTGTAGACTTAGGGGCGGGGAAAGATACACGTCTTATATTAAAGCAGTTAAATGACTGTTATCCGTTTGCCGAAAAAGAACTTGAAAAAAATGTGCAACATTATCTCGGTCCCTTGAGTAAAGAAATCACCCATTTAGCTTATGACGCGCTTCGCCAGGGCGATGCTGAAGCAGTTGGAAAATTGATGACACGTGCACAACACGAGTTTGATAAACATCTGATACCAGCGTGTCCATCGCAATTGACCGCACCTGTTCTTCATAAAGTTCTCAATTATGAACCGATTCAACCGTATATTTGGGGTGGTAAGGGAGTCGGTTCACAAGGTGACGGGTCAGCACAGTTCATTGTCAAAGATGAAGAATGCCAAAGCCGCGTCATTGAAATCATTGAAAGAGACTTACAGATGTCTTGCCTAAAACTTGTTATTGAGGCAAGCAGACATGTGCGTAAGGCTGTTATCCCTGCTGCAGGGTTTGGCACTCGACTTTTTCCGGCATCAAAGGCGATGAAAAAGGAACTATTTCCTATTATTGACAGTGCTGGGCGTGCAAAACCAGCAATCATGGCAATCGTTGAAGAGGCAGTTAACGCAGGCATTGAGGAAGTGTGTCTGATTGTGCAGAATAGAGATATAGACCTATTTGAATCCTATTTCAAAACGCCACCTCGTATTGAACACTACAACAAACTTAGCAAAGAAAACAAAGCTTACTGCGATTATTTACTTGAATTAGGGAGTCGAATTTCGCTGGTCACACAAGACGTGCAAGAAGGTTTTGGACATGCAGTCTATTGCGCTCGAGACTGGGTAGGTAATGAACCTTTTCTGTTAATGTTGGGCGACCATCTCTACGGTTCAGATGAGCCACACTCATGTGCAAAACAGGTTTTGAATGCTTATGAAAAAGTTGGTCACAGTGTAGTTGGATTAAAGGAAACGCCTATTGAGGAACTGTCGAACTTTGGATGTGTAACTGGTGTATGGCAGGAAGACGCGTCAATGCTCTCCGTAACAGAGTTTTACGAAAAACCTGATCCTGAATATGCAAGAGAACATCTTCACATTGACGGTATGGACCAAAATAAGTTTCTTACAGTGTTTGGTATCTACGTGATAGAACCACAGATTTTTGGGTTTCTTGAACAGAATATTGAACACAACTTCCGCGAGCGAGGCGAATTCCAACTTACTTCTTGTTTGGATGAATTACGGAAGACAGACGGGTTTTCTGGCTACGTTGTGAAGGGGCGACGATTTGACATCGGTCTTCCTGAAGAGTATCGGCAAACCGTCATCGGTTTTAGGGATGCATAGATGGCTATACAGCTAACTTTTTAATTTGATGCGGATAACCGTTTGATCACAACAAGCGTCAAATCATCATACTGTTCAGCTTCTTGAACAAAGTCTTGAACATCTTCGGTGATGCGTTGAATTACCTCTTCGGCACTGCATTCTTCAGGAATTTGTGCCATCAATTCTTTGAAACGATCCGTTCCGTACATATCGTGGTCAGCGTTGAGAGCCTCAATCAGACCATCCGTATGGAAAATAAGGACATCGCCCTCATTCAAATCAAATGTGATAGATTCGTATTGAACGCGCTTCATACTTCCCAGAGGGAGGTCACTATTTTCAATTTCGATTATTTCCGAACCTCTTTTGAGAATAGGGTAAGGTTGTCCTCCGTTTGCGTAGTCAACACGTTTTTCGGATTCGTCCAAGACTGCTAAGTTGAGTGCGATGAAACTGGGACCATACATTCGGGGTGCCAATCCCGCATTGAGATCACTTAAGATGACATCTGCATCTGATTTAAATCGGGCGACCTCATGTAGCATTCCATTCGTAAGCACAGCATTCATTGCACCACGTATACCTTTTCCTGCCGCGTCTGCCACTGCAATAGCCGTTTGTCCGTTTGCCACAGTCAAATAGTCGAAAAAATCACCTCCTACCTGTGTGGCAGGAATTGACATTCCCGCAATATCAAAATCTTGTGTTTCTGGTGATTCAGGCGGCAGAAGTGCCATTTGGATATTCTGTGCTTCATCCAACTCAGCACGGATTCGTTGCATTTCTGCTTCTTCTTTTTCTCGCATCTCAAGGCGTAACTGTGCGGTTTGTCTTCGGTTCACAATCAATCTAAAAAGCAGGGAACCTGCAGCTGCAAGTAGAATTAGGGAAGGCAGGTAATTCCGCCATTCGGTCCAAACCGGTTGATCAATAGTAAAATTCAAAACCGCTGGTCGTTGGGTATAGGGCCATCCTTCACGAAAAGCTTTTATCAAAAAGGTATAACTTCCAGATTTTAAATCTTCATAGCGTATTCGCGGCATCCTCTTGACTGTACCAACATCTGGCGACAGAACCCCTTGCTCAAAAAATTGTTTAACGTTGTCCTTAAACGTGGTCTGATACGTGGTCTGATTAGCTTGCATTTTGTCAGAAGAAACAGTTGTCCATCTGTTGTTGTCAACACCGAGTAACTTAAATTTATATTCTACATCATCTCTAAGTGGACTAATACCTTGAAAATGGATAGTAAGATTTTTGAGTCCCGCGGGTAATAGTTCATCTATCTCAGTAAAAGTGCGTTTGCCAGATTCTGCCATAAAAGGTTCTGTAAAAGATTTTCCAGCATCTACAGAGACGATACGACAAAATGGGAGTGCCCCAAGACTCGCTCGATACTGTGTGGCACCACCTTCCGTGCCAAACCATAGTTCTTCCTCGTTAGATGCATGAATGCTTGATACATTGTTATGAATGAGGCCGTCCTTGGTTGTAATAGATTGAAAGGTGTCTCCATCGTATCTAACAACGCCGCCACCCCATGTAGCAAACCATAAGTTTCCCCAATGGTCTTCATGCACATCGCGCAGATCGTCAACAAGAAATTTTTTCTCTGCTGTTGTGTAAGTCGTAACCTCATCGCCATTATACCGAATAGCACCTTGTGAAGTTGCTAACCAAAGGTTACCATTCGTTGCAGTAAGTGCAGCTCTGATTTCGTCAAGTTCAACAGGGACATCGTGTTTCAACTCAGTACCTTGATATGTCTTGATACTGTCCTTGAAAACAAAAGTAATTAATTCAGACGATTTTTGAGCATCTTCAGCAGAATCATCATTCTGTGGTTCCGTTGAAACGGTAGAAGTTTGCACACTTAACAGAGGTGCCCCACTCGCTGCGCCTGGAAGTTCAGTTAGTGTGTTTGCAAGGTCGGGATTTTCCCAATACATTAACTGGCCACTTACGGTATTGTAAAACCATTTGACATCTTTTGCTTCAGTAATATCTAAGACCGGAATAACAGATTTAAATGGAAGTACTTCAATTCTTGGCTGGCTTGTCCTGCTACTAAGATTCGTGAACCGTCTCACTTCTCCAGTTTCAAAATAGCACCATAGTCGATCTTGACTGTCGGTATGTAAAGCTAATACGGCATCGGTTGGAGATGGTAAAGATTCAAAAGAGTCAGTCTTATTAAAATTAGCCCTATTAAAAGGTAAAATTTTTGATTCACCATTTGGTAAGAACCGGTATAATCCATCGCTTCTTGGCAGAAAAAGCCATCCACCTAAAACGATCCAAGGTTCAACTTCTGAAGACACAAGTATTGAATCATTGTAGATTTTTTCACCACCTGGGCCGATCTCAGCACTAATATAGAGAGAAAGTTTTTCAAATTCTCCGTTTCTATAACGGAAAATTCTGAAAAGGCTAAAACCATCTTGGAGCTGAATAGGTTTATCCAGAAACCAGATATCGCCATCTGCCTCAAAAATTTTGATAATTTCAGGACGTCTATTTAATTCCCGATCATCAAAAGTGATCTCAATTTTTAGACTTCCGATTTGCCCAGCAAAGTTTGTTAATGGGATTTGATTAAGTGTATCTGTTTTTGCATCGTATCTGGCGACACCACCAGGAATGCTTTGCCACAGCATACCCGCGCTATCTGAATACATCGCTCTAATACTATTGCTTCCCAAAATAGCACGTGTCGTATGATTAACGATTGCCGGTTGAGGTTCATAAACCGTTACGCCATTATCATGACCAAACCAGATTTTACCGTCCATCGCTTCAAAAATAGTTTGGATGTTATCACTACCAAGCTCATCGTCAACGCCATAAACTTTGTGCACCGATTCTGGTGAATTAGTCAGAGCGGATTCTAATTTAAAAACACCCGCTGCTTCATCTTGAAAATATTTGTCTTCGTATAAATGGGCACCCGTTTCAGTGGCAAACCAGAGCTTATCCCAAGCATCTTCAATTTCAAAAGCACCGTACAAGAAATCTTGGCTTGCTCCCTGGGTTAAATTTCTCAATCGCCGAAGGTCTTTACCATCCCACCAACGTAATTGTTTGCTATCGTTAAACCATATCCTTCCACGTCTATCAGTCTTCACAGATGCTTTTTTATTTTTCAAATTACTAAGTGTCTGATCAGATTTTAATATATCTTCAAATTGTGTGCCGTTATAACGCAGTAAGAGCGATTCCCCACCAAACCAGATGTTGTCATCTGTGTCTTGGGCAATCACCTGAACTGCCCGATCTATTGGAAGTTTTGGTAGGTTATCCAAGCGTTGTAGAGTTGCAGTTTGCCAAACGTTTACATCACCTTGGAAACGCATAATCAGTGCGCCTTGGGCATCGTTTCCTCCGACCCAAATTGTACCGTCTCGACTTTGGAAAATCACATTTACCTTCGCGACAGAAGCACCAGCGATGTTGAGTGAGTAAGGTTGCAGAGGTGCTTGGCTATTTATTGCAGTGTATCGCGTTACAGTATTATTTCCACCTACCCAAATATCTCCTTCATTATCAACCGCGAGACAAGTGCCATCACCAATTTTTTCATATTCAAAGGTCGTGCCGTTATACCTACTGATAACGCCTGTTCCTTCTGCGGGGTGTTTGCTTAGAAACCAGATATGTCCCCACTTATCTTCAACGATATTCTCTGTTCTGCCATGGAAAGCCTCAGGATCGCCAGTATTACGAACAAAGGTGTTACCGTCAAAATGGCTGACACCTCCCCTGTCAGAACCGAACCAAAGTACACCTCGGCTATCTTGAAAGATAACAGGGACGATTGGACCTACAAGACCGTCTGCAACTGTATAGGTTTGCATCTGCTCATAAGCTGCAGCGTGTTCAGCAATTCCAAAGCAGAGACTTAAGATTAAAATGGAAACTATTTTTCTTAAAAGGTTCACAACAACCACCTTATGATTATTTAGCGGAAAAATCTCTAATTCGAGTAATAGCTTCTTCAATTATGTCATTAGGATACGTAAGCGAAATTCGGAAATAGCCCTCGCTCCATTGTCCATATCCGAGTCCTGGCGTAATAACAACCCCCGCTTCTTCAAGAAGTGCTGTCGCAAATGCCCGACTTGAGCCATTAAAACGTTCTGGCACTGGTGCCCAAACATACATTGTTGCTTTCGGTTTTTCAAGTGCCCACCCGCTTTGTGTAAGCGCATCAACTACCATATCTCTGCGTTTTTGGTAAATCTCGTTCAGTTTAGGCGTAATTTCATCAGCAATTGAAAGTGCCTTTGCTCCAGAGAATTGTAATGCACGTAGCGACCCGTTGTCAATATTATCTTTTACTTTTTTCACTGATTCAACAGCAGTCGGATTGCCAACTACAAATCCCAATCGCCAACCTGTCATATTAAATGCTTTGCTTAAGGAAAAGAATTCAACTGCGACTTCGTCAGCACCATCTACTTGTAGAATGCTTGGAGATCGATAACCGTCGTAAGTATTTTCACTATAAGCGTTGTCGTGTGCGATGAGAATATTGTTTTGACGTCCAAATTCAACAGCACGTTTAAAAAAGTCTAAATCGGCAGTTGCTGTTGTAGGGTTGTTTGGATAGTTAATCCAGAGGACTTTAGCAAGTCGTTTTACTTCGTCTGGAATTGCATCAAAGTCTACATAGAAATCGTTTTCTCGTAAAAGTGGTGCATAGTATGTGGTCGCGCTGGCAAACACGTGACCAATGTTGTAAGTCGGATAGCCAGGACTCGCTGCGATACCGACATCGCCAGGATTCAGGATGCCTAACGCCAATTTGACAATTGCATCTTTGCTGCCAAGCGTTGTTACAATCTGATTTTCAGATAAGGGAACGCCATAGCGATGTTGATAAAATTCGCGGACAGCCTCAGGAAATTCGGCAACAGGACTGTCGCAACCGTAACGGTGTCTGTCTGGGTCTGACTGGTTTTGAATTGCGTTACACAAAGTTTCCACCACTGGATCAGGTGTTGGAAAATCAGGGTCACCGATGCCAAGGCTTATGACATCAACACCACGTTCTTTAGCTGCTGCCATTTTTTGGCGCAAATCTACAAAAAGATATGGTGGAAGTTTCTGTAACCTTTCTGATAATGTTATCAAAATAGTTTTCTCTCCTATATGTTTTAGGTTTAATAAATCTTAGTTCAGTCGGGAATCGGAATTCCCTCCCGCTGAATGCCAAAAGCGCATTTAGCGTTGATTCACAACTCAAAATGTCCTGTTAATTCTAAAGTTTACTATAATCCTTAATTTCCGAATGCGTTTGCAACTATTACTAAATCTTGTATGTTCACAACACCATCACCATTCAGGTCAGGTTCCGCTTTTCCAAGTGCATTCGCAACAATCACTAAGTCCTGTATATTCACAACGCCATCGTCATTTACATCTCCAAATCTATAATTTTGCCGTTCTCTTGCAAGTTCCAGCAATTTATGTATTTCAACACGATGAGGGGCAAAATCCAAGTAATCAATTACGCGAATGGTTAACAAAATATTCCACACATCGTATTCAGGAAAATATTTTTGGTATTCATCCGGACGACGATCTGGATTTGGTAGATAACGTCCATAGAGTGTTGTATATGGTGAAAACAAAAAAGAACTTATCGGGTGTGGTTGTTCTGTTGGCGGTATCCGTGAGATTTGTGCAAAACTTTCGTGTAGAAAGGTGACATCATTTATTTCTTCACCTCCAAGAACGATGCCAGGTATTGCTTTTCTCAATTCTTGATGTAGCAAAATATTGCCTTCTGCATACGTTAATCCGTCAATAAGCCCATTCTTATCATTATAGACAGGCGAACTAATGTCAAGATGAAAAGCATCTACTTGGTAACGTTCCCACAAAGTTTTTAGTATATTAACAAACATTTTTCTGTATTCAGATGAAGCGGGATTGACAAAAGCATGGCTGTCTGGATTTGTGTGTCGGTCTTCCCAATGCCAGCCCGTTTTTTCACCTGTGTACGGATCGCGAACGTGGTATTTCTCGAACGCCGCATAAAACGGATGATCCTCTGAAATGCCGATCATATTCACGTGTGCCATCACCTTGAATCCGTAACGGTGTGCATCCTTGACGAAATCAGCGAACTCCGGTTTCACCGCATCGGGTGTATAAGTCGGTAAATCCCCGTCGTGTCCACCGTGGCGCCATTGGTGTATGTGTATCAAGGTTTGTTTAGGATCCACAAGTCGGTTAAGGATGGGTAAGATGGCACGGTCTATATTTGAATGAAAGATAATCAAATTAATATCGTTAGCCCATGCGGGCATCTCGGCGCGATTGACAGGCTTGAGTGCTTCATTCATCCATTCTCTATATGCAAGGGCAGGAACTTCCCAGTTGCCTTGATAGGCGTTCAATCGCCATGTAGCAGTCGTTATCGTTTCCACTGCTTCAAAGGGCGCGAACGGCACTTCCCAAAAATTGAGCAAAAAACTATGACCTTCGGTAAAATATTCAAGCGATTTGAACCTAAATTGTGTATCGCTACTACGAACGAAAACACCACCGCTTTGTCCCTGAAGGATAACAAGCGGTGTTTGCCATTTTCTCGGATAGTGGTATCTGTCGGAGTTCACAATGACTTGACCACCGAGAATAGGTGCGATGACATCTACAACAGATTCAGAAAGATTTCCAAATCCCCACATAATCCGTTCGATACCCCCAGTTTTCGAGAAGCCTTTTTGGCGGATGAGCAGATCACCTGTTTCCACATCTATACCGATGAACAAGTGGAGCATCACCTCATTAACACGAGGAACACTCCAGCTGTCCCTATAAATCAGTTCGCATTCAAACGGCGAAGGTCCTCTTTTTATTTCGGGCACGAATTCTTCTGTTCCTAAACCTCTACCGGCTTTCATCTGCGTGTTCCCCAGGATATCACCTTGTGTATAAGTTTCCTGGGTGAGTTTGTTGTGGAAGTGCGTCAGCACGCCATGTTCAAAGCGAACCTGATAGCGATCCGTCTCCGCGAAAACTTCACCCTGTTCGTTGAATGTCAACGTGTTTGACAACGCAGCAGGGACTAAAACAAACTTTAATAGCAAAATACAAACACATTTAATCCAGAAATCTCTCACAAATTTATCTCCTTACGTTTCTTCAACTTCTATTCCGATGAACAATTCTATCTTATGTTTTCTATTCAAACGCATTTGCAACAATCACTAAATCCTGAATATTAACAACACCATCACCATTAACATCAGGTTCTGCTTTACCAAGTGCATTAGCAACAATCACTAAGTCCTGTATATTCACAACACCATCACCATTAACATCAGCAGTTACCCCAGTTTTCAGGAACATCTCACCATCTAAATCGGGGACGGTGTGCTTGAAACTGGTGATACCGCTTTCAACGCCAGTAGTTTGTATCGGGAGGCTAATTTCTTGTGACTCACCGCTACGGTTATAGACTGCCCAGCCGTTAGTGAACTCTCGGATAAATAGTCCCTCAATGCTGTTGTAGGTTTGTCCTCTCTCACCAATAGGTTGACTAAGTTCCGCATCCCAAAAATCGTAGTAGTAATGTTCATGATGATGTGAATGGGAAAAAGTATTATGGTTTTCTCTATGCTTTGTCCAATACCTCGGGTTTCTACGGAATGCGGCTCCTTGGTAATCCAAATAAGCGCTATCATGTGGATGTGGTTCATCCCATTGCACACCCATTGTATAGAGAAAGTAGCCATCGGAATGCGTTAGACTTAATGTCGTCAGGCACCGCATAGCTTTCAGATTTTCGGGACTGGAGGGAAGCTGACTACCGATGCCTTCGGCTTCTAAAGCATTTATCTGTGGTTCCTGTAGGTTTTTTTCCGCCCAGAGCAGGCTATTTTCAATTTCAATAAGTCCAGCATGTTGATAGTCATCTAACTCTTCTCGGAAGCTTTCAATAAAAATGCCATTGATATAAGGTATAGCGCGGGTTAGCGTGCCTGGGTTATTAACAATTATCAGAAAATCGTCGCCAACAACGGTCCGAATACCTTTCAGAATTGCCGTGCGCGCTGCCTGTTCCTCTTCGTATGTGCGAAATCCTCCAAGAATGACCCCCTTCTCATTCCAGTAATCAAAAAAGACTCCATTCCACAGTCCACTATTGGCAACTGCTACAACTTGATTAATTATAATTTCCTGTGCGATAGGATCCACAAAATCAATGAGAAAATCTCGGTGAGCATCGGAGCTTTCTTCTCTATTTTCTTCAATCATATTTTCATTTTCGTCTCTTACCCAAGGAAAATCACCACCATAAAAATCTTTCTGAACGTCGGGATAGCCACGTCTCAGGTTTATGTCGAGCAGAAGAATCATATTCGGGTTGAGTTCAAGAAGTTCGCCTCGTTGTCTTCTTGCTTCAATGAAATCACCGGCAAGTTGAACGTCAGTACCTGTCCGTTGGAAACGGAGTCCAAATTCCTGTGCAAAAAGAAGGTCATGAGCAGCTGTCATTTCTGCGTAGGGCATATCAGGTTTGTTGACGAACCAGTCAGACCACGGTGAAAATATTGAGGGTCGGCTTCGCCCTTCAATTTTTTCTTGAATAGAAAGTTCCCCAAACCCTATGGATATTGTATTAAAGAATAAAAGTAAGAGAAAAAATAGTCGCTTCATGTAACAGAATCCTCCTGTTTATCAGATCCATCAATTTGACAGGCAGTACTACTCAAAAGCGTTCGCAACTATTACTAAATCTTGAATATTTACAACACCATCGCCATTGAGGTCAGGTTCCGCTTTTCCAAGTGCATTCGCAACAATCACTAAGTCTTGGATATTCACAATACCATCGCCGTTCACATCCGCAGTTATCTCAGTTTTTAGGAACATTTCACCGTCTAAATCGGGGATGGTGTGCTTGAAACTGGTGATTCCGCTTGCAACGCCGGTCGTCTGTATCGGGAGACTAATTTCTTGTGCTTTGCCGCTCCGATTGTAGATCGCCCAGCCGTTAGTGAACTCTCGAATGAATAGTCCCTCAATGCCGTTGTAGGTTTGTCCTTTCGTTTCATCACCGCCGACAGGACGACCGAGTTCCGCATCCCAGAAGTCGTGCCAGATATGACCGTGATGAGGTGCTTTCAGATCAACAAAGCGTGAACCGTCGGTATACAAAACATATCCATCTGAGAACGTAAGACTCATCGTCGTAAACAATCGCATTAGACGGAGATTATTGGGACCATCTGGCGGTTCTGTTCCCAAACCTTCACCTTCCAAACAGTTAATTCGCGGTTCTTGGGTCTGTGTTTCTGCCCACAGGAGGGTGTCTTCTATCCTCATAATCCCTTCACGCGTATAACCGCCATTAGAATCATGTCCGGTTTCCATGAAAACCCCGTTAATATACTCCGAATAAGCTGGCACCTTCTTCCGATTCACATTCCCAATAATTAAAAAATCATCTCGGACATGCTCACGAATACCTTGAAGGATTCGAGTATATGCTTCAATATAATCTGGTTGGCCATACTCAGCACCCAAACTATCTATCATAATTCCATCGTAAAAACCACACTTAGCAATCCCAATTACTTTTTCTACCATTTTTTCTTGATATATAGGATTCAAAAGATCTACGACATATGCATCAAAAAGGCTATGAGAAGTACGGTTGCCTTGTGAGTCTCTAAGCCAAAAGTCGGAGTCTGATGGAAGCTGATCTGCGGCTGCCCAACGAAAATTAAGCCCCATCAAAGACACCATATTCGGATTGCGTTCAAGATATTTTTCAAAAATTATTATAGAATCCGATAAGTCAGAATCATCATAGATCTCCAACATTGTTGACAAAACATGATATGTCGGTTCTTCCCAATGAAAACCGAAAAACGGAGTCCAAAACAGGTCATGCAATGCCAGAACTTCAGGGTTATCCTCGCCTCCAAGAATATGGTCCCAGGCTTGAAAGACTGAGGGCATATTTCGAGATGAAAGCCGATCCTCCACAGACCTTGCTATAGGTTCAATAATACAAAATTCATCATATACGAATGTTTCTAAATTCAGATGTGCGAGCATACTAAAATCTGTTGCTGAGTTCTGATGTATCCACAACTCCTTCAGGTTACGGAGTTCCACAAGCGGACTAAAGTCATCAATATAATTAGCATAAAGATTTAACTCAATAAGATTCTTGAGACCTGCAAGCGGCGATATATCCGTAATCCCATTCCTCGAAAGTCCCAGATATTTTAGATTAATCAAATTGGCTAAAGGTGTAAGATCAAGATTCGTCGGCTTTTTTGGCAGAGAGTGCCAGAATTGAAGTTCCTGAAGTTGCGTAAGTCCGGCAAGTGGGCTTAGATCTATTATTGGGTTTTGCTCAATGTATAGTTCTTTTAGATTTGTTGCGTACTCTAAACCTATGATGTCAGAAATGCCTTTGTCTTTTGCAGCCAGAGACAGCATCACCTGCATTTTCTCTTTCGTCAAGGAAACATCTGCGGGCAGTTTTAATGCTTCTCGAACTACCGCACGTAACGCCGCATCAGGCATCCATTCCTCGGCATCTTCTGCATTAGTGAAAGGATTGTAGACAAGCATGCCCACAATGGATACGAGGATCAACTGGAACCATAACGATTTACGAAATTTTTCTTTTATTGTCAAAGACTGATTACCTCAATTTATTTAAGTTGAAGGATCGCTTGTTGTGCCTCATTGAGTTGACTCATGATGTTTGGGCTGAAATGCAATCCCTGTCCGCCCCAGTCTGGCATATAACCGATGCTGTAGCAGTAGTAAAGCGTCCGACGTGGTTTTCCAGAGACATTGATAACAGAACCGTGCGTGAGTGCCTCCGTGAAAATGATAGCGTCACCTGCCTTAGCAGGAATCGGTGCAAGCACAGGATTTTCATCGGGATGACTTCCCCACGGTTTGGGAAAATTGCTCTTATGCGCCCCGGGAATTACTGCGAAACACCCATCTTCAACATCGCAATCAAGCATCGGGAAAACAGCTTTTGTCAATGTAGAGACCATCTCTCCATTTTTGCAGTGATATTGACACTTCGGAATAATCGGTGTTCCGTGCATGTGTAAACCGGTATAACCGCCACCCCATCGATAAATCGTGTAGGTATGATTAAGACGATACGGACCACCAGTCACGCCTTCAACGACATCTAACACTTCAGGAATATCTACGAGGGCGTTAAATGTGCTATCTGCCTCTAATATGTTTGAAATATAGAGTTCTTTCTCTGTTTTTTCTGTGCCAAGACATAACGGTTCTGGATAATCGCCAGGATCCATATTCTGATATGTATCCAGCACAGCATTACAAGATTCAATCACTTCTTGGGGGATAACATCTTTCAAAACGATGAAGCCCTGCAAATCAAATAGATACTTTTGTTCACCTGTCATATTTTCACATCCTTAATCTAAGTTGCTACGGACAAGATTTTAGACATTTAGACACCATTTTATTTGAAAATAGTTCATTATTCGCCAAAAATCGTAGCGCAAACTGTCAGTTTGCGCACTCACAGACACAATCTAAATGAAGATTAAATAAACTAAATGAAGATTAAATAAATATTTCGGTAATTCCTTTAGTCCCGTGAATCAACGCCAAATACGCGTATGGTATTTGTCGGGGACACAATGTTTATAGAAAAATGTTGTTCCTCCCTCTTTAGTTCCGTAGGAACGGCATATTTATTGTTGATGTGCTTCAACACATATCGTCCCTACGGGACTAAGAGACGAGGTTGTCCGCGCTGCTATAAACATATCGTCCCTACCAAATCAACGCTATGAATGCCTTTTTGGCATTCAGCGGGACTAAGG
>JAPPCZ010000027.1 GCA_028824685.1 Candidatus Poribacteria bacterium
GAATTTATCTATATTCCGAAACTTAAGGAAGTGTCTTGGAATAGAACTATAATAATACTTATTTATGTTGAAAGTCAATAAATTTTTAAAAAATTGTTAAATATTTTTATTTTTGACTTAATATTAAAATCCTAAAGTATTATACTACATCATAACGTTATAAGTCAAATGAAAATTACAAGAAAAATGTACTTTTTGGGGTTAAAATTGCGTTTTTTTTGGGTTTTTTGTGTGAGATATATTATTTTTTGTCTGAATCGTGGAAGGCGCGGAGAACGCGGAAAATGCGTTTTACATTCTGTAGGAGCGACCTCTGGTCGCGACCGTTCTTCCGATGTCGCGACCAGAGGTCGCTCCTACAATGCGGCTAAGGTAGCAGGCACACGGATGAAAATAAAAAAATAAATCCGGTATTTTCCTTAGTCCCGTTAGGGACGCTATGTTTATAGAAAAACGAATAAACGCAGCATCTTGAGTTCCGTAGGAACGATATGTTTATCTAATGTCTTTGTTCTCACATATCGTCCCTACGGGACTAAAGAGACCCTGTTCGCCCATGATCTATAAACATTGCGTCCCTAACGGGACTGAAAAAAATATAGACAACGGATTCTTCAGTTCCGTAGGAACGATATGTTTATAGCAGCGCGGATGACCACATCCCTTAGTCCCGTAGGGACGATATGTTCCGAAGCACATCAACAATAAATATGCCGTTCCTACCAAATCAACGGTATGAATGCCATTTAGGCATTCCCCGGAACTCAAGAGGACAGTTATTTTCGTTTTCTATAAACATAGCGTCCCGACGGGACTGAAAAAAATATAGACAACGGATTCTTCAGTTCCGTAGGAACGATATGTTTATAGCAGCGCGGATGACCACATCCCTTAGTCCCGTAGGGACGATATGTTCCGAAGCACATCAACAATAAATATGCCGTTCCTACGGAACTCAAGAAAGATAGGTTATCACATTTCTATAAACATAGCGTCCCGACGGGACTGAAAAAATATAGACAACCGAGACTATAAACATAGCGTCCCTAACGGGACTGAAAAAAATATAGACAACGGATTCTTCAGTTCCATAGGAACGATATGTTTATAGCAGCGCGGATGACTACATCCCTTAGTCCCGCTGAATGCCAAAAAGGCATTCATAGCGTTGATTTGGTAGGGACGATATGTTTATAGATATGAGATGTATAGATGTCTTCAGTTCCGTAGGAACGATATGTTTATAGAAAAATGTTGGCCTTCCCAGCTTGAGTTCCGTAGGAACGATATGTTTATCTAATGTCTTTGTTCTCACATATCGTCCCTACGGGACTAAAGAGACCCTGTTCGCCCATGATCTATAAACATTGCGTCCCTAACGGGACTGAAGAAAATATAGACAACCGAGACTATAAACATAGCGTCCCTACGGGGCAATGTGCCATTTGCGGAATATCTTGTAGGAGCGACCTCTGGTCGCGACCGTGCATCCGATGTCGCGACCAGAGGTCGCTCCTACAAGAAGAAAATCGGGCTTTGATGAAGATTAAAATTACCATCAAACATTACCGCGTCTGGTGCAGGTGTTACCGCGTCTGGTGCAGGTGTTACCGCGTCTGGTGCAGGTGCGTCAATTTTGACACATTGCGATAAAGCCAGTATAGGTATGGATTCAGACGCAATTTGGCGCGCCGAAAAAATAGGTCTCCTTAAGTACTCTTAAAAGAATTTAAAAGAATCTAATATTAACCCAACACGTCGATTAATAAATTAAAGAAGAGGCGATTTCACTCAGTCTAAGTTTTTTCTTCAAAACAAGCTGGCAAATCAGGATCAGGTGAATCAACACCATCACCCCAAATAATGTCATGCCAAAGTTCATCGTGCGTCATACTAACATTTAACAAAGCCGCCGCGTTGCGCTCAAACTCTGCAGCCCGTTCATGCCACGCTTGGATAAACGGATATAAAACATAAGTTGACTGATGCGTACTTTGCGAAATCTTATAGATCAAATTCGCATCTTTCAAACGTTTTAATCCCGATACGACAAGATGTTCTGACAAACTTGTCAACTTTATCATCCAATTCTGAGTCATCGTAACCTCTCCCTGTTTTGGCCCACTCCGCCAATCACTATGACGATTTAGAGCCATCCAAAGAATAAAGTCCGAAGCGCGGATCTTGCGATCTATCCAACAAGAAATAGGAGATTCAGATATGATCTGTCCTTTAAACTCTCTGCGGGGAGCCCAATAGCGTAAATCAAGTTCCCCAGCTTGTAGTCGACTGGTATCTACATATTTGACAATTTCATAAACGCTACCGCCTTTTCGCTTATACCATCCCAAAATGAAACCGACATCTTGATGATGCTTTCGCGCACGATAAACAAAGCGTTCGGAAAATTGAGTCTCTTGCACAATCTCATCAACCGACATAATATGGGATTTACCAGTATCATAGTTAGAACGGTAATGGAGATAGTGCCACAAAGCAGCTTGCGCCCACGTCATTGGTATCTCATCATTCCTGAAATAAAGTGTCCAGTGCATCGAACCTTCGCCAAACGGAACAGGATAAATAGGGAGGTTTTTCATATTCTGTTTTATTTTCTTTCTCACACAAAACAGATAAAAACATAGCAAAATCTCTAACTGCCAGTGCGAATCGTAAACAATTCGGGTCTCGGTCATAATTAGTCGTGCCACCTAATGTCACGACTTTGGATCTTCGGTCATAACCCAGTTGCCAGTTGGGGGTGGCGGGAGGAATTGGAGTTCCCCGGCAATCCGCCACCTTATGACCGATTATAATTATACGCTATTTCTCATAAAAAAACAACGAAAATTATCGATAAACATGATTTATTTTTTATGCCGTTCCTACCAAATCAAGAAATCAACGGTATGAATACCTTTTTGGTATTCACCGGGTATGAATGCCATTTAGGCATTCCCCGGAACTCAAGAGGTGCGTTTATTTCGTTTTTCTATAAACATAGCGTCCCTAACGGGACTGAAAAAATATAGACAACGGCTTCTTTAGTTCCGTAGGAACGATATGTTTATAGCAGCGCGGATGACCTCATCCCCTTAGTTCCGTAGGAACGGCATAAAAATAAACATAGCGTTCCCACCAAATACCAAACGCGTATTTGGCGTTGATTCACGGGACTGCACAAAAAACCTTGATAAAAACAAAAGTTTATGATAATATATCCACCAAAATTATCAGAATTTTAGCGTGGAAAGCATCTCAAACAAACCATGATTCCTTTTAAAGGCTTAAAAAACGTTATTCAACTTTGCCACCAACGGCGTCAAGCAACATTTCATCAGCGGAAGACATCGATAAAGCCCGCCTTGTATAAAACGATGCCTTATAATGTGAAGGTTTATTGTGCGCGGAGATACCCCGTGATGCTTGATGATCTGGAATCCGCACATATCTCCTTTATGCCGATAGGGCATGCCCCACATAATGACCACGGTCCACTGGATTTTGGGGGCGATCGATTCTTGACAAGGCAAACAGCACTCAGTTGGCAACTCAGACAGTGGTACGAATCGTGGGGAATTCAGGTATATACCGGCATCCCATCCGAACGTAATGGCGCACGATGGCACGACCTGCATATCACATATCAAGCGATATGTGCTGACCCGGATGCTGTGATGGCCTGTATTGAATCACTTGTCGCTTCCACGGTGAATCCACTACTGACGCTCACAAAGTCAGCTGGGCTGCGTTTTACTTTCAGAGTCCTGGGTTACCTCCACCCAGACACGGCGGATGATAGATCATACATCTATAAACATGCACCGACACCGGAAAATCCCGACCACCGAGACGTTTATGTTGAAATTTTTGGGGAAAACAGTTACAGTCAGTGGGATTCTCAACACCAGATTCTACTCGGAAACCTGTTAGACCCGCCTGTGATTGCCAAAGAGGTCCTTTTTGTTCCTATCAATCACCTCCGTTCAACACTTCACACGCCAGCACCCCTTGAAAAAAGAGAAATTGAAAAAAGAGAAATTGAAAAAAGAGAAGTAAAAACCGTTCCACAAATAAAACCTACTGATGTTCCAGAATCTCTCGGTTTACCGGATCTTGATCTCGCGAAAGAAGCATTTTTGAAAAACGGTTTCTCTTATCTGAAAAAAGATGGCGATTTCTACCTTTGGATACATCCCGATAGCAACACTTATGTAAAACTATGGGAAGATCAGGGTATTGTATGGGTACGGGCAAATACGCCTGATACTGCACTGCCCACCAAAACCGCGCCAATAACAGATATATGGGACGATACCGGCATTACACCGCCAATTTCAAACGACGGGCTGCCAGTAAGAAAAGAACTTATCCCAATACGAAACGGTGAACGGAGCCCGTTAGTGATAAAACGCACCCGTATCCACCTGCACAAACAGGAGCCAACGCCAGAGGTTCATAATACACTGAAAGAAAAAGCTGCGCAGATACGGCGCGCTTTTGAAGAAAACACACGGGTTCTGAGCCTCGCACCAAAGACTATTCTCAGCACAAATTATGGCGTAGAATTGCACCTCCTCAACGAGAGTCCCGTCTGTTTAAACATACCGGACCCAGATTCCGCAGACGATGCAGTCCAACGGTATCAGGAATTAAACTTACCCTCTTTCGCGCGCTGGAAACCGAAGCGATACAGGTGGGAGCAGGTAAAAGATATACCGGAAGATGTGCGGATTGCAAACCCGTTTCAAGGCGGCAACGTTTGTGAGGACCCCGAACGGTGCGACACACTTGCCGAAAAAGGTGGAGACCCACACGTAAGTATCTGTCCACAATGTCCCGTTTACACAACGTGCCAGGAACGCGGGTTTTTATCACAACCACTCACCTTACAATCCGCAAAAGCACAGATATTGCCACTCGTCCAACCGTTTCTCAATCCAGAGCACGCCGATACATTGGAACAAATTATCGCACCAATAGACGGAACAGAACGTATCTGTATCATTGATGAAAGAAGTACAAAAATAGACGACCTATTTATAAACTGCGAACTATCAGCAGACGTGTTAAGAGGATGGATCGTGAGTCGGGACGGCGATGCTTTAGCGAACTTTGCCAAAGCACTACTAAATGTTATAGAACCCCACGGCGGATTCGATGGAAATCCTATCACACGGATTCGCGTAGCGATGCAGGCGTTTCAACCGCATGAAGAAGCACTCATTCAGCAGATGTGCCACATAAATCTGAAAGGTAAGGTTGTAACACGCGGTATCGTTGATTCGGAAACGGGAGAAGAATTGGCACGTTTTAGTATAGAGTTTGAGGGTGGCGCCGCTGCTTATATTCCTGTGGACAACGAAGCTGCCAAGAAACTACAAGCAAAAGAGCTTCCTTTTTTTCAACCTCGCACCTTTGTCCTTAACGAAACCATGAAAATCCAAATGGAGATGAATCAAGCCATCCAGTTGGGTATTTTGGACACGGAGACAGTTGAAAACATTCAGGCATTCCCAACCGTCTGCCAAAATCCAGACTGGACGTTTTGGCATCAGCTGAAATGTTTCTTTGCGCTTTACAAACGGGATACTGATGCGCCGATGCAGTGTGATAGCCAAAAACTCACATTCTGGGTACCGCCTATGCTCCATCCGAGCGTCAAACGTCTTTTGTTAATTTCTCCAACACTTTCCGAGCAACACCTTCACAAAATGTTTCCAGACGAAGAAATTAAATTCACGCGTCTTGAACCTTCCGCTTGGGCAGCAAATAACAGAGTCTTTCAGATGCGATCAGGTCCCCCTCCACGACAAACAGTTTTAAACTACGAGCGCAATTGGGACTCCATGGGTCCATCTAAATTGGGAGAACGTTTTTTTCTCGCCATTCGTAATGAAATTGAAAAGGACCCAAAAACGACGCATGCAATTATCACCTATAAGGGAATTCACAAACATTTATCAGATTTAGCAGAAAAAGAAAATGTCTGCTTCATTAAACACTTCAAAGACACATTTCAGTCGGAATCTATCTTTGAAACACCGCAAGTCTTATGGGTTGTTGGTTCACCACACTCGCCACAATTGGCCATTTGGCGGCGGACACAGATGTTATTTGGAAATGACGATAAACCCCTCTACTATGAAAAAAAGATAGAGCCGCACTACTATAGAGACGAACGGATGCAGGACGTTTATCAACAGAGTGCTGCTGGGCAACTCACAGAAATTATAGGGCGAATAGGGCTGAGCCGTTGGACTGACAAGACGGTCATACTGCTCACGAGTATATCGCTGCCCGGCATTACGGATAGACCCGAAACACACCTTTTTGATTGGGTAGACTTTCAAATCGCTGGTGGGTTAGACAAACTACCTGAAGTAGTAGCCACACGTGAACGTTTTGAGACAGACTTCGCAAATTTAACAGGTGAATCCAAGATGGAAGAAGTGGAACGTCTCCTGGAATGCTCTCCAAGAACAGCAAGCCGTGTGTTGAATAAGATAAGAGGTGGTAACCGTATAAGTGTCCGGGAGCAGATACTCTTCCTGCTGGGGACAGGTGAAAAAAAAACATCCTTACTCGTTGAAGCCATTGGTAGTAGCGCGCAAACAATAAGTAATGAACTCAGGAAACTTTTAGATGAAGGTGCAGTTGTCCGGGTGAGCTGGGGTCTGTATAAATTGTCAGGGGATTGAAAATTATATGTAGGAGCGATCTCCGATAACTTGTGTTTCTTTGTAGGAGCGATCTCCGAATCGCGACAGATTACCAGGAAACAATCAACCTTCTATTCGTTCCTTCTCTGCTTCGTACGCTGCAATAACAGGGGCGATCAAATCAGCACAGAACTCTTCGCCAAGTATTATATTTATTTCTCCAGCGACCAGCCCACCTACTGCGTAAGCATCCTTCACGGAGTCATATTCCATCAAAAAATCGTTAACGAAGCTTGAGGTAATCCGCTCCGCTGCCTGTTCAAGCAATTCCGGATTGGCGCGCACGGCTCGTCGGATCAAAGCGTTTTTCTTTTCTACCATTTCTCGCCTCAGCGATGCAAGCATCTCCTCTTTCTCTTTTTCTTTTTTTACCTGAAGTCGTTTTTGCAATTCGGGGTCCTGGTAGTTTTCCTGGATCGCTTTGACAATGAATCCGCCTGCATTCTTTACACCCGTAGCATGTCGTGCCAGTGTAATTTTTTCTTCCACATACTCGGCAAAATCTTCTCTGCCCTCTGGTAGTGCCACAGCGTCCACAACATCCCATTCTTGGTTCGCAATCCGGAGTGCCTCTTTCTGTGCGACTCCCGCTTGGACAAGTTTAACAGCAATTGCCGGTAATTCTTCCATATCAACAAACAGCGATGCTTGCGTGGGTTCAGTCGTTTCCTGTTTCGGTTCAAGAGTCGGTAGTTCTTTCAACCGAGAGATTTTAAACTTCAGTTCACCTATTTTCCGTCCAACGCGTTTCTGTTCTACCTCAATTAAGAAGTTTGTCAACTCGTTGATCTCCTCGATCGCAGGTTTGGTCATAGCACCCACACGCTAAAGCGTGGGACTTGTGCTTCGTAGCAGTTAGCGTTGTTCTCCTAAGAGAACATCCGTCTTACATCTGCTCCACAGCGGATCCTAAGCAGCCCGCAATATATTGATAGCAGCGTTTATATCTCTATCGTGGTGAGTTCCACACTTTGTGCATGTCCACTGTCTATCGTTAAGAGAAAGTTTTTCGTTTTGATGTCCGCAGTGGCTACAAGGGCTTGTTGTCGGTGTCCATTGTCCGACTTGAAGGAATTGACGCTTATGTTTTTGACACTTGAACTTCAACAACTGAACGAACTGATAGAAAGCGAGGTCAGATACTTTTCTACCCCAGAGTCGTTTCATGCCGTCAATGTTGAGGTTTTCAGTCGTGATGGCATCAAAGCGCCTACAGAGAGCGGTAGCGAGTTTCCACTGCCAGTCGAGCCGCTGATGAGCGACTTTGCGATACAACCTTGCGAGTTGTCTAATAGCGCGATACCAATTGCCAGAACCTCTAACTTTTCGGCTCACAGATTTGTTCAGTTTGCGAAGGTGTTTCAAGGATTGTTTCAAGAACTCGGGTGCGGTTATCTTTTCACCTGTGCTGAGTGTCAAAAATGTTTTCAATCCGAAGTCTATTCCAACGCTCTCACCTGTTTCAGAAAGAGGTTCAGTAGAAATATCATCAGTGACAACATACAGCCAGTATTCACCACAACTATCACGGAGTATTTGGACATAGCGGACAGTGCCGTGCCAGCCGCGGTGTTGGTGAAAAGAATACCAAATACGATTGAATTTCAAAGCGTGGGATTCGTCGCCCCAAGACTTGAAAGAAATACGCACACGCCCATTTTCAAGTTTGTAGCCTGTTTGGAACTTCGCAGAACGATAACGGTGGGTGCGTTTCGGTTTCGGAATACCGCCATTACCAGCAAAGAAGCGTTGATACGCATCATGGATACGAATAATCGCAGCGTCCAATGTGTCGCGCGGTATCCACGCCCAATGTCGCTTCGTCGTCTTGAGCAACTTCGTCAGATGTGGCTGCAAACGATACCTGCCAGCATACTTGCCGTAGAGGCGGTAATATCGCTTCTCCAACTTCAAAAAATGGTTATGCACATCTGCCAAATCATCCAACATATTACCCAAGCGTTTGTTCTTGGAATGGGTGCGTATCTTGTATTTGTAGGTGCGCATAGCTTGACTCCGCATAGTTCCCGATGCAATGCGGTTGCGGTAGAGACCACGCCTTGCGACGTGGATTGCATTCTCTACCAACTATGCTGAAAATAGGATCGCATATCTTGACATATCTTGTCAAACAAAAAACAGGAGCGGACATGCCTCCCTGTGCTAAAGCAGCGGGGTTTCCTGCCCGAAGCGTTGATAAATAAAAGAGAAGTCAAGACAAAAGCTAACATACTCTCCATCCCGAAAAAAATATTCAACAACTGAGCATAAATAGGGCAGCACTAACAAAATTCTGTCATTTATAATTACTTTGAAATAATAAGCAATTATCAATCATTACAGGACGGGTGTTGCGCCTTTATTAGATTATCAACTATCTGCCGCCGCACTGCCGCATCTTCCTCAAAATGAACATATAGGGCATTAGCAGACAACCTACAGACACGTATCCACTTCCGTGATCCGTTAATCGTGCTTTTAAGCGTCCCTGTCTCACCAATATACAACGGTTCACTGTTTCCATTCTCCGATCTGGCGAAAATGTAAACCGCTGCTGCCTCCGGGAACTCATCCCTCAAAGAAAAATACTTGAACGGATAATAACAACCAGATATGCCTAAAAAATAGGCTTCTTTATTTTTTTTCATTTTTCACCTACCTATCAAGTTTCCCTACCTATCAAGTGGGAGACTATAACACATAATGCTTATCCTAAGGGGAGAGGTAGATAAGCAATATGTGCTATAGCCTTGTTAATGGCAGATATTTTATATCGCCTCTGCCAGTGGCGAGGTGTAAAAGTCTTACGTTATGATTATTTTCTAATAAACATCTTGCGTGTAGCGTGTGTAGAAATACACACCACTTGCAACAAGTTCACCCAACGCATTTTACCATCCCAACATGCTGCACGACTGCGGTTCTGATAGATACCCACAGGTTGAGGCCGAAACACTATTGATGCCAGCACGTATGTCAAGACACAAAGTCCGTTCCACCCATGTCCTCACTGAACTTGGGTGTTTTCCAATTAGACGATCAAAATAGCCTTAAATCTACGCCCTCACCTTGTTACAAAGGTGATTGAAATCTCGGTCTCGTTGCCTGCAGCGTCGGCGACTTTACCTTTGATAACATAGATCGTCTTGTTGTTAAGTTCTGCACCCGCGACAGCTTCAAGTCCAGCTTTGTCGCCGTCGAACCATCCAATCCAACGGACATCATCGCCAGCTTCAGTTTGCAGTTCGATGTCTCCGGCTACATCTTCACTAAAGGTAATCTCAATGCCATCTTCAAAGAGAACATCGGGATCCACATCCTTGTCACCATCTCTGACGGTTCCACCAGTAACTTCGGGTGGATCTACGTCAAGAACGACAACAATATATGTGAGTGTCACAGATCCATCAGCCCATGTAACTGTGAGTGCAAGAGGACCAGGAGGGAAGGGCCCCACAACGCGCAAGGTTTTGCCACTACCGGCAAGAAAACCAGCACTGACTGTGACATCAGTGGGTGCGTTGTCAAAGGTTAAGGTGACAGTTGCATTCGCGGCAATCTTTGAGCCGCTTGGTGGATTTGCACTTACAAATGCTGCGGAAGGCGGTGGTTCTGTCTCGGACTCGAGTTCAGGCGGTTGTAGGTCTATCACGCTGTTATTTAACTTACGCCAAAATTGCGTCCCAACGGAGGTCCCATCGTCTACTGTCATTGTTAATATTTCGTTATCCCATGTATATTTGGAAATAACCTCTTCTGTTTCAAAGTCTATTGACATGACTCCTTCATCCAATAGGATTTCAAATGAACCTCTGATGAAGTCAGAACTTTCAAGCACTTTGAATTTTCTGGTTATTTTTTGGTCCGACGATATTGTCATAGTTCCAGCAATGCTGGGAGGTTCAAGCACCAATTTCACGCCATCTCCAGAGCCTTCAAGCTTGAATAAATCATACGTCCCGACTAATTCTTTATACAGACTCTGTACATCTGTTTCATCGAGAGTGTCTACATCTGCTTCATCTTCACCGCAGCCTGCCATGAAGGCACTCAGTAGCAAGGTGATGGCAATTGTGAGAATTAAACTATTTTTTTTATTTGAAATGTCCTTTCTGTGTTGTGTCCTCATCGAAAATTGACACGATAATTTTCTATTTACAACTAAAATTTTCATTACAAACTCCTTTTATATTAGTCGTCAGCTATCAGTTTTCAGTCTTCAGTTAAGAGAGGTATTGTGGCAGTGAAAAATAAAGCAATTACCACAAAGCGTTAACTGATAACCGACAACTAACAACTGATAACTATTTCTGTATCAACATCTTGCGCGTAGCAGTAAAATCGCCTGCGGCTGTTAATGTTATTATCATTAGTTTTAAGGCATAAAAGATAGAATAACCGCAGTCAATACACCAATTTGTTATAATAGGACATTATGTATATTATTGAATTAATAACGCATAAAGTCTATATAAAACTATAATATAGTATTTTTAGGTAAAATACAAGCATAAAATTGCGAATTTGCTTGAAAATCGTATAATACTTAGCCAATTTCTTGTGAGAAAAGCCCTCTTTTCAAATACCGTGCTTATCCTCAATATTTGACTAAAAACCAGATTTTTGATAATATTCACTACTAACCTAATAACAAGTATTTTTCCAGCGTGAGTATGTCAAGGACGTGTACTGATGACAACCAATGTCTTGCAAGATATTATTTCACGTTGCCACCAACGGCACGAGAAGCCACTTAAGCAACGGAAAACGAGATCAGAACCTCCGCTTTACAAAGGGTATCCTTACCATTTCAAAGTCTATTGTGCACACAAATATCCTGTGATGCTTCAAGACTTGGAGACGGCAAGCATTTCCTTTATGCCGATAGGGCAGGCTCCTGGAACCGACTGTCCCCCGCGTCAGTTTGGAGGGGAACGGTTCTTGCAACGTCAACAGGCGGCAAACTGGGATGCCGTTCGATGGCACAAGTCGTGGGGGATTCAAGTGTATACGGGTATGCCTTCGGCGCGTGATGGTGCGCCCTGGCATGACATCGATTTTAAATATGAGGCTATCTGTGCTGCACCTGATGCAGTTCTCGCTTGCGTTCAAGCACTTGTTAACACCGTTGCGAACCCATTATTGACGATGTCAAAGTCTGGTGGGCTGCGCTTTTCTTGTAGGATACCGGAGTACCTACACCCGAACACCGATCAGGCACGGTTGTATGTCTATGAACAGACCCAAACAGCAGAGAATCTAAACCCACATGAAGCGTATATTGAAATTTTGGGTGAGAAAGGATACAATCGCTGGGATGCGCGCTATGAAATTTTGCTCGGAAATCTGTTGGATCCACCTGTGGTTTCCAAAGAGGTTTTCTTCGCACCGATTGATGCCCTTCGCGCTGCGGCGCTACACAAACCTGTTTTCCAAAACGTACAATACAAGGAGGACATCCCAGCCGCACGATACTTTCTCGAATCAGGTAAACTTGAACTTGCCAAAGAAGCATTTCTTAAGCGCGGTTTTTCTTATGTGAAACAAGAAGATGGATTTCATTACTGGAGCCGACGAGATGATGGAATTGGCAGCGCAGAAGTCTCATTATGGGAGAGTGAAGGTAGCGTATGGGTACGTGCTTCCACGTCTGATGCCGGACTGCCCACGGAGGCAACACTCATAACAGATGTTTGGAACGATACAGGCATTCTGCCGCCGCTCCCTGCAACGGGGCTGCCTATAGATGATAAGGTGCCTGCCGTGCAGGAAGGTAAACTCAGTCCACTGGGAATAAAACGTCCTAAGCCGATATTACAAAAGTCTAAACCCACCGAAAAGATTGATAATATACACGAGGAAATGAGTGTTCAGGGACAGCATGTTTCTGAGAGGAATGCGCGCGTTCTTGGGTTTACCCGCGGGACAGCCTCAGAGAAAGACCCTGAAGTAGAATCCCTTCTACGGAATAGCGAAGTTATCTATTTAAACGTGCCAAATCCAAATAGTAAACCCGCAGCATCAGCAGAACAATTTCTCCAAAAGCGAAATGTGGAATCGGTTTCATGGTGGCGGGATAGGATGTATCTATGGGATCAGGTAAAAGATATTCCCGTTGACGAGCGGATGGCAAACCCGTTTCAACATGGAAACGTCTGTGAGGATGCTGAGCGGTGTGAAGCACTTGAGGAAAAGGGCGTGAATCCGAGCGAAATTATCTGTCCACAGTGCCGCGTCTATACAGCATGCCAGGAACGTGGCTATTTATCGCAACTCTCCACATTAGAAACTACGAAAGCAAAAATAATAGAAAAACCTCGACTGTTTCTGGATCCAACATACACAAAAATAGCGGATCAACTTCTTGAAGCGCGCGATGGAACACAGTCACTCTGTATCAATAATATCATGAGAGTGAATCAATTGTTTCCGAGATACAAACTATCTAAAACGACATTGGAGGAATGGATTATCAACTGGCAAGGCAGTGCCTTAGGAAACTTTGCGATGGCTTTGCTGAATGCGATAGAAATCAGAGACAAATACCATGCCGATACCATCAAACGTCTTCGAACAGTGATGCAGATGTTTGAATGGTTGGAAGAAGAACTCATCCAACAGATGTGCCACGTTAATGTCCTGGGCAGAGTGGTCGCACGAGAGGCAATTGATGCAGAGACTGGGGAAAAATTAGCACGTTGGACAATCGAATTTGAGCGGAAGATCTCTGCTTATATTCCTTTGGATGCTGCGGCTGCGGACAGACTGGCAGCACAAGAGCTGCCCTTTTTCCAACCTACCACTTTCGTTCCTAACGAAGACATGAGATTTCTGATGTCAATAGCGGATGCCGTCAGGTTGGGTATATTTAATTTGGCAGCTGTTGAAAACATTCAGGAGTTCCCGACGGTTTGTCGGGATCCACACTGGACGTTTTGGCATCAACTCAAACGTTTCTTTGCACATTACACGGAGGACGCTGATGCGGCGATGCAATGGGAGGACGAAGAACTGCGGTTCTCGATACCGCCGGTACTTCATCCGCGCGTCAAACGCCTTTTGGTCACTGCCCCAGTTCTCTACGGCAAACATCTACGTCGTGCATTTTTCGATGAGAAAGTTGAGGTCCTTCCGCCCCAATCGATGGCGTGGGCTCTCGGAAATCGCGTTTTTCAGATTCGCACCGGTATTTATCCACGGAAGACGATTTTAGACATTAGCAACACCTGGGACAGCCTCGGGATGTCTAAAACGGGGCAGCACATTTTTTGGAGAATCCAAGCCGAAATCGAAAGGCACCCAAATATTAAGCACGGGATTATAACCGATCTTGATGCAATTGAACAACTGGAGAATATCGAGAAAAATGAGAACGTCTGTTTCTTGACGAGTTTTGGTGTAGTGGAAGGATTGGAAACCGCTTTTCAAGCGGCGCAAGTCTTATGGATAGTTGGTATACCAAGAGTGGGGGCCCGTACCCTTTTAGAGCGCACGCGAATCCTATTTGGAAATGACGAAGAACCCCTTTCTTATGAAATGGAACCTGAGCTCTACCGTTACAAAGATGAACGCGTTCAAAGCGTTTATGAAATAGAGATCTTCCGTATTTTCAGAGAGATTATAGAGTTGGCTCAGCTGAACCGTTTGGCAAACAAGAAGATTATGTTGATTACAAGCTTGCGAGTTCCTGAAATAACGGACAGACCTGAAACTCTCTTTTTTGACTGGGCAGATTTTGATGTCGCCGGTGGGTTAGATAAACTGCCTGAAGTGATAGCGACACGTGAACGTTTTGAGACAGAACGCGGCAATCTGACACCAGAATCCAGCAGAGAAGAGGTAGAGCGGGTTCTGGGATGTTCCTCAAGACAGGCAAACCGAGTGTTGCAAAAGCTGAGAGGAGGGAAGACACGTATTACTTTCCACGAGCAAATTCTCACACTTCTCGCTGATGGAGAGAAAAAAACACCAGAAATCGTAGAGGCAATTAAAGGACATCCAAAAGCAATAAATACAAAACTCACGCGTCTTGTAGACACCGGTGAAATTGTAAAGGTCAAACGGGGTGTATATACACTGCCAGAGGCGTAAATGGTGTTTTCTGTTTTAATGAGAACCCGCGTCAAGCTGGAAAACTTGGCGCGGGTTATGTTACATTACTGAATTTTAAGTGTTGCCCAAGTCATAGCAAGTTTACCAGAGGCATAGACATCAGCTGCTGTCTCAGCATCCATTACGGAAGCAATCTCGTCCTCGCTAAGGTCACGATTATAGAGACGTACTTCGTCGATCTTACCTTTAAACAGATACTCATGATTGGCGCGTTCATTCGCACCAGCACCGATGAGAAATTCCTGCTTTGTGTTAAGTACAGGCTCCGCGTCAACTTCTCCGACGAGTTCACCGTTTACATAGAACTTCTGTTTACCATCGGCATACGTGCCAGCCAGATGATCCCATTTACCTAAATTGATAGCAGGCCCTGTTATTGGACTCCATCTATTACCGACACCCGTCCAAAATTGCCATTTGTTGCCAGGCTCTGCATAGATAATATATCCGCTTACAGGTGGCTCATCACGAGACGAAATTACAGCACGATGTCCTGCACTACCAGGTTCTACATTTGCCCATGCACTCACAGTAAATGCTTCCGAATTCAAGTCTGCATGAAACTCAACATTCACCTCATCACCTGCTTGATCAAACTCAAGAGCACCACCGAAGTATCCGTCTTTTGTCCACTGCGGATCGCCCATTAAATTACCATTGTGACCATTGCCTGTTAAATCTTCCGTTGTATCACCTTTACCTTCATTGAATCCCCAATACGCTACAAGCCCTTTCTCTACAGATAGGACTGGCAATGTTATGAAAATTGATGAGAAAAGTAAAGTGATTATCAAAGTTACAGTTTTCATTTCTATCTCCTTATTCACTTTAGGATTTGACAGTACGCTCTAACGAACGCCATTATATTATTTACTATAGACATTATAACATATTAGTTATAACAAGACAATTTTATTTTTATTTAAAATATAAATAAAATTGTTATATGTAACCGTAAACTATGTGCTATTTTCTGAGTTAAACATATTTTACATACAAACAGCGCTTTCATGGAAGTAATGCTTACATGAAATCATAGCTTACAAGTAGACAGCACTTATATGTAATCAAAATTTATATGTTTACATGTAAACTCACCTTACAAAATTACATGTAACTTTATCCCACAAACAAGCGTATTTTACATACAAACAACACTTACATGGAAGCAATGTTTACATGTAAACTGGTGGGACGAATGAAAACAGTTGCTATCTTATCTCGTAAAGGTGGGACGGGGAAAACCACTATCGCGACGAATCTTGCTATCGCAGCGGAAAAAGCTGGACATACAACAGCACTGATTGATCTCGACCCTCAAACCAGTGCTGCAAAATGGGGAGATAATCGTAAAGAGGACACCCCAGCGGTGATCTCTACACACTCTGAACGATTACCAAAGATATTGCAACTTGCAGCGGAGAATGGTGCGACACTCGCCATTTTGGACACAGCCCCACATACTGAGGCATCCGCATTAGATGCAGCACGTGCTGCGGACATGGCAGTGATCCCGTGTAAACCCGCACTCATAGATTTACAAGCAATCGGTTCAACAATAGATGTCGTCCGTCTGGCAAAAGTGCCGGCTCGTATCGTTTTCAACAGCATTCCTTCTCGCGGTGATCTAACAAAACAAGCCGAAGAAGCAGTTAGTATCTACAACGTGCCGTGTGCGCCATGTGGGTTCGGACACCGTATCGCTTTTGTACACGCTTACAACGCGGGACTCACAGTACAGGAATTTGAACCCAGCGGTAAAGCATCAGATGAGGTAAAAGCATTCTACACATATTTGGCAAGCGAATTGGACGTATAGGAGGTATAGTATGTCAAAAGGTGACATACTCCCCCAGCTAAAGCAGGGGCTTCTTGGCCCTCTACACTGGGTAATCGTGGTATCAACGACCTTGTTTAGAAAACCTAATAGGCAAACCAGTGACAAAGCCTACTCCAACAGTTGATGCCCCAACTGCACCTCACAAGGAGGTCTTACGAGCGTTTTTTACACGTGATATAGACGGGATGAGCTTTTACGCTGCTTTCCCTGAACGTGCAACAGATGTTACAAAGAACTTTAGCAGTATTGAATCGCAAGGCTTTTACGAGATTGTTTCCCTGCTTAGCTGTCTGCCACAACATCAATCTCAACCGATGCCGACTGCTACAAACACTTTATCATGCTTGAAGAAATCTGTCAAGCAAAATAGAGGAGCAGTGTCTACATCCCCGTGCTAAAGCACGAGGTTTTGACACCGAAGCACATGGATAAAAAAGTGAATCTCGCACAAGTATTCAAAGAAAACGAAGAACAGCAGGAAACGAACACACCTGAAACCGTTGAATCTGCACCTGCCAATCAGAAAATTGCACCATCTCGCATCGGTAAGAAGAACATCTCAGGTTATTTTGCGCCGGAGGTGCATCGTCAATTGCGTGTTATCGCAGCTGAGGAGGACAAGAACCTGCAAGATGTTTTAGGTGATGCCCTCAATGCTTTATTTGAGCAAAAGGGCAAACCTCCAATTGCGAAAAATGGATAATCATTTTAATCTCCATAGACGATAGACGAATTGCTATGTTTTCCGAATAATGAGGCGCTCCCCTTTTAGCGTTGCTGTATGCTTCCCGTCGGCAAAGTCTTTCCACCGATCTAAACTGAGTATATCCTCATCAATCATAACGCCGGTATCTGTGATCTCCACATCAAAGTCTACCCTTTCCTTTTTCCCAGGCTGTTCTTGTATTTTTGGAGAAACGCACTCAGGCTTATCTGTGGCATCTAACATTTGCCCATTGACAGGGCAGGTTACATGATAATTTTTTCCTACCTTTTCCCGCATAGCAGACAGAGCGTTTTCTTCACCGTGAACGAGCGCGAGTGCTTTCGGTTTCACCTGTTTGATGACAGAAAGCAGTTGCCCTTGATCACTGTGGGCAGAAAGTTTGAACCTTTCTACTTGACAGTTAACAACCACACTTGTGCCATCAGAAAAAGCGAGCGTATTACCTTGTGCGAGCTCCTGTAGTCGTCTACCGGGTGATTCCGCATCTTGATACCCCGACAAGAAGATAGCATTTTTTTCGTTAGCAGCCAACCCTTTTGCATAAGTCACCGAAGCACCACCAGTGAGCATACCGGAGCTTGCAATAATACATTTGGGTGTCTCATTTTTACAGATCGCTTCCTGTTCCCCCATTCTTGCCCTTCGGAAGTTTCTATAATAGAATAGAGGCTGTTGTGAGTTTTCAAGGTGTTTTTGTAGTTTTGCCCCCAGATAAGGCGTAAGCGTTTCATATACCGAGCAGATAGAATTAACAAGCCCGTCAGTTACTACGGGGAACACTGGAATGTTTTTGCTAATCATTGCATCCCTGAGTATAAGAATGATTTCCTGCGCGCGTCCGAGGGCGAAACTCGGTATGAGGACAGAGCCACCGTTTCCAACGACAGTCGCGACAGCCTCAGCGAGTTTATTTTCTTCACTGCTGCGTGCTGGGTGATTACCGTCTCCATAAGTCGCTTCACTCCACATAAAATCGGGTTGTGTGCCAGCAATTTCCTCAAGCGCAAGCCCGTCAATAGTTTTCTGATGAAAAGTAGAGATGTCTCCACCATATAGATAAGTCCCTTCAGGTGTTTCAAGCAAGATACTGACCGCGCCCAGTATGTGTCCAGAACGCACCATCTTGACACGCCAGCCGTCCCATAAGTTAATCCATTCGCTCATATTTAGTGTTTGCATTTTTGCGATAGTTGCATCAACGGTTTCCTGCGTGAAAAGTGGGATTGTATCTTCATTCTGTTCGTCTTTTTGTAGGCGGACGGCATTCGCGAGCATGATTGCGGAGATGCGTTGTGTCGGTTCTGTCGTATAGATAGGGGTTTGTGGAAATGCAGCGTGCGCGAGTGGCAGCGCACCGATATGATCAGCGTGTGCGTGCGAGACAAAGATAGCGTCCAATGTTGGCACGCTTTGTTTAAGTAGTTCAATGTCAGGCAGTGCGTCAGTCCCAGTTTGATTGACGCGTATCCCGCAGTCAAACAAGATATGCCGGTGTGCAACTGATATAAGTAAACAAGATGCGCCGACTTCGCTGGCACCGCCTAAAAAAATATAGTTCATAAGAGGGTTTTCCTGTTAATTTAGATACTGTAGTATCTGATATAAAATTAAAGCTCTTTTTATATTATACATGATTTCTTTTTGTTTTTTCTTTTCGCATTGATGTTAGTATTGCCTCTTCTTTTTTTTAAATTAAAATTGGCGTGGGTACGTTAATTATATTTGGTACGTACAGAAAGTGGTACCGATTTCCACTAATCCCATAAACCTAAGCCTACACAAGCTTTACAACCTCTCAAAAATTTTTGGTGGCAATTTACAGGAATCTACTGGCAACTCACAGGAATTCAGTGGCAACTCACAAGAATTCACAAAAGTTAAATTTTGTGTAAGTTCACTTTTTCAGAAAAATTCTAACACTTGGTCTTAATATTTTCACCGAAAATCAGTGAAACCCTTATTTTCACCGAAAAACGCCAGAAAATAACGAAAAACAGAACAATCTCTGCAACACCGATAGCCTATCCACATCGGATAGGCTGAAATAATACTTTTGATTTCTATTTTTTAGGTGGGACAGGGACTTTTATTGAGAGCGGCTGTCATATCCGAATGGATACGAACCGCTAAATCAAAATCCCTCCTTATACTCTTGGGCATCACCTGAAACTTTTCGTAGTCAGATGCATTCCGAAAAGGTTTCTTCTTGTCCGGGCTATACTGAATATCCGCAGTCTTAACATTGACACGCCATTCCTCGTTAAAACTGTACCGCCAGTTACCCTCAACACGCATATCACGCCACGTCCGCTCCGCCTCTGGTGTGCGCTCTCTACGCTCGGCATACGGCTTGGGATATAACTGATACGACTGTGCTTCTTGCGGGCGACGCTCCAACTTCTCTAACATACCCGCAGACTCAAGTTCTTTAATACAATCGGATACCGTCGTTGTGCCGAACCGCGTCCATTTACAAAGTTGTTTTATGCCCACAGGTTCCGTAATACCAGTCGTAAAATCTGAATTAATCTTCAGCAGCATCCATATTATTAACGACTTCCAACTAACATCACCAGATATCATACGCTCGAATAAACCACCAAAGCCACGCGGCATCGCACACTTAGCGGGTCTACCGTCTTTATCATGCGGAATATCTTCGTGATTACAGAGATGATGCTTAAGCTCAAACTTGCTGATCTTATATTTACCGGAAAGACGCTTCATCCATTTCTTATCGGTCAAACGCGAAAGTGCTTGCTGCACATATTGGTGAGATACCGTAAACAATTTACCAACATGACGGTTTGAAAGTGAATGAGATAAACCTAAATCCCAATTAGAAAACGCGTTGTAGCATTGATAGATTGCCGTATCGAACGCTTTTTCTGTGCCTTCCATTAAAGCGTGTAACATACTAAATGTTCCAAAAGGAACTTGCATCGTATCTTCCTGTGTTTCTACGAATATGGACGGACGGGACGACTCAACCGGCTCATCATTTGGGCAGTTTTCGTAGATGTCGGGGTATACGCCTGAAGATATCGGATTAGTTTGAACCAAATCTATATTATCTAACGTTTTTACAGTCATAAAACACCTCATTTTTGAGGCATGAAGAGTATTTTTAGAAAAAAAATAAAAAAACTTGTTTTTTATTTTATAATATGTTATACTCTTATCAGCCTGTTTATCAGCCTGTAATGATTTTTCAGGCAAACGATTTTTAAACTGCCCAGTCCAAAAATCGCGCCGAATTTACATTTGTAGCCCAAGGTTTGTTGTGTTTAAACTGCCTTGGGTTTTTCGGCATTTAAACACAACTTGTTTAATTCTTCTGGCAATTTCATGCTACTATTAATTCCAATTTTAATCAACTTAATTTGCGAAAAAATTGTCAAATTAACGCTCTTCCCGTCAAATCCCCATGCTTTAGCTTGCGGGATGTAGACGGGCAAAGAAACGTGACATTGAGAATAAAACCTGATATGATTTTGATATCGTTTCAGTGGTGGGTGTTGTAGCACCTGCCACACCACTGCAATGGGAAACGGGTTCCTCACAGAAACGGTATACCATGAAAAAAACTTACAAATACAAGATACAAAGCCAAAAGAACACTGTCAAGTTAGGCAATATGCTTGACGATCTGCATAGTATCCATGTGCATATTATGCGTTTGCAGAAAAGATATTATCGTATGTTCGGTAGAAACATATCTGCGTATACGATGAATGCTCATATTGCGAAGTTGAAAAAACGGACAAAGCCACACTGGAAACATTTGCCGAGCCAAGTTGTGCAGGATGTTGTGCTGCGTATGGGGAAAGCGTATGATGCGTTTTTCAGAAGCATGAAAGACCGCAAAGCAAAGAAAACAACAAAGAAAGTCGGCAGACCGCATATCAAACCGCAACATAAATACACCTCCATGACTTTCACACAAGCGGGTTACAAACTTGAAGGGAACCGTATCAAGATCAACTGTATTGATAGGTGGTTTTCCTTTCATAAACATCGTGAAATAATAGGTGATATCAAGACAATCACTATCAAGCGTGACGGGTGTGGCGATTACTGGATATGCTTTTCCTGTGATAACGTCAACACACCGAAATCATTTGTCAAGACAGGTGAAAGTGCTGGCTTTGATTTCGGTATGAAAACCTTTCTCACGACTTCTGATGGCGATAAGATTGTGTCTCCGCAGTTCTTGAAAAAATCCTTGAACAAGTTGAGAACGCTGAATAAAAGTTTGAGCCGCAAGACAAAGTTTTCTGGCAACTGGTATCGCGCGAAACGCGCTTTGTCGCGGCGCTATAGAAAGATAGCAAGACAACGCACAGATTGGCATTGGAAACTCGCTACAGACCTCTGCAGACGCTTTGATACCTTGTGCTTTGAAACCCTCAATATAGGCGGCATGAAACGCCTCTGGGGACGCAAAGTCAGTGATCTCGCTTTCTATCAGTTCATTCAATTGTTGGAGTTCAAGTGTGCTAAACACGATAAAACTTTCCTCAAGATCGGACAATGGACGACTACAACAAAGCCTTGTAGCAACTGCGGACACACAAACGATAACCTAACACTTTCAGATAGACAGTGGATATGTCCTACGTGCAAGACTGAACACGATAGAGACATCAATGCTGCTATCAATATCAAACAGGCAGGCTTAGCTGCCTAAAGTGGAGCAGATGGAAGACGGGTTATCTCTCAAAGATAAACGCTATCTGCGAGGAAGCACAAGCCTCTACCTTTAGGTAGTAGGTACTATGACTCAACTTAAATTTACATAATTTTGCATAATTCTGTAAAAAAATTGTCAAAATTACGAAATATGCCCCAAATCCGTTAAAATTGTCGGAAAGTCGCTATTTGGAGATCGGTTTTGTTTATTCTTGCTGATATTATACATTGTTCTGTGTAATGATAAAAAGTTTTTGTAGCTTGCCAAACAATATATATCCAATATATTTACAATAAGTTTGCAGAAAAGTTGGTGTTGATACGTTAGACTGCCCCAAAAAACACTAAAGGCTGTGTATGCACATGTGACAGTCTACTGCGTAGTCTGCCGCGTGCGGACTGACGACCCTTTTATGACATACTCTCCCAGCTAAAGCATCGGGGTTTCTTCCCTGATTTATCAGGGTTCTCTGCTCAGGTAGAGCGACAATGGTAGGCGGGAACTCCGATTCCCGACTTATTACCGATTCGTTAACCAATCACAGATAATGTGTGCAAGACGTCATGAAGTGGGAAAAATTGTCACATACAGAATTATACGGAAAGTTAACAATAAAACAGCAATATTCTACGGAAGTGCGTAGACGCCCCGCCGCACCCTGATAATCTTACCTTCATCTAAAAGCCGCTTGAGCTCATTTCCGATCGCCTGAGGACTGGCATCAATCGCTGAGACGAATGATGATGTTGTTTTCTCACGGCTGGAGGAGAGAAGAAAAAGGATTTGCTCTCGAAGAGTAACGCGAGGAATGTTGCCGCCCCGTAGCTTCTGCAACATACGGTTTGCTTGCCTTGAGGAGCATCCTAAAATACGTTCTACTTCTTCTCTACTGGCTTCGGCTGTTAGGTTTTCACGCTCCGTCTCAAAACGTTCGCGCGTGCGTATTGTTTCCTCAAGTTTATGTAACCCACCAGCGATTTCAAAGTCTTCCCAATCAAAAAGAGATGTTTCCGGTCTATCGGTAATGTTGGGTATTTCTAAGTTGTTGAGCAGCATCACCGTCTTACCGCTACTGCTGTTTAGTCCTGCCCATCCGACAATCTGTGTGAGTATCCCCACCACGTTTTGATCATAAACTTCCTGTATCCGCTCGTCTTTATAGTTGTCAGTCCATACATCTGCTTCATAATTAAGTGGTTTTTTGTCATTTCCAAACAACATCTGTGCATGGTGCCAAATTGCGTGTTGATGCCAATATGGTGTGCCGACAATCCATAAGACCTGTGCTGTTTTAATGTTTTTCTCTATCTTGGGTAACGCTTTAAAATTCGCTACGAAACAGACGTTCTGCATTGCTGCCAGGTCCGCCAATTTATTCTTTATTGAACCATTTGTGACAATTGCGTGTTTTATGCTTGGGTCCCTGTTAATTTCCGCATGGATACCTGAAAAATAACATTCACCTAATTTAGACAATTCTCCAAAGCGTGAGTTGTTATTGTAGTTTAGATATGGACGTAGCGAGTTGTTACTCGTGCGGAGCTGAAAGACCTTGTTACCCGATACCCATGCTGTCGGTTCAATACGAATGACATCCATTTCCTCATCCGGGAACGCCCTGCGAAGCTGCGGATTAGAAAGGAATGTTGATATTAACACAAGACGTTTGACATTTGGATGTAGCTTGGGCGGCATCCAAAACGTCAAAAATTCATCGTTTAACCGCATAGGAGCATCAGCATTTCGCGGGTAATGTGCAAAGAAACGCCGTAACTGATGCCAATACGTCCAATCTGGATTCGGACAAACTGTGGGAAATGAATTTATTTTTTCTACGGTTTCTGTGTTGTCAATAGCGTAACGTGCTAATTCCGTTTTTGTTTTGGTGTCCGCAATTCTATGTGCCACAATTTTGCCTTGTATATTAATGTAACACATTTGCTGAATAATCTCATCTGCGTGTTGTTGGAACGCTTCCACCACAGCACGAACCAGACCAATAGGATTATTATAAGGTTCGCGTTGCGTTTCGAGGGCGTTCATTAATGCCGCGGCAAAGTTGCCCAAAGCGTTTCCTTGCCAGTTGACGCTCCATTCCTCTATGACTTTTTTTGGAATCAGACATTCAAAAAATAGGTTTTCTATTCCTGTTTTACGTTCATCAATGATACAGATACGTTCTAGTTCATTTGTGGAGCCCAATGTGTGTTGGACCAAGTGTGTGTGTCGTGGATCCAGAAACAGTTTCCCGACTGGTGTTATCTGTGCGTTTGCGCGTTGTAATGTGAGCGGTTGTGAAAGATAGCCGCGTTCTTGGCATGCAGTATAAACGGGACACTGTGAACAGATAATCTCTCTCGGGTTTCCACCTTTTTCCTGAACAGCACGAAATCGTTCAGGGTCCTCACACACATTGCCATGTTGAAAGGGATTTGCCATGCGGATATCTATCGATATATCTTTTACCTGATCCCACCGGTACATTATTGACCGCCAACGTGCAACAGAAGTTAGTTTTTTTGATCGGTATCGTTCTTCTATTGCTTCTGCACTCCTTCGACTGGGTATATTTAAACAGATGGGACGATCGTGTAAAAAATCCGTTTCTGTTTCGGTGTTCGTCAATATGCCTACTTCGGAAGTGGTGATTGCAAGAATCCGTGTCTCGCGCTTCAAGATATCTTGTAGCTGCGCGGAACGTTCTTTTAATGTTTTATATACCTTTGGTGTTGTCTGCTGTTTGTGAAGTTTTTGCGGGGAACGTTTTATTGCCAGCGGACTTAGATTGCCATCCCGAATGGCGTTAACTTTTTCGTTCACTGGCAATCCGGCGTCAAGTGTTGGTGCCGAAATGCCTGTGTCGTTCCATATATCTGTTATCGGCACGGCTCTTGTAGGTAACTCGGTATTTGGTGTAGCCGCGCGAACCCATACAACGTTTTTGTCTTCCCACAGCGACACGTCCACATCCTTATGCGTCCAGTAGTGAAAACCGTTTGCTTCTTGGTCATAAGTAAAACCGCGTTTCAAAAATGCTTTTTTCGCGAGATCAAGATTAGCTGATCCGAGAGATGATAAAATAACATTTTCAGTTTTTGGAACGTCTTTTAGTAACTTTTCTTGAGATGATTCTGGTTCGTGAAGTGCAGCACGGAGGTTATTGATAGGTGCAAAAAGCACCTCTTTGGTGATGACAGGCGGCTCTAACAGGTTACCGAACAGAATCTCATACCGCATATCCCAGCGGCTGTACCCTTTGTCTCCATGTATTTTTAGGTAGGTGTCACGGTGGGATGTGGGTGTCTGCTTATAGATGAAAAATTTCGCTTCATCGGTGTTTGGATGCAGGTAATTCTGGATTCGGCAAGAGAACCGCAGTCCACCGGATTTTGTGACCGTCAACAATGGGGTTGCGGTCATGTTTAGGAGTGCTTCAATACACGTAGCAACTGCTTCCGGGGCAGCACAGATCGCTTGATATGTAAATTCGAAGTCGTGCCATTGTGCATCATCCCGTTCGGATGGGACACCGGTATATATCTGTATTCCCCATGAGGCGTGCCACTGTTTCAATCGCCAGTTTTGAGCAGTTTGCCGTTTCAAGAACCTGTCCCCGCCAAGATCGCGTGGTCCTTGGTCGTTTTCAGGTGCGTGTCCTATCGGCATAAAGGAGATTTCTGCATTTTCAAGTGCATCCAGTGTCATCGGATTGCTGCGCACACAATGCACCTTGATGTGATAGGGAAAGCTTTTATACAACGCAGGTGTAATCACTGTTTTGCGTTGGCGAAGTATGTCTTTTTCTGCATACCGTTTGTGACAACGTTCAAAAACATCTTCCAAAACGTTCATCTCCGAATAGGATGAGGTGTAAAGATAGGTGCGGGTTTAACTTCTTTTGTAGGAGCGATCTCCGATAATACGAACGAGGCTTCCGTATCAGTTGTCAATGCACTTTGACACGGTGAAAGTATCTAAGATCGTATCACAAACGACACCGACAAACATTATGACTACCAAATGAAAGCTGACATACTCCCAAGTCTAAAGCGTGGGGGGTTCTTAGCTCTTATATTGGCAGTAATTGTTGCTGCCAAACGGCTTTTCTTGCTTCCGTCTCTCGTGCCTCTGATTGAGGTCTTCTTTGGACTCCACAAGCGTTTTGTGTCTCGGTATGCCCTACCGCGACATTTCTCAAGTTTCGTGCAGCGTTGACATCTCTGTCTATTGAAATACTACATGCGCTGCACTGATACGTTCTTTCTGAAAGCGTTAGGTTTTTTTTCTTGTAATTGCAACTGCTACAGGTCTTGCTACTCGCATAGAATTGATCGGCTTCTACTATAGGTATACCACGTGCCTCTGATTTTGTTTTGAGTATAGTTAGAAAATTACCTAATGCTGAATCTGACAATGCCTTTGCCAACTTCTTATTTTTTAGCATATTTGTAATTTTGAGTGTTTCTATACCTATAGCAGATACACGATTGACTATATCTGTTGATACCTTGTGGTGATTGTCTGCTCTTATACATGCAATCCGATAATGAATGCGTTGCACCTTGTGCAGTTGTTTATACCAGTTGTTAGACTTACTTTTTCGTTTACTCAGTCTACGTTGAGCTCTCTTGAGTTTTCGTTCATATCGTTTCAATGGTCTTGGATTATCATATTGTGTGCCATCCGAACACGTTGCAAGCGTGTTTATACCTACATCAATACCAATCACAGGGTGCGTTGAGATGTCAACTGCTATAATATCCTCTGTGTCAACGGTAATAGAGACAAACCAACGATGCGCTGTCCTACTAATAGTAACCTTGATAATCTTACCTACAAAACGCAATGACTCAAACATGCGTATCCAACCTATCTTAGGCAACTTGATACGCGAACCATCAACTTCTACACTCTGATTATTCGTGGTAAATGAATCCCTTTTACCACGCTTCTTGAATCTTGGAAATCTCGCACGCTTCTTACGCCAGTTTGTTATAGCAGATGCTAAGTTCACAAAGATACTTTTGTTTGCCACAACCTGATCCATGTCTTGTGTCCATGCAATCCCTTTTTTTGCTACGTTAAATCTGTTATTCAACTCAGTAGCAGACAGAAAGTTACCTTT
This sequence comes from Candidatus Poribacteria bacterium, assembly GCA_028824685.1. Classification (GTDB taxonomy): domain Bacteria; phylum Poribacteria; class WGA-4E; order WGA-4E; family WGA-3G; genus MSPOR6. The sequence continues at coordinate 27,220 of JAPPCZ010000027.1, forward strand.
GTCCTTTTCTGTCTTGAAATCCGCTAACGCTTGATTATACGCAAAACGCGCATAACCACATTGCTGAGTGAACCAACGACGCTGCGTATTATTCGGATCTAAGGCGATTTTATGTGTTCTTAACGGCATCTCACTACTTCCTTCAAAGGTTGCTACTTCCCGTTGGGGAGGTCTGCCGATACTAACAATATCTGCACTGAAGCAGTCCTATTGGTATGCCATATTTTATAGCAAAAGTCAAGTTTCTTTGCGGTGTCTACATCCCCGTGCTAAAGCAGCGGGGTCTTGACACCAAAGATTGATAATACCCAAACTGGTAAGTGAGACATTTAGTAAAAAATCGAGCATCTTTGCCCAGAACATAGGACATCTCCGTTGCGAAATATCAGTTGAGAGTTAATGCGCGGGTTTAGCGTCTCCGCGCAGGACGTGAAACGTTTTTTGTTGTGGATATTTCTACACGCCTCCACGAGGCGAGGTCTAAAAGCCTACTTATCCGAGCCGAGCTGTCGGGTGTCGCTTCGCTCTACCCATAAATCAACGGTATGAATGCCATTAGGCATTCCCCGGGTGTCAACTTAAGGATTTCTGAATATCAGAAATGCTCTTTAGTCCCGTAGGGACGCAATGTTTATAGATATGATGTTATTTCAGCACTTGAACCCCGTGAATCAACGCCAAATGCGCTTTTTGGCATTTGTCGGGGGTGATATGTGTGTGCGAATCGCGTTGTGATAAATATGTCGTTCCTACGGAACTCAAGAGGTGTGGTCTGCATCTTTTCTATAAACATTGCGTCCCTACGGGACTAATACGGGACAGTTTCAATCACCATAAGGGTTGAAAAGCACTCATCAAAACGTAGATATCTTCTTAAGTTGACACTTATGGGTTTCGCTTCGCTCTACCCGACCTACGAAATAATATAATATCATTATTTAGAAATGGTATAAGATCAATCATTACAAGGCGGGCACTGCATTTCTATTAGATCGTTTGCTATTTGTTTTCGAACCGTTGCGTCCTTCTCGAAATAGACACACAACGCATTCACAAACAAACGGCTCACACAAGTCCACTTTGCGTGATCACTGATAGTGCTTTTAAGGGTCCCTGTCTGTCCAATATAAAGTGGGTCACACGATCCGTCCTCCGCTTTTGTGAAAATATAAACTGCCTCAACATCCGGTAAATCCGTCCCAATCGGATAAAGTGTAAACGGATAAAAATAACCTGAAACGCCAGCAAAGAACATCTTTTTCGTTTTCTGTTTTTCACATTTTTGATTACCCACTTTCTTTTGTCCTCTCCCTTTTCAGATAATGAGTTTTCTCGAATTTATAGTAAATTATGTAAGAGGGATCTCCGAATCGCGACCCATTTGCAGTTTATTTCGTAGGTCGGGTAGAGTTTACGAAACCCGACCTACAATGCTACAACTATTCGGTTTCAGCGTCTTTATCTTTCAAAATACCAATATACAGAAGCGCAGCAAGCATAGCACCTATAAATGGACCTATAAAATAAAGCCAGATGTTACCCCACTGTGCATGTTCAGCACCGGCTGCGATAGCAGGTCCCAACGTTCGTGCAGGATTGAGGGACGCACGTGTCAACGGCCCTCCCATCAGGATGCAAAGCACTAAAGTTAATCCGATGGCGAGTCCAGCAAAGTTCCCCGCTTTTCCGCTCACAGCAGTATTGAAAATCGTATTGACGAGGAAGAATGTGAGTATGGTTTCAACTATCAGTCCACTTAACGGCGTCACATTCGTGGCTAAAATAGTTACCCCCAAATCACCGTTTACCGGCAACACACCTTTGAGAACATACGCCCCCAAAATACCGCCTGCAAACTGCACAATCCAATATCCTATGGCTGCACCAAACCGAATTTCACCGGCTACCAAGAGTCCGAACGTCACAGCAGGGTTGATATGTGTGCCTGAGATATGTCCATATGCATACGCAAACGCCACAATGACCAACCCGTGGGCAAGTGCAACACCGACTAAATTTGCTTGATTGATTGCCAACGCACCCGCACCGATAAAGATTAGCGCGAAGGTGCCGATAAATTCAACGACTAAATTACGTATATTCATAATAGCCTCAATTTTCGCCCCCAATTTGGCGTTTACCATATTCTACATCGGTGATGCGCCAATAAAGTTTTTTTAAAGAACCTTTACGATTAACTCTTCCTGATTCATATAATGAATTTAGAACTGCTTGCACAATCTCATAATGTGAGTCAGAATTTGCTTGCAGTCCAAGTGCATGATGGATATCTGTGCTGTTTAGCCACGCCTTATTGCTGCCTAATCGGGTGAGATATAGCAGCTCCAATATGGCATCTTCAAGAAGATATAAGCCAATTTGGCCTTGTCTGCTTATTGCTTCGTGCATTGTCTCCCCGCGAAGGTTTCTTCAGTCCCGTAAGAAGATGAAAAATAAATCCGGTAGTTCCTTAGTCCCGTAGGGACGATATGGTAAGTCTTCTATGCCGTTCCTACGGAACTCAAGAAAAAGGGTGTCGTTTTTTCTATAAACATAGCGTCCCTACGGGACTAAGAAAGTATGGATGACACACGTTTCTATAAACATAGCGTTCCTACGGAACTCAAGAGGTCCGAGACGCTCGGTAAA
>JAPPCZ010000093.1 GCA_028824685.1 Candidatus Poribacteria bacterium
AATATGCCAATGTGTCCGTTCACGAGGACATTCACATTCAAGATACTTTTGTCTAAGAACTTCTACTGAAAAGTGAGGAAAAACCTCATGTTTTTTCTTTTTCATTTCTTCACAATAACATATCTAAAAGAATATATATACAAGAAAAATTACGTTAATATGGTATTATACCTGCCGAAATATGGTATTATACCTGCCGATGTTGCTGTTCTGACCTTTTGTCTTGCCATCTGCCAAATTTCTGTGGTATACTTTTATCAATACCACCAAACTCAGCCGTAAAACCTGATTGTCACCAAGACTAATTGAAACCCATTGAAATAACATAAGATTATGGAAATTACACGTCCTTTTTTGCTATTATTGCTGCTTTTATTACCAGTTCTTTACTACGGTTTTCGGCGCAGCCTCGTAGATTTATCTCGAACACAACGACTAATTAGTCTATGCGTCAGGATTATAATTGTTTTCCTACTTATTCTAAGTGTTGCGGATCTACAGTACCTGAAAACCGATGATAAACTGGCAGTCATGTTCCTCGCGGATATTTCGGATAGCATTTCAGAGGATGGTTTAACAAAATCAACTGAATTCATCAACGAAGCACTTGAATCGCGTAGCGGAAATCAACAAGTAGGTGTCATTGCGTTTACAGATAAGGCAGAGATTCTTCAGGCAGCTCATCTGGAAAATCAGAAAAGTTCAGAAGAAAAATTGGATCTTGCTGAAACAAAACAGACTTGGATAGATGCTGATGAGGATGCAGCAGACACAACAAATATTGCCCAAGCAATTGAAACAGCATGGAGTGTTTTTCCCGCGAATGCAAACAAACGCATTGTTCTTATAACAGATGGAATAGAAACGCAAGGCGATGCCATTCACACAGGACTTCGGGGTAAGGACTTCGGCATTCAGATTGACACGGTTCCGATATATCCAAGTGATGACCCAGAAGTAATGGTACAGCGAATTGATGCACCTGCACAGGTTAAACAAGGTGCACCATTCAACTTAGAAGTCCTAATTCACAGCAATCATGAAGATATTGCACAGATCAATCTCTATAAGAATAAATTTGAGGTAGCAAAAAAAGAAGTACGACTTGTTGAAGGTGAAAATCGTGTTTTGTTCACTGAAACTTCTATGGAAAGCGGCACATTGACTTATGACGCAACTTGCCGCACGACACAAGACACACGTTACGACAACAATCGGGCATTCGGCATCGTTTCAGTCTCTGGTAAACCGAGAGTTTTGCTTATTGATGAAAATGAGTCGCAAACTCGATACTTAATGCGAGTGCTTGAGGATGCTAAGATTCGTGTTGATGTCCGCAACGGCTTAGGTGTACCGAATGAACTTGCGGACCTCCAAAACTATGAACTTGTTCTCTTTAGTAATGTTCCTGCTAATCGTCTTAGCGAAAAGCAGATGGAACTTATCCGTACTTATGTGCAAGACCTTGGAGGCGGATTTATGATGCTCGGCAGTGAGAACAGTTACGGCTTGGGTGGCTACTATAAAACACCAATTGAAGAGATTTTACCCGTCCGCACCGACACTGAAAAGAAAAAGGAAACACCATCCTTGGCAATGGTGCTTGTGATTGACAAATCTGGAAGTATGGGCGGTATCAAGATTGAATTAGCGAAAGAAGCAGCACGCGCAACGGTTGAACTACTTGGACCGCGCGATAAAATTGGTGTTATCGCTTTTGACGGTTCACCATTCTGGATTACTGAAATGCATGATGCATCAGATAAGCAGTTCATATCGAATCAGGTGGGATCAATCACGGCGGGTGGCGGCACAAATCTTTATCCAGCACTTCAACAAGCATATTTCGCTTTGACTGAGACAAGTGCTAAACTCAAGCACGTCATCGTTCTGAGTGATGGTCATTCCCAACCCGGAGACTGGTATGGGATAGCAAGTTCCATGTATTCTGAGCGCATCACGATTTCCACAGTCGGCATCGGCAGTGGTGCTGATATGAATATGCTTGGTGATCTCGCAAAGTGGGGCGGTGGACGCGACTATTTTACCCAAGACCCGTATAACGTTCCCCAGATATTTGCTAAGGAAACCGTTACTGCCTCTAAATCCGCTATTATTGACGAACCTTTTATACCCCAACGTATTAAACCAACCCAAGTTTTAAGTGGTATTGACCTTGAACTTGCACCTTTCCTCCTCGGATATGTGGCAACCCATCCACGTCCCACCGCAGAAATCTTCCTCGTCTCTGACCGTGGCGATCCTGTCCTTGCCAGTTGGCAATACGGCTTAGGTAAGGCTGTTGCATTCACATCCGATGCGAAAGCGCGATGGGCATCGGATTGGTTAGAATGGCCCGGCTATGGGAAATTCTGGACACAGCTTGTGCGTGACACGATGCGTAAAACTACACTCAGCAACTTCCAAGCTGAAATCACCAAAGAGAAAGGGGTTGCACACCTTGCTATCGACGCGCTTAGTGAAACTGGAGATTTCTTAAACGAATTGGACAGTGATATTTCGCTTATCGGGCCCGATCTTAAAAAGAAACAACTCGCTATCTCACAAACCTCACCCGGACGATATGAACTCGAATTCTCAACACAAGATGTCGGTCCTTATTTCTTAAACATCATGCAAAAACAGGCAGGAGAAATCGTCAATACGCAAGTAACAGGCACTGTTGTTTCCTACCCTGAAGAATATCTCGTCCACAATGCCAACGAATCACTTCTAACCCAACTTTCAACGGTATCCGGTGGAAAGTTCAACATTTCTGCTGAGGAGGCGTTTCGTTCTCCCGAAAGTCCTGTAACGCTGAGAATTCATCTATGGCGACCTTTCCTTATTACCGCCTTAATTCTGTTGCTCATTGATATTGCCCTGCGCCGTATTGATTTTAGAAACCTCTCAGGATAAGGATACCCAAATAGCAATTTAAATAAGATGATTTCAGCACAACAGCAGCACGCTCTAAGAATTATCCACGATGGACTTCAAGAGATACGCACCCACACATCACCTGTGCAAATTCGCGCAATGGAGAACCAGAAACCGCC
>JAPPCZ010000043.1 GCA_028824685.1 Candidatus Poribacteria bacterium
GCGTTGATTCCCTACGAGAACTATAATATGAAATTAGGATATGTATTAATATATTGAAGATATAGATCGGGAAAGGCGAAGCGAAACCAACCGACAATATGCTTTGTACGAAAACTTTACGCACCCTTGAATGGAAGAGATTGAGGAGTGTTGCCTGATTATATAGATGACAAGTTAAGGAGAAGAATTAACTTTTCAAACTAAAACGATACGGAATGCGAAGGCGCTGACTAACGGCTGTTTTGCCCTGCATCGCTGGTGTGAATAACGACGATTTGAGTGCTTGAATTGCTGCTTCTTCACAACCAAGACCACTAATTTTTCTAACCTCAACGACACGTATGTTTTGCGCTTTCCCATCTATGCCTATGGTGGCTTCAAGAACGACTAATCCCTCTTGGTGCGTGGCACGAGCAGATTCGGGATATATCGGCTCAACTTTTTTAACGAAGGTAGCGTTTTGAGTGGGTTCATTAATAGTCGGCATGTTTAAAGGAATAGCATCTATCTGTAAATTGTCTAAATTTGGTGCTGGCACATCCAACTTTCGCTCAGTTCTTTGTGGGAAAACGTAGACAGATGAAGTAGTAACTGGTTTTGTTTCAACTGACATTGCAATTGGGTATTCAACATCAGACAAAGAATTTTGTGGAGTGTTCAAAGTGAAGTTTCCAGTTAATGTCGCAGCTTGGGTCAATGTGGTGACCTCTGGAATTTCAGTCGTTGTCACAGGTGTAACTGGACGCACTACTTGAGGCTGTTGACGATCCAAACGAACAGGTTGCGGCACAACTAATTTAGGGATATGTTGTTTAGTAGGAGGACGGATCGCAACAGGTTTGGGAGCGGACATTGAAAAAATATCAATTTGCATAGCATTGCTACTACTATCTGTCGTTTTGACGGCGGATAGACCGATAATTGATATACCTATCAGATGTAAACAAACTGACAGTATAAAAGGCGCATTCGGCAGGAAACTGCTGGAAAAAAGTTTTCCAATGCCAAAACCTTTATGTAAACTATGTTGCAGATTCTGTCTTGTGAGAAATCGAAATTTGTTCACAATTTGGACAACGATGTTCATTTTCTATACACCTTTTGCTATCTCTTTCAACAAATCCTTTTGAAAGCCTGTATAATACTTGTTGTATCAACGCAATTCCGTTTTATTTAGGTTTATACTATAATCATGTTAAGCAAATTCCGTGCCATTATTACATGGAAGGTGGAAACGTCCCATGTAATAATTATTTGGTAGATCATTCTTACGGTAACGTGAGTTTGATAAATCCCGTAGGTTGGGTTGAACCGAAGGTGAAACCCAACATTTCCAGTCTGTAAAATCGTTTAATGTTGGGTTTCGTGCCTCAACCCCATAGGTGTCAACTTAAGCAATTTTCAAACATGGAAAACCCTCTTGAGCCCCGTAGGGGCGGTATGTTTATAGAAAACGGATAATCCATCTCTTGAGCCCCGTAGGGGCGGTATGTTGTCGCCTCAGTCCACCAGTCAGATATGTCGTTCCTACGGAACTCAAGAGGCGGTGGGTAACATATTTCTATAAACATATCGTCCCTACGGGACTAAATGTGGGACAGTTTCAATCACCATAAGGGCTGAGAAGCACTCATAAAAACATATACGTTTTCTTAAGTTGACACCCGGGGAATGCCTAATGGCATTCATACCGTTGATTTATGGGTTTCGTGCCTCAACCCCGCAGCATGCCATACGCGCATGCTGCGTTGATTCCCTACATCTATATTCAATCTAATTATCAAACTCACGTTTACGGTAGGAGGGAACTCCAATTCCCGACTACATGATTGGAAACTCCGATTCCCGATTAAAAATGATCGCGATTTGGAGATCGCTCCTACAATACTTTGACAAAATATTTACATACCCTAAAGGGCTTGATATAATATTGGCATAGAGTTGAAACGTATAAAGGAAATATTATGAAAATCAAGGACATTCGCGTTGTAGAAATTACGTTAAATCCGAAACCAAAGACACCGAAACGCACACCGAGTCGAGCAAAAACATTCCGCTTGAACCGTCCCATTGACCGTTATCAAACACCTGATTCTACGCACATATCACAAGCAGAATGGAAAAGACCTGCTTGTATCGTAACGGCTGAAGACGGTACCTGGGGGTTTGGAATTTCACTCTACGGTGCACCGGTCAGTCAAATTATCAGAGACCATTTTGCTCCACATCTTGTTGGACAGAATTGCATGGCTACCGAAAAATTGTGGGACATAATGGTGCGACTGTCAACTGCGTTTGGTGCAACCGGTTTGACGAGTTATGCTATCAGCGCTGTTGATTGTGCTTTGTGGGATCTCAAAGGAAAAATCCTGAAAAGGCCGGTTTATGAACTCCTTGGCGGACCTCAAAAAGATAAGATATTCTGTTATGCATCTGGTTTCGACCAAGAATGGTATATGGAACTCGGTTTCAAAGCGACAAAGCTATTCACACCGTACGGTCCAGAAGACGGATTAGAAGGTTTGCGAAAACTTGAAGAATTGGTGGCAGATACACGAGAGATAATCGGTAATAACGTTGAATTAATGCTGGATGCGTGGACGAACTTCGATGTAGAGTACACGGTGCGCGTCTGTGAAACAATGAAGCCTTACGGTTTAAAATGGATGGAGGATTACATTTCCGCTGATGATCTGGTGGGATACAAAACAGTCCGACAACGTATACCGTGGCAAACGCTTGCTACAGGAGAGCATTGGTATCTGCCAACTGTCTTTGCGGCAGCGGCAGGACAAAGATTGGTTGACATTTTCCAACCTGACGTTTTGTGGTGTGGTGGTATTACTTCAGCGGTTAAAATATGTCATATTGCTGAAGCAAACGGTATCTCGGTGATTACGCACGGCGGCATGAATTATCCGTATGGACAACATCTTGCTTATGCTATGCCTGCAATTACGTGGGGCGAACGTTCTGAAGGTGTTTCTGCACCCGGTGTTCCACTTGAAGAGATGGTCAAATTGCCCGGAACAGCAGTCATTAAAGACGGTTACCTTGTTCCGTCAGATGCTCCCGGTTTCGGACTTGAAATTGATGAAGCGTGGATAGAGAGTGTGATGGTGTGATTTTTAGATATATTTTCTTGTGGGAGGGCTTTGTAAGCCCGATTGAATGACGTATCGGCGTTGAAAACGCCTCCCACAAGAGATATTAATTCCCCCGCACACCTATCCTATGGATATATTTCAAAACCATTTGTGAACTCACTTCAGTTGAATGCTACTACCGGGTTAGCGCACTCTGATGATTCTGCGTCCTGAAAAAGTTTGATCAAACATATCTGTTGTACGGACATAGATAACGTGCGTTCCTTTGCGGAAATTCGCTGGGAGTTTCGCCTGCCAGATGTGTGTAGATTTTGGTACTCCGAAACTAAGACGTTTGCCTCTCTGTGGTAGTTGTTCCTCTTCCTTTATAAATGGTTTCATTGATTCACGTAATGCAGTATGCATTTTCCGCTCAAGATCGTAGGTTTCGTCCCGCTTCCTGAGTGCTTGAAAGTATGGGTCTTTCTGCGGCGTGTAGGACATAGGTTTCCATTTCCCTGTGTCACCCAGTCGCATTTCAACCTTTGAAAGTTTAGTCCCACCAAATATATTCACAAGAACATCTGTTTTACCTGTGTCCGCTTCTGCAACTTCCCAAGGTGCCCATATATTCATCTGATAATCCGCAGGACGACGGGCGGCTTTAAACCGAATTGAATACTTATTTCCGCTAAATGTGAAGATGCCATATCCATTCGGTGCACCATCTCGCATGGTCGTGTGTGGAATACCGATTTCATCAAACGTACCCTGCCACCAGCTGCCTGATGCCGTTGCATGATTATGGTGATGATGCGGGTCGTCGCCATGCCAACCATGTTCAGGTCCGATAAAATCATCATGTTGAACATGTGTGTGTGCGGACAGGGATAATGTATTGGGTCGGTCGCCGAGAAGATTCATCAATTTCTGTACATCACGCATCTCCGTCAATGGAATATGCATGGATATCACAACAAGTTGATCTTTCGGCACAAAAGCAAGATCATTTCGAATAAACGTCAGCTGCCGCTCTCCTACCTCACTGAAATAGACAGTATTGTTCTCCTCATCACGGGACCAATGCACATTGTCAATATTGATGAAATGGACAGGGCCCCAATCATAAGAATAGCATGTGGGACCGTAAACACGTTCGAATGTCTCATCGGCGAAGCGGTCAACTTTAGCACGACGGTTCATATCATGGTTACCGTACACGTTGTACCATGGTATTCCAACAGTCGCCATCACTTCGTTGAGAGGATGGAATAGGTTTAAATTGTCACCTACCAAATCGCCAAGGCTGATTCCGAACACTGCATCAGTTCCAATAACTTCTTCAACCACATCATGAGCCAACCACTCAATCTCTTGCATATTATTGGGTTGTGTATCCCCGAAGACGAGTGCCTTGAAGGTGTCAGGTTCGGACTGTTCAGTGAGGGGAAAATCGATCGATTCTGGTAATGGACCTGTCGGAGCAACACCAGCATACTTCAGTCCTTCTGGTGAACCGTGCGGTTTGTGAATGTAATAAAATTTCGGAAGGCGATTTTCATTAGTTGGTGTCATATATCCGCGGGGTTTTATAACAAAGAGAATGGTGTCATCACTGACTGCAAGGGAGTATTTCCCGTTGGCATCGGTTTGAACAACATCCTGCCCATTAGAAACGCGAACCCCAGACAACCCTTTTTCGTTGTCGTCCTTTACTTGATTTTTGTTTGTATCCAGAAATACAGTACCAGTTGCAGTTGAATCTTCTGCTACACTGATTCCAATCCAAGAAAAAATCAGCATACCGATTAAAACTGTAAGGTTCCATTGTTTGTAAACCATATTAATCCTCCTTATAAAGGTTTTATTCCAATCCCCACTCCTGTCGGAGTTCCGTTATGGGTTTGTAACTTACGCCTTTGTTGTAAAAATTACCAAGCCAACTGCCATCTTCACGGAAAAAGAAGCGATCATCCTTCTCTTCGCGAGCGAGTTGGTATCGCGTATCAATGCTAATACGATAGTGGTCAGAGCGATTGGGAGCACTACTGTGCATCATGTAAAGTCCAAAAATAATAACGTCTCCCGGTAGGAAATGCGTTGTTGCTAATGTGAATCCGAATTTCTCAACCATCTCACGTGGATCAGTGCTGAACACAGCCTCGGTTAAGTCGCGGTCCATATCGGTCGCGCCATAGGTGGATTTTAACTGATCATGCTTATGTGAACCGAGGCAGATGACGAGTGGTCCATTTTCCAGACCAATGTCTGTCAATGCGCTCCACATCGTGTAACGGTTCTGTGTGCCGCGCCCAACATAAACGCTATCGTAATGAAAATGGTTGTGTCTACCCTTCGCCATGCAGCGAAGCCAACGCTTGTCAAACGTAATGACTGGACCACCGAGGAATTCTTCGTAGAACTGCATCGTTCGCTGGCTATCCACAACATCAAGAATCGGTTGGGCATGCGCCACTTCGGTTTGCCGAAAGAAACTAAATGTCTGATTCGCTTCGCCGATGATACCCTTTTTAACCGAAGTATCCGCCTTTAACCCATCCCTTTCTGCAATGGCTTGCAATGTCCAATGTGCAGCTTTCTCTGCATGTTCCCGCGGATGGAAACCTCGAATAAACAGATATCCATCCTCGTACATCTTTCTATGCAGCGCACCGAGATTATTGAGAAGTGAGCTGGAATCTGCTAATTCGACGATCTCCTCACCAAAATAAAAACGATGCTCACCGAATTCAAAGGGTGTTCCTACTGGGATTTTTTCGGGTTTGTTCAATGTCATATCTATTAGAAGTTGGGACAATCTTAATCATAGTTACTTGGTCGATGGTCACCGAGGAGTCGCCTCTGCCGAGGGTTCGCTTGTGCAAGAATTGATTCATCAAACTTAAATTTGTTCAAATAAGGCGGATATTTCTGTGTAATCATCCGCTGCGCATAATGTACCTGCAAGAGATAACGGACTTCGTCACTCGTATTAGCAGAGCCACGATGCCAAACTTCACTACGGAAAAGCACCACATCTCCCGCATTGCATAAGATACTCTCTTCCCCACGATTATTCCACGCGGTTGCTCCGTTTGGAGAACACCCAGAGAAATGGCTGCCCGGTACAAACTTCGTCGGTCCCAATTCCTCGGACATATCATTGAGATAGTAGTGAGCAGTAGTGATAAAGATTGGAACTTTGACACGTGGATCCGAACGAACCTCTGCTGGTAGACTGATGGGCAGCCAATCGGTATGTAATCCTTGATCCGGGCGTCCCGGTCCTGTCAGCCACGAATGCATACCGATGCAATGGCAATCCTCACCGTGTGCTGCCTCGGCAACTTCATAAACAGGTGATTTGTCAAGGAATTGCAAATATAACGGGGCACGATTAAATGAATTGCTGATGAGTTTGTGGAGGAATGAGGCACCATTTTGGGGTGTTTCGTCCCGATCATGAGACTCTGGGATTGCCTCTAATTGATCCATCATTGTACGCAATTCAGCGACCTCCTCAGCATCAAGCACGTTGGGAAAATAGACATATCCATCCCTTTCCAGTGCTTCAACTTGACTTTCTAAATCGTTATAGGCGATGAGTGATAGTTCCTTCGCCATTTTCAGTACTCCTTGAGGAATCTAAAATTGTCCAAAGTTTAGCAATATAAGGCGTGCATTACTGACTACCTAACCGTCCGAATCCAGCAAGGACACACCTCAAATTCCGTGTTACCTCAATCATAGTTGCTGGGTCGATGATCGCCGAGGAGACGTCTCTGCCGAGGGTTCGTTTGGGCGAGAATTGATTCATCAAACTGAAACTTATTTAGATAAGGCGGGTATTTCTGTGTAATCATCCGTTTGGCATAATGTACCTGTAAAAGGTAACGGGTTTCGTCAGTCGTATTGGCAGAACCGCGATGCCAGACTTCACTACGGAAAAGCACCACATCTCCCGCATTGCATAAGATACTCTCTTCACCTCGATTGTTCCACTCAGTCGCTCCGCTTGGGGAGCAGCCGGAAAAATGGCTGCCTGGGACAAATTTCGTCGGACCCAATTCTTCAGACATATCGTTGAGATAGTAGTGGGCGGTGGTGATGAAGATTGGAATTTTGACGCGTGGATCGGTACGAATTTCTGTCGGTAGTGGGACTGGCAGCCAATCGGTATGTAACCCTTGATCTGGACGTCCCGGTCCTGTCAACCACGATTGCATCCCGATACAATGACAATCGTCGCCGTGCGTCGCCTCGGCTACTTCAATAATCGGTGATTTATCAAGGAATTGGAGATACAGCGGATCTCGATTAAAGGAGTTGTTAATGATTTTGTTGAGGAATTTGCCGCCATTTTGGGGTGTTTGGTGTGTATCCAAGCATTCTGGGATTGCCTCTAATCGATCCATGGTTGCTTGCAATTCAGCAATTTCCTCGGCATCAAGCACGCTGGGAAAATAAACATATCCATCTCTTTCCAGTGCTTCGACTTGGCTTTCTAAATCGTTATATGCTACGAGTGAGAGAACTTTCGGCATTTTCGGTACTCCTTTCGGACGATAGCAATGTATCAACACTTACCGCTATGATATATCAACCTCAACGAAGTTGTCAATATCTTTATTAGCTATCAGCCATCTTAGCCTTCATCAATTTCCCAAGTACAGTTAATATTACTGTCCTTATAAAACCGTTTGAGTGCAGGTTTATCAAACCATAGCTGCATCTCTTTGCTAACAATATGACCTACACTGCTCACCTTGAGGTAAAGACCACCCGCTGTCCAGCCGGGCAGGATATTGTACTGTCCAGTTTGTGCTGCGTAGATGCTGAGCAGTGCCAGCGGCTCCATCGCATCAAGGTTAGCGGTTCTATGGGTATCCTGCAGAAGTTCAGCCACACTTTTCCCTTCATGTCCCTCTTGTAGCTCTGGTTTATCCATCACCTTGCTGTGGAATATAAAGTCATCTTCAAGCGTGAAAAGACCGCTATTAACATGTTGTCTGCCTTGCAGCAGGTTATCCCCTATTCGCTCCGCCATTGTCAGAAATTCTGCCTTCGGTTCTACCCGATACAGATCCACCAGTGCGAAGATATAAGCGGGTTCCAGAACAGTTGTATCAAAATTCAACATCGGTTCGCTGTTCTTGTCAGCACCGATGTCTCCGATTCCAAAGGCTTTAAACATGGTGCGTAGGTAGTCTCTGAATTCAGTTCTACCTCCAGAAACCCGATATCCACGCGCACAGACGGAGGTAAAGAGCGGTGTAATGTTTTGTGGTAGAAACGCGCCTCCCTCTTTTGCACCAAAGTATAACTTTGCATCTCTGAAAGGTCCCTTTATCCGAAAATCTGTGAGGTCCGTCCCATCAATAACGATGCTTTTTAACGTATTGTTTTTCAGATCGTAGGAGGCGTTTAGGAAACCGATGATGTGTTGTTCAACCGCTTCCTTAATGTGTGCCATTTCCCCGATGCGGCTGTACTTTTGGGCATTTTCTACGATTGTCAGCATACCCATCATCTGTGTAATGGTGTGGTTCAACTGATTGCCTACATAGACTCTCGGTTCGGTCGCCTGTGGATATTTTCTGCCGAATATGTTTAGCCCTCGTTTGGCACTTTGTGGATGAATCAGATTGGGCCAGATGCCAGTTTCTGGGTCTCTCTGCTGTATAATCAAATTTAAAAGACGTTCTGCCCAAATCCGAGGTGCCTCCTCATGATTTTGGTAGCCCAAGCTGTAACCAGCGTAAGCCAAATCCAGTGCCACACTGATAAACGAGAGGTCTCCACTGATATGAGGTTTTTGGTATCCGTTCCAAGGTCTGTTCCAAGTATTGGCATGATCAACCTGCTTTTTGAAATCACCGTGTCGGTTGTAGTGTAAAGCATCCCAGTCCTTCATATTTACTTCCCAAATGCCTTTCATCAGCATCTCACCTCGGTCCGCATCTACAGCCCTTAGCAATTCCCAGTAGGGGTATACGTCCTCTATTTCGTGAACAACGCCCTTCATGCCGTACCGATTGCCGGTTACCAAGTCCACATAGCCGTGCCCGCCCCAATGCAGAACGCCACTCTCTGGATACCAGTAGTTGTTGAACATATATTCGGCGGCTTCTCCTGCAGCATAGACATATTTGCCATCTCCAGTGAACTGGCTTAAAGAAGCAAGCAACCGCATCAAGTTCTGCTGATTCTGAAAGTAACTCCAGACCGTCGGTTTTGGCTCGGTGCCTGAGCGGTGAGATGTCATTGATCTGGGTGCCTTTAAATGATCAATATGCAGGCAGTCTGCAAAGAGCGGCATATCTTTGCCGCTGTACCTATCTCTGCCGTATTGTATCGCTGTATCTGCGAAGAGACTGGCAGCTTTTAAAAAGCGATTTCCATCTATCTCGTTGGGGCTCAATTGGTCTTTACCAATCCACCGATCTAATCCATTTAAGCTCATAATCCCTCCAAGTTGCCTGGTGCTCGTTCCTTCACTACAAATACTTGAACTATGTTACCACGATTATCTCCTTTTTACAATCTTTTTGGTGTGGATGTGGCAGAGAAAAATTGCACCTCTTTTTCTATGTATGCTATAATTCGGAAAAACCATATCATTGATGGATGTTGGTGGAGGATTTTGAGCAACACTTACAGTTAGACGATTACATAACAATATGCAACACAAGAGAGGATATATCAAATGAACGCAAGAAAAGGGTTGATTTTGGCTTTAGCGATCTTGGTTTTGCAGACGAATCCCCTTCTGAGCCAAGTTGTTGAAGACGGATTAGTTAGCTACTGGAGTTTTGATGATGTTGGTGTTCAAGGCAACACCGTTAAAGACCTTGCGGGAGGCAATGACGGAACGATTGTAGGTGCACCTAAGCATGTGAAAGGCAAAATTGGAGAAGCGTTTGAATTCGGAGGGGAACCAGATGTGATTGATGTTGCATCGCCTGCCAATGGTAGTTTGGATTTTGATGAAGACCAAGATTTCTCAATGATGGCATGGATCAAGGTTGATAAACCACCAGAATTGGATGGGGGACAGTCTACAATTGTCAGCAAGGGAGATGGAGGTAACAACGCCAGGATACTCTGGAAAATTATTGGGACTCAAGTGAACGTAACGATTGCAAACGAGGTTGGTGGTGGTCCGAAACTCGTGTTAGCTTCAGCCAAGGAAGTGGTCGATGGAAAATGGCATCATGTGCTTTTTGTTTCAGACAGATCGGATACGACTCGCATCTATATTGACGGCAAGTTGGATGCTGAGGGAGGAGAGACTGAAGGCACAGATATTACCACAGAATCTCCGTTATTCATTGGCGCATCTGTCCGAATCGGCAAAACCACCCGTAGATATTTTGAAGGGCTAATTGACGAGGTGGGCATCTATAATCGGGTACTAACAAACAATGAAATCGAACGGAACTACAATTCACAAGGACTTGCTGTTAGTCCTCAAGAAAAACTCGCTATCGCATGGGGAGAGATAAAGGTTTCAAGGTAACGTGAATTTGATATAAGAAAAGGCTCAATAAATTATTTTACTTAGCAAGTGAGGTATGGTTCTTTCTCATCAATGCAACCTAAGCTTGCTTTGATTCGGTTTTTTTCGTCCATGCTATAACGGCAGAACCCAACACTGCAAAGCCGAAGAGTGTAAAGGGCATTTGCCACAGAAGAAAACTCATGTGCGTATGGATGTATGAGTGTGCTTTGAAGATAATAAACCATGACAAAGGTGCTAAAATAGAAAACCAAGTCGTGCAGATTAACGCAATGTGCTGCCGTTGTCGCTCCGCTACCATCTTTTTACTACGCCAAAATAGCAGCGCAGACACCGCTATAAAAAGAACTATCAGATAATAATAGCGTATTTTGAATAGGTGGTTCTGGACAAATGTATTTTCCAGAGAAATATAGTTGTTGAAATTAAAGAAAATACCGTTCATGTAGGTAATAACTACCCCTATCGTCCCTGCTTCAAGACTGGCAGCATATATTGGTGGATAATCTTCGGGACTGGCATACGTGCGTTTTCCAAATGACCATATCACATGCTCAATTCCATCCATAAACCCATCCTTGACAGCACCAATCTGGAAACATAGCATTAGCATGCTCAGGAGAACTGCTACACCAGTACCGATCCCGGCTGCAAGCGTCCATTTCAAACATTGCTGCCTACTCCACTTGTCAAGGAAGGCGTAATAGATACAAGGTGTTATCATCATTATCAGTGTGGTTGTGATATACTCGTAGCCGTTGATGAAACATTTAATTGACATTGAGATGAAAATCAATATGCCAAACCAGAGGTGCTGACGGTTCTCTGGAACTCTGTGGCGTTTAAGGAAGTACAGCACGACAATCATCGGTAAATAGAATGCCCATAGACTCCACCATAGATTTTTTCCAAAGACTGTCAGCCATTGCGAAAGCACTGCCGAACCAATGACAAGTGCTGCAGCCCACCCGCCAAACTCCTCATAAAACCAGTCTATGATAAATGTCAACGTGATTGCTGAAAGTAAAGCTGTCAGGACATAGAATATCTGTAACTTAACTTGAGGCGAAAATGGAATTAGTCTATCAAGTAGACTAAAAATCATACCTTGACCACCAGGTTGTGAATTGTAAGTTGAAAATTTTTCAAAGGTAAGATTATGAAGATAGGCTGTATACTGAGGCGTCCTTTCAGTTGGCGGTATCCACTCCGTATCAGTAATTTTCGCTGTACCCCATCCATTCAGACCACCAGCCGAGAAGAATCCATCTTGGCGAGATTTAACCATTCTTCCCATTATATGGCTTTCGGTATCTTTCTGATGCGTGTCAAACCAGTTCTGATCTGCCACATGCCATAGGTTAGTGTAAAAGCCAAAAAATAGGAGTAGGGTTGACACTACCCAAATGGCAATCTTCTTTAGACGCTCTGGTTGTCTGAGATGATCAAGTAGTTTAGAATTCATTTTGTTGTGTTTGGGATTACGCAATATAAATGATGAAGTTGTTCTATCTTCCAATAAATGCTACATTCTCGTTTCGTCGTCTTGGTACTTCTCTTACCATTGATTCGCTGGTGCCATCTTCCAACCCGTTACATCTGCCTTGATGTCCCCACCGATGCTGTAAAGGCATATTCCAACGTCTTCCGGTTTGTGCAGTTGGCTCTGTACGACTGCCTGACGTTCATTGATAAAGACTTCCACGAGTGCTCTGTCTATGAATATTCGTAAACTCAAATCCTCTCCCGCGTTCAACTCGAACGGGGCAACGCCATAAGGTTGGGAACTACCATACGCTTTTGGCTCTTCGTTGCCATCACCTATCGAAATCGTCTTCTCGTCGGCTGAATAGAAGATCTCCATCCCATTCTGGTTGTCTTTGTCACAGAACACTTTTACGCCGTAGTCCTTTGCTTCGGTAGACTTGATTGTGACATTCAATTCAACCGTATCCCCAGAGATTTCTTTTAGTCTGTAGTTTTCACCGTTTTTGACCACAATATTGTTCTCAGCCGTTTCGTTGTAGCGGAGACACTCAAGTTCACGAACCGGTTTTATACGTACAATCCCGTCATCAGGCAGACTCAATTCCCACGGCAATGAGAATATACAGCTCCATAAAGTATTGCCAAGGTTAACCTGTATATTGGTAATGACAACTCTACGTCCATCTGGTGTCAGAAAGGTCTTAGGTGCCCAATAGATAGGTATGCCGCGATAATTGTTGGTCCAACTCATCTTGGTATGAAAATCGGGCGTAAACTTGTTATCTTTCCATTCACCGAGATAATACCGCGCACCCCAGCTATGACTGATAAGCAGCATCATGTGCTTATTGCCGAGCTTAAAGAAATCAGTGCAGGAATGATCGTGATGCTCCAGCCCCGGCAACTCTTTCGTCATAAATTCACCGAGAAACTCCCACTTCTTAAAGTCTTTTGAGCGCATCAGTGTTGTTCTTTTATACCAATTTCCTAATCCTGGACGTGTATCCTCCATAGCGTGATCCCCAGAAAAAATATAGTAGTAATCTCCCTCAACCCAGGCTGTCGGATCCCAGAATACCCAATAATCGGCATCCCTTGCTTCTTGCGGCACATCAATCTCAATGGGTTTAGACCAGTTCTCCAGATGCTCATCCGAAGCCTCAACATAAGTCGCACGCCCACCAAATATGCCGACAAAGATAACTTTCTTATCATCTTTAGTGATAATCGTACCACCCGTACCACAACCACCACTGCCCAAGGCACAGTCCCTACGCCGCCGCCAGTGAACAAGGTCGGTACTTGTGAAATGTCCGAAGGCATGCTCATCACCTTTATACATATAGCCGAAATGATACTGACCTTTCCAGTAGATCATGAAATTGGGATCAGTCGAATAGTTCCTTTCGTTATCGCCATCGGAATTAACCAAGTGATACGTTGGACGACTTGGGTCATGCATCAGTCGTTGACGAAAATCACGAGCGATACGAACTGCTTCGTTGTCCATCGTAAACATGTGTCTGTCGTCCCGATCAAAAACTATGTAAGTGTCTTCTTTGTTCTCTTTTTTCGCGGCAATGTTTCTAAACTCAGGAAATTTTCCAGCACGATCATCCCACCAACCATCTATCGAGAAATCATACCAGCTGAAAGGTTGAATTGCCGAAGGTGTGTTTGGTCTCAGTTCCTTAATCTGTTCTTGAGTCAAAGCCTGTGCATAAATCCTTACGTCTTTAACCTTTCCTTTGAACGATGTCGCATAGTTAGGATTTAGATTGACCGAACCAATTACCAGTTGTAGATAGGGACTGTTAAGGAAATCAAACGGTTCTTTGATAGTATAGTCGGCGTACACTTCACCATCGCGGTAAACGGTGACCGTGTTGTCCTTGTAGACAGCTGCCATCATCATGAACTGTCCGAGTACAATTTCCTGCTCTGGATTCTGCGCGAGTTGTTCGGGGGTTTGTGTCCGAGTGCTATCATCACTGGCGATAGACCACTTACCTGGAACATCTTCTCCAAAAGCGAGTGCATCATACTTTTCAGCCGCCTGCACGGTAATTACGCTGCAATTTTTGGGGGTTTCCTCATCAAAGCAGAACCAGCTTACGAGCGTCTTGTCCGTCGTTGTGACCATAAGATGCCTACCTTCAGTCTATTCCCGTTTTTCACCGGGTTTGCGATACTTAGAGGAATAGCTATCCCCTTCCGGATCGTACGAAACAGACACCTGTCCATCATGCACAACTAATCGCGGTACTGTCCGATGACGGCCATCTCTTTCGGGTCCTCGCATTACAGCAAACTGTTCCTCGGTCATATTTTCAACCATATCGCCCCATCGGTCTTGCGGATCAACCACACCACCGCCCCAATTGACATTTTTCGACTGATACTTAATCAGTACCCCGCGTCTGGGAATTGGATTCTTCCACGCTAAGGCACCGTGGGTACATCCACCATCCATGAAGAAAAGGACATCTCCGGCTTTCATAACGGGTTGCACCACCAAACCCATCGTGTCATCACACGTCCGAATGCCGCGTGGCATAGAATACTGTGTCTTGTGAGACCCAGGCACACATGCAAAACCTCCCAGTCCCGGCTCCACATCGCGCAATTGCCATGTAATAGTGACAGTCTCAGCATAGCTTCGACCGTTCTTGAAATAATAACCGCGTGATGGTGTCATAGGTTCATTGCCATCGTGCAGTGAGTGCCCAGATGTGCCTTGAACTGCACAGAATACGGTCGCGCCACTCATGCGATAGCCACTACCGCCCATCCAATTCAGTCGCTGCACCACAGCAGGATGTGCAATCATGCGTCGAAATGGTGCGTTATAGGGATTAGGCAAGTCTAACAAACCCGGCAGAAGTGGACGACCTGTGCCAGCTTGACTTACCGAACCACCCGCCAATTCATCGCCTACGACGATGCGATCTTGGAATTTATCCACCGCCTCATTTGCCTCTGCAAGCCACTGCTCATCCATCAAACCACGGACTACCAGATATCCATTCAGATCCCAAAAGTAAAACTCTTTCTCATCAATTCCAGAATCTGGGTTTCGGATATAAATTGATGGATGAATGACAGACATATCCTCCTCCACCCAGGTCTTCTCGCCATCCGTATTCAACACCGGTTGTGGATTCGACCCCTTAAATCCAGGTTTATACATGACTGCCTTTTGTGCAGGCGTTGCTTCGTCCGCCCATCCCGGTAAAGACTCAGTTTCTGAGTAAGGTCCAACTGGATTGGATTGAACTGCTGCACGCGCAGCATACTTATAGGTTAGCAACCTTTTCGGTATGGTTTTCCACGGGCGAAAACCTTGAAGCGTAGGCACAGCAACCAAAAATAGATCGCCTGCCTTTAGTGCAGGCTGCAGCACCAATCCCATATCATCAACGCCGGTTGCTAAGTCGTTGGGCGTTTCAACATTGCTCTTGTGGCTTGCCTGAACAACAACCAACCCTCCGTCTCCTTCTGCGACATCTTCCAATGTCCAGATCGCTCTCACACCCTGACAACGCCTAAGACCATTTTGTTGACGATATGCCAAAGATGGATTTCTCGGTTCATCACCGCCAACGAGTGTTGTACCTACTTCACCGTCTTGCTGTCCCAGCAATCGAGGGACTTGATCAAGTCGGAATCCGTGTCCCACAATCTGGTTCAAATACCACACCAATTTAGGGTGTACCAGTAGATCGCGGAACAATTCTCGGTGTGGACTCGTCCCGCCTAACAGCGTCTCACTTTCTCCAACTGCATCTAATGCCTCGTTCAGTGCTTCAACTTCTTCTTGATTTAGAACGCCCGGAATGTGTAAGTAACCTGCCACATCAAAAGCATAATTCTCCTCATTACTCATTACTTCGTTTTCCATTTGTCCCTCCAAAATGTGCCGTGACTATTTCCCAATTGTTGATTATTATATCAATTGCTTACCTGACGGTCAATAAGAATCAAGGGTGAATCAGGGTTATTCAGTTTTCGGTTTTTCTGCTATATTTTATCACAAATGTTAATATGTTATAATAGCATTGTAGGTCGGGTAGAGCGAAGGGAAACCCGACACGTTTGATTCCTGTCGGGTTTCGCTGCGCTCTACCCGACCTACAAGATAAACTCACAGTAAAACCTATTAACCGATTGTTTTTAAAACTGAATAACCCTGAGGGTGAATGTGCCACCATAATGCTAATGCGATAGTGTCAAATTTCTACCCTTTACAAATCCAGAGGCATTCAATTGTCACAAAAACTCTTGTCCGAGTACTTTATCCGCCAGATTTTACAACAGAAGCGTTTAATGTGAGAGAAGTTATTTTTCAGAAACGGTATTACTTAAAATCATACCGTACGGTATGATTTTTCATACCACGGTATGATTATTAAATTGCCTATAAGTCCAGTGTCTGTATGGGTTTATAGGTGTTTTTCTTATTTTCGCATTAATTTTATTTTTTTATTTCTCATCTGTATTGAGGATCAAAGTTTTTGGTTTGTTGTAGATATTTTATTTGAGAAGTTTTACGTTGTCGTTTTTGCATTTGGATAGTTGTTTGTGATTTTCAAGGGTATCTGGTTGTTTTTGTGTTGGGATCGGTTTTGATACTGATATTATACCTAATTCTGTGTGGTGATGAGAAGTTTTTGTGGTTTGCCGGACAATAGATATCCAATATATTTCCAATAAGTTTGCGGGAAAAGTTGGGTTGATGCGTTTTTTTGCATCTCGGAGGATGGGATTTTTGGAGTCTTGGTAAAGGAAGAATTATTGGAGAACTCAATGGTTCTGATTCATCCCTGGATGTAAAATTTTCGGCAAAAAGGGGGAAAATCTGCAATTGTTGTAATACACCTGTCACCCTGCTGAGCTCCCATAAAACATTGCAAACAGATAACATGAATGTAAGAGGCGCCATGAATTGCGCGACTACAAACGCTCATATTCTTAAGGGAACGTGACTACAAACGGATTGCTGCTAATTAGAATTGAACTAAAATCGGTGTTACAAGCCCCTCTTACAAGAGTACTGCGCGACAATTGAATGCCTCTGTTTACAAATCCTTTTTGATTGCACTCCGTTTCCAATCGTGCTACAATAGCGTGAGTTTGACGCAAGAATCTAAGTATAATATTTGATATGAAACACACTGATTTTATTGAGGCACTATCCGCTGACGATTTGGATGCGGTAAGAGCAGCACCTAAAACTGACGTTCACTGTCATGCTTTTTTCAGTACACGCCGAGAGAATGTAGAACGCTGGTTGGGACACACATTATCCGAACCGCCTCCAAAAATGGAAGGTGTAGAGGGTATGATGGAATATGCTGACGCAGTCTTGGCTCCTCACATAAAACATTGTGAAGGTTTTGAGTTCGTCGGCGTGTCTGCAGTGAATGATGCGACACAAGATGGTGTTGTTTTGCTTGAGATGAGTTTTGACATACGGATAGCAGAGTTCTATCCAGACGACTTAGAAGGGCTTTGTACTTATATTAAGGCGTTAGTTGAAAGGTATCGGGCACATGTTGATCTCCGTCCGGAACTTGGCTTTTCCCGTGGATGTGCAGACGATCCGAAACTAATAAAGTTAGCGCATGAAGCGGTAGAATTAGGTGTATTTCAGTCAATTGATCTCTATAGTCGTCAGGAGGTGTGCCCCCCTGAGGTTATGAAGCCACTGTTTATAAAAGCCCGTGCCGCTGGGATGAAACTGAAAGCACACGTTGGAGAATTCGGTGGTGCGGCGGAAGTCCGGAGGACTGTTGAAGTCCTTGACTTAGACGAGGTTCAACACGGAATTGCTGCTGCAGAATCGGTTGAAATTATGCAGTGGCTTTCCCAAAATCAAATTCAATTAAATGTGTGTCCCACGAGCAATGTGATGTTGGGTGGTGTTAAGGAATTATCATCTCACCCTATCCGTATTTTGTATGACAACGGTGTGCCTGTGACTATCAACACAGACGATCTGATGATATTCGGTCAAAGTGTCTCCGAAGAATACCGAAATCTCTATCAAGCAGGCGTTTTCAGCGCGCAAGAACTGGACGATATCCGACGTTCTTCACTTACCAGTTTCGGCATGGAGTAAAATCTATGGGGGGCAAACTGTGTATTATGACTGCTTATGCGGACGAAACCTTGGCACTCCTCAATGCCTTAGGTCAGGACGTGGGTGATTCAGTTGACTGGAATAGTAGATTACAGTTTGAGTGTTGCAATGGAAACGATCAGTGGATCATCATGCAATCAGGTATGGGCAAAGTTCGTGCAGCGTCAATGTGTCAGATGATAATAGATAAGTATCAGGTGGATACCTTCTTTGAGTTCGGATTTGCTGGTGGATTAGTTGATACTTTAGGAATTGGAGACATAGTAGTAATTAACAGCGTCTCTGAACATGACGCACCGAATAGAGCGGAGATTCAACGTGAGCAAGATGTATGGAGAGAGCGTCTGTTTAATGCTTCCTCTTCTTCAATACACGGGTTCGCAACGATTTTATCAGCAAACCCTTGTATTACCTTTATGGAATCTCCCGTAATTTGTGGAGATATGGACATATATGATCGTGAAGTGAGGGATAGGATCGCCAAGGAAAGTGGTGCCGTAGCTGTTAATTGGGAATCGGCAGCGATTGTGGATGTCTGTGCGATTAATAACGTCAGGTATGTCGGCATCCGCATCATATCTGACCTGTGTGTTGAAGAAGATAGCGGACCTATTGCCAAAGAGAGGATTGAGTGCTTGCACAAATCCACAACCGCCTACGTGAATGCATTAGCGAACTTTAACGGAGAGGTAGGCGAATGAATATTAAACTTGAACAAATTTCAATTGATGAAAAGCCTATTCTCAGTAATCTGATGCAGTTGTGTTTTCACGATTATAGCGAATTTAATGACGAGGATGTTGGACCTTATGGACTGTTCAACTACAAATATCTCGATTACTATTGGACAGAACCTGAACGTTTTGCTTACTTTGTGAAAATTGACGGAAAATTGGCTGGATTTGCGTTAGGTAGGCAGAGCCGACCAGAAAACGGTGAGCGTATAAATATACTCTCCGAGTTTTTCATTTTGAGAAAATACCGACGAAAAGGAATAGGAATGAAGGTTGCTCATAGACTTTTCGCGAAATATCCGGGCAAATGGTCTGTTGTACAGGAAGCTGACAATTTCCCCGCCCAAGCCTTTTGGAGAAAAGTCATTGACGAATACACAAAGGGCAATTTCACAGAAACTCAAGGAGAGAAGGGACCTCTCCAAGAGTTTGAAAGTTTAAAAAGATAGGTACAGAGGAGAATATTATGCGACAGAGAATAAAACGGTATAACACTTTTATCAAGAAAGGGTTTAACAGACAGTCTCATTTAATATGTATAGGTTTGATGTTGTTATCAGTTTTTATACCCGTAGGTTTCACCGATGAACTTAGTATAGTTACCGAGGTGGAATTTCAACCTTTAGCCTCAGCAACACAGAGGCTCATTGAGGCGTTAGATTATCTCGGTTCACCTTTGTCTGAAGACGACCGGACAGCAATTAAGAAAGTTTTGGTTACTGAGGACCAAAAACAAGCAGTTGTTGATATTCAAAATATTCTTGACGTGTACTGTTTGGCTGGTGTCAATATCAATCCTGAGAGTCGAGTGAAGGTTAAGGAGGGTTCGGCGGATAAGGAACTGATGCAACAAGGTTGGCGCACCTTTTTAGTAAAGGTTCACAACGAAGCGGGTGTGACTGCACCTCTTGCAGCTGAGAGTAAAAATGCCGCGCCACTTTACAAACGTTCCACTGGAAGTCCCGAACCACAGGCAACTATCGCCAAAAGCGACATCCCAAATCGTTTTCTTGAAATTCATGTTTTCTCCAAACCACCACTAAGAGCAGGTCTTTCAGGATTAGAATTGGAGTATCGCATCATTCAACTTTACAGTCGTGATGCTGGAAAACGAGAAGCGATAATCAGTTTCAATGTTGGTCAAGGCACACAGGACATCGGCTTCCGAAGTGAAGTGCCTATACTATTTAACTGTGTGCCAGCGGTAGAGGTGAGTTTAGAGGTCTTGGATTTTGATGGGAAACCAACAACGGCATCATTTATTATTCGTGACCAATTGAATCGGGTGTATCCATCGCGTGGACGTAGATTAGCACCTGATTTCTTCTTTCATAACCAAATCTATCGACACAACGGAGAATCAGTTCTGCTACCACCCGGCAAATACAGTGTTGAATACACACGTGGACCTGAATATCAGGTTAAGACAAAAACAATCACCGTTCCCAACGATGAGAAGCATCAAGAGACATTTCACTTGGAAAGATGGATTCATATCGCTGCGGAAGGTTGGCGTTCCGGTGACCATCATGTCCATGCTGCAGGTTGTGCACACTATGAAAGTCCTACCGAAGGTGTTACGCCCGAAGACATGATGCGACACATTTTAGGCGAAGACCTAAATGTTGGGTGTGTGCTGTCTTGGGGACCGTGTTGGTATTTTCAGAAGCAGTTTTTTGATGGTAAAGTTCATGAACTTTCTACCGATGATTATGTGATGCGTTACGATGTGGAAGTGTCAGGATTTCCGTCTTCCCACGCGGGACATCTTTCCTTATTAGGATTAACTGAAGATGACTACAAAGGCGTTGAACGTATTGAGGAGTGGCCAAGTTGGGATTTGCCAGTTCTTCAATGGGCAAAGGAGCAAGGCGCGGTAACGGGTTTCAGCCACAGCGGTTGGGGTTTGAAAGTGGATGGAGACGAGCTCCCAAATTATAACATGCCTCCCTTTGATGGGATCGGTGCGAACGAGTATATTGTGGATGTCGTTCACGATGCTGTTGATTTTATCTCCACGGTAGACACACCTGCTGTTTGGGAATTGAATATCTGGTATCACACACTGAATTGTGGTTTCCGCACCCGAATCAGCGGCGAGACAGATTTCCCTTGTATTTACGGAGAACGCGTCGGATTAGGTCGTATATATGTGAAAATGCCTGCAGGTGCACTTGACTTTGATGCATGGGTTGCCGGATTGCGCGACGGACGTTCTTATGTTGGAGATGGCAAAAGTCATCTGTTAGACTTCACCGTGGGCGGTGTACCAGTCGGTGAAAAGACATCTAACGGTGAAATTAGTCAGTTGAATTTGGAAGAACCCAGCACAGTAACCATCACTGCTCGTGTTGCTGCACGGCTTGACGAGAAACCCAATCCTGAGATAAAGAATCGTTCTTTGGATCAGCAACCGTATTGGGATATTGAACGAACTCGCATTGGTGAAACCCGTAAGGTTCCCGTTGAACTGATTGTCAACGGTCAAGCTATTGAAAGAAGGGAGATCATGGCTGATGGTAAAATCGTGCCGCTTCAATTTGAAACATCTATTGAAAGATCAAGCTGGGTTGCCCTACGTATCTTCCCATCGTCTCATACAAATCCTGTATTTGTCATTGTAGATGGCAAACCGATCAGAGCAAGCCGTAGAAGTGCGCAATGGTGCTTAGATGCTGTGGAAGTCTGCTGGAACCAAAAGGCAAACCTCATTAGAGAAGAAGAACGTGATGCCGCTCGCAAGGCATACAACGTAGCATCACAGGCATATCAAAAGATTCTTGAAGAATCTGATGTAGATTGAATAATTTTTTAAGGAGCAGTACAATGAAACTTACACCTGAAGAGGTAGAACAATTCAAACGCGAAGGCTATCTCAAAATAGACAAACGAGTCATTGATGACGAACACCTTGCCGTGCTATGCGAACATTACGACACGCTGTTTACGGAGAAACGCGACACAATTGGCGAGGGGTTGCGTAACCTTGCAGTCGTAGGGGACTCGGAAGCCGATGAAGATGCTGATCGTGCCGAAGAAATGTTGCAAATTATGGAGATGTGGCGTCACGACGAGGAATATCGGAAGTTACTCTACCACGAACCACTGTTAGACATCGCCGAGAGTTTAATCGGCTCCGATATTCAGTTATTTCACGATCAGGCACTCTACAAGCCTGCCTATCACGGCGGTGAAGTGCATTGGCATCAGGACAATGCATATTGGCAGTGTGATCCACCCAACCTTGTGAGCATCTGGATAGCACTTGATGATGCTGACGAGGAGAACGGTTGTATGAACGTTATTCCCGGCAGTTATTTAGAGGGATTGGCGGCGCATGGACGTGCTGAGTCAGAGAAAGGTAAATTGCCAGCGTTGTTGCAAGTAGATGCTGACGTAGACCGTGCAGTGCCTGTACCAGTTGAGGCAGGATGTGCGATGGTACATCACTGCATGACACTCCATCAAACTGATCCGAACCGTTCATCCAGAGACCGTCGGGCGATGGTCATCCATTATATGCCATCTGGCACGCGGAATCGCGATGGCGAAGTGATGAAAGATAACCTGCTGCTACGCGGTGAGTTGGCGTAGAGCAGGTCACTCTCGGTCTATTTGGAGTTCCTTATTCCCTTTTTAGTACGGTGTTTAATTCACACAGTCTTGTCACATCAATACAAGACAGATTTCGGAAGTCTCCAATGTTAAACAAGGACCTCTCTGATCCGTTGCTCGGATTACCCGCTTGCCCTTCCTATCCATTCGTACAAGTGTAAAATGCAAGTTACACCGAATATCAGAGAATTGCCAACTTTAGGTTCGGTAATAGCTCAATCGGCTTTAATGTCTGCCCAAGTCGTTGTGAGTTTACCTGAAGGTTCAATATTAAGTGCCATTTTTAATCCTTCATTCATGAGGGCTTTAAGATCTTTATCGGACAACGCTGTATTGAAGATAACAACGTCGTCGATGATTGCGGGCAAAAATGCACCCCACTGACCATGTTGACCTGTGGCTAAATATATCCCAATTAAAAAAGGTTTGTCGCTTAATGGGTTCCTTCCTAAGTTGGGCGTAGTTACACCAGCACCAATCGAATCAGCGTCCAGATATACTCCAAACTCTTTACCGTCCCAAGTAACAGCAACATGATGCCACTCTGTATCTGGATTCCAATTTGCATCTATAAAGTGAAGCGTGCCTCCTGGATCATGCGTGTGATGTCGGATTCTGGTCGCATCCCACCAAAATCCAGGTGCCCAATCATCTTTGGTCACAACAGACATACCTCCAGCGGGAACCTTATCTAATTTTACCCAAAGCGCAATCGTGTGTTCACCTCCGACCATTAAAGAAGCATCGTGAGGAATTTCCACGTAATCATCTGAGCCGTCAAGGCTCAAACCCTTGCCAAACTTGCCATCAACCCATTTTGCACCACCATGAATCGTAGCGTTGTTGTCCTTCCCAGAGGAATCTTTGGCTTCGTTACCACCACCTTCATCAAAGAGCAACAATGCGACAGAATCATTAAAGTCAATTTTTGCCAAACTTATTCCTACAAACATCACGCTAATTACCATTACACTGACGCATAATAGTTTTAACCTTGCTACTGTGGTTTTCATCTTTATATTACCTCCTTTATTCTCAATGCGAATTATCTACTGACTATTACCGAAAATAAGCCTCGCCGATAGGTATTGGTTATTGAGGCATCAAGAATAATCAGATTCTTCTAATAATTGTGTAACACGATTATACAATTATACTATTCAGATGTTTTTTGTCAAGTTATACCTTCCAATACATGAACCATTCAATTCTCCAATGATTCTACCTTCTACCTAAAACTTTTTCTTGTAGGAGCGACCTCCTGGTCGTGACCTGTCTTAAATGTTGAGAAAAAGCGAAAACTGGATGGCTCTGTCCAATATAGGCAACTTCAAACTTGACATCTGCCCAGCATTATGATATGTTAGTATAGTATCAACCTAAAATGTCTATAACAAAAGGAGAAAGATTATGTTTGTAATTATTGCCCCGATTCAGATTAAGGAAGGCCACAGAGATGCGTTTATTGAATCAATGATAGACGACGCGAAAGGCTCTGTAGCGAATGAACCCGGTTGTTTGAGATTTGATATAATTCAAGACGGTGCCGATCCGAATCGAATCTGGCTCTACGAGGTTTATGTAGACGAGGCAGCATTCCAAGAGCATCTGAAAGCCCCACACTTCATCAAATGGCGGGATACCGTCAAAGACTGGTTCGCTGAGAGCGAATATAAAGGGGCTGGCAGCGGAAGTTCCAACATTTATCCATCAGATGACGACTGGAAGTAAATCGAAATTTCAGTAGAGGTTTTGTCCATCAGAAGTCTCTTCAGGTGTTTTGATATGGAGGTTTGATATGAGACAAATAGTATGCTTTATTCTTTGCACAGCAATGACTTTTACATTTTCAATGGTGAGTCATGCGATTAAGGATGACGCAATGGTCCTTTACCTCTCGTTTGATGAAGGGAAAGGCAAAGATGTAGAAGACCTAAGCGGCAAGGGGAATGATGGCACACTTGAAGGTGATGTCAAATGGATGCAAAATGGTAAGATTGACTCAGCGGTGTTTTTTAATGAACAGGTTAAGCAAGGAGTCGTTGCGGTCAAAGCGTCAAATAATCTGGCGATTACCAAGAGTTTGACGATGGAGGTATGGATATATCCACAGAGTATCGGCGATTATCGAAATGTGCGCGGGCAAGCGAATCCTCACACCTATTATCTCAGTATCCATCAAGGTAAACCTTCAGTATGGATTGGAAGCGTCGGTGCTGGTGGATGGACATGGAACAGTGCAAAAAGCAGTATTCCGCTCAATAAATGGTCGCACGTTGCCGCTATTTACGAGTTTAATAAGGAACTTCGGTTTTATATCAATGGCAAACTTGATCAGACCCATAAACTTGAAGGGGAAATCCCGACTTCACAAGCAGATCACTGGTTCGGCAATCGATTAGACGGTCCGTGGCCCTATAAGGGAATGCTTGATGAGTTTGTTATCTATAACCGCGTCCTGACAGAAGCTGAGATTCAGCAAGATATGCATCAGGTCTTGAGCGTATCACCGTTGGACAAAGCTGCAACGACTTGGGGGTTGATCAAAAGAGATAGATGATGTTGACTAAACTGACTCCAAATCTGTTTACTTGGGCAGAAATTCACGGTGCATCGCGGAATCAAGCATATAACTGGAATAGTTTTTTCGTGTACGACGAGAGTAACAGTATCCGAGTGTTGATAGATCCACTTCCACTCTCAGAAAGTGAGATTCAATGGCTTGATAAACTTGGTGGTCCAACACATTTAATGCTAACTTGTACCTATCATGAAAGATGTTTAACAGAATTCAAGCAAAAATGGGGATGTGAGGTCTTGCTTCATGAAAATCAGGTGCAAGAAGCTGAATTTGCTTATGATAGGACGTTCGCTGACAGAGATGTGCTTTGGGATTTCATTGAAGTCGTGCGTGTGCCGAATGTCCGCCACGGTGAGGAAATCAGTTTTTACCTAAGATCTCACAGTGGCGCTTTCATCTTTGGTGATCTGCTCAGTGGTGGCAGAAAGGACAAGGGCATTCCAGATGGAAAGGTTGGAATTAACGCGCCTGAATATTTGGTGGATATCAACAAAGCACGCTTATCCCTCAGAATGTTGCTACATTTTGAGTTTGATCTTGTGTGTTTCGGTCACGGATCGCCCGTTGTACGTGGTGCTAAGGAAGTTTTGAAACACTTTATTGAATGTGATGCCACGTGGAAAGACTTGGCTCAAAAACGTGAGGAAGGATTTCGTTTAAACCCTGAACTTAGGAAGCTGCACTGCACTTAACAAACGGATACTATATTAATAGACATTATAATGATTTAATTGGAAGTGTCTGATAACGTCAAGACCGAAATATAGGCAAAAAGCGAATGAGTTGTAGGTCGGGTAGAGCTTGCGAAACCCGACAGGTTGGGACTAAAATACTATTTTTAAAACTTGCTTGAGCCGTTCCTGTGATTTCCTTGTGAATCCACAAGGTTTGCCTTGAAACCTTGATGTTGTCGGGTTTCGCTCCGCTCTACCCGACCTACTAACTTTAGATTTTATGAGTGATCAATATCTACTCACAATTATAACGTTATAATGTCTAATTTTTTAAAGATGGGAACATTAAGCAAAAGAAAGTATGTCGGATGTCAGATTCGCGCGTTCAGATGATGCGGAAGCAATCCACCGAATTTTACAAGAGGCATGGGGAGATTCGCTTCTCTTTGATGTGTTCGCGGATCACATTTCGTCGCCTGTGCATCAGGTTTTTGTTGCAGTTGAGACTGGCGAAGTGGTAGGTTTCCTTGTTGCTTTTTTAATCCCTGAACCGTTACCTCGATGGGAAATAGATACTATTATTGTTCGTGCCACCAGTCGCGGAAAGGGTATAGGAACTTCTCTGATTGAGGAAGCCTTAATTTATGGTTCTCATCTGGGCGCACATTGGGCAAAGGCATCAATCCGTGTCAATAACGATGCAAGCCAGCGGGCATTTTCCAAGGTTGGTTTTACAACGGATGCTCAAGTGCTTAGCCTTCTTTTGTGGGATCCTTTGGCTTGCGAATCTGCTACAAACGTAGTGGAGGATGTCCGTTTTATACCTGTCAACGCATTAACCTATCGTGGATTGTGGATTGAAGGATTTGTTGAGTCTCAGTTATCTGTCCGGGAACAACACAGTGTGATTCGTGCGGCGCAAAGTCGTATTTTTCATGAGAACCGCAAAAATACAAGTATGTTTATCCCAGATAGTTTTAAACAGACAATTGCGCCCGACTTATTAGCCATTGCAACTGATTACGGCCAATTCCACCACTGGCACTACATATTCAAGTAGAAACTCCATTGGTTTTCCATACAAGCTAAGAATTAATAGCCTATGACTGATATAAATTGTTAAACAGATTATGCAGATCAAATGCCTGTCCCGCCCAGCAGAAATGGATTTTAGACTTTCAGTTTTAAGAAGCGTTTTCCTTACTCTTTTAAGTCTCACTGTGTTCCTCACTCTTGGATCAGCAGATCCCGCTAAGGCACAAGTTAAAGGTTCTTTTCATAAAGAAAAAGTGTTCCAGAAAAAGGTGCTTGAGAGAGTTAAGCCGGTAGAAGGTAATAGCACTTTTATAGGGACATTACATCCGATGCTCAAAACTGCTGGAGAGGATTGGTCTATCCCACGTCTGACTGGCACATTCGGACACGCCTTCAGTTTCAGTATGAAAATAGGTGACGGTGCGGTCTGGCAACAAGCCAACATCGATTGGTGGCTATTGTGGGATATGGTTACAGACATCGGTTATGAATTTCAGGAATTTCAAGTAGTACTCAAAGGAAAACAACCCGCACCAACCCCGAGAGAGCTGCAGAATATTAAAGATCAGACATGGGAAAAGGTCAAAGCGAGTATTGACCGAGGCATTCCAGCGATTGCATGGCAACCGATGACAGTTGCACAGCGGGATAGTGGCCTGAGTGCTTATGGATGGGCATCGCTTGTCGGCTACGACGAAACCGAGAAAACATATACCGTTCGTCATCAGCACTATAAGACCGAGTATACCGTTCCTTATGATCAGTTCGGATATACAGACCCAGTTGGTTGGTATTGTGTGATGGTGCTTGGTAAAAAGAAACCTTATGATCGAATGGTGTTGGAGGTTAAATCACTCAAAAATGCTGTTGCTTTTGCACACGGCACTCGGTTTGATTTGGAAAAAGCCCCTTACAAAGTTGATGCCATAGGATTTGCTGCATACCAACTTTGGAAACAAGCATTGGAGAATGGCGATGTGGATATCGGGTTTACAGAGCATTCAGCTTGGATATTATGGGAAATGCGTGAGAATGCTGCAGCATATCTCCGCGAAATCGCTGATTATTTTCCAGAAGCATCAAGTCAAGCGCTGTCCGATGCGGCAGGGTTTTACGATGAAGAAATCAAAATAGTCGTGAAATTGGTAAACCTCTGCAAAGAAAACGATAGTTTCACAAAATCCATCAGGCAAGAAGCAACGGAGGCTATCAGTGCTGCCTTAGATGCAGAGAAAAAGGCGATCAAAAAGATTGAAGTAGCTTTAAAAACACTTAACAATAATAAATAAGGAGACATAACAATGAGCAAATTAAGATTCGCATGTCATCTTATCCAGTTTGGCGGAGAACAGCGAGAAAATCCGGAAAAAGTACTGCGCGAAGTTGCCGACGCTGGTTGGGAAGGCGTTGAAAGTGTTCCTATTGAAGGAGCAGAAAGTCTGGTTGAAATGGCAACGCTTGCCCGTAGCTTAGGACTCCATATCGTCAACGCAGGTGGCGCAGGACTTGACAGAATCAGGTTCAACATCACGCTTGGCAACAACGCTGCCGAAGTTCCCGCACTACGTCGTGGGGAATGGGGTGGTGCGAATCCGAGTGATGCGGATATTGAAAATGCTGCTCAAACATTAGATGATATCCTCGCTTACTGCGATGCGCACCAAATTAAAGGTTTCCATCACGCCCATCTCGGCACACTGATTGAAACAGTTGATGATGCTGAACGTCTCTTGGCTGTAGCACCAAGTCTCTGGCTGCTATTTGATACAGGACACATGCTTGCTGCTGGTAGCGATCCGATGAAAGTTTTTGAGAGCGATCTTTTGCGTAATCGCATTGGGCATGTCCATCTCAAAGACTGTCATGCCGATGATCCTGAAACGTGGAATTACAGAACGCAACGTTTTGGTGAGAAAGCGCGTTTTGCAGAACTCGGTGCAGGCAACCTTGGACTTGATGTTAAGGTAGTGCTTGAGGGACTTGAATCAGTCGATTACGATGGATGGGTCTCTGTTGAGCTTGACCGTCCGTATCCACCACGTCCACCTGCCGAAGCTGCGGTAGTAAATCGAGAATATCTGGGGAGTTTAGGGTATTGACGAAGCAACACGTTAAGTGCTTTTAACAAAATGCTCTTATACCATATTAACGTGATTTTTCTTGTGTATATATTTTTTTAGATATGTTATTGTGAAGAAATAAAAAAGAAAAACATGAGGTTTTTCCTCACTTTTCAGTAGAAGTTCTTAGACAAAAGTATCTTGAATGTGAATGTCCTCGTGAACGGACACATTGGCATATT
>JAPPCZ010000109.1 GCA_028824685.1 Candidatus Poribacteria bacterium
AAGATAGCTTATTGGATGATTATTTACGACATCAACTCTCAAATCCTTCAATAATATTCAAGACTGCGTAAGTCCTGAAAATATTTTCTTAAGTTGACACCCGGGGAATGCCTAATGGCATTCATACCGTTGATTTATGGGTAGAGCGAAGCGACACCCGACCTACAACTCACTATCAGTGAGGTTCGTCGCGATTCGGAGATCGCTCCTACAGATGAGGTGTCCAATTATTTCAATAATTCACCATAAATTCACATTTTTTGAAGAAAACTAAATCGGTTTGCAACTAAAAACTAAATCATTGCATCTTAACATTATATCGTTTTTAAGGTTTTGATAATGCTCGTAAATGAACATTGGAATAGGAGATCGGTAAATCTTATTGTGAACGCTTTGTTGTTTGCAATACAGAAATTTTTGAAAGTTTCTCCCAGAATTTCAGTGCGTGCTATGTGTGCGTGCTGCCTCATTTTTGCATCGATTCTGTTAGTTTTTAGTGTTGCTGCAATTGCTGAAGTGACGCAAGTGACCACAGCAAACGGCATCACTGTAAATTTCAAACTTCCACAACTTCACGTTGCACAAGTTAAACCAGACACCGATTTTAAAAGTGTGGAGGCAGGTGGTGTATACCATACGGTAAGATATTCAGAGTGTGATTGGCTTCAAGAACCCGGGCACCCTAAATTGCCCGTCACGCGTGTTCTGTTAGCTATTCCTTCCGATGCCCGATTGAGCAACGCTGATATTTCTGTTAACACAGGAGCCACACAAACCCGCAGCGGCGTGAAACTTCTCCAAAATAGAAAAGGTGTGAACCTTAATTCCAGTTCCAAACTGTATCCGTCAGTTTTAGCGCGCATAGAGATGGATGGTTACATTCGTTCCCAGCGCGTCATTAGTTTGGCTTTACATCCAGTACATTATAATGCCGCAACGCGCGAACTTCGCTCTTATAGTAGCCTCACCGTTTCCATTCCTTTTTATTCACAATTGAAAACCCGTGCGACAGACGCTGCATTCAATTCATCATCCCGAAGCTTAAATCAGACTCTATCTCCTTATGAACGCACTTTTACACAGCACATTTTCAACTACGCGGACTATCGTCAGGTTTTCAATGTTGATTTGGAGAGAGCACGAACTTTCCGATCCGATATGGACTCGTTCCCATCTGCTCCTGCTGCACCAGGGCTTACAGATAAATCACTTCAGACCCGTTATAAACTTTATATTGATGAAACTGGTATATACAAAGTTACTGCGGCATCTCTCCGTACCGATTGGGGTATTGACCTGATAGGTGTTGATCCACGAAAAATTCGCCTCACACACGGAGACCAAGAAGTTCCTATCTATGTCAGTGGGGCGATAGATGGCAGCTTTGACGCAGCGGATGCAATCTTTTTCTTAGCGCACAGTTCTACCGATCCTAAGAGTCCTTTTCCAAAGAATGCGTATACATTATGGAACATATATTGGCTTAGTATTGCTACTGAAGGACAACATTCTGTGCGTGTGCCGCAAATTGAAGCGAGTCCCAGCGATGCAACGGCAGTTCAAGTTCCAACCTTTCGATCGCGCGTCGTTTTTGAAGAGGATCATCTTAGCAACAACCTTGAATTCGTTGATCCGGACACAGTCGCTGCTGGTGATAAGCACGGGTGGTTTGATGCTTTAGATTTTTGGTACTGGGACGGTATCAAAAATGCAAGCGATATCGGAGAACTACGACTTGAGTTCCCTCTCTATGACGTTGCGAAAAGTTTTGACCCACCACAGATACAGGTCGTTCTACAAGGTGGAACACCTGTGACACATGAGATTTATGCATCAATTAATAGTGTTCAAATTGAGCGTGCAACGTGGAAAAGTCAAGCACAGGTGACTCTTTCAAAGAGTCTCCGTGTTTGGAATAACCTCAGAGATGCGGTACAAGGTGAAACAAACGTTCTATCTTTAGCACGTATTGACGACACTTTTGAAGAGGACACAACACGTTATCCGTATCATATTTATCTCAACCGATTTTGGGTTGATTATACGCGTCTCTTTTTTGCTGTGAACGATCAACTCCGTTTTGGCACCCCCGTCAAAGCAAGCCAAGACGAGAAAAATAAAAGTGTTACACATCAATTTCGGATTGATGCATTCCTTGATCCACAGATTTCTGTTTTTGAAACGGATGGGAATACGCTTACGGCAAAACTTCAAGGCGTTGATGTTACGAGACGTGCAATCGATGATAACATGCGCGCGCGTCTCAGAGCATTGAATTCTGGGGACCTCAGAGATGTACCAAATAGCACCTACACAGCAACTTTTCAAATACCGGGTACCCGATCAACTGAGTTTATAGCGGTATCAGATACCGCACTTCGCAAACCTGTTCAGGTTGAAACCGTTCCACCAAGCGATTTACGAAACCCATTGAACGGAGCAGATTACCTCATCTTAACACATTCCAGATTTCAAGATGCAGCCGAAAGATTGGCAAATTGGCGAGCAACAACAGGAGGGGGCGGATACCGTACCAAAGTTGTTGATATAACGGATGTTTACAACACTTTTGGCGATGGAAAAGTTCATCCGGTTTGGATAAAAGATTTTTTAAGATATGCATACCAAAATTGGGCTCCGCCAGCACTCTCGTATGTAGTGTTCCTCGGCGATGGCACCTTTGATTTTCGAGGTATAGAAAAAAAAATATATAATGAACCGCCAGAACTTTCAGGCTATATACCGCCTCACTATATTACAACTGATTCCTTCGGTAGAACTTCTGCAGACCATTGGTATGCAACAGTTTCGGGACACGATGAATTTGTTGATTTTTATCTTGGCAGGTTAAGCGTTGAGACTGAGGCGGAGGCTGACAGTGTTGTTGACAAGATAATCAATTATGAAGCGAAACGGCCTAACGGCGAATGGAGACGTCGAATTATCTCCGTCGCAGATGATGAAGTCAGCAATTCCGGTGACCATATCTTTAAAAAGAGTCTTAACGAAATCGCCAAAGACCATACACGCCTCGGCTACGAAACCGTTGAAATCTATCTTGAAGATGTTATAGATGAAGTTGAGGCAAATCCAGAACAATTTCCTGATACCTTTCCTCAGCATATCGCCAAAGAAAGAATTATAAAAGCTTTAGGAGATGGTGGGGTCGTTGCACAGTACGCAGGGCACGGTGGACGTGTTGTCTGGGCACACGAAATTATCTTTGATAATAAGTCTATTGATAAGGTTGCAGAAACAAGACATCTTCCTTTTATGCTTGTTTTAAGTTGTTATAACGGATATTTTGACAAACCGGGTGAACCGAGCATGGCGGAAAAATTGCTCCGTAAAGAGAGAGGTGGTATCATCGGGATGCTAAGTGCCACACGACTCACTTACGGCGACGGTAACGAGGATCTTAACCGAATTATCTTTGATATGCTATTCCAACGCGATATTCGACAAATAGGCCCTCTCAGTTTTGATTCTAAACTTGAGTATCTCTTGACTCAAGGCACATCGCAGCTTGATATCATGCTTGAATATACGCTTTTTGGTGATCCTGCGATGCAGATTGCTATGGCAGATTATGAAATTCTTCCTGTAATTGAGACAAAGACGGTCAAAGCAGGCGATAAACTCAAGATCGCCTCTGGATTCATTCAAACTGCACGCTACGATATTGAAACGAACAAGAAGGTTTTTACACGTAATACCAATTTTGATGGAGAACTAACAGTAAAAGTTATTTTTCCCGGACAACAATCTGTGGGTGTTGATAAAACCGGTGCCCGAAGGGAGTTCTACTCCGGTGATGTTCCTGTTACAAAGACCCTACAAGTGAAGCGTGGCAGTTATCCTGAGGTTGTAATAGATGTGCCAGAAAACATTTCAGCGGGGGATGCACACGTAGAATATTATGCAGAAAACGCTACCGAAATTGCTGTTGGAGGTGACGGTTTCACTGTTGAAGTGCCGAAAATACTTGATATAAAAACCGAGTTGGTTACAACCTCAACGGGAGAGGAGATGGTTGATATCTCTGTAAACATCTCTGATGATGAAAACGCGGTAGCTTCTGTTGTGTTAGAGTGGCGAAATCCAGAAACGCACACGTGGGAAAAAGTTCCCCTCAAAATAGATACTGAATCAACATCTCCTTTAGCGTCTACAGCGAGGTGGTGGAAACTTCCGGAACCGTTACCTGCTCCAACTGATGGTTCCGCTTTTCGATACGATTTTGAAGTTACGGATACGGATGGGTTTGTTGTACAGTCCGACTATTACCGATACTACCCGTATAAATATCCGAATCTTTCAGTGGTTTCTAAACGTAGGGAAAAAGATGAGCAGATTAGGTATAAGTTGAGCGATCCTGAAGATGCTGCACAGGGGCGTTCTTTGTCTGTTGATATTGAAGTTGAGGGGTCTACTAATTCTAACGATGATATTATTTCCGACAACAATCTGATCTCAGCACTTGGACTCTCCGATGTTGATGTAGAAGTAGCCTTTTTTAGCGGTAATCCTGACATAGACGAAAATCGTATCGTTGATGCTGATGCCAATCTACTTGGTAAAACGCAAATAAAACCAGATGACTGGGTTGTCCGAAATCCGTTAATTCAAAAGTCCAACGCTTATACACCTGATCCGCTCAATACCAATCCTATTGCGACTGTTGCTATTCCAGTATCTCTACGTAGCGGCATACACGATGTGTTTGTCTATGTCGATCCTATCTTTAGCGAGTCGGATCAACATGGAAAGGTACGCGAAAATTATGAGCAAGATAATATCGGGTATAGGCAGATTACTGTTTCCGGCAACATAATTGGGGAAGGGCCCGCGCGAGTTGCCAGTGTTGATGGTGGTGTCCGCATCATAACGCCTGCGGGTGTTGTTGAAGAAAAATCTTCATTCCTCAATGTTATCCCAATAGTTTCAGATGCCGTTAACCCAGAGTCCGAATACTTTATTGGCGGTACAGGAGAGGCAAGGAGTACCACACCAGAACTACCGCTTCCTATTATTGGAAGTGAACAAAAAGACAATCTAAAAACAGGGATGCTTTTTCCAGTAACATTAACAGCACATTCATCTCTACTCGGTTACACACTGCACTTAAACCAAACAGAATCTGATGATCTTTGGAATTCTTTTAAACTTCAAGCACCGGTTGCGGTTGAACTCGATTTTGATTTTACTGCACTACAACAAGAGGTTGTAAGAGAGCTTTTTGGTAGTGAGATGGATGTGTCAAACGAGATGCCTGCTATAAATGAAACCCTTAGTGCTGCTGTAGAGGTGCGAGCACGGAATATAGGCGCATATCTTTGGCTCGAAACTTTAGCTAACTGGACACGGCTTGATTCTGAAATTAAAAGGCATCCCAATGGCGACATCTATACGGCTACCCGCGCCACCCAAGTCCAGAACGATAACGCAGGTGATGGAATAATTAGAGATGTTTTTATTCAGTCAGAAAGTGCTGAAACAGGCCACTGGGTAGTCCTTTTTGAGACTGCACGGACCTATAGACTTCTTTTTATACCTAAAGAATCTGATCAGGAAGTGCCGTTAGAGAATCATCAATTAGAAGAAATTGAGAGAGGAATTTCCATCACATCTTTTAATAATAATAATTTCGGCACAACATTCCAAAACGCTATTTCCGGGCTTACGATTGACTTTGAAGACGGAGAAACCCCTTTTCAATTCGGTGACGTGTTACGCTTCGGTGTCACGCAAATTGAAGTGCCGGGTGAACAGAGTAACGAATTTTATACGTCTTCTTTTGCCAGTAGGAACAAAGGGGACGGAGCAGTCCAATATCTTGAGTTGTCACCAGAGACAACAATTCCACAGGATACTTGGCTCATCATGTTTGTTTCCGCAACGGAGTTTCAGATTGAAGGAAAAAATACCGGGATTTTAACAAAGAATGGAGAACCGATATATGGTACAGTCGGCAAACCTTTTGAACACAGTGATTACGGGTTGAATCTGCTAATAACACAAGGTCCCAGACCCTTTACTGCAGGTGATCGATTCTTGTTTGAAACCACTAAGGCGGGAACAATTCAAGCAAGAACTTCATATTTAGGCACAGTTACTTGTCTCCGGAGTGAAGATACAGTGCCTCCCGATATCCAGTTAACGATTGGTAACCAACAACACTTTACTTCTGGCACTTCAGTTGACGCAGCCCCACTTATCCAAGCAACACTTACTGATGCGCGTGGTATTGATTATATCACACGTCCTGTTCAACTTGCCTTAGGAAGATTTGGAGAATTTGAAACTATAGCCGAAACTGAATACAAACTCACACAGCATCCAGGTTCAACGCAACTCATTTTGACATACAATTCTCCTGAACTTGAACCTGGGGAATATCAGTTTCGCCTTACTGCAAGTGATCTTGAAGGGAATACAAGTGAGAGTAAAATTAAATGTAAAGTGAACGCTAAACTCCAATTAGTAGAACCCTTGAATTATCCGAACCCGTTTACACGAGATACTACAGTGACATGTGAGTTGACAAAACCCGCTGAGTCACTCACTGTGAAAATATATACCGTTACCGGCAGACTCATTAGAGAATTAAAAACTGATGCACCTGCTGGATTTATAAAGCTTGAGTGGGATGGAAAAGATGATGATGGCAACGAGGTTGCTAATGGGGTTTATTTTGGGAAAATAATTGTTAAAAGTGATGATGCGGATGAAGATGACCAGACGCACATTTTGAAAATGATGAAATTGAGATAGCCATCGGCAGTTGGCACTCAGCAGTCGGTTTCTGATAGCTGTTTAACGGGTTGTCATGGAGACCAAACACGAATATCAGAACGAATTTATTTGCTCCGTATGAAGGTTAATTTATTATTGGGGTAATTTTTCATTATGCATATTCGGAACATTTTAAGGAATCTTCAGTTCCGTAGGAACGATATGTTTATAGCAGCGCGTACGACCTCAT
The DNA here is from genome assembly GCA_028824685.1 of Candidatus Poribacteria bacterium. Classification (GTDB taxonomy): domain Bacteria; phylum Poribacteria; class WGA-4E; order WGA-4E; family WGA-3G; genus MSPOR6. The sequence goes on from JAPPCZ010000109.1 coordinate 6,986, forward strand.
CCCTCAGTCCCGTAGGGACGATATGTGTCCGTCAACGACATATTACATATCGTCCCTACGGGACTGAAGAGGAGCTTAACATTTTTCTAAAAACATATCGTCCCTACGGGACTAAGGAAAATACCTAATTTATTTTTTAATCTTCATTAAGCAATGTTAAATAATAAATTGTTGATTTTCCAATTTTCAGCAGGCACCGAACCCGTAGGGGCGGGGTTTCCCCGCCCGCCATTGACAGAAAATGTGCCTATTTAATATTCAAACTTGCTTAGGAGCAATATGTTTATAGCAGCTATCCTATGCCATCACTCCGCTCCGTAGGTGCGGTATGTGTTTTCGACACATAGCACTCCGCTGGAGTGCTGCAATATATTCGACATCAAATTTGGGTAACCCTGATATGTCGTGTGATTTCTTTAAATCATTGAGTTAAATTCACATCAAAAGTATTATCAAACTTATGTTATTTATGAAAAAAACTCTTTTTATATACATCCTTCTTATACATGTAATACTTCCCGCTGCAGCTGAACGGACGTATACAGCAGATTTCCTCACATTCGGGACAGGTGCGCGTCCGTTAGGTATGGGCAATGCCTTTACCGCTATTGCTGATGAAGCGAGCACCACCTACTACAATCCTGCTGGCATCGCACAGTTGACACATCATGAGTTTAATTTTATGCATGCCACGCTTGCCGACCTTGCAGCGTATGATGTCGCAAGTTACATTTATCCATTTTCCCCAAAGACAACTTTCGGTATCAGTTGGCTCCGTGTTGGTGTGGATGATATACCGATTACAGGAATTCCCGTTAGCAGTAGAGCCATTGGTCCTAACAACCGTCCTTATGTTCTTGGTACCTTTAGCAATACAAGTAATGCCTTTTTACTCAGTGGGGCGAGGCATCTCACAACTTTACCGCGAGACATTTCTATCCATCTTGGTGCCAGTCTTAAGCTGATCTATATTGCTGCATATCGTAATACCAATGCTATCGGTGGTGGAAGCGATCTCGGTATCCTCGCAAAAACGGACGAAGATAAATCAACTGCTTTTTCTATGGGTATCGTTGCCAGTGATTTTTTCACAACCAAGCTCTATTGGAATACGCCACCAGAAAACGAGGGTGAATCGCCTCACACAGAGACGCTATTGCCGCGCTTTAAAATAGGTGTCGCCTACCACCAGAAACTTGCTATTTTTAGCAGTAAACTCACCTTAGCAGCCGATGTTGACACCCGCAACGACTATGAATTTCACACGGGTGCTGAATACATCCTCTTTGACCTATTGGCACTCCGTTGCGGATTTGATGGACGAAATGGCACGTCTCGCGCGATGTACTTCACCGCAGGTGCTGGTCTCCAACTCCGATTCGTTACTGGCGCAGCATTTCATGTCGACTATGCCTATCAGCGGCAACCCGATTTAGGGATCAGCAACCGTCTCTCCCTCCGCGTTAGATTTTAAGGTAGTATTTATTTTATAGGTCGGGTGAACAATCAATTGTGGACTTCAAGGAACAACCCGATAACTGACAACTATTTATGGACAAACAAACTTCCCTAACACTTTTCCACACGATGCCCCAGTTGCATTCGGAACATTACCAAAATTCCCATGCACTGCTTCGTTCGCAAGAATAGCAAAGGCAATTGCTTCTTTAGCATCACCTGAAATTCCCTTTTCCGACACATCAACAACTGGAATAGGATCAAATGTTTCGGCAAGACCATGCATTACAAGAGGGTTTTGCGCACCGCCTCCGCTGACATATAGAATATCCAATGGCGATTTTGCCTCAACAAAATGCTTATAATATCGGGCAATACTCTCAACTGTTAATGCTGTAAGTGTTGCCAACCCATCGGCCTCTGAAATTCCCTGCTTATTAATCTGTTGCATGCAAGTATCAGCAAATATTGTTCCAAACATCTCACGTCCTGTCGTTTTGGGTGGAGATAACTCAAAAAACGGATGTGTAAGCCATGTTTCTAAAAGGTTTTTGCAAACCGTTCCTTGACGTGCCAATTCTCCATTTTCATCAAATTGCTTTTCCCCACCAGTTATCTTTTCAACGCATGCGTCCAAAATCATATTGCCAGGGCCTGTATCTGATGCTTGAACTGCTTCTATACTGCAGCCTGCTGGTAGCACTGTCAGATTAGCAATTCCCCCTATATTCAAAAGTCCAATTGTCTGCGTCGGGTGGTGAAATAGTAAAAAATCGGGATAGGCAATTAAAGGTGCGCCTTCTCCGCCTGCTGCGACATCTGCTACACGGAAATCAGCGATGGTTGGGATGCCAGTCTCATGTGCTATCACGGCAGGTTCGCCAATCTGCAGTGTTCCGGGGACTGGTGCTGCAGGCATGTGGTGAATCGTTTGTCCGTGGGATCCGATGAGGTCAATTTGTGATGGTGCAATGCCAGCCTTTTTCAGCACTGCCAGAGTGCTTTCCGCAAATAGCTTACCCAATACGAAATTCATTGTGCAAATTTCATCAACCCGTGCGGTTTCAACACTAAAAAGGTCAAAAATTCTTGATCTAATCTCAGGTTTATACGGAATTGTCTCAAACGCTATCAGCGATATTTTCGTAGTTAATCCTAACCCTATAATTTCAACAATGGCAACATCTACTCCGTCCGCAGATGTTCCGCTCATTAAGCCTATAACAGTTTTTTTCTCTTTCTGTAGCAGATCGTAAAATGGTTTCATGGTTATAGTTGTCGGTTTTCAATTAAGATGATGTATGTTATGAATTCAACGCAATTATATTTATCAATGAGAGATGCCCTCAATGTTGATTATATTTAGCTGACGACTGAAAACTGATAATTGAAAACTAATACAACAGATAAGGTTCTCGTCTTGCGCGGAATTGTTCCTCGTCAATTGCCCACGTTTCAATAATTTCATCGCACGAAGTGCCTGTTAACAGTGCTTTTCGGAGCGTTGAACTGCCCGCCAATCTATCAAAATGTGTCTCTCTAAATTCAAATTCACTGGGGTGTTCATCAATTAATATCCTTAACATCCATACCGATACTTCAATCGGTGCCACCTGCTTTGGATCGGTAATATGTATTGCAACGCCGTGACATACTTCACCTTCGTATTTGGAAAATTGCGGTGTGAACACAATAGGACGGAAAAGCACACCCGGAAACTCGCGCTCGTTCAATTGAGTTGTCAATCTCTCTTTATCTATCCACGGTGCGCCAATATATTCAAACGGTTTCGTTGTGCCTCGTCCTTCGCTTACATTCGTGCCTTCAAATAGACATGTTCCGGGATATAACGTCGCTGTTTCAAGTGTAGGCATATTTGGCGAAGGCGGTACCCAAGGTAAACCTGTTTCGTTATACCACATCTCCCGATGCCACCCTTGCAGCCGAGCAACCTTAAGTGGGAAGTTAAATCTTTGTTCCGAATGAAAAAGTCTTGCGACTTCGCCAATCGTCATACCGTAGCGAACAGGAATCGGATAAGGTCCGACTAAAGATGTGTAGTCGGATTCTAACATGGGTCCTTCTATACTGTTACCGCCAATGGGATTTGGGTGATCCGCAATAATGCATTCGACGCATTTACCCGACTCCATTGTCCATTCAAGTGCTTTCATCACCTCCAACAACGTACCAAGATAGGTGTAATACCGCGCCCCCACATCTTGTATATCGTAGATGATCACATCTAAAGTTTGGAGTGCTTCAGTCCATGCAAGCGGCGTTGTTCCATATAGGCTATAGACTTGTAGTGCCTGCTTTTGTGTTTTTGTTGTCTCATGATTTTGGTTATATGTTGAATCTACTATCTTTACGCCATCTTGTGCTGCGCCCCACAATCCATGTTCCGGTGAAAAAAGCGCGACCAAATTGAATTTACTTAACAATTCAATTGTGTGTCTCAAATTTTCATCAACGCCAGTGTGGTTGGTTAGCAGCCCGACAGATTTTCCGTCAAGCCATTCCAGTTTTTCTGTTAGTAGGTGGGTTATACCGAGTTTTATCATCCAAAGACTATCCTGTGGAATTCATTCCGACATTCAATGATGCCTGTGCGTTGTGCATCTGGATGAACCCGATTTGTCAGCAGGATAGCAGCCAGTCCTTTTTCAAGATCAATCCGTATTGAAGTGCCAGTAAAGCCTGTGTGATACATTGAACCGTCAGCAAGGATGTGCCACCCAATACTCCGTTGTTCGGAGGCACCACGTGGTGTTTGTGGTGTTGCCAACGCCTTTACGCTATCAGGAGATAAAAACGTGCCACCATCTTGGAGTAACATTTGGCAAAAAGTGATGAGGTCTCTGACATTAGAAAAAAGTCCCGCATTACCAGAAACACCGCCAAGGAAATTAGCATTTTCATCGTGGACCTCCCCGACAATAACACCTTCGCGCCAGTTATGACCGCGGTAATAGCGACCGTGCTGCTCCGACTTTATCATTCTGCGTTCGAAACTGTTTGAATCTTCTGTTGCTGCGCAGTTGTCGTGCAGGTGCGGTGGAGGATTGTATAAGGTGCGTTTCATACCGAGCGGTTTGAAGATGGCGTTATGTGCTAAACTGTCTAACGTTTCTCCTGTGACGTTAGAGATAAGTTTCCCCATAAGAATATATCCTAAGCAGCTATAGGTAACCTTCTCCTCGGGAGCAGCTTCAAGCGGCATGTTCCCCAAATGTTCTGCCACATTTTCAGGTGAATCTGTTTCAATATAGAGCGGTTTCCAAGCGGGTAATCCAGAGGTATGCGCGAGAAGGTGGTGACATGTAATGTGCGGTTGTTTGAACGCGGGTAGGTATGTCTGTGCGGGTTCATCTAACGACAACTTACCAGATGTAACTAACTGCATGGTAAGTGTTCCAATGACGATAGGTTTTGTTAGGGAGGCAAGGTCAAACAACGTATCGTGAAGCATGGGCGCGTGCTTCGGTGTTATGATGCGATGTCCAAATGCTGCGTGGTAGATAACCTTGTCTTTTTCGAGGATAGCGACAACAGCACCAGGGAATATCTTTTCGGTGATTTTTTTTTCAATGAGTGTTGAAATTGCGTTAGCAGTCATCACTCATCAGTTTATCTTATTTTTCTAAATGGTGTCAATAGATTTGTTGTGAGTATTGGTTATACAATGCGTTAGAAGACAGATAATTGCCGTTGGCACTTTACAACATACAGCACGCGTTAGGGTGAAAAACCACTGACGAGTGTTCGGAGGTGTCGACCCGTTTCACATCCCACAACTCAATTCCACCTAATATATTGTCACTTGCAATAGTTTTTCCATCCGGACTGAACGCTACCATTTTTCCCATTCTCCTGACAAGATCCCGCTTATTTTTTATTAGGAACTTATTTTCTCTTGTGAGCGTTCGGAGAAGTTGTCCGGTCTTCACATTCCACAGATGGATAGCAGTGTAAACACTGGTACTTGCGATAGTCTTTCCGTCCGGACTAAACGCAACACTCCAGGCAGCTGTCATTTGCCTTGTGGTGAGAGTTTGGAGAAGTTCTCCTGTATCCGCCTCCCATAGACGCACAGTTCTATCATTGCTGCCACTTGCGATAGTTCTTCCATCTGGGCTAAACGCAACGTCCCAGACGGTTGCCGTATGCCCTGTGAGAGTTTGGAGGAGTTCTCCTGTCTGTGCATCCCACAAGCGCACAGTTTTATCGCTACTGCCGCTTGCGATAGTCTTTTCGTCCGGACTAAACGCAACGCTCCATATCTTTTCTGTATGTCCTGTGAATTTTCGGAGGATTTTTCCTGTGTCCACATCCAACAGATAGAGGGGTTTGCCCCAACTCCCATTTATGATTGTCTTGCCATCCGGACTAAACGCCACGCTCCTTGTCCAATTCGTAGGACCTGTAAATTTTCGGAGGTTTTTGCCTGTGTGTGCATTCCACAAACGAATGGTATTGTCCTTCGTGCCACTACCTGCAAGTATATTTCCATCCGGACTAAATGCAATGGTAGCGGCAGAATCTGTAAACCCTATGAATTGCACAAGTGCATCACCTGTCCGTGCATCATAGAGCCAAATACCCTTGGTATTTGCTATCGCGAGTCGTGTGCCATCGGGAGAATATTTTATATCAGTGATAGCACCTTTTCCCTGGTGTGCTTTCCCATCTTTGGTTAAATTCTCTCGTGGTGAATTTTGTGAAAGGATGCAGGACATAAATGTGAGTGGTACGAACAGTGCAATCAAAATTGAAAACAATCTATTTTTCATTGGTTAGGTTTCACTTTGGGATTGCTTATGAGTAATCGGATGAGTTTTCCTGTCTCCACATCCCACACATGTGCCTCATGGAAACCTGTACACGAAATAGTTTTTCCATCCGGACTGAACGCCACATCTTTTGCTGTACTAGGATACTTTCCGTTGAAGAGTGTTCTGATTTGTTGTCCCGTGTTCGCATTCCACAGATGGATGCAACCACTGACACTTGCGATAGTTTTTCCATCCGGACTGAACGCCACATCTTCTACGAAGGGGTAGGCATTGATTCTGAGTGTTCTGATTTGTTGTCCCGTTTTTACATTCCACAAGCTGATAACATTTTCCATCGGACCTCTATTTGCGAGCATCCTACCGTCCGGACTGAATACCACGCTGAAGATTGGACCCGTATGTGTTGTAAGTGTTCTGATTTGTTTTCCCGTGTTGACATTCCACAGAGAGATAATTGGTTCATCAGAACTACTTGCGAGCATATTTCCGTCCGGACTAAACGTAACATCATAGACAATACCTTTCGTATTCACAGGAAATGTCCGTAGACATTTACCTGTATCCGCATCCCACAGATAGGCGTTTCCAACTCCGTCAATACGCCCACTGGCACTTGCGATCATCTTTCCATCCGGACTAAACGTAATGTTTGACATAGGGTGCACATTTATTCCAAATGTTCTAATTTGTTGTCTTGTGTTCACATCCCACAGACGGACGGTACCGTCCTGACATGCACCTGCGAGAGTCTTTCCATCTGGACGAAACGCTATGCTGCATATTTCACCCGTATGACCTTCAAGTCTAAGTAGGTTAGGTTTGTCGTAGGTAAGTAGGTTAGGTTTGTCGTAAGTCTGTGTATCGTAGAGCAAAATACCGAAGCTGCCTGCCACCGCCAGACATGTGCCATCGGGTGAAAACTTCACATCCTGTATCCGTATTTTCCCAGGGGGCATTTTCACGCTTTCGATTAAACGTTCTTGTTGTGGATCATCCTGTAGATCCTCCAATGAATTCGGTGGGAGACTGCAAGTCATAAATGGAAGTACAATAAATAGTGTTATTACAACTAAAAACAATCTGTTTCTCATCGATGTTTTCTCCCTTTGTGTTGTGCGAACTCCTGTTTCGGTAGAAGACGTGGGGAAATATAAGATCATACTAAAGTTGCGTTATTCTACTATGTGTCGGATTAAATGTCAATTGTCCTGTCTGAATCTCGGATTGTCTGAACCAAGATTTGCAAGAGTATCAGGTTTTCAGGATTATTCTTTTTTGTGTGGATACTCACAATCCCGCAACCTGGTAATCCTGATAGTCCTAGTGTTCTGTCAATATATTATTGTAGGTCACGATTCGGAGATCGCTCCTACAGAAGTCTTGTGTATTGTAGGAGGGAACTCCGATTCCCGACTACATTCAAGAACCATCAATTAGCATTTGACTAAGCACTAGTTTAGATAGTATACCTGCTAAATATTATAACATGTCAGTTTCTTTCTCATAAAAGAGAAGACAGGTAGCCTCAAGGATACCTGCCTGTTGTTATTCATACTGATAAGTGTGGCATAATTTTATTCTGATGACACAGTTGCAGTATAAGTCTCCTCATACTCCGACATGTCTGACCACCGGGCAATGACCGCTGTTATCAGAAAATCTCCAGTATTCATCGCCCCACTGGGGAAGGTATAAGAAAACGTTGCCTCAGTTGTCGTGCCGTCACCGGAGTCCCCCTCTATGTATGATCCGCGTTCACTTGTATCCCATGGTGCCTTCACATACCAACTCACATAATAATAGGGTTCGGATGTGATAAGTCTGTACTCATGTGTCTCACCAGGAGAAGGCGTGTCATCTGAGTTTACAGGGATATGCCCAATTGTGGTTGAGGGTCGGGTGTGGGTATGGGAATAGGGGGCGGCATCGATCCCACCTCTGCATCAGCTATTGCCTGACAAAATCTTCCATCTGTCGCGAATCCAGAAGATATTGAGTAAGCACGGCATGCGTAATCTTCCAGAGGAAGATTACCGGGAAGCGTTGCGTAGAAGTGACCATCAATTGAACCACCGTGTGTCATAATGTGGTTCTTGTGGTCAATTACTGTATCCCATTGTGGGGCGGTGTTGGGTAGATCTCTGTATAAATATAAATAAAACCCACCGTTTTTTCCCCACACAGTACTAGAAGCCCTTGCGGACAAGCTGACATTCAATCTGTTAATGCGATAGGCGTGTGCTTCAGCAGTATAGGGGCCATCTCCATTAGTATCATGATCCTCTTCTGCTGAAATATCATTAACCGCACCAACAAAGAGGATTGCGCATGAAAAGAAAAAAAGTAAAAAAACATTGGACAATTTCATTTTATTCTCCTTACCTCGGTAAATCGAGGAATTTGTGAGGGTTTATACCCCCATTTGGATACTCATAAACCTTTATACCTGATGCCTCATTGTCATTATCTACGCCTATAGGTTCATACTTACCATCAATTAGGTATGAGGATTCCCACTGTTTAGCAGTATCTCCGTCACCCATTATTAGCGAGACATACCGTCGCCCCGCGAATTCTGGATCGTCATTTTTAGTATTTTGCCACTGCACATAAATAACACCAGGAATAGATGGATAAATGAGACCGTTATTATCATCAAACATAGCACCTATAGTCTGTGTGCCTTGTTTCCATAATTTAACACGGACTCGGACTAACAACTCATGCTCTGGCGTGGCATTATCCCAAAGTCGTTCCTGAAACGGGTAGTCAGCGGGAACTTCAGGATATGGGCCAAATCCAAAGGGAGAGGTAGGCACGTCCGCAGTTAAGTCTATATTTTTCTCAAGTGTGTCGGTTTTTTGTATTGTCTCTTCTGTGGAAACCGACATATCTTCCACAGATTCAGACATGTTTTCTACAGATTTAAAGGATTCTGTCAGCGGCACGTCTGTTTGAACGTTTTTTTGCGCCTTTTGCGACATATCCCCTTGAAGGATAATATCATCGGTAGCCGATAACTGTTGTTGAAATGATGCTATATCGTGCTGGTACCAGAAATAGCACAGCACCGCGAAAATAATCAGAAAACCGAAACCGCCGATACACCATTTATTTGTTAAGATGTCGCGAATCATAATATCCCTCTGTTTACTAAATCGGTGTGTACCTCTGGATATTCCGTTTCAAGCCAGGCTTTGAATTTCTTTCTTGCCTTATATATTCGAACGTTAACAGTACTCGCTTTAATTCCCAACATCTCGGCAATCTCTGTGTTTTTCATACCATCAAGGTACAACCGAAACGCTTCTTTTTCCGATGGGGGGAGTTGTTCCATCAAACTGAAAGCGATTTCCATATATTCTTTGTTAATCGCTTTTCGTTCTGGTCCCTGATATCTATAAATGCTTAACTCACCTATTCCCGCTAAGTTGTTAATAATACCTAATGATTCTTGGAACTCGCGTCTTTCGTCCGCTTTTTCAAGCCATCTTGCCATAGTCCCGACAGCAATGCGATTAAGCCACCCCGAAAAACTTTCGGGATTTCGAAGATCATCTATCTGGACCATTGCTTCAAAAAACGTTTCGTGAACAAGATCATCCAAATCTTCAGGATTTCTGATTCCATTTATGTAGAAAAATCCGCGAAGTCTACGACCGTGTCGCAAGTAGAGGATATCCCATGCTGCTTTGATGCCATCTTGGTGAGCTCGGACGAGTTCTGCATCGCTCCATGTTGAATCAGGTTCCACCCGATTTCGCATTGTGGAAGGGATGCCCTTTCATAAAGTTAAGTGCAAAAATTGGGTGAAAAGTTATCGGTTTTCTCCCTATATTGAACTTTGAAACATAAATTGTTGTAATAGATATATTTATGCAGCAATTTATGTGCCTTACACGTAATGTATGTGCATAAATCGGACAAAAAGTTACCTTGAGACTTCATTTTTTCTGAAAACTCAAATATTTGAACAATTCCTCCTCTTCTTTTCGTAAATACGTTCTCCATTTTTTGTGCTTGCCTTACCCGTTGAAGTTGTGGTACACTATGACAAAACCGTCTTGGGAAACAGATGTCATCTATAACAGACCCATCTAAAGTTTTAGCAGAGATATTGACAACAGAAAAACCGTGGGGACGTTTTATCCAGTACGTTCTTAACCAACCGGTGACCGTCAAGATTTTGGAAATACATGCTGGTGAGCAGGTAAGTTATCAGTATCATCACCATCGGAGTGAGTTGTGGATACCACTTGACGAAGGTGCATGTATTCGACTTGAAAATGAAGTGCTACGCCCCGATCCGATGGAGCCGATTTTTATTCCGCAAGGTGCGAAACATCAACTCATTGGCGAAGCCAAAGATTATAGGATACTTGAAATCGCTTTCGGAGATTTTGAGGAGGAAGACATTGTCCGACTTGACGATAAATATGGAAGAGTTTAAAGGAAGATGTGATTATTGAGTCTAAACTTGAATTTCAATAGGTTTGGAAATCTTAACCCGAATTGACAATTGAGGAGACAACCATGAATCACTTGAAATACTTTCACTTCTATTTCTGTGCTGTTCTGTTGTTTAACTTTACTGTGTTAGGATTTGGACAAGGCGAGCAAGCAGAAAATCTCGTAGGACATTGGACGTTTGAGAAAGGTGTTGAACTGGAAGATATAACCGGTAACTTTGCTGATATTACCCTCATGGGTGCTGAAATTAAGGATGGACAATTGAATGTTGACCCCGGCAAATGGGCAATCGCGAGTGGCTATGATGGTCCGGATATTGAAGAAAAAACGCTGGTTTCGTGGGCTATCATGGATAATCTTGACGTACAGAAAGGCTCAATATTAACCATTGACCGCCTCTCTGATCCTACATTTGACGCAATTGTTTTTGGGGAACGTCAGAATCGTCGTTGGATGGCGGGGAGCGGGTGGTTTCACCGCACCCAAGACCCTGAACCCGGTTTTGAGGAAAAGAAAACGGGGGAGTTGATTATGATGGCAATTTCGTATGAAAATGATAACGGCACTGCACACGTGAAACTATACCGGAACGGGGACAAAATCGGTGACTACACATTTGGTAAATTTGTACCTTTTGCTAAAAACGACGCTGAGGCTATTTGGGGTAAACGCCACGGCGGTTTAGGTGGAGGTCCTGGCGATCTTGACGTTCACATTGAAGATTCACGAATTTATGCCGCTGTTCTTAGTCAGGCGGAGATTAAGAAGTTGTTGCCAGATACGCTTGAAGTGGATGCACAAGGTAAACTCGCCACTACTTGGGCAAGGCTAAAGACAAGATAGATATTTGTAGGTAATGTTTCAAACCGAACCTACAAGAAGATATTCACATATTTTGGGATTTTACTATAAAAAATCGAATTCTTGGAGGTAATAAAGAGTATATAAATGGATTCAAGGATAAAACAGATAGAATTGGGAAGCGATTCAGGCTTGAGACTCAAAATGGTCGTTTGTGCGGATACAGAGACTCAAGATGAGCATGTATTGGTTGATGTGCGTTTGGAAGACATTCAAGCACTGTTCAAAGCGGAAGTAGACGCACCGCTTTCTGTCTTAGAACAAAATCTACGTGCATGGACTCGCAGCCATCTACAAACAGAACATATTCAGCAAGTACTTGCCTTGTCTAACAAAGCAAGAAGCGATTTCTCTGCTTTTGTAACTGTTGGGATTGGTGGGTCCGATTTGAGTGCCCGCGTATTCCATGAAATCGCCAATCATCCCTACCACAATTTGTTGTCAACTGCTGAGCGGGGCGAGGCACCAGAGATTTACTTTACAGGTGATACCTTTGATCCAGTTCGGTTGAAAGCATTGCTTGAGATGCTGAAGTCGCGCAATTTGCTACACAAAACACTTTTTAATGTGATTAGCAAGTCGGGGAAAACAGGCGAAACCCTTGCAACGTTAATGATTATTCGTGATAGACTTCAGCAAGAATTCGGGGAGTGGCGAAACCAGATTATCGCAACCACTGGCTTGACTGAAAAAAGTCTGCTCTATCAATTTCATCAGGAATCTGCGTTTTACGGTATCCTTCCCGTTCCGGAAGGTGTTGGTGGTCGTTTTTCTGCTTTTTCCCCTGTCGGTTTATTCTTTTTGGCGATGACAGCCGGGATCGGGGAAACTCCAGAGGATAGGATAAACGCTGCGATTGATGGTATTCAACGCGCAGACGAGAGTTTTCAGTTGCCTTATGCACATCCCAACAACACCGCATACCATCTCGCACTATGGCTTGATTCTGTTGAGAAATATTACGGTGCAGGTAGCATTGTTTTCTATAATTATGCGGACAATAGTCGTCTCGGTGAATGGTTTGTTCAATTGTATACCGAATCTATTCAGGAACGGGGTATCGGGTCTAACGTAATTGCTGCGAAAGGTCCTACGAGTAATCATTCTATCCTTAACGGTATCCTTGCTGGACCGAGGGATAAGGCAGTTGTTTTTATTCATTGGGAAGACCTTGGTGCGGATTTAATAATCCCCGGTGGAAATGAAGGTGATGGATTAGAAGCGTTTGAAAGGCTTTCAATGAACGACAGCCAGACTGCCTCTTATCGTGGAACAGAGATGGATTTTACCGATAAGGACATTCCAAATGCCACGCTAACACTGCCCAGTCGGGATATTAGCAATGTATGTCAATTGATGCGGACGCTAATGGATACCGTCGCTGTAAAAGGCAAATTACAAGAGTTTCATCTTGCCGACGGTATTTTGGTGCTTTCGGAAGAATTAACCTACCATCAATCGGCTGTTGAGGGATATAAACAGCGCACCGAACAAATCGCACGCGAAATGAAAAGGCGTTAACGAGTTTAAATCAATTATTTCGTTGAATTTGGTCAGTTGTTTTGAACAGTGTGAAATCCAATGGGCAATTTATGAGATATGTTCATAAAGTTCTCAACAAATTATCCACACTACGGCTCCAGAACAAAATTTTTTTCACCTATAGTTTGGTGTTTCTACTGATGTTTGCCGTTATCTTTGGAATTGCCAGTTTTCTGATTGACCGGACTTTTAATGCGCAACTTGACGAAGACGTGGATGAGTTGAAAACAAAAATTTCCATTTTATATACACAGTTTGTTGATACTATTCGACACGAAGTAGAAGCAAAAGGTGAAGAACGAGATGTACGTAGTGCCGTACGAACAGCAGAGAGTGGAGGTAGTAGAGTCTTTCCCGCAGCGAATTTTGATGTTTTTGAATGTGGGAACACTGAAGGGATATTGGTGCTAAGTAAGCGAACAGACGAACCGCGTATCGGGAGTAAAGATACTGATATAGCAAATGCGAAAGAAGATGCAGCATTCAGAGAGGGAAAAGGTACAATTCGTGAGCGGATAATCAAAACCGACGAGGAACCGCAGTTGGTTGTTGAAGTTACGCAATGGTTAGATTGGGGGTTTGTCACCGGGGGCAAGTCTCTCGAAAAATGGTTAGTAGGTGCTATGCTCAGCCAACCAGAGGAACATCCAATTTTTCTGGTGAAAAGAATGGATAAACAAGAGGAGTGGATACCCTTAAACAATATCGCGTACCGTACACCGACCCTGAAAGCTGAATGGGAACAGCAGATGCAAACGAATGAGGCAGAAGGGAAACCTATTGAGGATCTGGTAGTCACTTTGAAAGGGTTTCAGCAATCGGATGCCACAGAAGCATCAGATGAAGTTTTACGTACTCCCACTTTTACAGTTGTCCGTGCTGACATTCTAAGCACACCTTTTTCAGATACACATCAATCCACTTTTGTGGAATTAATCATTGCTTATTCGCATCAGTATCGTATCCAGTGGCAAAATCAGATGAGAGTAATTTTGCTGTGGAGCATTGGTGGCGGGGCTGCTTTAGTATACTGCAGCAGTTATCTCGTAAGCCGACGAATCACCCGACCTATTGCACAACTTCAGCAAGGGGTAAATGAGATCGGTGCGGGGAACTTAACTTATCAGATAGCAGTTCAATCTAAGGGCGAAGTCGGCGCACTCGCTGACGGATTTAACCAAATGGCACTTGAGTTGAAGCGAAGTTTGGAGGAGCATCGGGCAGCAGAAAGAATCGCCGTGTGGCGTGATGTTGCACGTCAGCTTGCCCATGAAGTTAAAAATCCCCTATTTCCAATTCGACTCTCTGTTGAGAATTTGCAAGCTGCAAAAGATCAACCGGAAGTTTTTGAGAAAATCTTTGGTGAATGCACAGAAACAATTATTGAAGAAGTTGACCGTATACGTGGACTAATAGATGAGTTTCACCAATATGCAAGATTGCCTGTCCCTGATCGACACCCAGTTAATTTGAACGATATTGTAAATGCTGTTTTGAAATTATATATGGAGTTGTCTCAAGCGCAAAGTATTAAGATAAAAAAACAGTTAAGTCCGCTGCCACCCCTCTCGTTAGACCAAGAACAGATGGAACGGGCAGTGGGAAATCTTGTTAAGAATGCAATTGAAGCGATGCCGGACGGAGGAACGCTAAGCCTTAGAACTTCTTCTGCACCATTTGAAAAAAGCAGGAACATCTCGCTTGAAGTGCAAGATACCGGACACGGCATGTCTGAAGAGACCCAACAAAACCTTTTTGCAGCTGACTATACGACTAAGTCTTACGGGACAGGTCTCGGTATGGCAATTGTCCGCCGCATTGTTACCGTCCATGGCGGAGAGATAGCAGTTGAATCAGAAGAAAACGCTGGAACAACGATACGGATAACTTTTAACGAATCATCATACCTTACCGAGAGCGCACCTGCTATAATGCCACATGAAACCGAACCAACGAGTGACATGCAAGAGGGTTAGTAGGTGGATAACTTATGAACTATCCTGAATTTAGAGGCGAAGAAATATGAATACAATCCTTATTGTAGATGACGAAAAGAACATTCTAAAAATGCTTTCCCAAGGTCTAAGCATTAAAGGTTACAATACCTTAACTGCCTCAAGTGGAGAAGAAGCGTTACAACTTTGTATATCTGAAGACATTGATCTTGTGCTGTTAGATATTATGATGGAAAACGGCATAGATGGTGTTGAAACGTTGAGAAAATTACTTGAACAACACCCGCAACTCAATGTTGTAATGATGTCGGCACAGCAGGATGTTGAAATCGCTGCTAAGACGATGGAACTTGGTGCAAGACGTTACGTCACAAAGCCGGTGGGTATGGATAAAATCCTATCTAATATCGAGCCGTTTTTAGAACTCTCGCGCTTAGCAAAAGAAAATGAGATTCTCAAGTCGCAAATTGTTATTGATGACGAAATGGTGGGTGAGAGTGATGCCGTTTTCAAACTTCGCGCCGAAATTCGTCAGGTTGCTGCAAGCGATCTTGGTGTCCTTATCTCTGGTGAAAACGGTACCGGTAAACAACTCGTGGCAAATGCAATCCATAGACATAGCAAACGGGCTGACAATCCCTTTATCCCATTAAACTGTGCAGCCTTACCTGAGGAACTTGTTGAAAGCGAACTTTTTGGGCATGAACGCGGCGCGTTTACAGGTGCGGATTCTATGCGGCAAGGACGATTTGAACTTGCTGATGGCGGCACACTTTTTCTTGATGAAATAGGCGATATGACTTTGAAGGCACAGGCAAAAGTGCTACGCGTGCTTGAATATGGAGAGGTTGAACGGCTCGGTAGCCAGCAGATTCGGAATGTTGATGTGCGAATTATTGCTGCAACTAACAAGGACCTCCCACAGGAAATTGAACGGGGAGAGTTTCGAACAGACTTGTATTATCGTCTCAAGATTGTACCTATTGAGGTGCCACCGCTGCGGGAACGATTAAAAGATATCCCAATACTTGTAAAATACTTTGCAGAGAGATTACAAATGAATATGGCTTCTGCACCGAAAACTTTTGCCTCAGAAGCGTACCCTATTTTCCAATCTTACGGCTGGCCCGGGAACATCCGTGAATTAAAAAACATTGTTGAACGCTTACTAATTATGGTAAACAGAGAGATAATTCTGCCGACTGATGTTGCTGAAGTCTTGCCGATCGAAATGGATCAAACAGAAATATACGGCAGTGCTGCTGCCTATCAATCGAATACACCGTTGAGCACAATGGTAGATTCAGCGGAAGCAGAATGTATCCTGGCAGCTTTAAAAGAGAATGATTGGAACATACGGAAAACCGCTGAAGTATTGGAAGTTGAAAGAAGCAATCTTTATAAAAAGATGAACAAATACAATATTGCTCGCCCAGATGCGGGCTAAATTGCTTTAGATTCTATAGGTCTTGTGCCTGCCGACGCTCCAAAACTGATAACCGACTGCTGGTAACTGATAGCCACAATGAAAATATGCACAAAAATAGCGGCATGACTCGCATTCAACTTCTTATATTGCTTGTAGTTGTGATTGTGATTGGTGTGCTTTCTTATCCTCCTTGGACAGAATATAGAAAAGTCAGTCAAGCAGATATTGACGTTGAAGTGCTTGCAACAGCAATTAAGAAATACTACAAACACACGCAGACATATCCAACAAGTTTGGATCAACTTGTAACCGATCCGGGCGTGGAAGGATGGCGTGGCACGTATCTGAAATCCGTCCCAAAAACGCCTTGGGGTGGAAACTATGCGCTAATACAGGAAAACTATAAAGTCGGAATTGCAAAAAATCATCCGCGTGTACCAGCAAAATATTGTATAGATGGAATTGCTGAAATCAGCAGGGTTTATCACGCGAACGCTGCACAAGGCGAAAAATACTGGTGGTAATCTGTGATTTGGATACAAATTCTCATTTTTCTATTAGGATTAGCAATTGGCAGCTTCCTCAATGTCTGTATCTACCGAATTCCCCGCTCAGATATGTCGATTTACTCGCCGCGCCGATCTTTTTGCCCTGAATGTAATCAATCAATAAAGTTTTACGACAATATCCCACTTTTGAGTTATTTGTTTTTACGTGGAAGGTGTCGGTATTGTAAAGCGAAAATATCCGTTCTCTATCCGATAGTTGAACTTGCGACAGCGGTACTATTTCTCGTAATGTATTACCAATTCGGCCAATTTGGAAAAACACTTGAGTTTGTGCACGCACTTATTTTTGTATCTGTGTTGATACCTATTTTTGTAATTGATGCACAGCACTATATCATTCCGAATGTGATTAGCCTTGTAGGACTCATACTTGGAGTGGGAATAGTGTGTGCAATAGCATACGAGAATAAAGATATAGATTATTTAAAGGTGCGACTCATCGGGTTTGTAGCAGGTGGTTTGGGGTTATGGTTAATTGCATTTGTTGGCAGTGCAATTCTGCGGAAGAAAGCGATGGGTGGTGGAGACATCAAATTGATGGCGATCATCGGATTGTTTCTCGGTGCGTGGCCCGAGTTGCCTATGGTGATTGCGTTGTCTGCTTTCAGTGGTGCTGTTATCGGGACGCTGCTTATAGCAACTGGCAAGAAAAGCCGGCAAAGTCCGATCCCTTATGGTCCCTTCCTCGCGGGTGCTGCAGTGGTTGTGCTGCTATGGGGTGATCCACTCTGGACAAAATATTTGCAGTTAACTGGGTGGAATTAACAATGTGTTGTATTCTCGGGGTGTATGTAATACAATATTATGCAAACTTATACCATTTCTATATGATAATATTACATTATTTCGTAGGTCGGGTTGAGGAACGAAACCCGACTTTTTATAGCGTCATGTCGGGTTTCGTTCCTCAACCCGACCTACAATATGTTATGACAATTTGTCAATTAGAAATGGTATTACAAGTAGTCTGTAACTAATGTCCTTGGAGATAAGAGAAATGCATATTAATATACATGAACAGTCAGAAGATTATTTGGCACAGTTAGTCAAGCGGGCTGTAGCGGGAGAGGAGATTATATTTGATAGCAACGGCACCTCCGTTGCCAAACTAATACCTTTAAAGCAAGATGACAAGAAACCTCGCCGTGGTGGACAGTGGAAGGGAAAAGTGAAGATTGCCGAAGATTTTGATGAATTGCCGGATTCGTTTATGGCTGCTTTTCGTGGGAAAAACGAATGAATCTGTTATTGGAATTAAAAGTAGCAGGCACGCTCCGCGTGCCGTAGCCGTAAAGTGCAAAGGAGAAGATATGAACAGAAACTTTAATATTTTTTGCACAATTATCTGTTTACTGATACTTTTTTTAAATTATCAAATCGCAAATGCTCAACAGAATTTTGCACAGCAAGCGTTCACTATCTTTGAACAACGCTGCCTTGACTGCCACGGTGAATTCGGGTCTTATGCAGATGTTCTCACGATTAAGCATTCCAATTTAATTGAAGACAAATCAGTAATCCCTCGTCAACCCGATGCCTCTGAATTCTATCTGCGTTTACTTGGTGATACCGATAACGGTTCGCAAATGCCGTTAGGACAAGACCCGTTAGACGATGAGTCAATTGCCACTATCCGCCGCTGGATTGAAGCCGGAGCACCAGATTGGGAGGCAATTCCCAAACCTAAACGCGACTTCATCACCACCGAGGCGATGCTCAAATCCATTCATACCCATGTGACATCGCTTTCTGACTTTGACCGTTCCTTTGCACGCTATTTCACACTCACGCATCTTTACAATGCAGGCGCAACAGATGCTAACCTTCGTGCCTATCGGATTGCCTTATCAAAACTCATAAATAGTCTCTCTTGGGGTGCAGAAGTAATCAAACCGAAACCGATTGACCAAGAGGAGACCATCTTTTACATAGACCTCCGAAACTATGAGTGGGACATCAAAACTGATAAGTGGTATAAAATTGAGCAGGCATATCCCTATGGTGTTCAGTTAAAGTCTGCAACATACACAACGTTATGCCAAGAGACAGACTGCGAATTGCCATTTATCCGTGCTGATTGGTTTATCGCTACTGCTTCACTGCCACCGCTTTATCACGATATTCTGGACTTGCCAAAAACAGACCGAGAATTAGAAACACAACTTGAGGTGAACATTGCTGAAAACCTCAAGAATGCACCGGGTGTGCGCGTGTGGCGCGCGGGTTTTAGCGAATCTGGTGTGTCAGTCAACAATCGCATTGTGGAACGCCATAAATCGCGATACGGTGCATATTGGAAATCCTACGACTTTGCTGGCAATGTCGGCAAACAGAATATCTTTACACATCCGCTTGATTTTACGCATGATGGTGGTGAGATTATCTTCAACCTGCCCAACGGGTTGCAGGCATACTATCTCTCCACTGCCACAGGTGAACGACTTGACGAAGCACCGATTAACATTGTGTCAGATGCGGGGGCGAGAGACCCTGTTGTCCGTAATGGGTTATCGTGCATGGGATGCCACACAGAAGGAATAAAGACGTTTACAGATGGAATACGCACGGTTATTGAGCAGAATCTAAACCCGCCTTACGACAAAGCACAGGCGTTGCGTCTCTATGCAGAAAAGCCAACGATGGATCGTCTTGTCCGTGAGGATATTGCGCGTTATCGGCGGGCAATTGCAGCGGCTGGCGGTGTTTTTGGTGGAAGTGAACCGATACAGCAACTCGTTAAACAGTTTGAAGGTCCGCTTGATGCCGCACACGCTGCGGCGGAGGTGGGATTAGAAACCGATGATTTTCTGAAAAAGATTCGTGAGAATAGCACACTGCAGAATGCGGGGTTGTTGGTGCTTGGGGTTGAGAAGGGGAGTGTTAAGCGGGATGCATGGGAATCGGAATTTAGCAAAATAGTCTTTGAGGTAAATCTTCTAAACCCTGATTCTGCTCAAGCCTACAGAATTCGTGGAATAGCGAAGTATGATAAGGGACAATATGAAGCTGCTATTGCCGACTATAATGAGGCACTTCGCATAAAACCTGATGATTTTAAGGCTTACGATAATAGGGGAATTGCGAAAGTAAGATTGCGGCAGTACAAATCTGCTATTTCTGATTTTGATGCTGCCCTCCGTATAAAACCTGATTCGGCTACTACCTATAGCAATCGCGGAGTTACGAAGATCTTATTGAAGGAATATGAGGCTGCTATTGCCGATTTTGATGCTGCCCTTCGTATAAAACCTTTTGCTAAAGCCTACTTTGGTAGAGGTCTTGCAAAACACCGATTGGAACAGTTTGAAGATGCAATATCCGATTTTGATGCTGCCCTTCGTATAAAATCTGACTATTTCTCAGCCTACAACGGACGGGGAGCTGCAAAGGTTCTGCAAGGACAGTTTGAGTCTGCCATCACTGACTTTGATGCTGCCCTCCGAATAAAACCAGATGCTGAAGCTTACTATGGTCGAGGAACGGCAAAGCATATGTTGAGTAGAAGTGAAGAAGCAAAGGATGATCTGCAAACAGCATTGAAACTCACAGAACAAGCGGGGGATCAGCATCTCAAAGAAGGGATTAAGCAGTTAATTCAAAAAATTGAAATTGAAAAGAGCCCACATCAATAAGGGATTCATTTTATATCTGTATATTGGAGCAAGTCAATGAGTATTCCAAATCAATCTAATCCTCAAACCCAATTAAATAGAATTTTGGAAATAATAAGTGAGGTAGAGAAAATGTCTACTGCTGGCAACTACATTTTCCGCGGTGAAGCTGAACTCTATCCAAAAATCTCCTCAAACCTTTACCGTGAACTTGAGAAATTTAAGTTGCTATATCTTGGTGTAGAGGTGGTTCAAAAAGATGAGTTGACCTATGCAAAAAGATACGGGTACACCCAGAAAACAGATGACTTTGAAATTCTAACCGAAATCCAGCATTTCGGTGGCAAAACCAACTTGTTAGACTTTACCACTTACTACCCTATTGCGCTCTTCTTTGCATGTTTGATTTCCCCTTTTAAAGATGGTAGGATTATTTTGTTAGATAAAAATGGAGTAATAAAAGATTGGATTAGAGAACCATGTGATCCAGATCCAAAGAGTCGCGTCAGGGTTCAAAAGAGCATATTTGTTCGGCCTCCCGAAGGTTTTATTGAACCTGATGAAGAAGTCATTATTTCGAAAGACCTAAAACAACCAATGTTAAATTATCTGAAAAAAGAATTCAAAATTTCTCCTGAAGAAATTTACCCCGACCTCCATGGTTATGTTAGCAGTCAGGAAACCCGCTGGAGTATCTATGAAGAATATAATAAGGGAATTACTTGTTTAGAAAAGGGGGATGAAGTAGATAGTCCTAAAGAAAAAGATGAAAATTACCAGATGGCAGTCACACATTTTTCTAATGTGATACAATTAATGCCTGAGTACTCAGGAGCATATAATGGACGTAGTCATGCTTACCGAGAAATAGGAAATCTTGATAAGGCAATTGCTGACGCAGACGAGGCTCTCCATCAGGATCCCGAGTGTTTTCGGTACTATTTCACGCGAGGACTTGCTTATTTATCCAAAGAGAATTATGACAAAACTATTAGTGATTTTAGAAAAGGGTTAAAATTGAACCCGCAGTACGCCCAAGGATATCAAATTCTTGGTCTAATTTATTTTTCCAAACGAGATTTTGATAACGCAATTGCTAATTTGGACAAGGCAATTCACCTAAATCCTGAGGATACTATAGCCTATGTCACACGCGGCTTTGCATGGTTACATCTCAAGATGTGGGACAAAGTTAAAATTGATTTAAACGTTGCTAAAAGCAAAGGGGAAGATATTACTGCAGCGTTTTATAATAAATACAAAAGTGTCACAGATTTTGAGCGGATAATTGGCACTAAGTTACCTAAAGACATCGTTGCAATGTTGACACAATACCCAGTAAACTCATTTACCACGACGCAAAAGATTGTGACTCATGATGGGAAAACCCAAGAATCCGCTGCAGTGTTGGAATTGCTTGAGAAATTCCGAAATGCTGGCAAACCGTTGCGCGAATATCTCCAAGAACCCTCTTCGCGTGGGATTACCACAGGATATAACGAAGCGTTTATCGTCCAACGTGAGACACGGGATGCACTCATTGCCGAACACCCATCATCAGCAGAGGTTTTAAAGCCGTTTCTCATGGCACGCGACATTCAACGTTGGCAAGTGAAACCGACAGATGAGTCACGAAGAGAGGTGCAAGATAAGTGGCTTATCTGGGCGCACCGAGGAATAGACATTAATGTTTATCCAGTTATCAAGAAACACTTGGAAAAGTCCCGTGACGCGCTGGAAAAGAGATCGGGGAAGCAGGAATGGTACGAACTCCAAACAGTACCGAAGGGAACAGTTACATGTGAACAACCGAAGTGTATCTATGCAGATATGGCGAGTGAAACAGCATTTGCTTTTGATGATGAAAGTTATTATGTAGGAAGTCCCGCATCTCTTTTACCCACAAGTGAGTTATGGATTCTCGGTGTGCTGAATACCAGGGCAGTTTCATGGTTTTATGCGCGGACTGCCCCACAGATTCGGGGACCGTTTTTAAAATTCACGCCTCGATATGTCTCACAAATTCCGATTCCTGATATGGAACCGGAACAGCGGGCACTTATTCGCAAAATTGTTGAATATATTCTCTATCTCAAGAAACAACCTACGGTAAACAGTAAAGATTTGAAATACGCCCGCGACCGTGGGATGGTAGGATATTTCGGAAATATCCTTAACGGGTTAGTCTATGAACTCTATTTACCTGATGAACTTCATCGGGGTGACAAATACTTTTTCCAACCGCTATTCGACGAGCAACTACCGCAACTTGAAAAGATTCAAGGCGATAAAATGTCTTCGCTCCGCGACATCTTTGAACACTTATATGAAAAAACACATCCGGTTGCGGTCGATCTATTCTTTATGAGCAGTGTCAAACCTATTCGTATCATTGAGGGTAGGGCATGAGAATTACCAAGATTGAGATTAAAAACTTTAGGGCTTTTTGTGGGGCGTATCAGATAGACCTGCACAAGGCGGGCAAGAATTTGCTTATTTATGGCGAAAATGGCAGTGGAAAAACTTCATTGTATCAGGCGTTGAAAAACTTTCTGGAATCCAGCGATGGAGAGCACCAATTTAAACCCCACCAAAACATTTTTAACTCGGATGCTGGATATATCAAATTGCACCTCCGAACTGATGCACAGTCGAAACAGGACACTTATGAATGGTCTGAAACTGTTAAGGATGAGACAAATGATCAACTTCTTATTAATGCATCAAGAACAAAAGGTTTCCTGGATTATAAGGATCTTTTGGAAACGCACTATCTACATCGTGAAAACGATGTAGTGAATGTATTGGATTTACTGGTTAAGACACTCTTGGCAAATACCGTTAGTCGTGAGACAGATCGGAGTCTTGCTGAAGATTGGGATAGCATTCAGCCACCTTTCCCACGCCGAGGCGCGACTACCCAAATCACAGCTCTTGAAAGACAGATAGAGAATTTCAACAATGAGCTAGCTGGCAGATTAGAAATACTGCAAGTGAAAACATCCGAAATTCTTCGCAAATTCGGATACAATATTGCACTCGACTTAAATTTTCATGGGCTTACGTATAACAAGGACAACAAGACACTTGATAACCAAGAAATTCTTCTAAAAGTTAAGTTCTTTGACAGAGACATCCCTGAGCATCACCGTTTTCTAAACGAAGCAAAGTTGTCAGCAATTGCTATCGCTATCTACTTTTCATCAATCCTAATCCAGCCAGAAAGCGATCTGCGAATTCTTGCATTAGATGACGTACTGATCGGTTTGGACATGTCAAATCGGCTCCCAGTTCTTGACATTTTAGAAGAATATTTTGAAGATTACCAAATCTTTCTAACAACTTATGATAAAGCGTGGTACGAGATTGTCAAACAGCGGACATCCCATGGTGGAAAGTGGAAAGCCGTTGAATTCTATTTTCGGCAAACCGATGAATATGAAATTCCAGTTTATGCGGAAAATAAGGCATATCTTGACAAGGCGAGGGAATATCTTGAAGCGAACGACGATAAAGCCTGTGCGATTTATCTCCGTACCGCTTATGAAATGATAATTGAGGAGTTTTGTGAGAGTAAACAACTCCCTGTTAAGTATCGCCGCGACCCCAACAAACAATATACTCAAGATTTCTGGGATGCAATAAAAATTGAAAACAAGAAAAGAATTGAACATAAAAATCCTGCCCTATTGGCCCAGAAACTCATTGACGATATTGAACTATATCGGAGTCGTATTCTAAATCCGCTCAGCCATGCTACTATTACGACCATACCAAAGAAAGAAATCGAGGATACAATTGAAGCAGTAGAAAACCTTGGAACTGCATTAGGGTAGATCAAGTGGGCAGATTCAACCGCTTGTGATCAACTACCTAATAGACTATAATCCAAAAAGGAGAATTTCATGGACGTAAAAGACGCAATACTTTCAAGACGAACCATTTTCAAATTCAAACAGGAACCCGTGCCAAACGACGTAATTGAACAAATCTTCAGTTACGGGATATGGGCACCGAATCACCATGTCACAGAGCCGTGGCGGTTCACCGTCATCGGTGAAAAAACGAAGTTGACCCTTGCACAACGTTACCGAGAAATTAAGATGGAGGACACGCCCGACCACGTTGATGCAGAAAATCTTGCCAAGATAGGCGAATTGGCTTACGAGAAATTCATGTCTAAACCAACGATTATTGCTGTGTCATGTGTCCAAGACGGAGACGAACAAAGGCAACGTGAAGACTATGCCGCTGCCTGTTGTGCAATGCAGAACGTCCAACTCGCTGCGTGGGATGCAGGTGTCGGCATGCAATGGAGCACCGGCAGAATCACGATGGAAGAAAAGACCTATCAGTTGCTTGGGATAGATTCATCACAAGAATACATCATCGGTTTTTTCTATACCGGTTATCCTGCAGAGATAAAAGAACCGAAACGGAAGGCTGCGGCTGAGTTTATCCGATGGGTGGCTTAAACCGAAGATGCACAAACTGGAAAGTTTATGCTACATTTAACTGATATGCTGCCTTTGCATTTTGCCAGAAGAACTTTGCCTTAACTTCATCGCCTTTTGCACTGAAGTAGTCGTTCAC
This sequence comes from Candidatus Poribacteria bacterium, assembly GCA_028824685.1. Lineage (GTDB taxonomy): Bacteria > Poribacteria > WGA-4E > WGA-4E > WGA-3G > MSPOR6. The sequence goes on from JAPPCZ010000109.1 coordinate 32,270, forward strand.
AATCTTTTGCACGACTTTATACTGTGCGAAACGTTCGGATACAGGCCAGTTGCTTCCATAGATGAGTCTGTCTTCACCGAACGCTTGCCATAGAACATCTATCGTTGGGGTGTAGTAGGCGACATCTTCAGGTGCAGGAGTTTGTCCTGTATGTTCCGCTAAACCTGATACCTTGCAGTAGACATTCGGATAGCGAGCAACTTCCTGTATCGTTGAAACCCATGCGGCATCAGGCGGATTACCATCAACCCGAACGCCTGCAATATGGTTAATCACAACCCGCATTGTCGGTATATGTTCAACTAAAGCAGGCACATTCCTTAACGCATCAGGATTGATAAGTAGGTCTAAGGTAAGTTCCTTCTCTGCTAATTTCTCAATATTCTTCATGAAGTCTGCGTCGCCGAGTGACTGAAGATGTCCACCACCGAGACGTATTCCTCGGAAAAGCGGATTAGCAGAAAAACGATTGAGGTTATCTTCAAAATCCGTATCGTTTGGGTTTAAATTGCCAACGAACCCAACGATAAACGGTTCATTTGCAGCAAGGTCAAGAATCCACTGGTTATCTTCAGCCCACTTGCTTGCCTCAACGACCACAGTTCCTGTTACACCTTCAGGCACAGCAAGTTTTTTGTAATCGTCCGGCATGACCTTTCGGTAAAGCAGCTCGTCATTAGGATTCGGCCACGGCACGCCTTCTGGGCGCGTGGGATCATAAAAATGCGTATGTGTGTCAATAATCATCAATACTTTTGCTCCTCCTCTGAAATTGTTGGGAAACCATATCTCCGTGTTTTACCGGTTCTATTTGTTCTCCTGCTGCCCTACTTTCTATACGGATGCCCCGCTCCCGATGAGGCACAACAGCAGCGAAGAGAACTTCAGCGCGATGCTTTAAAACTCGAAATGGGACAAGAACTCAATCCGATTGATCCGGAAGGGCATGTCGCGTTAGGAAAAATCTATCACCGGTTAGGTGAACATGAAAAGGCGATAGAATCCTTCCAAACAGCACTGTCGCTTGACGACAAACATCAGCATGCCTATAATAACTTGGGTTTAGTTTACGTTGACCTCCGTTTATTTATCTTAGCAATAAACATGTTTCAAGCGGCACTTGAAATAGCACCAGAAAACCCTGCCTTTTATAATAATCTTGGTTATGCTTACGATATGTCAGACAGGTTTGATGAAGCATTAGAGGCTTACCGCAATGCTCTTGATTCCGATCCAACATTTGTAGATACCTATTACAACCTTGCGGATGCTTATTTAAACCGAGAAACTTATTCGGAGGCTATTCAGTATTACAAAGCGGGAATAGAACTTGATGACGGAGATGCTACAGTCTATTTTAACCTTGGTCTGGCTTACGAAGAAACTGACGAAGTCCTCAGCGCTATCCAAGCCTATGAGAAAGGTGTATCTTTAGATGCTGATGAAGTAGAGGTTTACTATCGTCTTGCGCTTGCCTATCAGAAAAAAAAAGATAACGTTATGATGAACCGTTATTTAGACACGTTTCTTGAGAAGGCAGAAGGTATACCTCGCTTTGAAAAACAATATCTTACCGCTAAACGGTTGCGTCAGACTTCAGGAGATAGGTGACTATTGCTCTGTCTACACTTATATTATAGGCCGCGATTCGGAGATCGCTCCTACCAAACCGTCCGCTCTTTGTAGGAGGGAACTCCGATTCCCGACTATTGCCTATAATATCACTATATCTAACCTAAAGAATGTACCTACTCAAATCCTGATCTTTAACGATTTCTGCCAATTCCCCTCTAACATAATCCGCATCAACGGTAACACTCTTCTTCTCAAGATCGGGCGCATCAAAAAACAAGTTCTCAAACAACTTTTCCATGATAGTGTGTAGACGACGTGCCCCAATATCTTCCACAGACTCGTTTACCCGAAACGCGAGCGCAGCGATTTCATCAATTGCATCTTCGGTTATAGTTGCCTCTATCCCCTCGGTCTGGAGGAGTGCCGTATACTGTTTGACTAACGCATTTTTCGGCTCCGTCAGAATAGACTGAAAGTCGCTTTTATTTAGACTTTTGAGTTCAACGCGGATAGGAAACCTCCCCTGAAGTTCAGGAATAAGGTCTGATGGATTAGAGACGTGGAAAGCACCCGCAGCGATAAATAAAATGTGGTGTGTACGCACCGCTCCATATTTTGTTGCGACTGTGCTTCCCTCAATGATGGGCAAAATATCACGTTGCACACCTTCGCGGGAAACATCGGGTCCCTGCCGAGATTCTCGTCCTGCGATTTTATCAATTTCGTCTAAGAAGACGATCCCAGAATTTTCAACACGTTCAATTGCATCACTGATGACAGCATCCATATCAATCAATTTTTCCGCTTCCTCTTGCATCAAGATTTGTCGCGCTTCGGAGACAGGCACTCGTCGTTTTTTTGTCTGATTCGGGAGGATGTTGCTGAACATATCTTTGAAATTTATATCCATCTCCTCAATGCCACCGGGCGAAAATATTTCAACGAACGGCATGCTTCTACTTTTCATATTAATTTCAACAGGTCTATCTTCAAATTTGCCTTCCTTCAACTGCTGCCGTAACTTTTCCCGTGTCTTAAGGTGTCGTTCTCGTTGTTTTTCTAAAGCTTCGTTTTGTTCATCAGTTGTTTCAAATTCAAACGGCAATTGAATTTCGTCTTCATCTTCGTCAATATCAATGTCATCAATATCAATGTCTTCGTCAACATCAAATTCATCAGTCGGTTTGCTACGAGGCTGACTTTTTAATGCCCGCGGCATCGGTAATAAACAGTCTAACAGACGTTCTTCTGCCAATTCTAATGCAGCTTCTTCAACAGCAGTAGTCTGTTCTGCTTTTACTTTGCTGACCGAGAGTTCTGTAAGGTCACGGATCATCGATTCTACGTCGCGACCAACGTAACCAATTTCAGTATACTTTGACGCTTCAACTTTGATGAACGGGGCATCAACAAGGCGCGCAAGGCGACGTGCAATTTCTGTCTTACCGACACCGGTTGAGCCAATCATGATGATATTTTTCGGTGAAACTTCATCTTGCATATCGTCTGTAAGCATCTGCCGACGAGCGCGATTGCGCAGCGCAATCGCAACGCTCCGCTTTGCCTCAAACTGCCCGATAATGTATTTATCAAGCTCTTCAACAATCTGCCGTGGGGTTAGTGCGTCTGCCAAGATTTTCGTTTCAACAGCTGATTTCTCCAATGTAACCTCCTAAAAGGTGGTGAGCACTCCTCTGTGCTGGAACCAAAATAACAGAAATTTTGAGTATCCTATTCTTCAGTCTCAATTGATTCAATTTCAATCTGTGCGTTCGTGTAGATGCAGATTTCACTCGTAATTTTTAATGCTTCAGCGACAACCTCAGCGGCGGTTAGTTTTGAGTATTTGAGTAATGCTCTGGAAGCAGAGAGCGCAATAGAACCACCTGAACCGATAGCGAGAATGTCGTCGTCAGGGATGATGAGATCACCGTTACCTGAAATCAGATAACTATCGTTCTCATTGATCGCTATCATCAAAGCGTCCGCACGTCTAAGAATACGATCACTACGCCAATCCCTTGCGAGTTCAACCGAAGCTTTCTGCAGGTTGCCTCGGTACTGTTCTAATTTTTTTTCTAAATTTTCATAGAGAGTGAGCGCATCTGAACCAGAACCCGCAAACCCAATAAGCACACTATCCTGATAAATTTTGCGAATTTTGCGAGCACTATGTTTAATAGCTGTATCACCTAACGTGACCTGACCGTCTCCCCCAATAGCGATTTGCCCGTTTCGACGGACTGCTAATATCGTTGTTGAACGCATACTTTTCTTTTCGAGTAAGTTCATGTTTTTTCCTAACTTTATGGTGAATTATTGAAATAATTATACACCTCACTTGTAGGAGCGATCTCCGAATCGCGACCAAGCCATTCGTAGTCGGGAATCGGTGTTCCCTATAGGTGAATAATGTCTAATTAAGTCTAAAATCTACCATTATTGGTTCTTTCAAGCCAAAATTCTAAAGATGGTTGAGTTAAAATCCACATGTCTAATCTGTAATTTGTCATCCGTTAACTATAACTAATTTGCTTTATAGCCTCCAAAAGATGAGAAAACTCAAAAACATCACTATCCCCATGAAAAGCCCACACCTTATTCCAGCTATCAATGCATGCTGCTGGCGGTGGAAATAATAAGGACAGAGGGTGAAAGTAAGCAAAAATGTAATCGGTATAAAGATTGGGACTGATGCGATGTTCGGAATATTTTCAACACGCAAGGCGTTCCATTCCCATAATTCTTTTCCTAATCCGTAAATAACGATACTCCCGATTGCCGCTATTAACCCGGTTATGCCTGAAGCAACAAAATGGTGTAGACTAAGCATTTGAAGTCGGTGGTAGCAGTAGACAACTAACGTAGCAAAAAGCCCCCAAGATATTATCAACGCAATCGGTGTCGTTACATTTCCCAAAAAGTCTGGGCTACGGTAGACGATAAACTGCAATTTTCTTGAAAACAGCCAGTCCATTGGTAGATATGTTACCGTTGCAGAGAATCCAAACAATACGCTATGTAGCAGTAGTTGAGACGATTCATCCCCAGTGGTATTTCGATTAAATTGAATGAGATAACCGAACCATCCGATTGCCAGCAGCAAGTTTGGATAAAGCCACCAAATAGCACCAATTTCTAAGTCCCTGATCGGCAGTAGAAACAGTAATAAGAACGTCAAAAATGTTGTAAAGACTACAGTAAGTACCGCTTTATCTGTTTTGATAAACATTTGTTCCTTTAAAGGCGCAATATGAGACGTGTAACTTTACTGAAAGTTTATTGAAACGTGATAACCAGTTGGCGTTCGGTGAGTTTTGCTCCTGTTGTTTTGGTACTTGCAAGGCTTCGTGGCAGCGCAACATGTCTCTTAAAACCGCCAATTGTAACGATTAACTCATCGCCATGTTTGGTGAGGTGAACCTCTTGCTTGGTTAAAAACGGGAGTTGCATCACAAGTTGATAAACATCATCAACTTTCCGGAATTGATACGGACTCTGTTCGGAGAACTTTTCTGCTGGGTCAAGGTTCGGATAGAGGATGTCTCCCAATCTACGGAGTCCTGTTTCTCCAATAATTTGATCATCAAAAAGATTTACCTTCCATATCGGTACACCCGAAAAATAGTTTTCGGCTTCCTCTATATATTGCTGTTGTGTCTGTTTCCAGATTTCAAAAAACTTGGCATCAATGCCTTCAGGGAAAATACGATTGATGATGACCGCATCAATGCATAACCCGTAAAGGCAGAAGTACATAAATGCTCGTTGTGTTTCTTTGATGACAATTTTTTCTGGATTTGTTACCAAGCGCACTGTTGTGATTTTCGGATCTGTTAGCACAGTATCAATACCTTCTAATTTATTGAAAAGGTTCTGTATATTTTGGAAATATGCGTCCTTTGGTATTGGGACAGAGCTAACTGTTTCAATAATAGGTCCTGCAAGTTTGGCGAGGTTACGTTCTAATTTGAAGATGCGGTTCATATACCATTCAAGCGTCGTTGGGATACTAACGAACCGCAGCGATTCACCAGTCGGCGCGCAGTCCAGGATAATAACATCGTACGTATTTTCACGGACATACTGGTTAATGTAAAGAAGTGCACATATCTCCTCCATCCCCGGAAACACCGCTATCTCTTCTGCCACGAGCGTTTCCAGACCTGAACGATTCAGTAGAGAACGGATGTAGTTGTAGACTTCATCCCAGTATTCAACAATGGCTTCTTGAACATTGATTTCTTGTATCCAGAGGTTCTCCTGAATTTGTATCTGTTTTTCAGTAGGCTGTGCAATGAGAAGTGCCTCATTATCAAAAGAATCGCGGAGTGAATGTGCCACGTCAAGTGAGATGACAATCGTTTTATATCCGAGTGATGCTAACTTAATGCCTGTTGCAGCAGAGATGGTTGTTTTACCGACACCTCCTTTGCCTGTGTAAAAAATAATACGCACTATTTGGATCCTACCTATCTATTTGTTTTTTATTAAGTATACCTTGAAATATCAAGATTTGCAAACGAGTGTTCCTGATTATAGGCGTTTGTTTTTATGGTAAAGCCCAATTAGTGAATACTCCCCCGATAGATTCGATTTTCTAATCGTATCTACCAGACTGAATAAACAAGATTCGCAGTGTATAAAAATAATTGGGTCCCACTATAAAACGCAGAATTAACTACCGTGGCGGTATTTAGATGGGTTTAAAAGAGGCAAGGATAGATGTTTACTTTGTTTTTTCGTTACGGAAGGGTGTAAATACCCCATTGAACCCGTACAATTTCACCCGTATCTACAAGACGACTGAGTTCATTTTTTATTGCTTTTGGATGTCCTTCAATAGTATCAATAAATTCTGCTGTTTTTTTCTCGCCATCGGCAAGGAGGGATAGGATTTGCTCTCGGAAGGGAATTCGAAGTGGGGTGCCTCCCCTAAGTTTTTGTAGCACACGGTTTGCCTGTCTCGCTGAGCATCCTAAGATTTGTTCCACTTTTTCTCTGCTGGATTCAACAGTCAAATTATCGCGTTCTGTTTCAAAACGTTCGCGTGTCGCTATCACTTCCGATAGTTTGTCAAGTCCACCAGCAACTTCAAAATCTTCCCAGTCGAAAAGCAGTGTTTCAGGTCTGTCGGTGATTTGGGGCAGTGCCAAACTGGAGACTAATATAATCTTTTTATTGGGTAACTGATCTAACTTGGCACGCTGAACAATACGCGATAGTTTGGCGACGACATTCTGCTCATAAACGCTCTGGATACGCTCGTCTTTATAATGGCAGAATTCTATGTCTTCTTCATAGGAAAGAGGATCTTTGTCGTTTCCGAATAAGATTTGTGCTCGCTGCCAAATAAGCTCTTGTCGTAGTTCGGGTGTGCCGATGATCCAGAGAACATGTGTCTCTTCAAAATCGGTATGTAAACTGTCCATCATTTCAAAATGTGTCACGAAACAAACATTCTTCTTTTTTTTGACATCTGACAACCTTGCAGCAATTGACTTATAGGTGATGATTGAGTGTTTAATGCTTGAATCGCTTTCAATTTCAGCACGAATACCACGGAAAAAGCGCTGTCCTATTTTAGAAAAACCGATGAGGTCCCAGTTGCTGTTGTAGTCTAAAATCGTTTTTCGTGGATAAGTGCCTGTGCGAATCTGAAAGACTTTGTTTCCCGCAACCCATGCTGTTGGTTCGGTGTGATGCACCTCAATTTTCTCATTTGGGAACACTCTGCGAAGATGTTGTTCGGAGAGATTTACCGACATTAACAACAGACGTTTTACGTTTGGGTGCAGCACTGGTGGTACCCAGAACCTCAATGTTTTTCCATTCCACCGTATTGGTGCATCGGCATCCCGCGTGTAGTGTGCAAAGAAACTTTTGAGTTGATGCCAAAACGTCCAGTTTGAATCCGGACAGGTTGTCGGTAATTTCCGAATGTCTTTGACGGTTTCTACAGCGAAGACACCGAATTGGATCGCTTGCGCCATGGACATCAAGATTTTTATTTCTTCATTAAGGGCAAAACGTTTGAAACCAAAAACAGGCAGTTTCATTGCTGTAAGTTTCTTTTCAGCGTTTTTGTCAATAGGAATATATGCAAACGCGCCACCTTCAAACTCAATAGTAAATTGTGCTAATCGCTTTCCGGTATCAGGGGCGACAAAACCCTGTTCAATCACCTTACCTCTCACATTGACTCGACACATCTGTTTGATGAGGCTTTCTTGCTGCCATTCAAACGCTTGTATTACTGTGCGGATTCGCTTAACAGCATCCGGATGCGATTTGTTTTTGATTTCTACGGCATGCATTAACGCTTTAGCAAAATTTCCCAAGGCAGTTCCTTGCCAGTTCATACTCCATTCTTTCAATAATTTTTTGGATAGCTTACATACGGGAAACAGTTTGTACGCTTGTGTTCTGTCTATAATGCAAAGTCTTTCCTTCTCATCCATCTGTATGAGGATTTCTTCTGCAATTTCAGCGTGTTGTGGATCGAAAAAAAGTTCGGGAAGTGCTACTATCTGCGTTTTGGCGTGTTTTAATGAAGATGCTTGTGATAAAAATCCGCGCTGTTGGCATTGTGTATAGACAGGGCACTGTGGACAGATACTTTCGCGCGCATCACCACCCTTTTCTTCAAGTGCTTCACACCTTTCCGGATCTTCACAGACATTACCTAATTGAAATGGTGTTGCCATGCGAACGTCGATAGGTATCTTTTTCACCTGCTCCCACAGGTATATTCGAGGTTTTCAGCGTTCGTATAATGGAATGTTTTGGTTTTGATAACGGTTTTCTATCTTTTCAGCTAATTTGTAGGTTGGCATGTTTAAGCAAATTGTACCATCGTTGCTGGCATCGGATACTGCATCGTAGTGTTTTTCTGTGCCTGCCTCCGCAATCAGTCCGAGGATGCGGTCTGTCCGGTCAAAAATTTCCTGTATCTGAACGCCGTTCTTTTCCAGTGTTTTATAAACTTTTTCTGTTTGTTCTGACTTGTACAACACAGGAGAAGGGCGTTTTATCGATAATGGACTAAGTTTTCCTTCCCGAACTATCTGCACCTTATCAGGCACTGGTATACCAGCAAGAGGTGCCGGTGGCATAATTCCTGTGTCGTGCCATATATCCGTTATTGGTGTTGATTGCGTAGGAAGTCCTATATCGGTGGTTGAGGCACGTAACCATACCGTCTCTTCATTTTCCCATAGCGATATGTATTTGTCGTCAACCTCACTATTAGGTGGGATCCAAAGATGGGAACCGTTATCTTGTCGGACATAAGAAAAACCGTGCTTTACAAGTGTCTCTTTTGCAAGATCAAGATTATGCGAACCCAGAGAAAATGGAACTTCAGTGGCAATTTGTTTTTCTGTTATTTTTTCGGGGGCGGGTTCATGCAGTGCAGCACGCAGCGCATCAATAGGGGCAAAGACAACCTCTTTATCAACAATAGGCGGGTCAAACAGATTGCCAAGCAGAATTTCATAACGCGCATCCCAACGATTGTAACCTTCTTCACCAAAGATTTCAAGATACAGATCGCGCTGGTCAGGTTTATCCGAAGTTGGCGTGTGTTTATAGATGTAAAGTTTCGCTTTCTCGGTATTTGGATGCAGGTAATTCGGCACCCGGCAAGAAAAGCGTAATCCTCCAGATTTTGACATCGTTAATAATGGGTTTGGAACAGTGTCAACAAGTGCCTCAATACACGTGAGAATAGCATCAGGGGAAACACAAATAGCCTTATATGTAAAATCAAAGTCATGCCATCGTGCGCCATCGCGTTCGGATGGAATACCAGTATAAACCTGAATACCCCAGGATGCATGCCATCGTCTCATTCCCCAGTCTTGTGTTCCCTGACGTCTTAAGAAAGATTCGCCGCCCAAGGTCCGTGGACCATGATCGTTATCTGGTGCCTGTCCTATAGGCATGAATGAGATGTTTGCTGTTTCCAAGTCAGTGAGCAGCATTGGGTATCTGTGCGCGCAATACACTGTGAAGTGATAGGGATAACCCTTATTGTACAGTGCGGGTGCTACCACTGTCTTTCGCTGGCGAAGCGGGTTTTTATGTCGTTGATGACAACGTTGAATAAGATCTTTTAAGGGATTCATGATAGAAAAGACAATATGGAAGTTGTGGTACCTAACACTACTAATTTCGGCTAAATAGACACATTTAGAATAGAATTAACTAAATTATATCAAAAGATCTTTTTTTAATCAAGTTTTCTTGCGTCCGACAAAACTACTAAATTTCTTAAAGTTCTTAACGCTTAAAATTCTAAAATTATGTGTTTTTTCAAGCAAATCTAACATTTTTTGCAGATTTAATTTGACTTTTAGGGTAAACATAAATATAATTAACCATATAAGTCGTATCAATAAATTTGATATATTATTAATTAAGGTTATCTTAATGTGGCTTTGAGGTTTAACTTTTCTGTAGAAGGCGGGACTTTTATGTTTATCTACCGCCGGATCTGAAAAGGCATTTTATCATACGTGCCGCGTTTAATCAACCGCGGCACCTACAAATCTAAATTCTATAATAAAGGGGAGAAATTGGGATTGAAAAGTTTTTGCACACTATTTCTTGTTTTTTCGGCACTCATCAGTATTACTGGATGTAGTGATAGGATCAATATTAAGTTACCGATAATTATAGACGAAGGTGAATTTGGAAAAGATAATTTTACTACGCCTTTTGGTATGCTGTCCTATGATTTGAATGCAACATTCATACGAGGAGAAGAGGCATTCCAGAAGGCGTTTTTAGTGGAAGAAGGGTTAGGTCCAATCTTCAATAATATGAGTTGTGTAGGCTGCCATCCCGGAAACGGCAGAGGCACACCAGATTTAGCACTCATACGATTTAGCAGAGGACACGATCTTATGACTGATATGGGTGGTCCTCAGTTCCAAGACAAAACCATTCCCGACGTTCCTTACGAAGTTCTTCCCGCGGGTGTTGATAAATCAACGCGACTCCCGCCACCTGTTTTCGGTCTGGGACTTATCGAAAATATTCCAATTGAAACGATCCTATCTTACGCCGATGAGTTTGATGTCGATGGCGACGGTATTTCTGGTAGACCCCACTGGGTTATCCCACCCGATTTTGTTCCGACTACCGAGATTGGTGGTGGACCAGGTGAACAACTTGGTAGGTTTGGACGAAAAGCAGCAGTTACATCTTTAGTTCAACAGACCGCGACGGCTTTTCAGCAAGACATGGGAATTACCAACGATTTTTTAGAAAATGAACCTTCCGATACTGGTGATACAGTTCCCGATCCAGAGGTTGATAGTGCAACCGTTATAGATATTGTTGTTTTCATGCGTCTGCTTTCGCCACCATCGCGCGGTGAGATAACAGAAAAAGTTAGACAGGGAGAGAAACTTTTCAGCAAGATTCAGTGTGCTGCTTGCCATGTTCCAACAATGCAGACGGGACCGTCTTCTATACCCGCTTTGGATAGAGTTGATGTCCATATTTACTCCGACCTGCTTTTGCATGATATGGGTGAGGAATTAGCGGACAATCGCCCTGATGGTTCTGCAACCGGCAGGGAATGGCGGACTGCACCACTTTGGGGCACTCGCTTGGTAGCGGAATTTCTTGGTGGAACACCTTTTTTTCTGCATGACGGTCGTGCAACCACTCTTGAAGGTGCTATCCGGGCGCACGGTGGTGAGGCTCAAAACGCAAAAGAAGCATTTTTTAACCTATCTGAAACGGAACAAAAGACTGTTATTGCTTTTCTTGAATCGCTTTAAAATGTAGCGCAAAACCCAAGATCCGATTCAGGTTTTTTGTTCATGACGATGTTGTAAAAGACATATATACCTCGCTATGGGAGAGGCGACAATGCTAAACAAGCGGAATGCCGACGGGTGTGCCGCTTGATTTAGCGTTCTAACAAAAATCTCTCGAATAACTATTCATTTAGAGTTGTTATTCCTCCTTGCGGGGGAGATGTGATCCCCCGCACTAACACATTATTTGTCTAAGCGAACAAATACCATATACACATTCAGCTTTGATTTGACTCTACAATAAGAGATATGTGGGCTTTGACAAAACTTTACAAACCCTTTTTCCTTTTAGGGTGTGTAAAGTTTTTGTCAAAGATTATTTTTTTAATTAACTTGACAAACCATTGTATATGTGTTAATATTATTATCACATAATTAGATAATGCTCTCAATATACGCAAAATTTCTAAAGAAAAAGAGAAGAAAAAACAAAAAAGCTGAAAATCCACGTCACAATCCTTGTCCTGATTGACTTCTGCACGTCACTGTGACGTGCAAAACGTCCTAAATGTGACGGGCAACGTCCTAATTCAATGTGTAGATCGTAGAGGGCGAAGCGAAACTCAACCGACAATATGCTTTGTACGAAAACTTTACACACCCTTCCTTTTACAATCTGTTGCAAATTTCTCCACTCCATGCTATACTTACAAAAAATTTAAGTGTCCTTACAAAACCTGTAATCTCATTTGCAAACTGTGCTAATTCATCTTGTAAATCTAAATTTCCGGCAAGGAGACATTTATGCCGATTGTATCTCACGTTGTGTTAAGAAAATTTGTATACGATATTTATCGGGGGGCAGGTGGCACCGAAGAAGATGCACGCATCGTCAGTGACCATGTTGTAGATTCTAATTTGGCGGGACATGATTCACACGGTGTGATCAATGCTCCGAACTATATCGGTGGAATGGCTGGCGGTCCAGCAACAGAGAAAATGGAGATTGTTAGAGAAAGTGGTGCCGCGACAGTTATCAACGTGAACGGGGCACTCGGAATGGTTGCTGCACGCAAAGCGATGGAGATGGCAGTCGAAAAAGCAAAAACCTGTACCATCGGTGCAGTTGGTCTACATCGGTGTGGACATGCAGGACGAATGGGTGAATATCCGCCAATTGCAGCACGGGAAGGAATGATCGGTATCGTTTTGCTAAATGGTGGTGGCAGGTTTATGCATCCACACGGCGGCACTTCGCGAAGGTTACCGCCTAATCCAATTGCCATATCCGTGCCTCGTGCAAAGGGTGAACCGCTTCTGTTAGATATGACGCTTAGCGTAGTTGCAGGTGGGAAACTTCTTGTACAGTCCGCGCGAGGCGAGCCAATACCGGAAGGATGGATGATAGATGCCGAAGGTAACGCTTTAACAGACCCAAATGTGTTCCGTGAACGCCCAAATGATACCGCTGTTATGCCACTTGGAGGATTTCAGTTTGGGCACAAAGGGTTTGGACTCGGGGTAATGATTGATGCCATTGCAGGCGGTCTTTCTTGGGCAGGGTGTAGCCGTGAACAACCCACGCGCGGCGCAAGCGGCATTGTTATGTTTGCAATTAAAATTGAGGATTTTATTGATTTAGCCGACTATGAACAGGAGATTGAATATCTTGTGGAGTGGGTTAAGTCATCAGCGAGATTGCCAGGAATTGACGAAATCTATGTGCCAGGAGAATTTGAGCAACGAAGCCGTGAAAAACGACTAAAAGAAGGAATACCGATAGAAGAACCGACATGGGATCGACTCGTTGAGGCGGCAAAACGTTTTGATGTTGTCACCCCCAAGATTCTTCAAACCTAAATCTCTGAACTTATCAGTCAAAGGAGAAAACAAATGAGAATCTTAACCGTTTTGTCCGTTATGTTTATTAGTGTTTTAGGTTGTGCTGTTCTAAATCAACCAACTTTTGAAATTGATTCCTCACGCCTTACGAGTCAAACTAACCCCAAATTCGTTGACGGAAATGTGGATACAATCAGTACATTTGAAGTAAAAGGGCATATTGAAAAAAGCTACAAAAATATTCCTGTTGCCGGTCGCACTCGCGGTGAAAGACAACGGATGTATTTGACTCAGGGGCAGGGGTACCGTCGAACAGAAGCAGTAATTAAATTAGATGTGCCTACATATATATCTTATATTGAAATTTATCCTGCATCCCGCATTCCCAATTTGTCAGTAACGTCAACAATGGAAGATCCACCGCGGTTTAAGTCGTCGTTTGTGATGGCGCAAGGCAAACAACATGTCAACGTGGAAGGAAAATTACCAGTCAGATTCGAAATTAATAGAGAGATACTCTACTTACGTTTGTCAGCGGATGCAATAGAGGATAAACAGGGTGCCGTTCGTGAAAAAAGAGATAGAAATGTCAAAAAAGATAAAAACACAAAAATAAACAGAGACGAACGCATTCAGATTCCGCTGAAAGGTGCTTCTATTCGGGAGGTAAAATTTTATGCCCGTTAGAAAATGGGGATGGATTGCAAGTAGTTTATTGTTAGTAGTTTTTAGTATTACGGGGTGTGCTTTACTTCAAAACCCACCTGTCGCGGAACTCCCTCCATCTCGCCTCACGTGTGACGCTAACCCAAATATGGTAGATGGAAATTTGGAAACAGTAGGAACATTCCAAGCACACGGTTCTATTCGGAAGATGTATTTTGAGGAAGGAACGGTTGAATTTAACGCTAATCCGAAGCGTTATCAGATAAATCATGATGGTACTCTTAAAACAGAAACGCTGATAAAACTGGATAAACCAACGTATGTGGCTTATATAGAAATTTATCCGGGTTCTGATATTCCGAAGTTGGCTATTGATTTTACAGCAGAGGAAAAATCACTGAAGTGGCGTAATTCGTTTGTCGCAGTGCAGGATAGACGACACAGAGATGTGAAAAACCAGCAGAAGGTGTGGTTACCGATTAGACAAGAAGTGTTATATCTGCGGATAACCGCAGACGGCATTGAAGATCGGAAAGGGCAGACTCGCGTTGAGAGTGACGACCGTCGCTTTTCTTATGGAATTGTTACGCCTTTAAAAGGGGCAAAAATTCGAGAGGTGAAGATTTACGAGCGGATGTAAGAAACTGCTTGAATTTAGTTTCACGAAATTGTATAATATACAAACTTGCTACAATGTGAACTAATCACTTAAATTTCTCGCCAGAATCTGTCTTAATATTGCATCCATAAACCTATTGCTTGACTTTTTCTACAAAACCGTGTTAAGTTTAGCACATAACATTCTTGGAGGATCAAAACCCGATTGCAAAATCAAGAATTAAAGGGTGTCCCTATTCAAAACAACGCTGAAGTTCAAGCACTTTTTGGACAAAGCGATGCCTTTTTAAAAATCATTGAAGATGATTTTAACGTCCGTGTTGTTTTGAAAAGCGATAGCATCGCTGTCCTTGGTGAAAACCAAAAAGATGTCAACAGAGTTGTAACGGTGTTGGAATCACTACTCCACCGTATCCGAAAAGGCGAAAGAATTCAGACAACCGATGTTAACTACGTTATCCGTGCGACAGAAGCAGATGAATCAACCATTTTAGATCAAAGTTCGGCAGAATCTATACCTGTGTTTTCAAAACGAGGTGTAATTCGTCCGAAAACTGCTGGACAAGAACGGTATGTTGAAGCGATAAAACACAACGATCTTGTATTTGGCATTGGACCTGCTGGCACAGGGAAAACCTACCTTGCAATGGCAATGGCTGTTTCTGCGCTTAAGAATGGACAGGTGAGTCGTATTATCTTAACTCGACCTGCCGTTGAAGCGGGTGAACGTCTCGGATTTTTACCCGGTGATATAGCCGAGAAAGTACATCCTTATCTACGACCACTATATGATGCGTTGTACGATATGATACCACCTGATACGCTTGATAACTACATTGAGCGCAATATTATTGAAGTTGCACCGATCGCTTTTATGCGAGGTAGAACTCTCAATAATTCTTTTGTTGTTCTTGATGAGGCACAAAATGCAACGATCGAACAAATGAAAATGTTCCTCACCCGACTCGGGTTTGACTCAAAAGCCGTTGTAACGGGTGACATCACACAAACAGACCTGCCAACGCATAAAGTATCAGGACTCGCAGATGCACAAGAAGTGCTTGATGGCATCAAGGGAATCCAATTTATTTACTTCTCAAAGACTGATGTTGTGCGGCATGAATTGGTGCAGCGTATCATTGAGGCTTATGAAAAGTCAACTCCACCCCCAGATGTGAAACGCGTATTAGCAGAAGCCGAAGAATCTGAGGATTAACGGTTTGATTGACGTTACCAATGCCAGTAGCAATACCATGTTTGATGTGGAAATTGTCCACAGAGCCGTATTAGTGACAGTAAATGCACATCATATAGAAGATTATGAAGTAAGCGTTTTGTTAACAGATGATTTCCACATGACAGAACTGAATCTTGAGTATCGTGGAATTGATGCCCCAACGGATGTATTGGCGTTCGCTATGTGTGAAGCCGAAGATAATGAGTTGATAAGCCACAACATGCTTGGAGATGTTGTCATATCTTTAGAGACCGCAGAACGCCAAGCAACAACTGAAAAACATTCGCTTGAAGAAGAGGTCGCATTTCTAACTGTACACGGTATGCTTCATCTACTCGGATATGACCATCAAACACAAGAGGAAGCAGCTGTTATGTTTAATAAACAAGAAACCATTTTAAAACATTTAAAAGTAGTTGGCACACTCCGCGTGCCGTAATCGAGTTCAAAGTAGTTTCTTAGGTGGAAATGTTCAGGTATTGACAGTTAATTACAGAAATTCTTGTTAAAGATATAACGTGTTTAAAGATATAACGGAGGTGTGATTTTACGCTTGGATGAGCAACATATAGTTATAAGATTAGTTTGTTTAGGAATTCTGTTAATTTTAAATGCACTCTTTTCAGCGGCAGAAGCTTTGCTGGCTCGTTTGACGCGGTCGGATATTCTGGAATTCGCAGAGGAAGGCGGAAAACGCTACGAAGTCTTAACATCGCTTTTGCGCCACCCGCGCCGCTATTCATTGACTATTATTACAGCAAAGACTCTTCTGATGGTGGCAACCGTTGTCCTATTTGCGACATTCTGGGAAAATCCGATATTGAGCGGTGGACTTGCTGCCCTGCTTCTTGTTGTTTTTACAGAATTATTTCCTAAGAACTACGTCCAAAATAGTCCCAGCGGAACAACTATTCATGCGTTACGTGCCTTACGTATCGTTTATTGGGGCGGTTTTCTAATTTTAATCCCCTTAAATTTTCTTGTGAATCTGATTGTGCGTATCTGCGGCGGCAAGGTTACATCAGCACAAGATAGTCTTGTATCTCCAGAAGTGTTAGAAACGCTTGATAATGTTGCAGGCAGCCAAGAGATTTTAGAGCCAGACGACCGTGAAATGATTGCTCGGATTTTAGACCTACCAGATAAAGTGGTCCGAGAAATCATGGTGGCACGAACTGATATGGTATGTCTTGAGGTCGGAACGCCAGCTCCCGAAGTCTTACAGACAACAATTGCATGTAGGCATACACGTATTCCGATATATGAAGAGACAATTGATAACATTGTCGGAATTTTGCATGTTAAGGACATGTTAGATTGTTGGGCAGAGGAGAAACCGATTAACCTCAGCGAACTTATTGTTGATCGCACACCTTTTTTTACACCTGAGAGCAAAAAGATTTCTGAATTGTTCCGAGAACTGAGAGAACATAAACAACATATCGCTATTGTTGTGGATGAGTACGGTGGTACAGCGGGGATTGTAACGCTTGAAAACATTATTGAAGAGATTGTGGGTGAAATCCAAGACGAAGACGAAGCAGATGAGCAGGATGCCTACATTCAAATTAGTCCAGACACCTACTCAGTTGATGCCAGACTAAACTTGGTCGAATTAAACGAAAAACTTGGCACAGAATTTGAAGCGGAAAATATTGATACCATCGGTGGGTTTGTGGTAGATCATCTTGGACGAGTCCCTGAAAAGGGTGTCGTTTTTACTTACCGCGGTATAAGTTTCACGGTATTAGAAGCAGATGAACGCAGGATTCATCGCATTCAAATTCAGATGCCGAAAAACGCTAATGGTGATGTAGATTCCGAATAATTAAAAAATTTGACAAAGTTCCAAAAATGCCGTATAATTAAGGGGAGAACGGGGCGTAGCGCAGCCCGGCTAGCGCGCCTGCTTCGGGAGCAGGAGGTCGGAGGTTCAAATCCTCTCGCCCCGATCTTATCCCGCCTTATACTGAATGATTGTAAATCATTGCTCCTACATATAAAAACATGCCTACTCAAAAAACACAAGCGATTGTGATTCGTGCGTTTCCCTTACGCGAAGCACACAAGATCATCACTTTCTATACCCCCGATTTTGGTAAAGTAAAAACTATGGCTTATGGCGTGAAAAGCCCTAAAAGCAAGCTGAGCGGTAGTTTAGAACTGCTCAATCACGGCATGCTTCTTTTTAACTATCGCGAAAACCGAGATTTGCAAAGCCTTACAGGTTTTGATCTCATTGAAGGTTTTGACGGAATTCGAACCGATTTTGAGCGAATTACTTACGGATGCTATTTAGCAGAATTAGTTGATGCTATCGCATCGGAAGGTGACGCAAACCCTGAGATTTTCGATTTACTACGAAGGACATACCAATTTTTAACGGATACTGATGATGTCGTGTTGCTCGCGCGGATTTTTGAGATAAAATTTCTCGACCTTGCAGGTTACGCACCCCAACTTTCCCAGTGTGCGAATTGCGGTGCGGTTGTGACTGCCTCACCTGCCAAAAACACACAGGGTGCAACTATGATGTTCTTCAGCGTTCGACACGGTGGGCTGCTTTGCGGAGATTGCCAACACAGAGACACCTCCGCATTTTCAATAGCCCCCGGAAGTTGTGAACTTTTGAAAACATTACGGAAATCAGAATTGGGCAAGTTAAGTCGGATTCGTGCCTCCACGCGTAATCATCGTGAACTGAAACTTGTTCTCAGTAGTTTTATTCAATACCACACGGAACGTAATCTAAAAAGTCTTAAATTTATTGAGAGTGTGTTAGAAGTGTAATATTTGACAAACGCCAAGCACGCTTGCGTAGCGTGTCTACAGAAGAAAAGGAGTTGTAAATGAAAGTAGATAATATCTTCAAAACATTATTGTTTTTCCTAAGTATTTTCACATGTATAGCAATGGTCGGCACTCATAATGCCACTGCTGCCACAATCGGAAAAATATCTGGTATCGTTACCGCAGAAGCGACAAAGCAACCGTTAGTAAACGCCAAAGTGACAATTGTTGGGACAAGTACTACTGCGACAACAAACGATTCTGGCTACTATGTTATGACTAACATTGATCCAGGGGGATATGATGTCCGAGTTGAACTCACTGGCTACCGTTCAAAGACTGTTCAGGCAACAACGGTTTTCGCTGGACTCACCACAACTATAAACTTCGCTCTGGAGGTTTCTGAAGTTGTTGAAATTGAAGGCATAACGGTAACTGCTCAAAAACCGCTCATCAAGAAGGATGTCACACAAACAACACGGATAATTGAAGCGGACGAAATCGCCTCTATGCCACGCGACACCGTGAATGGCATTCTCCAAACACAGGCAGGTGTGGCTGTGCTAAATTCATCTGGCTCGCTCCATATTCGCGGTGGTAGGTCAATGGAGATTAAATATCTTATTGACGGTATCCCAGTTAATGACCCGATTGGTAGGGGTTTAGGGCTACAAATTAGCACAAACGCGCTTGAACAGATGGAAGTCATCACTGGCGGATTCAATGCAGAACACGGTGATGCACAATCTGGTATCATTAATCTTATCACGAAGGCAGGCACACATAAATTTACTGGTAGGGTTAGATATCGGGTTGGTCAATGGGGACAGCACCATGGCGACCCAATATACGGTCCCTGGTTGGACCCCGACGAAGGTTTCCGACCAGTGGCACTTGAACCTTTCAGAGGTATATTCATCGGTAAACCTCATGATTATCAAACACCTTATCGTGGAAATTCTGTAACAGTTGGGGAATTGGCAGAACGAGAAGGTGATGATAAGGTAGAATTCACAGAAATTGCTCCCGGTGTGTATGCAGATAGAACAGAAAACCCGTTGCAGCCGGTTATTGATACGGAAACAGGCGAACCTAAGGTAAATGAAGAAACGGGTGAAGTCATTATGGAACGCCAACCTTTTAAGGATGCGGACGGTACCGTAATTGACTATGAGAAAAAACAGGTTACACTGTTAGATGGCTACATTGTGGATCTGGAGCAATACAGCGGACAGTTCAACGATACAAAAGATTATAAGTTATCTCCGAGTCATATTGGAGAATTAGCACTCAGCGGTCCGATATGGGGCAATCGATTGACGTTCTCCTTCGCCAGCCAGTTGCGGCGAGATGAAAGTTATCTACCCAATAGTGGCAGCGGTGGGCATACACTCCAAGGCAAACTCAAGTTCGAAATCACACCTGAACTAAAACTCACTGCAAGCGGACTCTATGATGTGCGAGAATTCAACAACTATGGTGGAAGTCTACGCTTTGTACCCGGTGCAATTGAAGTTGACAATAGGGATGGTCGGAGTCTTTCCGTTCAACTCTCACACAATATCAACTCAGGCACCTTCTATACTTTGACGTTTGGACAATTCCACCGTTCTTTTAAAAGTCATCAGCCAGGGAAAGTGTGGGATCCGTTGAATAAAACGTTTGAAGAAAATGCCTACGATCCTGAAAAATCCTTTGATCAGAACCAGGAAGAAGGTAGGATTAGAAATCCAGCACAACAGGCGTATAACGACACAACCTACGATGTCGCGGGAGACAACAACTTCTGGACAACCCGCAATTCCACGACATCGATTTTCAAAGGCGTTTTTGCGAGTCAAGTTACTGAAAACCATCAAATCCAGACAGGGATTGAATTTTCTACAAACCATCTCTATAATCTCGGCACAACAAATTATGGTAGTTCAAACCTCTATATGGAGTATTATGATGTAACACCCACGTCCATCAGTCTATATGCCCAAGATAAGATGGAATATGAAGGTATGATTGTTAACGCCGGTTTACGATATGATATCTATGATCCGGATGGTATCTCGCCAAAAGACCCGTTAGATCCGCTTGAACTGAACGAAGATGATGGCACAATCAAATTAGAGAAATACGAAGTTAGAGTTCCAATAATATCGGATAGTACATTTGAGTTGTCTAACGACAAGAAGTTATCTGAAGTTGGACTACCGGTTATCAAAGAACCCATTGAAGCTTCTGTTAAACACATGATTGCACCGCGTCTCGGTATTTCTTTCCCAGTTACTGACCGGGCGAAATTACACTTTACCTACGGGCATTACTATCAGATACCACGAGGTGATGACCTCTATGAAAACCTTAGTTTTGATATGCGTGGTGCAATCCGAAGGAGAGGCAACCCCGACCTGGAACCAGAGAGAACTATCGCTTACGAAGTCGGTATAGCCCAACAGTTCACGGATGACTTAACTTTTGACATCACCGGATTCACAAAGGATATCAATAACCTTGTGAGTAGTGTGCATGTTGACATCACAAACGATTATAGTTATTTCATCAACGATATTTACGGACGCGTTCAAGGGGTTGAACTTTCAATTCGTAAGTGGCGTACAGGTGGAGGTCCGGTTTCTGGTATGCTCAGTTATACCTATTCTGTTGCGAAGGGCAAAGGCTCCAGTCGGAATTTGGGATACCTTACCTATTACCGACAGCAACCTGAAGTAACCGAAAGCCATCCGTTAGCCTGGGATCAGCGTCATATTATTTCCGCATTTTTAGACATTCAGCTGCCCTTTACTTCTGCTGTTAATTTTGTCGGCAGATACGCCAGCGGTTTGCCTTACACGCCAAATCCGAGAGCACCGATTAAACCTGCTATCAACTCAAAACGTTATCCAGCAACTTACAATGTTGATGCCCTGGTTAGTAAACGTAGTACGATTAGTGGGATAACGTATACCTTCTTTGCGGATATTCGGAACATCTTCAACACGAAGAACTTGGATAACCTGCTTGATGCGGTGACGTATGATCGCTACGGTATTCCGCTAACTGCACAGAAGCATTCCAGTCCGATTTCGTGGAGTTCCCCACGTTTGGTTATGATGGGTGTGAGTTTGGATTTTTAGAGGGTAATTCTAAATGACAGGAATCAATATTGTTAATGACTGACAACGCAGAACTTCATGACGAATTGTGTCCTGAGTATGACGCAACTTTGCTCAAAAACGGTGTCCGTGGAAAATATGCGAAGCAATACGCTGCAGGCACAAACCTTGTTCGCCTTGACCCAGATATTGCCGCTGCTTTTCCAAACGAAGAAGCCGTTAATGAAGCATTACGATCTGTATTGAAAGAGAGAAATAAGGAGAAATAAGGAGAAATAACGATGTCCACGACAATTGAAGGCGTATATCACAACGGGGAAATTGAACTTTCGGAAACACCCAGTGATGTATGTGAAGGCACACGTGTTGTCGTAATTTTTATGCCATCAGAGGCGATAGATTTACGGGAACGTGGTATTGACGAAGCACAAGCGGCAAATTTACGTGCGCGTTTCGCAACCTTTGCTGAAGACTGGGAAAATCCGGAAATGAGTATCTATGACAACTATGATGAGGAGAAAGCTAAACTACAAGCGCGGTGATGTAATCTTAGCAATTTTCCCAGATTCAAACTTGCTTACAGCCAAACCACGTCCAGCATTGATTGTTCAAGCGGAGAATCTGAAAACAGGTTTATCACAAGTAATCGTGGCGATGATTACCAGCAAGATGTTTCGAGTTAATCATCCGAGCCGCGTTTCTATTTTGCTTTCTACCTCAGAGGGACAGCAATCGGGGTTAATAACGGACTCGGTAGTGATGACTGACAATCTTGCCACTGTTGCTGAATCAGAAATTGACCGTGTCATTGGTTCAATTCCAATGACAAAAATTGACATGGCTTTACGACATACGTTGAATCTTTAACCGCTTGGGTGTATATACAAATCTGTTCTGAACATAAATATAGGAGTGATATAAGAAAAACCAATGAATCTTCAACAAACAAAACCGCTATCAGATATCTATGCACGAGAAGAAGATTTCTCTGCAGATCTTGCTGAGAATCTCAAGGAACTTAATGTCGGTAAATTTGAAGACGCAGAGACTGAAGCCAACGTTGGCACACGCAGAGCAGATATTGTCGCTACCGGTGAAGATGGAACACTCGTAGTTGAAAACCAATTCTACAAGGCAGATTGGGATCATTGGGGTAGACTTGAGGCTTATGCTCGTTTGAAGGAAGCTGATGTGGCAGTATTAGTGGCAGAAGATTTTGAGAAATTGATGGTTGTAACTTGTGATTTGCGTAACGAAGATAGCAAAATTGATTGGTTTCTTATTCAAGTGCAGGCAAATTCACACGACGAACTTTCTTTTCACCACATAGCACAACCTGTAAGAGATATTCAAACCGAAAAGCGTTCCCAAGTAGGATATAGTGAATTTTGGGCACCGATCCGTAATGGTGAATTCGGAGAACTTTTTGCCGGAAGACCTGTTCCTATCCGGGATGAAGGTTGGATAGGTAAAAGCATCCGTAATATAAAGGTTAATCTGTTTATTAACAAACAGAATTGCTATATACAACTCTTATTTACAGAAGACAGCAGAATGGAACGTCGAGATCAAATCATACAACTGTTCCCGGAATCAGATTACACTTGGAAATATAGTGACTCACCTAAGGAGGCAAAAGTCAATTTTCCAGTCCTTGACAAAGGCAAGAATGACAGAGAAGATTGGGATGAAATCCGTGAAAAATTAGTCAATATGGGAACTGATATCTACAATAAAATCAACGAAGCTGGCTTGTAGTTCTCATTAGAAAGGTGAATCAAAATGAAAAATCAAACTTTTACAGCAAGTATCTGGCGAGAAAATAACTGGTTTATTGCCCAATGTTTGGAGGTTGACATTGCCAGTCAAGGTAAAAGCGAAGAAGAGGCGTTAGATAATCTGGTAGAAGCATTGGAGCTTTACTTTGAGCCACCTCAACCAAGTATGAAACCGATGTAAAGTCGTTCAAAAAATGGGATGCCAAAGAGGTATGTGTTGGTCACAAAGGTCGGAGTGAAGGTTTTTACATCAAATTAGGCGCAAGATACAACGAACACGAATGGTTAGTGTGGGACAATTTTCTTAAACTTATCCAGTAAAAGATAAAAGGAATATTCTATGGACAAAAATTATAAGGTAGCAATCATCGGATGCGGTGGCATTTCTCACATGCACGCCGGTTGGTATGTGAACGAACCGAGGACGACTATCACCACAATTGCGGATATTGACGAAGAACGCCTAAAAACTTATGGTGAACGGTACGAGGTCGAAAAACAGTACACCGATTACATTGAAATGCTTGAGACAGAAGAAATTGATCTCGTTTCAATCTGTACGCGCCCGAAGCACCATGCGCCATTGGTAATAGAAACTGCGAAACACGGTGTCAAAGGCATTCTGTCTGAAAAACCGATGGCAGAAAATCTTGGGCAAGGAAAGGCGATGCTTGAGTCCTGTTCACAGCATGGCGTGAAGTTGGCAATTGACCATCAAGTGCGGTTTAGCGCACCCTACCAGCACGCACAACAGATGATTGCCGACGGTGCTATTGGGGACATCTTCCGTATACACGGTATCTGTGGCGGCGGTGACTTGAAGGATAACGCCACGCATACCGTTGACCTTATGCTTTACGTTTACGGCGACCGTCCTGTTAGTTGGGTGATAGGGCAGATTGAACGTATCGGCACACCGACTAAATACGATTTGCACTCCGAGGATTTCGCAATCGGTTACTTCAAGTTTGAAGACAATGTGCGAGGTATCATTGAATCAGGGAACGATACCGCTCCGGGCTATCACCACATCTACTGCTACGGCACAGAAGGCGAAATTGAACTCGCTGCCCCAGGCGGTCCTGGAATCCGTTTCCGTAACCAAGAGACTGGTGGTGAATGGGCGACACCGGAACTAACTCCCGAAATTACCCCCGTGCAAGACCTGATCGCAGCCATTGAAGAAGACCGAGAACACCGCTCAAGCGGACATTGTGGCTATGCTACGCTTGAACTGCTCATGGCAATTTACGAATCATCCCGTAAACGACAGCGGGTACAATTACCCATGGAAGAGATGGAATCGCCATTAACACTGATGATTGAGGATGGGTGGGTATAAGCGACAAAATCGTTTGATGTTAAAACCGATGAATACCTTTCAGGACATAACAGATGATTTTTGAAAACTCAAACGCAAAAAGCAAATCTATACTCATAAAAATCATCCTATTTTGTATCCTGATTACCTCCTTTACTTTGGTGTTGCGAAACCTTGGACACAGCAAGATTCACTATTGGGATGAAGGTTTCCACGCGATGGTCGCGCGAAATCTAACAAAACATCCGTTAAAGTTCACACTTTACG
This sequence comes from Candidatus Poribacteria bacterium, assembly GCA_028824685.1. Lineage (GTDB taxonomy): Bacteria > Poribacteria > WGA-4E > WGA-4E > WGA-3G > MSPOR6. The sequence goes on from JAPPCZ010000109.1 coordinate 57,241, forward strand.
ATCAACCGTGGCTGGAATATAATTACAAAAGTTGGGGGGAGAACCATATATGGCTACATAAACCGCCTGTTGCCATGTGGAAAATCTGTATTTCGCATTTTATCTTCGGCATCAACGCTTTCGCGCTTCGCTTGCCATCTGCTATCAGTCTTGTGTTGTCCGCATGGTTGACATATAGAATAGCCTCCGATCTTTTTGATAAACGTGCAGGTCTGATTGCAGCGTTTCTTCAAGCGTTTAATCCGTTTCTTTTTGAATCTGTTCACGGCTATCGCTTTTCGGATCATATTGACATCGCACTATTGCTCTGGGTCCAGGTTTCATGTTGGTTTTTGCTTCGCGGAATTCGGAGTGGAAAAAGGAGGAATTACATCTTATCGGGTGTAGCGATGGGTATAGCCTATCTCTCAAAAAGTTATCTGGCACTTATCACTTTTGGGATTGCGTTTGTTGTTTGGTTTGTTGCGTGGTACAAACGCAGAAGTCGAATTCATGGTGAGTCAACTGATGAACCATCCACGGTTGAACAACAAGAATCGGATCACGCCATAACAGATGGAGAAGATTTACGAATCCGACTCAGTGATGTCGGTTTACAACTTCTGGTAGGAATCCTAACTGTTGCACCGTGGGCAATTTATTGCCTAATCAAATATCCTCAAGAATTCTTGTGGGAACACAAACGGGTTATTGATCATCTTAATACGAATGTTGAAAATTGGGCAGCATCATGGGACAGACCACTATTTGAATATATGCCGCTGTTCTATCCGTTTTTTTATGCCGCACTCTTTGCTGTTGTGTTATGTCTGCTTGTAGTGATGTTCAAACGTTGGCGATTACCTGAATTATTTGTGTTGGCATGGGCTATCGGTGTCATTGTTCCGCACGTACTCGCGGAGACGAAAACACCATCGGCAACGATGATTGCTGTGCCACCTTTACTAATTTGTATAGCAGCGGTCATTAGCAGGGCATGGCAACGAAGGGATTGGTTTTACACAGCAATTTGGGGGGCATCAATGTTGTCTATTGTTGCTATCTCCTTTGGAAGTGCCCTTGTTCACAGCGGGAAGTGGTTACCGGGAACGGTAAGTAACAGAGGAATCGGTTTTTTTCAGTTTGATGGAATAAGGAGTTTCGCGCCTTTTATTCATAAACATTTTTGGATTATTGAACAACTCATCATATTCGGTGTCCTGCTTGCATTTTTCGTTGGTATTTTTCTAATCAGCAAAAGAGAATGGCAAAAATGGATATCTTTTGGAGTTCGTATAGTGGCACTCGTAATTGCTATATTTTGCGCGGGGCGTTATGTCCATGCAGCATACAGAGTCACTGAACGAAATGCACAGATTCCGCTGTATGTAGTAAGTGGTGAACGAATCCAACGAGAGTTGCCCGAAAATGTTTGTTTCTTCCTTGACGATGAGCGTACCGGTGCACACTTTGACTTGATGTATTACGCTGATAGATCAACATATCAGATTAATAACGTTCACGCGAAATCACCGCGCAATGTGGCACGCCAAGCAAAAGAAGCAAGGGAAGCAGGGGCAATCCCCTATCTTTTCTCAGTTAAAGAAACTGAATACAGTTATCCACTGCTCATGGAAGGCGAGGTAGATGTAGGGAACGATAAGAAACAAAGGTACCGCATTTTTGAAATCACGGAAAGGTAATGACTAAATTTACTGAAGGACAACCCTGCTGTTATGGTATAATACACACATGAGAATTATATCGTGCCGTATTATGAGGCAATGACAACTCTAAACCGAATACGTTAAAGTGATAATTATGGAAGTTAAACCAATCAAATCTGAAGCAGATTATAACAATGCCCTAAAAAAAATAGAAAACTTTGGGACGCGAGTTACGGTTCACCAGAAGGTAATAAATTAGATGTTCTTGTGACATTGGTGGATGCTTATGAAAATGAACATTATCTGATTCCACCACCAGATCCTATTGATGCAATTCTTCACTATATGGAGAGTCAAGATCTCTCTGAACAAGACCTTGAACCTTATATCGGTTCACGTTCAGGTGTATCAGAAATCTTGAATAGACAACGCACTCTGTCTTTGGACATGATTCGGAAATTACACAAAGGTCTTGGAATTTCGGCGGATATTTTGATTCAACCTTATCCATTGCAAGCCGCGTCATGAATTCCAAACCATTTTTTTCAGCGGAAGCGATTTATTATCAACTCCCGCAATATAGAGGTAAGAAATATGAAATTACTGCGATATAGTCTTTTATTTACGGTCTTAGCATTCACTACGTTATCAGTAAATGCAGGCGTAGAGTGGAAAGCACTTGATGTTGGAAACTTATCGTCTGCTATATTCAACACCGCAGTTGTCGGTTATCCCAGTAACCCAACCCAAAACCCCTCAGGATGGTGGCCCGCAGGCACAAACGATTCCTACATCTATGAGGGAGATATTTGGATCGGTGCTAAAAAGAATGGCGAAGTCGGCGTTGCTGAGGCAGACGGTAGACAAAGTGAAATTTGGCCGATACCAATTGAAGATCCAGATACTGGTGCTTTAGTTGACATTCTTTCCAAAAAACCCGGTGTGACGACAAAAGGCACACCGACAAACCAAGCAATTAGGTTCAAATGTTCCGATACCAATGACGAAGTAAATAAAGGGGTAATTCTCGGTTTAGAAATTGAAGTCAACGGATTTCAATGGAGTTATGCCCCCCTCTACGACTTCTTTATCCTTGAGTATAACGTCAAAAATGTTGGAGAAGACACACTTGAAGATGTGTTTATGGCGTTTCGGTATGACGTGGATGTTTCCAGTAATGAAACAGGCACCGCGAGTTACTCAGCGGATGACTTTGTCGCGCTGGATCAGACACCAGATGGACTTAATCCTGATGATCATCCGAACCGTTACCTTTCTTATGGGTTTTCCAATGCATCTGCCCCAGGATACATCGGTTTACGCGTATTGGATGCCTATATGGGAGACGACTCAGAGGATGATGCGGCAAAGCTGCCTTTTACCGCACACAAACGGATTACCATAGATACAGACCCAACAACCGATGCGGAGATGTACGCACTCATCAGCACCCCTGGCGTTGAACCACTTCCAGCAAACTACGATGATCAACGTTTTATCCAGTCCTACGGTCCAATTGAATCGCTTGCACCTGGCGAGACATTCAATGTTATTATCGCAGTGGCTATCGGCGAAGGGTTGGCTGGTTTGCAAGCAGCTTCTGACTGGGCACAGAAGTTATATGATGATGAATATGTCGCCCCAGCACCACCGCCTTCACCACTCGTAACGGCCTATCCCGCAGACGGACAAGTTTCACTCTTATGGGAAAGTGCTGGACGATGGGTTGATAATGGCGTTAACAAAAGTATTGAAGAGTATGTTGACGTAACTGACCCAGAGAAAATCTTTGAGGGCTACAGAGTTTATAGACGGGATACCGCTTACGATGAAAACACTGGCAATCCTGTTGAAGACTGGGAATTGTTGATGGAGTTTGACAAACCGAGTGCTACCGGTAATTTCTTCACGGTCTCGCACGTCGGCAAGCAGTCTGATGCTACAATTGAAAGCATGGGTGATGAACCTTTCTTTGCTGATTTCTTCAAGAGTGCAACCTATGCTATCAAATTCAATTCCAGCACAAGTTTTGAGGTGATAAACACAACCCTATGGGAAGTGATGGCATATAATGCCGAATTCCCAGCAGATGGCGGCGGGTATGTTGTTGTGAAGGACCCTGCTACAGGTGAACCGTATCCGGATGGGACGTACCGGTCTGGCGAACAGATATATTTTGGTGGACTCTACGTGAAAATCACTGATGGTCCCTCAGGTCCGCCTGTAGCGGGTGATATCTTCCGCGTTGTTTCTACACCATCGCAAGCACTCGGTGAAGATGTCGGTATCAAGAATTTCTTTTCTGACACGGGATTAACAAACGGTCTGCAATATACCTATGCTGTTACCTCTTACGATTCAGGTAATCCCAAAAAAGGATTGCCAGCGATGGAGAGTAGTCAGATTGAAACAATGGTTCATGTTGTTCCGCGTGCACATCCCGCCGGATATAAAGAACCTACTGTTGATGTGGAAGGACAAGAAAAGTTAGCTGTCACCGTTGAGCCAATGGTGCTTGCACCAGACAAAGTTACGGGACATCAATATAAGGTCGTCTGGTACGGTGCCAAACAAACTGACCCCGGCGCATATATTACAGGTCCCGGATATCAACCCCCAGCTTATGAGATAGTTGACACTACAACAAATCAGACGGTAGTAGAGAAACAAACATTTGGCTGGTATGATCCGGAACATCAAGAGGCAGTTGAGATCCTTACCCCGATGTTTGATGGAGTCATCTTGAAACTAACAGGGGTTAATGTGTCTTACGGAAGCTCAGACGAAAACACAATTGAGGAAGTTAAACTCACAGCAGGCACAGTCTCAGATTGGTCGGTAAATAGGCTGTCCCCTGGCTTTGGTGAGAATACATGGCCCAACGTCTGGTGGACAACGTATTTCCGGCCGCATACCTACTCTATCACGTTTACTGACGATACACATGTCAAAGTGGTAGACGAAGATACGGGTGAAGAGATTCAATTTAACGACCAACGTGCTGATGGATATGCTATTCTCACAGATGCAGGTTGGAGTGATGAATATAACCCAGAAGGGACACCAGGTTTCTTCAGGATTTTCGTCCGTGGTGCTTACGTCTATATTTTTGATCCAAAAGGTGAGATTTCATCTGGTGATGTATTTACTGTTAAGATGGGAGGTGTCAGTGCGCCACAGGACGGAGACGAACTGCTGTTGAAAACACAGGGCGAGTCGCTTGCTGCTGAAGACATCAAAGACGATCTGAGTAAAATTCGCGTCGTGCCAAATCCATACTTTGTCACGAACAGAGCGGTAACCTCAGAAGGAACGGATAAGGTGTTTTTCACACACCTGCCACCACGATGCACAATACGTATCTATACGTTAGTGGGTGAATTGGTGCGCGAAATCAAACACGAAAGTGCTGATTCCTTCAACCCTGATGAACGGTTAGCACAGGGAGACAAGGGCGGCACAGCGGAATTTGATCTGCTCAACCGTTACAATCAGGCATTGGCAAGTGGTGTTTATATCTTCCATGTTGAAGCACAAGATGAAAAGAACGATGTTATCGGAAATAAGATAGGTCGGTTTGCCATCATTCGATAAGGCACCCACGTTTTAGGAGAAACACATGCACAATATTATTTTTTTTCAGGGTTATTGTACAGCAAAGATAAGAAAGACGGACACACCGCGCCGTTATATTTCCTTTCTTTTAATCTTGCTATTAGCGACTACTATGCTTTCATTGACAGTCCCCGGTTATGCAACCACGAATGTGGGTACTGCAGGGGCACAATTTCTTAAAATTGGACCAGGTGCACGAGTGGATAGTTTAGGCGGGGCATTCGGTGCAATCGCTAACGATGTTACCACCATCTATTGGAATCCAGCAGGGTTAAGCCAACTTGAAAAGACAAGTTTCTCAGATACGCACACGATATGGCTTGCAGATGTCCGATACAATTATCTCGCGTTTGCCACCCCAATAGAAAAGGTCGGCACATTGGGTGCCAGCGTTACCTTCCTCAACGTTCCTGACACAGAAATCACAACCCTGGCGAAACCAGATGGCACAGGTCTTTGGTATTCAGCATGGGATACTGCAGTGTCGTTAGCGTATTCAAGGGAACTCTATCAGAAAGAATCTGGTGCTAATCTCTCATTTGGCATCAATGCGAAATATATCCACCAACAGATCCATCGGGAAAGTGCAAGGGGTGTTGCTATAGACATCGGCACTTTATATCACACAGGTTGGCGGAGTTTACGTATCGGCATGTCGTTCTCAAACTTCGGACCTGAAATGAGTTTCAGCGGGCCCGACCTTGAAACCGGTGTTGAAGAAGCAGGCGATGAACGAACAGCGGATTATCACCCCTACCCAGATACGACAAATCCAACGCGAAAAGCGGAGTTGGACACTATTGAATATCCGTTGCCATCCAATTTCCGGCTCGGTGTTGCCTACGATTTAGTTGATGATGAAAGCAATCTCCTTACGATTGCGCTTGATGGTAATCATCCGAATGATAACAGCGAACGCCTGAATCTCGGTTTAGAATACTGGTACAGAAAGATGGCGGCAATACGTGCGGGGTACAAATTCCGATTAGGGCCCGATCGGAGTGATGATGAAGAAGGACTTACGCTCGGTTTAGGTATACACCTAAAATTTCGCCAAACGACGCTATCTCTGGATTACGCATTTGCTGACTTTGGATATCTGCAAAATGCCCATCGTGTCAGTTTAGGACTAAATTTCTAAACTGACAATTCCTTCGCTTGTAGGAGGGCTTTGTAAGCCCGATTTCTTTGGACAAATTCCAGCTATTTTAGGACGGGTCTCTGTGCCCACCGATGTTTACACATTATACTTAACGAAACACCAAATATGACAATCAAACCGAACATCGTTTATCTTCTTGCAGATCAGATCCGTGCTTGTTCACTGCCCATATACGGCGAAAAACAGATTGAAACACCGCACATTGATCGCCTTGCACAAGAAGGCACTGTTTTCTCCAACGCAATTGCCACCGCACCTGTCTGTACGCCCTATCGCTCCATGCTACTCACTGGACGATACCCACAGACAACCGGTCATCTCATCAATTTCGTCAAAACCCGACACGATGAAATAGGACTCGGTGATGTTTTTAACCGAAACGGTTATCGGACAGCGTGGGTTGGCAAATGGCATCTCCATACCGGTTCATTCCCAGAAATCGGGGGACGCGATTATGTCCCCGAAGGACGCGACCGACTCGGATTCCAACATTGGCGCGGCTACAACTTTCACACCGACTATTTCAACGGCACTGTAAATCTTGACGATTGGCGAAACGAAAGATGGGAAGGATATGAAACGGACGCACTCAACCGATACGCCTTTCAGTTTATGGATGCCGTGGACGATGGGACGCCATTTTGTTTGTTTATCTCTCCACATCAAGCGCACTCCACACCTTACGACTTTGCACCACAGAAATATTACGACCGCCTCCCTGAAAAACTCCAGCTCCCTGAAAACGTGCCAGATAACCAGCGAGAACAATCGTTAAAAATATACCGACACTACCTCGCTATGACGTTGGCAGTAGACGATATGCTCGGCGAACTGATGGCTTACCTTGAAAAAACGGGACGCGTGGAAAACACACTGCTCATTTTCGGATCGGATCATGGGACGCAGGGCGGCGCACAAGGTATCAATTTCTGGGCAAAGCGGAAACCTTACGAAGAATCAATCAAAGTCCCACTCATCATGCGGCTCCCCGGTGTCTTTGAGGGTAATCGCAACTGCGACACGCTCACATCCCCGGTAGACCTGTTCCCTTCCCTTTGTGGTTTATGTGGGATTCAGCCACCCCGAACAGTAGAAGGCTACGATCTGTCCGCATCTTGGCGTGGTGAAACAGATGCCTTTGAACAGGATGCTGTGCTGACGATGAACTTCGGTGCAACCTACGATTATCTCGTTGATGGCGACGAATGGCGTGGTGTCCGCACAAAATCGCATAGTTACGCGCGGTGGCTTGATGGTAAACGGATGCTCTACGACATAGAAGCAGACCCGCTCCAGATGCACAACCTGATTGACAATCCCGAAGCAAAACCGTTGGCGGCCGAGATGGAGAATACGCTCTTAAATCTTATGGATGCGCGAAACGATAAACTCCAACCTGCCACAAGCTACACGGATTGGTATGACCCACAACGCCGCATCGTTCGGAACGCGCATGGTCCCCTCGGCGACCCAGAAGACGAACCCGATTGGTCGTTATTGAAAGGTTGAACAAGAAACGTATCTTCCTACAACAAATGCCATATATTTCTGGTTTTATATTATAATGTCGCGTATTCTCTTTTATTGCAAACCTCTGTTAATAATCCTCCGTTTTAGAACTGATACGGCCAGATCAAACAATTCCCCAGCATCAATTAAGCAATACGTATATTTATCCATAGTAATTGTGCTGTGTTTCATGCTTGGGGCAGGGTGTACTAAGGAAACATCAGAATACGATGTAGGTGTAGCTGCATACAAACGAGGACACTACCAAGTAGCGATGTCTGATTTTGATAAGCGGGCAAATCAACGTGATCCTGTCGCGGAATTCTGTCTCGGTTTTATGTACAATAATGGCAAAGGCGTGGATAAAGACACAGAGGAAGCCAAGGAATGGTACGGAAGATCAATAAGACGAAACTACGCACCAGCATTAAACAACCGAGGTGTAATGTATGTTCGTAGGTATGAATCTATTGTCCGGGATCTACCCGAATTTGCAGAGGAGCAGATTACCAAGGCTGTGAAATCTTTTCGAGAAGCAGCAGAACAAGGCAATTCTACCGCACAATATAACCTCGGCATACTCATCAATCGAGGCTATGGGGCAGATGGCAGCACTAAAACACCTGCCGAATGGATAGAATTGGCTGCTTCCCAGGGGTATGTTCCAGCACAAAACAAACTTGCTCAACTTTATCAATACGGATTGTGGGGGGTGGGAAAACATCTCGGAAAAGCAGTAGAATGGTATACAAAGGCAACATCTTCGAATTGGAGAGGTAACGGCTATCCTCTTGCTCAACATAACCTTGCTACGATGTACTATTATGGGCAAGGATTAACGCAAGACTTTGATACGGCTATTGAATTGTTTTGGGACGCATCTTCTCAAGACTTACCCTCTGCAAAGTATTTCATCGGTTTAATGTACCATAATGGTGAAGGCCCGCAAAAAATATCAAAGAAGCTATTAATTGGTATACGCAGGCATCAAAACGAGGTTCAGCTCCCGCTCAATTTGCCCTTGCCAGAATGTACGATAAAGGTGACGGAATACCGAGGAACTCTGAAAAAGCTGTAAGATTTGCTTTTAAAGCGGCTCAACAAGGTTACACCGCTGCCCAATACTATCTTGGCCAAGCATTTGAGAATGGAATAAATCAGGTGCCGCAAGATAATGTGGAAGCGTATTATTGGTATAGTCTGGCCGCCAATAGTACTGATGAATTGAATCACGCTTCAGATAATATAAATGTAGTGGCAGAGGCATCGCTTGACAGAGTGAAACGTAAACTTACAGAAAACCAGAAGAAAGAAATTGACGCCTTGGTCAAGGTGTGGACACCGAAAACCTTAATTTCTCACGGTACAGGTTTTTATGTTGACAATAATCACATTCTAACAAACAGACACATTGTGCGTACTACATTTAACGAAGCGCGTATCCCTTTCCGACGTGTAAAGATAAGTGTAATAGCAAACGATAATGAAGAGGATTTAGCACTTTTGACAGATCCACGCGAAAATGAGTTAAGAGCAACATTTAGACGCAATCCTATAGATGTCGGAGAAGAGGTAGCCCTATTTGGATACCCAAGGAGCACTATCTTGTCTTACAAGGGAAATGGCACTTCAGGTATTGTCAGCGGCATCTCAGGCATAATGACGGACTTCCAACCTGCTAACGAATTTCAGCATACTGCACCAACCCAAAACGGGAACAGTGGTAGTCCTGTCTTTGATCTTGCAGGTAATGTAGTTGGAATCAGTGTTGCCCAATTAGTAGACTACCGTAGTTTAGAGGGAGCTCAAGCAATTAAGATTAATCCACCTCAGAACGTAAATTTTGCTATTAAATTTGATGTCATTGAAGCATTTCTTAGAAAGAACGGTATCATGGATTATGCTACTACAAAAAGTTCTGGAAAAGTGATTGATTTAAGTGGAATTTATAAACAAGCACAAAAGTTTACGGTGCCTGTGCTGTGTTATGAGGATAAAGAAGAGCAACCTCTTCCCGTGGAGCAGGTTAATATTGAAGAACTTCATCCTTGAGACATATTTGTTTTTAAGAGTATTAATTTCGGATGCAAATTGTCAAAACACAATTGAGTAGGACGGACAAATTGCTATTGATTGGTTGAAATCTGTTTCGTAGGTGTCTGATATTTAGAGTTTAGAAATAGTTGATTAAAAAGCCTCCTCATGCTACAATAATTACCCGAAACAACTAACACAAGTGGAGCAGACAACAAAAAACAGATATGACCTTACAAGAAATAATATTAGCATTAGAAAAATTTTGGGCAGATCACGGATGTATTATTCAACAACCATGCGATATAGAAGTCGGCGCAGGCACATTTAACCCCGCCACATTTTTACGATGCCTCGGCCCAGAACCGTGGCAGGTAGCGTATGTAGAACCTGTCCGGCGACCCACCGATGGCAGATATGCAGAAAACCCTTTCCGCCTCGGGGCATACTACCAATATCAAGTAATATTAAAACCCGCACCTGAAAATGTGCTGCCGCTTTATCTTGAAAGTCTCTACCATCTCGGCATTTCTCCCCGTAAAAACGACATCCGCTTTGTAGAAGACGACTGGGAATCACCTACGCTCGGGGCATCTGGTCTCGGTTGGGAAGTCTGGTGGAACGGCGCAGAAGTTACCCAGTTTACCTATTTTCAACAAATGGGTAGTATTGATTTGGAACCGATTTGTGCTGAAATTACCTATGGACTTGAGCGTATCGCACTCTACCTACAGGATGTTGACACCTTCTTTGACATCCGCTGGAATGAACACCTCAACTATGGCGATGTTCACCACCAAAGCGAGGTGGAATACTCAACCTACAACTTTGAGCACGCAAACGTAGATATGCTATTTGACCAGTTCAGCACCTACGAGAAGGAAACGCACGCGTGTTTAGATGCTGGGTTAGTTCTCCCCGCAACCGACCATGTATTGAGATGTTCACATACTTTCAATATGTTAGATGCAAGAGGTGTTATCAGTGTCACAGAACGGGTGAGTTACATTGAACGTGTGCGTAGGCTTGCCCAACGTATCGCTCGCGCTTACGTCACACAACGTGAAGAGATGGAACATCCGCTTATGGGACGATTCGACACAGAGGCATCTTCTGTTACAGTAGATGCCGTTTCTAACCCCACTGAAGCCACTGATAATGAGGTGTCTAACCTTCCTGAAACCGCTGAACTCCTATTCGAGATCGGCACGGAAGAAATCCCCGCAAGTTATGTCCCGCCTGCTCTTGAACAACTCAACAAAATCGCAACCGATGCACTCACAGAACACAGAATTCGGTTTGGTGAAGTTCAAACGTTCGGCACACCGCGGCGTATCACGCTTGCTATCAAGAATGTCCAAACACTACAAGAAAGCCAAGAGGCAGAAGTCGTTGGACCACCCAAAAGCATCGCTTACGATGAAAACGGTGAACCGACAAAGGCAGCCGTCGGTTTCGCAAAGTCACAAGATGTTGAAATCTCTGATCTCCGCATCGTTGAAACCGAACGTGGGGAATATATTGCCGCCTCCAAGCTTGAAAAAGGAATCTCAACGTGTGAACTGTTAGAAACACTCCTGCCTGAATGGATTGAAGCACTCCGCTTTCCTAAAACGATGCGGTGGGAAACGCAATCTGAAGAACCAAGCGCTTATGTCCGTTTTACCCGTCCTATCCGATGGCTTGTAGCATTGATCGGTGATGAGGTTGTCAACTGTGTTTACGGCGCAGCACATGCAGGTCGCATAACGTATGGACACCGTTCTTTACATCCCGATCCGATCACTTTGGTATCGGCTGATTTGGAGACCTACATTCAGAAATTGCACGCTGCTGGTGTCATCGTCTGTCCAAATGAGCGGCGAGATACTATAGAAAAACAGGTCAGAACCGTTTTTGAAACTGAAGGGTGTCTCCCCAAATTAGATGAGGAATTGCTTGATACGGTAAACTATCTTGTAGAAAATCCGCAACCAATTGTCGGTAATTTCAGTGAGTCGCATCTGGAAATACCTACTGAAGTGCTGATTACCGCGATGAAAAAGCATCAACGCTATTTTCCGATGTGGAAAAGCGACACCGAACTTGCCGCAAAATTCATTACGATTTCCAATGGCACAGATGGGAATATTGATGGTGTTCGACACGGAAATGAACGTGTTCTACATGCCCGACTCAATGATGCTGAGTTCTTCTATAGAGAAGATCAGAAAACCAGACTCGCTGATAAAGTTGAACGTTTAGGTTCGGTTGTTTTCCACGCTAAACTCGGTTCACTCTTAGATAAGGCAGAACGGCTAAAGGCGTTAGTAAAATTCATCGGTACAGAATTGAAGTTAGCAGAAACGACTACCCATCACGTTGAACGTGCAGCATGGCTCTGCAAGGCAGATTTAACCACACACATGGTCATTGAGTTTCCATCGTTGCAGGGAATTACGGGTAGGTATTACGCCAAAAACTCTAGTGAACCTGAACCGGTTGCCTCTGCCATCGCTGAGCATTATCAACCTCTTGGGGCAGATACACCGTTGCCTGAAACCGTAGCCGGCGCGATCCTTGCTATTGCCGACAAACTCGACACCATCGTTGGATACTTTGGCATAGAGGAACGCCCTACAGGTTCACAAGACCCGTACTCTTTACGGCGGCATGCACTCGGGACAATTCGCATCCTTCAAGACCGTCAGTTGCCGCTTTCTTTAGATGCTGTCGTCCAAAAGGCAATCTCTTTATACAAAGTGGAATTGGTTGACGATACAGAAACAAGCGTGCTTAATTTCTTCAGAGAACGTCTGCATGTTATCCTGCAAACACAGGAATACACACCTGACCTTGCTGATGCAGTGTTAGCAGTCGGCGACGTTGACATCATGGATATTCTCAAACGTGCCAGCGCACTTGCTGAATTTCGCTTGACACCTAATTTTGAAGACATATATAATGCACTCAATCGGGTGCTGCGAATCTTACCCGAAAATGCACTGGAAACGGTAGATGCTGCACTACTAAAAGATGATGCTGAAAAAGAACTAAACGCTTATGTCAACAAGTTAGAGTCTGATTTTGAGAAAAGCATTCAAGCACGCGCGTATTCAAAACTATTGCAACAGTTAGCAGAACTGCAACCCGCAATAGATAAATTTTTTGACGATGTTCTTGTAATGGCAGAAGATGCTGCACTACGCAGAAATAGATTAGCACTATTAAACCGTATAGCAAAACATGTCTATGCCGTAGCCGATCTTACGAAGTTGGTAATTGCGGGGGAATAGACATAATTTTATGTTGTTGAGGCAATATTCTATGAAACAATTTTCTATTATCTGTATTTTCCTTCTCAGTCTTGCCTTCCTCATCGGGTGTGGTGAAAAAGAAGATAAAGCGATCCTCTCAGCCCGAAAAGCAGTTGTTCAAAGAGATTTCGCGACAGCTGAGTCTGCTGTGCAAAAATCGCGCGCCAACGATTCAGAGAATCAGGAAGCAATTTATCTGAGTCGTTTCCTGCAGTTGCGAAATAGCACAGATGCGAACAGTTGGCATCAAGCCATCTCACAAGCATTGACGCATCTTGAAACGTTGAATGCGGATATTGACGCAATTTCAATACTTGAGGATCCAGATTCGGACGAACTGAACCAACAGGAACGCTTTATACGGTCACGGAATTCTATTTCAGGATTGCTCGCCACCGCACTCGCAATGGCAGTTGAAAAACAGCCTGCACTGCTATCGGACTTAGCAAAGAGATCAGATGCCGTTGTTGGTACAGGACTATTAGAGGCGCAGAAATGTTATCAGCCGCATGTCCTCCAATTGGTTGAACAACTTTTACAGCAACTACGCAGTGAAACAGAAGGTGCAGATTCCATCTTTGCCACTCTGCTAAAGAACGCCACTCAACACCAAAATCCACAAATCAGAAAGGCAGCGGTCCGAGAATTAGGCACACTACAAAGCAGTGAACTCCTTCCAACGTATAAATCAATTCTTACCAAAACGGATGAAGCACCGGAAGTTTCCTATAGTGCTATTGTTGCCGTAGGTGCACTCTGCCAACCTAAATTTCAACCAAATCCTGAAATAATCCCAATCCTTCAACTTGCTACGAGAAATAACAACGCGCAAGTACGAATGCATGCAGCGAAACTTCTCGGCAAACTTCAAGCGGAAGCAGCAATTGACGATTTAGTAAAACTCTTAGCAGATTCTAATCCTTATGTCAAAGACACTGCTATAGATGCGCTTAACAGGATCGGCATGCCAGCAGTCGAAACGCTTTTGGCTGTACTCAAAACAGGCGCAAACAACATTATCCCGGACGTAGATGACGGTTTTTCCGAGCAATACCGATATATAGCGAGCGCGTATATTGACGATTCTTGGATGAAAAAATATCGCTTGAGAGCACAATCTGCAGCCATTGATACTTTGGGAAGAATCAGATCGGAAACAGCGGTTGTGCCTATAATTCAGATTTTGGCAAATGAAGATTTAAAGGGGGCAGCAAGTGCCGCCTTAACTTTAATGCGGGGAGTTGCTGTTCCAGCACTAATAGACGCACTACAAACTGGTGGATACCGTGTGCAGTTAGAATCGGCAAACGTATTAAGTAACGTAGGTGATCGACGCGCCATACAACCTTTCATAGACATCTTAACGGGTGATGCGAACAAAGAGGTCAAAGCCATCGCTGCAAAGGGACTTGGAAACATGCGATCACGCGGGACCAACAGTGCAGCTGTTACCGCCCTGACTACTGCACTTGAACTTGACGATACAACAGTCACACAAGCAGCGGAGGCACTTGGCAAAATTAATGTCTCTAATGAAGAAACGATCCGTAAATTGATTGCAATTTCAATGGATAAACTGCGTCGCGAAACAGTTCGGTCCGCCGCTATCAACGCTTTGTGGCAGTTGAAACCTGAAAATGCTACGCAACCGATGTTGTTGCTCATGTTGAGTGATGAAACGAGTGCTGTCATCCGGGCAAACGCTGTCAAGGTGCTTAGTCGCATTAAAGACACAGAAACCCTTCCCGTGCTTTTCTGGGTCTTGTCAATGCAGTATGATGACATATCAGATTTTCAGCGTCATATGAAAAGAAAATATAAAACACTTGACGCACTGAGATCTCATCTTGATTCTCTGAATATCGAATGGACAGCAGATTATCCGCGTTCCAATTATCGGATTTGGGGTGAACTTAAACCCATTCCCAGTCTTGTTCGGAGTGAAGTTGCACGCGCACTCGGTATTTTCAAAGGCGATACCGTCGTTGAACCGTTGACAGACGCATTAGCAGACGATCAACGGGCAACGGTTCGGCGCAGTGCCGCATGGGCACTCGGCAGAGTCGGTGGTGATAACGCAGTTGACGCGCTAATCACTGCGCTAAAAAAGGATAAACAAGGTGTCGTACGCCAAGAAGCCGCGATCGCTTTGGGAACAATTAAATCTACAAAAAGTGTTGAACCTTTGCTGGATATAATCAGAACTGATAAATATGAAACCGCACGGCTTGAGGCAACGAAAGCACTCAGAGAAATAAGTCCTGCGCTTGCTGATAAAGGTTTGGTCGATATCGTGAAAAAAGGACGCGGCAGTTTTGATGACGGTCATGAAGTCCAATCTGTTCAAAATGAGGTCATCGGCGCACTTGTAAAAGATGGGAATGAAACGACAACCGATTTGCTACTTGACGCACTCAAGTCTGCTGATGATGAATGGACTCGCTGGGCAATCGTTTATATGCTCGGAGTTATCCATAAGGCTTCAGCGTTAGACACCATGCTTGCCGAATTGAAAAGTCCGAGTTATGTTATTCGTAAAGAGGTTGTTACCCGACTCGGAGGTTTTAAAGACCGAAAGACAGTGGAGCCTTTAATCGCTATCCTTGAAAACCGAGAAGAAGCAATCTCTATCCGAGCTGCTGCAGCTGCCTCGTTAAACGCTCTTCGCGACGAACGCGCAGCACCAGTCCTTCGCGAAGCACTCAACGATGAAAACAGTGCTGTTCGGCTACAAGCTGTCGCTGCCTTAGGAGGTATAAAAGATGCGAAAGCGGTGCCTAAACTGAGTGAAATGGTTGAAAATCAGTTAGAAACAGATGTTATCCGTGCTGCGGCTGTTGCTGCACTTGGCAACATTGGTGATAAAGCCTCAGAAGATCTCTTCATCCGCGCGCTTGACATCCGAATCGGTAATATCTCTAATAATGCAATCACAGCACTCGGAAAATTAGAAAGCAAAAAAGCCGTTCCACGTCTTATTGCGATCTTGGAAGATAAACGAATACCTTTAGATGCCAGCACAGCTGCATTGGCAAACGTCTCGCCTCGAATCAAAGCTGCGGTCGCGCTTGGGGCAATTGAGGGAACAGAGGCAACAAACGCCCTTGCTAACCGCATCATTGACGATACTGAGTATATTATTGCCCTTGAAGATGCTGCAAACAGACGCAATTTGGCACTTAACGATAGGAAAAGGAACTGGAGTTGGGAAGTTATTGTCAGATCTGCCAAAAAACTTAACCTACCTGAGTTCATCTCCGATAAAATGCAAGCACGCACAGATGACAAATGGGAAGGAAATCCAATCAGAAATGCTGCGTCCGTTGCATTAGCACGCACTCGGTCACTTAATGTTTCAGAATTGAGGGAAGCACTCGCGGACTCAGTTGTTGATACGCGAAAAGATACGGCACGGAAAATTGGAGAAACGGGAACAACCGCATTAATCCCCGATCTTATTCTCGTTGCAAACGGAGAAAATGAGGACAATAAAGATGTTCGGAGATTGGCAACGCAAGCATTAGGTGAACTTGCGGATGTTTCAACAACTGATCCTCTTATTGAAGTCATGAACAACGAGGATAATCATATTGAAATTCGTAGGGATGCAGCACGCGCACTCGGTAAAATCGCTACCGACGAAGCGGTTACAGCACTTGTAGCAAAACTCACTGAATTGCATGCTGAACAAACAGAACGCGCATTCCGCGCCGATCTGATAAGGGCACTTGGAGAAGCAGAAAACGATAGTTCAACGCAGGTTTTGGAAACAGTTTTAGAAGACACAGATGCGGATATCCATTTCTTAGCAGCATCCGCTCTCTTTGAAATTACTGGCAACGGTTATGGCTACGATCGATTATAATCAAAATTTTCAATAAGGAGATTTTTATGGCATTTTTTGAATTACGTCAATATCGAACCCAACCCGGACAACGCGACAATTGGGTTAAATACATGGAAGAAACGGTTATCCCATTCCAGATTTCTAAAGGGATGGTTGTAATTGGTAGTTTTATCGGTGAAGAAGAGGATGACCTCTACGTCTGGATCCGACGGTTTGAAAGCGAGGAACAGCGCGAACAACTCTACGCAGCGGTTTACGAAGACGATCGCTGGGTAAACGAAATCTCAGCACGTGTCGGTGAACTCATTGACAGATCAAAAATCGTTGTTACACGGATGGAACCGACCTCGCGCTCGCCTCATCAATAACAGCAACGGAGATGGCTTTATGAACGCTGAAGAAAAATATCTGTTTGACCTATGGGGATATGTGAATATAGAAGGTGTCTTAGAGGGAGAAGAACTTGCAGAACTGAACGCGCTAATTGACGCACAAGATTACCCTGATCCCGCAGACGACAACATCCATTCCCAACGATTCGGTGGTTTCTTAAGTTGGGAGAATGACGCGTTTCGGAAACTTCTCAACCATCCACGCATTATGCCGTGTTTAGCAGAGATCGTAGGTCCAAAATTTCGGCTTGATCATGTTTACGGTATTTTGATGATAGAAGGAAATCCAGGTGGTACACTTCACGGCGGCGGCACGCCTTACGATCCATCACAATACTACGTTTTCCGAAATGATCGCATGTATAACGGTTTGACCGTAGTCTCGTGGGCATTGACAGACATGCTTCCAGGGCACGGTGGTTTCTGTTGTATTCCCGGTAGTCATAAAAGCAACTATCCGTGTCCACCGCAGTTCCGTCCCGTAGTGGACAACAAAACCTGTATGGCACCTGTGCATCAAAAGGCGGGTGATGTTGTTATATTCACAGAAGCGTTGACACACGGCACACTTCCGTGGACTACTACACATCAACGCCGCTCCATTCTGTTTAAGTATTCCCCAGGACATGCTTCATGGGGACAAGGCAGATATGACGATTCACTCCGCGACCTGATGGCTGACGAAGACCAGAAGTTGATGCTTGAACCACCTTACGTTGCACACCGTAAACCGGTGGTCTAAAATGGTGGTTGGGATGAACAGAAAAATTCCATTGTTCTTTATATTCACGCTACTCGTCCTTTCAAGTGTCCATATTGATATTACCTTTGCACAATATCCTGAGCCCACCCAATTCGGATTACCTGAGGGCGCCAAAGCCCGTCTCGGTAAAGGGTGGATAAGTGAAGCAGTATATTCGCCAGATAGCAGCCTTTTAGCTGTTGCTTGTAGCACTGGTATATGGCTGTACGATGCTGAAACACACCAAGAACGCGTGTTGCTCACAATACATATAGATGAGTTAAATAGCGGATTGTGGCGAGGGGTTAACAGCGTATCATGGAGTGCTGATGGCACGCTCCTTGCAAGTGGGAATGTGGATGGCACGATTCATTTGTGGGATGTCGCCACGACTACACTCAAAGATACCTTTATAGGACATAAATGGTCTGTTAGCAGTGTATCATGGAGTGCTGATGGCAGGTTCCTCGCTAGTGGAAGTGCTGATGGTGCGGTACATTTATGGGACGTTGCCACGGCTACTCCCGAAATGACCTTTGCAGGACATATGAGCAGTGTTGATAGCATATCCTTGAATGCAAAAGGCACGCTCCTCGCCAGTTCGGGTTTCCACGAACCGGTGCTTGTATGGGATGTCACCACAGGCACGCAAAAAGCAAACCTTACTGGATGGGGTGGGAGTCAGTGTGTTTCATTGAATGCTGATGGCACGATGCTCGCTACTGGAGGTTCCGACTACAAGTTACTTCTATGGGATATCACAACTGACACGCCTACACTCAGAACAACTCTCATAGGATATAAAAAAGGACGAGCCACATCATGGAGCGCGGTCAAGAGTTTATCGTGGAGTGCTAATAGCACGATGCTTGCCAGTGGGCGTGGGGATGGCACGGTACGTGTGTGGGATGTCACAACCGCTACACCTACACTCAAAACTACTCTTATTGAACAGACAGACGACTCGGTTGAGAGTTTATCGTGGAATGTGGATGGCACGATGCTTGCCAGTGCAAGTCGAAACTCCGTGAGTTTGTGGGATGTCAAAACCGGCACACAAAAAACTATACTTACAGAACATATAAACAGTGTCAATAGCGTATCATTGAACGCAGATGGAACACTCCTCGCGAGTGCACATTGGGATGCTCCAGTGTGTGTTTGGAATGTCACAGATGCAAAACAAATAGCTACATACATGGTGCCAGTAGAAGACAGGATATCTACGGACGGAGTCCAAAGTGTGGCGTTGAATGCGAATGGAACGATACTTGCGGGTGGCGGGTTTAATGGCAGAGTGATTCTTTGGAATGTCAAAACCGCTACACACATAACTACTCTCATAGGCCATACAGGACGAGTGTATAGCGTATCGTTTAGTAGTGACGGCACACTACTCGCCAGTGGAAGTTGGGATGGTAGGATATGTTTGTGGGATGTCAAAACTGCAACACAGATAGCATCGCTTACAGAACATACAGATAGGGTGTATAGTGTATCGTTTAGCGCGGATGGAACGCTGCTGGTTAGTGGAAGTGGTGACGGCACACTGCGGTTATGGGATGTCAAAACTGCAACACAAATTACAACACTTATACCTGTGCCACGGACAAGAATCGTTAGCAGCGTGTCTTTGAATGCAGATAGCACGATGCTTGCCAGTGGAAGTTGGGATGGTAGGGTATGTTTGTGGGATGTCAAAACTGCAACACAAATAGCAACTGATATACCGCGAACAAGCACTGTTCACAGTGTATCATTAAATACAGAAGGCACGATGCTTGCCAGTGGAAGTGCTGGCAACAAAGTACGTTTATGGGATATCAAAAGTGGTGTGGTTACACCCAATGCCATACTCACAGGACATACAGGATCTGTCAAAAGTGTATCGTGGAGTACGGACGGGACATTCCTTGCCAGTGGAAGTGAGGATGGTACGGTGCTTCTGTGGGATGTAGATACATTACAACATCTGAAAACCGACAACTGACAACCAATTTACCAATCCGCAACACTACCGTCGGTATCATAATAGTATTCGCCGCCGAGTTCTTCAGGATAGGTATCAAGCGTCTGTTCTGCCTCTTTCTCATCAATCTCAAACCCGAGTCCTGGTTTTGTTGGTAACTCAATGTGACCATCTGTAACTTGCCAATCTTCTTTGAATAAACCAGCACCTAAACCGTCATCAATTTGCTCTTGAATTAAGAAATTTGGCACAACAGCATCAACATGAAGGGAGGCAGAAAAAGCAACAGGTCCAATCGCACAATGCGGTGCGATATGCATATAGTAAACCTCCGCCATATTGGCAATCTTTTTCAGTTCTGTTATACCACCTGCATGAGAGGTATCAGGTTGTAGGTAAGCAACTGCCTGTTTCTCAAAAATCTCACGAAAACCCCAACGGGTCAACAAACGTTCACCTGTAGCGATTGGAAACGGAACATGGTCGGACACTAATTTGAGAGCATCAACGTTCTCTTGTGGAACAGGTTCCTCAACGAACATTGGACGCATACCTTTGAGCTCGTGGCAAATTTCAATAGCGAGAGCAGGTGTCATCTTACCGTGAAAATCAAAAGCAAGTTCAACATCGGGACCGACCCATTCGCGCATCAAGTAGGCCCGTTCAACAAATGCATCAATAACTGCAGGAGGTTCATGACCACGCCATTTACCACCGGGACCGCTCTTAAACGCTGTATAGCCGCCTTTCTGTTGTAAAAAATCGAGGCGTTCTTTGGCAGCGGCTTTGCCTTCGTCAGTTAGGCTACCGATGCCCCAATGGGCATAAACGCGGATACGGTCGCGCACAGCACCGCCTAAGAGGTGATACGTCGGCACATCATAAAATTTGCCAGCAATATCCCATAACGCCTGATCAATTCCGGATAGGGCAGACATCAAGATATTACCGCCTCGGAAAAATGCAGATCGGTAGACATGCTGCCAATGGTGTTCAATACGTAACGGGTCTTTACCAATAAAATAGTCGGCAAGTTCTTCAACTGCCGCACATGTGCTTTTTGGTTTACCTTCAAGTGTCGTTTCACCCCACCCAACGATGCCGGTGTCAGTTGTAATCTTTACAAGCCGCATCCGACGACGTGGATAGAATTGTTCAATAGTTGCAATTTTCATTAGAATTTCCTTTTTTATAGTTGTCGGTTGTCAGTCGTCAGTTAATATTTGGGCATTGGATGTGCGACAAGAAGAAAACTGAAAACCGATAACCGACAACTGACAACCAATTACAGGAGAAATTATGCCTTCACGCCCCAATGTTCTTTTCATGATTGCCGATGACCATCGGTGGGATGCCATTGCAGGTATGGGCGACCCAACAGTCAAAACACCAACAATGGATTCACTGATGGAACGCGGGACAAACTTCCGACAAACTCATATCATGGGTTCGCTTTCAGGAGCAGTTTGTGTTCCAAGTCGCGCCGCGGTTCTCACAAGTGCCAGTCTATTCCGAAGCGGTGCAAACCAGATTAACCGAGATTATGCTGTCTGGCCCCAGGTGATGCGCGAGGCAGGTTATCGCACATTTTTCAGTGGTAAGTGGCATAATGACAGACAAACGTTTGTGGATAGCTTTGACGACGCTGCCAAAATTTTCTTCGGTGGCATGGGCAATCAATATAAAGTACCTGTTTTCGATTTTGATCCGACAGGTGCTTATCCGAAAGATGCCAGGTATATTGGTGATAAGTTTTCTTCTACTTTGTTTACAGATTCTGCAGTAGAATTTATAGAAAACTACGACCAAACAGATCCATTTTTCCTCTATCTTTCCTTTACTTCACCGCATGATCCTCGGACACCGCCAGGCGAATACGCGACGATGTATAAACCTGAGGATGTCCCTGTTCCAGAAAACTTCCTCCCCGAACATCCGTTTGATAACGGAGAGATGCGAATTCGGGACGAAATGTTGGCTGAATTTCCACGGACCCCTGAAATCGTCCAGCAACATATTGCGGATTACTACGGTATGATTACCAGCCAAGATGCCGAAATGGGACGGGTCATTCAAACGTTAGAGGAAAAAGGACATCTGGATAATACTATTGTGATTTATACTGCTGACCACGGACTCGCTGTCGGACAACATGGATTGTTCGGTAAACAGAATCTCTATAGCCATAGTATCCGTGTCCCATCAATATTCGCAGGACCAGGAGTTCCCGAAGGCGTTACAGTAGACGCTTTGACATATCTCTACGATGTATTTCCCACTGTGTGCGACCTAACCGAAGTTGACTGTCCAGATACAACTGAAGGGTGCAGCTTAGTCCCATTGATGGAAGGCTGCGTTGATACGGTGCGAGCTACAGTTTTCGCTGCCTATAAAGATATTCATCGCTCTATCAGTGATGGACGTTGGAAACTCATCCGATATTATGTCTCTAAAGAGACTGGAAAAGGCACAGATTACATCCAACTATTTGACTTAGAGCAAGACCCGTGGGAAACAACAAACCTTGTCGATTTACCTGAACATGCTGACCTTGTCCGATCACTTGCTGCAGATATGGAAATGTGGCAAACCGAAACAGACGATTTCATGAAAGGGGTACCGATTTTGCTTGGGTAGTAGACACACCTCGTTTCTTGTAGCAAGGGTTTGTAAACCCGATTTCAACGCTGATTGTCTGAACCAAGATTTACAAGATTATTCTTATTTGCTGTTGTGTTTAGGTGTGTTACGATATACTTTTGTAACACACCATTTTTTGGGTGCTGTTGTTTTGTTTTCGGTTTGAAAACCATGTTAGCACTCCCTTAACAAGACATTCATCTTCAATTGAAAGCGTTAGCAACGATCACAAGGTCCAAGATGTTCACAACACCATCAAAGTTCAAATCAAATTTCAAATCGGAGTCTATTGAATTACCAAAAGCGTTTACAACGATCACAAGGTCCAAGATGTTCACAACACCATCAAAGTTCAAATCCTCACGAGGCGTATTCACTATCCGTTCTAATTCTTCCCAAAACTCAACATTTGAAGAGGTGCGATGCAGTATAGAAATCGCTTGTTCTATTTCAAGATGATGCTCAAAATAATACCGGATTGTCGGAAGCACGTCCAGTTGTTTATACCTCTTAATATATCCATTCAATAGCTCCAGTTCGTGTGCTTTATATCTGTCCCCCAAATATGCAAGGTTATGGCCATACGCAATGGACCACTGCGAAAATAAGAAATCATTTATCGGGTGGTTTCCTTCAGGCGGGATCGCATAAAAAGCGACATACGGAGCTGCCAACGCGTGAGTTGCTTCGCCAGAAAAAACAATACCTGGCATGGCTTCAATAAGTTCTTCATATAAAAGCATATTGCCTTGAATAGGTGTCAATCCATCAAGAGGCGCGTGATTTTCAATAAAAGTATTAACATCAAGATGGATAGCATCAATGTTATATGTCGATTGCAAGTTTTTCCATACTTGCACGTAATATTCTCTATAACTTGAACATGCTGGATTGATATAAGCGGGGCCTCCGAGTTCCATCTCGTATCCTAATATATCTCCTCTGTGACTTCGATATAGACAGGGGTCCCATTCGGAATAACGCGGATGGGTTGGAGAAACAAACTGAAAGCCTGTGTAGAGCATCACTCTAAACCCGTGTTGCTTCGCAGCAGACATAAAAATAGGAAGATCTTCTCTCACACGATGATCGGGTGCTACCCCCTCCCCACTCCCCCAACCGCCGCGACAGAAAATTAATACGTTTTTCGGGTTGATCTGTTGTGCTAAGAAATCTAACATTCTAATGTAGTTACGATTCATTGAACAGTATATAACAACAAGTTTAATGTCTTTAACCCACGCAGGCTTAGGAGCGACACGTGATTCATTTCGCGCCATCATCCCTTGCCGATACCTTTTCGCGGGGACCTGCCAATCGCCCCTATATGTATTAAACCTCCAAATCGCGGAAGTAATCTGTTGATGATCTTCAAAAGGGAAAAAGTTATGCGTGTGAAAACCAATACCGAAGGTATTTGACTTTGGTGCTGGTCTATAATCCCATGCTTTAAATTGATCTGTTTCATCCTCACTCATCACAAAACATCCGCCCAATGTTCCTTGCACGATAGCAAGAGGGGCTCGCCACCAATGCGGATACGTCCAATACAAATGCTCCAAGTGTTGTTCATTCATTATTTCTCCGAAGCGCCCTGGCACAATCGAAGACACCTGATCATAATCTAAATTTCCGACCCCCCATCCGATAGTGGAAATCCCTGTCTGATCAGAAAACCCCTCCTGTCTAATTATCAGATCTCCAGTGCGCACATCAATGACCACCCACATAAGAAGTGTGCTCTGATTCCACCGAGCCGTCAGTTTCGCTTCTAAGGGTGCAATCTTTTCAACTTTCACGGAATCCGCACGATCTATTTCCCACTCAGGTGCCAAGTAGTATTCTATTTCTGACTCCCGGGTCCCACGCATCCCTGAAAGTTTTTCATCTGTCCTCGCTGGACGTGTATAAGTTTCTTTGGTGAGTTTGTTATGCATGTGTATGATGATACCCTTGTAAAGCCTCACCTGATAGCGATCCGTCTCTGCAAAAATATCCCCCTGTTCGTCAACCACAAGTGTATTAGAATAGCCATCACCGACAAAAACAAAAAGCAACACAACAATAGCAATTATTAACCTCTGCATTTTAATACTTTCCTCTATTTAGTCTATATTTTTTTGTTTGAAAACCATGTTAGCACTTCCTTAACAAGACATTCATCTTCAATTGAAAGCGTTAGCAACGATCACGAGATCCAAGATATTTACCACGTCATCGCCGTTGAGATCGGGTCCGATGGGATCGCCAATAGCATTCGCAACGATCACCAGATCCAAGATGTTCACAACGCCATCAAAGTTTAGATCCTCCCGATAAGGGCTATTCACCATCCGTTCTAATTCTTCCCAAAACTCGACATTTGAATTGGTCCGATGCAGTATAGAAATCGCGTTTTGTATTTCAAAATGCTCGCTATAATGATACCGGATTGTCGGAATCACGTCCTGGTGCTTATACAGATTCGTATGTACATTCATTATTTTATTTTCTAATTCTATATATCGTGCCCCTTCTAAATATGTGAGAGGACCTCCAAAAGACTGCGTCCACTGCGAAAACAGGAAATCCGTGATTGGGTGTGTATAGTCGGGATCATCGCCACGCGAGTAAAACGGGGTGTATGGAGCTGTTATTTCGCTCACGCCTTCGCCACCAAACACAGCCTCTGGCATCGCTGCAATCAGCTCTTCATGTAAAAGCATATTGCCTTCAACAGACGTTAATCCATCAATCAGCTTCTGATTTGGGGTAAAGGTATTATAATCGAACATAAAGCCATCAATATTGTATGTCGATTGCAAGTTTTTCAAGACTTGCACCTTATATTCTCTATACCCTGAATATGCTGGATTGATAATGGCGGGGCCTCCCTGATCCAGCTGCCAGCCCATTATGCCTCCATTGCGTCGATAGAGAAAAGCTTCCCATTCGGGGTAAAGTGGATGGTCTTGATCAACATACAGAAAGCCTGAGTAGAGCATCACTCTAAACCCGTGTCGCTTCGCAGCAGACATAAAAATAGGAAGGTCTTTTCTCACACGATGATCGGGTGCTGCCACCTCCTCACCAGTCCCCCAACCGCCGCGACAGTAAAATAACACATTTTTCGGGTCGATCTGTTTCGCTATAAAATCGAACATTCTAAGAATGTGCTGGGGACGATGTTGTGAACAATACATAATAACGAGTTGAATATCTTTAACCCACGCAGGCGGAGGAACGACCCGCGCTGCATTTCGCTGTATCATGTCTTGACGATACTTTTCCGCGGGCACCTGCCAATCGCCGCTGTATGTATTCAATCGCCACGTTGTAGAGGTAAAGCGTTGGTAATATTCAGGATGATCTTCAGGAGGCAAGAAAGCTTCTGTTATAAATCCAACTTCAAAGGCATCCGGGTGACGTGTGTAATTGAATTTGTCAAACCGATACGTTTCATCCGTGCTCATGACAGAACACCCTCCAGCATGCCCTTGTAGGAGAGCGAGTCGCGCTTGCCACCCTCGATCCGGACTATTGTAACTCAAATGTTGAGGAGAGTCAGCATTGATAAGTAGCCCCCCGTGAACCGGCAGAATGACAGAGACCTGATTGTGATCTAAATTCCCAAACCCCCATCCGATAAGTTCGCTCCCCTTTGGATCAAATCCCTCCTGTTTGATGATTAAATCGCCAGTGAACGCGTCAATAGACACCCACATGATGAGTGTCTTCTGATGCCTCTCATGCCACACAGCCGTTAATTTCGCTGCTAAGGGTGCTACCTTTTTAACTTCAAGGAAGTCAGCACGTGCTATCCTTCTGTGATTGAATCCCACATGATGCAGCTCTTCTGTGGCTGTCTCTCTTCCTTGACGTGTATAAGTTTCTTGAGTGAGTTTGTTATGCACGTGTATGACGCTACCATTTCTAAACCGCACCTGATAGCGATCCGTCTCCGCAAAAATATCCCCCTGTTCGTCAACCACAAGTGTATTAGAATAGCCGTTACCGACAAAAACAAACAGCAACACAACAATCGCAATTATCAACCTCTGCATTTTAATACTTTCCTCTATTTAGTCTATATTTTTTTGTTTGAAAACCATGTTATAGTAAATTATGTAAATAAGTTTACATATATTTTGTAGGAGCGATCTCCGAATCGAGACAAACCTCACTGATAGTCGGGAATCGGAGTTCCCCCTACAGATCAGATATAAAGTTAATTATGGAATCCACTATAGTACACTCTTGAAAAGTGAATAGTACTATTTCCATGAACACCTATAATCAGGCAATCGTTTTCTTTGCTACCCGTTACGGAACACATTCCCAATTGCCACCAATCGCGCAGCTTGTTCAGCAGTATCCGCTATCAGTTGCATCGCATCTTCAACAGCATCCTCAAGTGACATCGGTGCTTGCACAATACCTAACATCGCATCAATACCAGCGTCATATACGGCATCGGCACCTTCACCAATACCACCTGCAATCGCAATCACAGGGATATTCTCCGCTTTTGCTACCTTCGCAACACCAACAGGAGTCTTTCCAAACGCAGTCTGAAAATCCAATTGCCCCTCACCTGTGAAAACGAGAGAAGCACCTTTCATCCGTTCTTTAAGCCCAACAGTGTCAATCATAATATCAACACCGAGTTTTAATTCAGCGTTGAGAAACGCCATCAGTCCAGCACCTAAACCGCCAGCAGCCCCCGCACCAGGAATGTCGTTAAAAGATTGTCCGAATGTCCGCATCAAAACTTTGTCAAAATGGACGAGATGGGAATCCAGCGTTTTAACAATCTCAGGAGTTGCGCCCTTCTGTGGACCATAAACGTGCGATGCACCTTCTGGACCAGTCAATGGATTATTGACATCACAAGCCACAACCGTTTCTGTTTCCGCAATTGCGGGATGTAGACCTGTTATATCTATTGATGTTAATTTGCCCAGACCACCACCGTCTCGTTCAATTGGGTTCCCATCCGCATTCAAGAATTTTATACCGAGTGCCTCAGCCATTCCAGCACCGCCATCGTTTGTCGCACTTCCACCGATACCGATGATTAAACGTCTGCACCCTGCCTCTAAAGCAGCACGGATAAGTTGTCCTGTGCCGTAGGTAGTCGTCAACAGTGGATTCCGCTTATCAGGTGGAACAAGCGTTAGACCAGAGGCAGATGCCATCTCAATAACGGCTGTTTCTCCATCTGCAAGTATACCAAATTTTGCGTTAACCTCATTTCCAAGAGGGGCAAGCACTCGTTGCGTTTGAATATGTCCACCAGTGGCATCAACAAGGGATTGCACAGTGCCTTCACCGCCATCTGCCATCGGAATTTTCTCTATCACTGCATCTGGAAAAACACGACGAAGACCTTTCTCAATAGCGTTCGCTGCTTCCAGTGCTGTAACGCTTCCCTTGAACGAATCCGGCGCAACTACGATTTTCATAATATGGAGTTTAGCACACGCATTCCATTTTGTCAAGATTAGGAAAATCTCAGCGAAACCTATAACTGTCAACTTAAGCATTTTTTTGAGAATGAAATATGTTCTTCAGTCCCGTCGGGACGCTATGTTTATAGAAAAATGTATTATTTTTCTTTTTAGCTCCGTAGGAGCGACATAAGACTATAAACATTTCGCCCCGCTGGGGCTTATATTTGGGAGGGTTTCACGCTTCTACAAACATTTCGCCCCGCTGGGGCTATACATTTTATAAATAGGTGTATTTGTTTAAGTTGACAGTTATGGGTAGAACGCAGCGAAATTCAACAAATCCGAGATAGTCCGCTATTCAGAAATTCTAAATATTTATACGTGCCTATTATCTTAGAAAGATAGACTATAGTCAGAAAAACGGTGATGTGTTATACTTTGCTAACTGTATTTTGCTTCATATTATAAATAGGTGACACATGAGTTGGCAATTAGAAACATCAGTCTCTGATGAACAAGTGAAATTTTACAAGGAAAATGGGTATCTCACTTATGGGCGTATCTTTACAGAATCGGAGTTGGACGAACTTCGCGATTATGTGGATGCAATGATTGAGAACTTGCCAGAAGGTAGACGACCAGAACAAATGGATGTTCCACATTTTGAGCACCCATATCTGTTCAAATATCTCACGCATCCACGCGTATTGAAAGTTATTGAAAGGTTTATCGGACCAGATATTGTGCTCTGGTCAAGTCATTTTATCAGTAAACGCGAGAACGATGGTATGGCAGTGCCGTGGCATCAGGACGGTGTCTATTGGGGTGAATCTCTTGAACCGATGAACGTTATTACGATGTGGTTGGCAGTTGATGAATCGAAGGTTGAAAACGGATGTATGCGTGTGATTCCCGGAAGTCACAATTTGCGCGATCGTCGTTATGAAAAGGTAAATCGTGACAATAATCTCTTTGGCAGCGAAGTTGTTGAGGAAGATTTAAACGAATCAAAGGCAGTAAATTTGGAACTGGAGGTGGGTGAGTGCCATTTTCACGATGCATGGACAATCCATAATTCTAGTCCGAACATTTCCCAAAAACGGAGATGCGGTTACACAATGCGCTACATGCCAGCAGATGTTCGTTATCCCGGCGCGGAGTGGCGTCGGACACATAAAATCTATCTGTTACAGGGTGAAGATAGGACAGACGGCTTTAACACCTATGCCCCTGTACCGGAATTTTAATGTTTTTAGAAAGGAAAACTTATGTATCCTTATTTTGATGTACACTGCCACATCGGCATGACGGTATCACGCGCACCAGTTATTGGACAGAGTGTTGGACGATGTCTTGCACGGATGGCATCCGCAAATGTTATTGGCGCAATTCCGTGTCCAACAGCGGGTGGTCCACAAGCACACGGCGTATTGGATACACAGGCACAAAACGAGGTGATCTCGAATGCTTGTCGGAAGTATCCCGAACGCTTCCCTATCGGACTTGGGGTTGTGGAAGTGCGACATGAGCAAGCAGGTGTAGACGAACTTGATAGAGCAATGTGTGACGATGATTTAGTCGGATTTGTGTGTCATCCTGCATTGTCCGGACATTCACTTGGTGGTGAATTATACGCGTTCCTTGAAGTTGTAGCAATGCACAACGGATTATGTCTGTTACATCAAGCAGGTTCAACTTCAAATATCGCGGCGTATGCTAAACGGTTTCCGACAATAACGTTCATTATCGGGCATGTCTCAATGACCAAAGGAGGGCATCTTGATGCGATTGCACACTGCGGAAAACATGACAATATCTGGTTTGATGTCGCGCAAAAGCCTGCTGGAGATGAAAGTTGGGACTTAGTACACCTTGTCAATAATCTCGGCAACGATAGAATAATGTTCGGCAGCGATCTACCATATTACGATTTTCGTCTTGTTCAAGCGCAGATTGAAGCTGCAGACCTTGATGATGAAACGAAGGAACGGATTGCATATCAGAATGCAGTGCGATTGGTGCAACAGTTCCAACCAGACTGGCTACCAACATTAACCCCAATAACACCCCCGCAGATTTACTCTGAGGTTGAAATGTGGGATGCAAATGGTGCGCGGTTAAAGTAGATAGGATAATATAGAACTATTTAACTATCTCAACTGCACGTATCCGATGGCGGAGAACGAGGATACATGCGGCAGTTAGGGCAGCTAACAAGAGGAGTGTCAGAGACCAGTGTATGTTGTAACTACTCTCCAAACCGAAAAGGGCATTTCCAAGACGATCAAAGTTTGCCCAAACAGAGACTAAAGCGACTGTACTTGTTGAAAGAACTTCCTTAAGGATGAGGTGGAGGACAGGCAATCCAAACCAAACAGCACAGAAACCGATTGTCGCATAGCGGGAATTTGTAGTCAATGATGAGAACACCAACATCAATAGACTTGTGATAGTGATGATTATCACCGAATAGACAATGATGGACAGAGGTAACCAGTAATTTTCTTTTAGAAAAGGTGTATCGGTTAACAATACATGCTCAAGAAACAGTAATAGTCCAGGAACCAACGTCATGCAGGCAAGTAAAGTCGCAATCACGATAAATTTCCCGATAAGGTAATCTACCCATGAAATCGGTTTAGACAAGTAGAGCGAAAGCGCGTTGTGCTTTAGGTCATTTGCAATTAACCCCGCCCCTCCAAAAATAACTATCAGCGCAATAAAAAATGCAGATTGAACCGTGTTAATTCTGAACAGAAACCCTTGGAAAAAACCGCGATCAATATCCAATTCAGTAGGCACACCCGGCAGGATATTGTAAATATAAATAAATATCCCATAGGACAGAATATAGATTAATGGTGGAATCGCAACAATTAATCGCACAATTTTGCGCTGGGTGAGCAGCTTCAGTTCTGCTTTCGCAATAACCCACCACCGTGTGTGATTGCGAGGTTTCAGTGTGCCTTCCCAATGTCTGTAGTCTTGTGTGTGAATAGGCATCGTTATCTCTTATAAATAGCGGTTTTTTCTATAGTATCCGTAAAGGGGCCTTGCCTTTCAGTTTTGACTTCAACAGTAATAATACCTTCGTGTGTATCGCGTTCGGGATCATCTTCAATGAATCTGCGCGGAATTTCTGCACTCAGGAGTCTATCAAGACTATTCGGTTCCTGTCCCCATCGCACATCAAATAGCCTGTTGTCATAGACCTTTCGGTGTTTTTTACCGTCGCGCATGGAGTAAACTTGTACGTTGGTGGTAAAATCAGCTTCTGAAATAGTGCTAACGCCGACACTTGGACTGAGAATGCTCTGGTTCCATATTAGTGGGATGCCGTTTCTATCAACCAGATAAATTTTGATATCTAAGCGATCTACACGCGGATAGGATATGATCTGAATGCCCTCAAAATTTTGGATTTCTCCGCTTCCGCATGAAAGTAAAGCAATTACACAGATGCATATAACTATGATTCTTTGTAATTGCGATTTTATGCGAAACACGCTGATCTCTCCTTTTATGTAGGACTCTATACCATAGAAGTTTACATCATTCATTATACTCTTTTTAGAGTATGAGTGTCAATTTTAAATATCCATAGGCGCGAATTTAGTGGGTATAATGTCCGTTTAACGCTGAAAGATAAGGTTTTCAATTCAAATTTCTTCTGTAGGAGCGACCTCCCGGTCGCGACCGGGAGGTCGCTCCTACAGAATGTCCGAGGCGCAATGAATTGAGCTTGGTGAATGTGCGTATGACATTCACATTAAACGCATGTAACCTATAAAGAACTGTAAAAGTAATTTTTGATTTCACTATAATATTACCACCATCTGAAATGCAAAAGGGTGGTCATAGATACCACCCTCAGTATACAGAAAAGTGCCATTCAGTTTTTAGCGATCATCGGTAGGCGGCAGGTTTTCATTGACTGGTTTGCGTGGAACGAAAATTACCCGTGTTTCAACCTTAGGTATAACTTTTCTCGGCACGACATGTATTACATCGTTGTTCCTATCAGGAGGATCAATCCCTGCGGGAGTCCGAATTATCGTCTTGTGGAGCCAACTTTTTTTCCAACTTGTTTTAAGGGTGCCGTCTGAAATGGCTGATAACTGCTCATCCTGTGTCTTTGTCGGATCATTGAGAAGTTCAAAATCAATCTGACGAGACATTCTGGAATTGCCAGGAAAAACGAATCCAGTTGGGGGATTGTGCAGTTTGGAAGATAACTGGTCTTTTACTTTATCACTTACGTTGCTCATTCTGTCAATGACCCTTGTAGTTTCAGTATCGGTCTCATCCGGTATAGAACCGTAAGTTAACCGAATTTGCCATTTTTTTAGATTGATGCGACTTTTAGTTGTATTGTAGAGATTAATCCAGATAGTATCGCTCGATGCTCTGACTACGTTCCTAACAACGACTTTGTTTTTATTCAATTCTTTAAGCAATTCTTTTCGTACTTCAGCACCATCTATAGCCTTTGGTAGATCGTTAAATTCAACCTTTACCTCTACATCTGTAGTTCCTGTTGTCCTTACTACGCTGCCCGTAGTCTTCGTTGTGATATCCCTGATAACGAGTGCCTTGGAGTGAAGGGTAGAATCTGCGGGTTTAAGCAACTCAATCGTTACACCCTTAGCAGGGTCCGCGACATTATCTATCATTCCAATAGATAAAGAATTGGCAAGTTTTTTGATTTCATTAGTGGTTAGACCTAAATGCTTGGAGAGATCTAACGTTAACGTTTTACCACCATCAATATGTGTCAGTGAAATGTCTTTTGTGATTGAAGTTTCATTAGATTTTTGTTGTGCGAAACTTGTTGTGGGAATGCACAAACCTACTATCAACAGAGCAATGAAACCGATTATTGGAAACGTGGCTTTGGCTTTCATGATACACATTCTCCTTCAAATATAACATCTCTATGTTAACATATTATACACGGTAAAATGTTTTTCGACAACAAGAATTAAGCATCGTACAAAACTATCCGAGAATACCCTCCATGCGCGCATAAACCCACGTTTTCAACTCCGGATGTGTGTGAATATAGAAGGTGCCGTCCTGAATAGCCTTATAGACATGATCGGCTACTTCCGCTGAAGACATTCCCGATTCCATCTCAGCACGCACGTTCCGAGAAGCACCTAAAGTTTGTTGTGTTTCCAATTCTGGATTTTGTAAAACATCTGGGCGGTTTCGGGCAGAGTCTAAAATACCTGTTCGCACCCAACCGGGACACAAGACATGCACCTGAATCTGTGATCCCTTTTGTGCTAATTCATCTGCCAGGGTTTCTGAAAGTGCAACAACGCCGTATTTGCTCACCTTATAGATGCCTTCTCCCGCACCTCGTACCAAACCGAGTATTGAAGCGGTGTTGACAATATGGCATTTGGTCTCTTGTGCCAGCATACGCGGAACAAACGCACGAATGCCGTGAATCACACCCCATAGGTTAACGCCTAACACCCATTCCCAATCGGCAATGGAATGTTCCCAGATAGGACGACTACAAACAACACCTGCATTGTTGCAGAGGATATGCACTGCCCCAAAAGCATCCAACGTCTGTTCTGCCAGATTTTCAACATCTTTAGCGTTTGAAACATCCGTTTTCACAGCAAGCACAGTTGCGCCTTTCGCACGTAGGTCTGCTTCAAGTTTGGCCAAAGGTTCTTCTTCAATATCTGCAAGGACAACTGCCATCCCTTCCGCGGCGAACCGTTCTGCCATACCGCGTCCGATACCGCTTGCTGCACCAGTAATAACTGCAACGCTTTTCATTTAAATCTCCGCTTGGCGCTGCTGATGATACTCTTCTAAGGCAAAGTTTGCATTTATAATTGTCTCTAACTTTTTAACAAGTGCATCAATATGTTTGCCCGGAAAGGCAAAGTAGAAATCATCGTCAGAGAGTGCCGTATAGACACGGTTGCCGATGCATCCCAAGCTACTTGCCCCTTTATCAGACTGCATAACAGCCGGTATCACAGCACACGTTGGTCTACCCATGACACCGTTTTCAGTGCCGATTCCCGCAGCGGTTGCAGCTTCAGCCAAGAGCATCATCTGTTTCGGTGTGCCAGAGATAAGAACAACATCCGGTATATCAGTTGTGTCTGCTAAAGGTGCATAAACTGCATTTTCAAAAGTGTTTTCCCTTCGTGGAATGCCAGGGACCTCTTCCATACTAATATAGCCGAGTTCGCCCATCAGTCCGAGGGTGTTTTCCAGTTCTTCCATTTGTGCGTCCGGAAGTTCAACGTTATGTGTATAACACCCGATCGGACAGTTGTAGTGGTCGGATGCTTCGGTATAGAAGGTTTTACCTTCCGATGCGCGCTTCCAATATGTGCATCCAGATGCTTCGGCTTTTTCCACACGGGAAACACCTTCTGGCTGTGATTCGTGAAACGTTACTGCAATAGGCGTAGTTTCCAAATCAAGTAACTCTTGTAATTGTTTTGACATATTTTCTCCTTTATTGTTATGGTTCAAACAAGGGGTTTCGTGACAATTGAATGGCTCTGGGCAAACCATTTCTGTCCCTCATAAAAATAAGCAACAAGGCATAACTTTTTTGATGTTGTTCTGCCATAGCTATCAGTTTTCGCAGAAAAGTTGAGAACGATTCTATCGATCCTCACCGTAATCTGGTTCTTTTGCCGGGCGAATTACCCATTCTTCAAAAACGGACTTGAAAGATTTTGCTTTGTCTCCAAAATGAAGATACTGGAGACTCTTCACAGGAACCGATGTCTCACCGTAGATCGGAGAACGTCCATATAGTTTATCGCCTTTGACGCTGAGTGGTTCAAAAATCAGGATCGGATTGTGGATTAAAGCGAAGCGCACTTCAGACTGAGTTGTTTTGGCATCTTGGTTTTCAGTTTTCGTAGGAGGTTCTTGTTGTGCATCAGAACCTTTTTCATCGCTTGCCGTTTCTTTTGTTGATTGCTCAGGGTTATTAATGCTTATATCAATAATTCGAGCCACCCGATTAATTGGGATAAAAACCTTCTTCAAATTTGATTCAAACTGAATTATCTGTCCGTTAATACTTATTAAATTGCCTCGCTTTAAATCACCATTGTTTGCCACAAGAATATGGTTCGGTGGATTGTCTCGGTTGAAACGTGGCAAGGTTAAAGCGCGTTCTAATTTTACATCTAACTCCTCAGTTTGCGTTTCGAGTGGATCATACATGACTTCAATACCGCGCTTAAGGACAACAGCAGGATCGTTTGCAGCGAAGTCTCCTCCAACTACAACAACTTTCGGATTTCCCCCAAGTTTTTCGTTATTTACAATTATTTTTGTTTTACCATCTTCGGTTCTCCGCATTATAGCTTCCAAAATTTGTCCATCTTCTAAAATTATACGGTGTTTATTTCCACCTGTAATGGTAATCGGATTTCGGTTTTCCTTTCTACCGTGCGTTTTGCTACGTGTAAACTCAATACCTTTCATGTATGTTGAGTCCATGTGCGTCGTGCTGATAAAAGGGGATCGAAAATTAATAGAGGTTTTATCGTAAGACAAGACCTGACATGGGATGACTTCTCCGTTTTTTAGATGCAACAGATGGGGAAACATCTTTATATCAAAAGGTTGTAGTCTTGAAACCTGTTTATTATTACGTTCTATGCGAGCAGATCGGTTGTTCGCAAGTCGCACTGGTTCCAACGCGCCTATAGTCTGCCATCGGATATTTGATGCATCGTCGCCTTTAAAAAGAATGTGACCGCGTAAACTGCCTGATGGAAAAAACATCTTATCATAGTCATCTACTGGTTTTTTAGTTTTGGCTTTGGACTCAAACCGAAGTAGTGAAGCACCCGCGAGTGAGCAGGTTATCGGTTCCTCAGCAAATTTAGTCTGGAGTACAACGCTATCCAAGTTTAGTTGCATCACTTGTCCACGCACAACAGAACCGTCAATATATGTTAATGCCATATAATCGTCGATTGTTGCCAATTTTCTCCCCGGCTGCACAACACGGTCAATCTGTTGTAGGTTGATATCTCGTAGTGTTCCATCTGTGTCAAGGACATAACCTCTGTTTTTCTGGACAAACAATTTGCCGTAAAAAACTTCTCCGTTCATCATGTGGATTCGAGGTTTGGAGTAGTCGACTTGCTGGCTTTTAAGTCCGGCAGGTTGCCGATAGACCCTTAATCGTCGGACTGTCAGATTTTGTCCTCGGTTAAAAATATAGATGCCGGGTGTTTCAACAGTTGGCTGAACACCAGTCAGTTCTAAGAGTAGATTGCCATTTAAGTCAGAGACTTTTAGCATACCAAGGTCTTGATCATAAGCAAGTCGCAAACGGAAGTCGCGACGATCGTCCTCAACTGGCATTATATCTTCGAATAGTTGGCCTTGAACGACAACCAGTTCGTTAGTCCATGTTTCTATTCTTAGTGTCTGGTACAGGTTTTTACCGAAGGCAAGAACAAAGCCGGGTGGGGCTGTATTGGATGCGAATTCAAGATCAATTTCAAAACGTTTTGGCCATTTAAAAGCATAGAAGATGTTAGTCTTACCTTGATCTGTGGATGGGTGTCCACCACGATCAGGATACCAACCAGTATGTTCATTATTATCAGGGAATTGAACTAATACCTCATCGGTTTCATTTTTCTTAGGTGATTTCCACGCTGTTAGTTGAGAACCGTCAAAAATCAGGTTGGAATGCGCGCGACTTTCAAGCGAGTAAATCATCTCTCTATTCACTCGGAACTTACCCTGACGTTTGCTGGAAAACAGAAAGGTATTTTCATCTGAGTCTACAATGTCTGCCGTCCAGACATCACCTAATACTGTACCAACGCGGAAAGTCTCTGTTGCTGGTGCCGGTTGTTTTGAAAAATCAATTGAATCTAAGACATTTGTATCAACAATTAGATCGTCTGAAAAGTGTGGTGAATTCCATCGAATCTTCCCTGACTGACTATCTAATAGTTTACCGGGAAGGGTATCCCCATTTTTCCAACGTAAAACTGTTTCCTGTGCCTGTATCTTGATTGGACTCCACGTCCCCGCAATTATAATCGCAATGGCTAAAATATTTTTTAGACACCTCTGCATTTCATTTTTCCTCCTGATGGTAACCAACGCTCAACTGTCATCTTTTAGAGAGAAGTTGTTTTCAATAAAACATCTTTCTGACTATCAATAACCGTCTATCTTTCATAAATAGGTAGAAGACGATAGTTCAAAGCTAAGGTAAGCACTGCCATTCCTGTTCCATAAGCCTTACCGTGGGAACTGTTGAAACTTCCATCTTCTTGTTGCATCCTTTGAAGCCTTTCAATGGTGCGTTGATTCCAAGCTTGCCATGCTTCAAAGTCGCTCTGAAACAACGCCTGAGCCATGTAGTATAGGGTATAGAACATGTAATGATTACCTACATTATGGCTCGCTCTGCGCTTGATGAATTCCGCTGTAGATTTGTATTCTGGCGTGTCTTTCCTTTTGCCAATTGCATAGACGAGGGTAGCAATCGCAGAACGAGTGAGTCCGTCGCCATGGCTGCCTGAAGGCGTATAGGAGACACCGCCACCCCGCGTTGTGCAGGTTTGAAAAAAGTTCAACGCCTTGTCAATTGCTTCATTGGGGACTTCAATACCAGCATTTCGCGCACCGAGTATTCCCATTAATACGGTGCCAGCGACGGTTGTGTCAGCATCTCGCGCTTGTGGCGAGTAGCGCCATGCCCCCCAAGGATTTTTCTCCTGTGCAGTCAATGCACATCGTACGGCAAGCTCTAATGCTGAACTGAGGGTACGCCTACGATTTTCAGGCACTTCACTGCCTTTCCAAAGCAGATTCTCGCTTACAGCACCATACGCTTCGGATAGCGCTAACATCGCAAAACCGTGGTGGTACATTGATGCATGTCCACTCGTTCCCATGTATCCTGTTCTGGCGTTTTGATTAGCGATGATGTTTTGCAAGGCTTTACGGATATGTGTAGCATAAGGTCCATAATCAGGGTCTTCACCACTTGCCATAAATGCCATAACACATATCCCAGTTATCCCTGGACCATTCCGCCCCCCTTGCCAACTTCCATCTTTCAGTTGTGTGTTGGCGAGGTATCGTAAACTTCGGTCATTGATGCTTCTAACTGCTGGTGGAACACCTGTGCCGTAGCGAAGGGTTGGATCCTGTGCATGAATGGATTCGCTGAAAAACGTGCCCAACAATATTAAGAAACCGGAAAATCCTATGATCAATGTATTTTGATTCATTAGAACACCTATAATTTTTCTGTGTTTTGTCATGATTATCTACCTCTTTTAAATACGCTTTGCTGCCAAGGGCTCAGTATTTCATCATCCATCCTGATGAATAATTCAGCAAACATCATTTGCAGCCCTTTATGATTCAATGAGGGGATAGTTAACTGTGCTGTTATCATTTTTATCTGTTGCTGCTGTACCTCGTTAAGCAGCACAATCATATCTATGAAAGCCAGCGCGAGATTCCGCGAAGCCTGTATCCGAAAATTCTCATGTTCAGCTTGGCGTGCTATATACTGTAAATAGGCATCTTCAGAGAGAACATCTTTGATTGCCTGTTGGTAAAGGGGATGATTAGTAATCTGGGGCAGTTCAATTTTATCCCATCGTTCATTTGTGCCTCTTTTGTCCCATAACTCTTTCTTCATGGCCTCAAGTTTCTCAGCAGCTTGTTCACGAGTAATATTTTGAAACATGAACGCCTGCATAATAGCACCTAATTCCTCAGAAAATTTGAAATGTTCATCAATGTCTGGAATTCGTGCTTCAAGGTATTGTTGGATCACACCTTTAGTAGCGAGTTTCAAGCGTTTTGATGCACTTTCGTTAAGCGAACCTAACTGTTCAGTATGTGCTGTCAGTATTGTTTCAGCCAAGATCCACTTTTGAGATTTTGGAGGAACCTTATCGATTTTATCCTTTTCATCTGCATTTTCCGATGGCACTTCAAAAGTCTCAATACCAACTAAATCCTTTCCATCATAAAAATCAATCATCACTTCCCAAATTTTTGACTGTGTTTGGTTCAATACGCTATCCAAAGATATGTGCAATTGATTATGTAACAGATCACTGACTTCCTTCGGCAATGGTCCATTCATTATATTCATAAAGTTCAGATCTTGCTTATCATTTATTGTATCAAGCAGCAATTTCACGAGGTTTTCGCGTTGATCAACTGTCAAGCTGAGTGTTTGGTCAAGAAATGCCGTTATAATATCAACAAATGCTTGTCTAACTTGCTGTTGCCGTGCTTTGGTGAAATTGATATAATCCTGAAGTTGTGTTTCTGTCAGGTATTTGGCAAACGCTGCCCTGCAATCAGGGTGTGACAACATTCCTATGATCATTCCTATGCTGGCGTATTTTTCTCCCTCTGCAAAGGCTGCAGTTTCTCCGTTTTTTTGATCTAACACAGTATCAAACGCTTCAAAAATCGACTTATGAAGTTTTTTTACAATAGACGCATTCAATTTGTAACGTTTGCCTATATCTTCAGCAACATGCTGTAGTAAAATTTCAGCAAAACGTGTTTCAAAATCGTCTTTTTTGCTCATTTTGAATCGTTCAAAACGGTCATCACCGGCAGCAACAAACTTTGATTTACCATTTCGAGGATTATATCCTCTCTTGGATATTTTTACAGTATAGCGTCCTGCTGGAAGACCTGTAAATTCGTATTCACCTTTAGCATCAG
This sequence comes from Candidatus Poribacteria bacterium, assembly GCA_028824685.1. Taxonomy (GTDB): domain Bacteria; phylum Poribacteria; class WGA-4E; order WGA-4E; family WGA-3G; genus MSPOR6. The sequence continues at coordinate 97,264 of JAPPCZ010000109.1, forward strand.
TCTTTACTGTCCATTCTTTTTCAGCAGAATTAACAATCTTAACCGTAGCTCCTTCAATCGGGTTGTTTTTCCTTGTTAATTCAAGTACCTCACCCCGGATGGTCGCGCCATTTACAGCATTTTCTTTTCCAAGGACAATGCATGTAGAGGTACTGATATAAACGATTGCTATTAGCAAATAAATAAAGCGAGTCATTTTCCGATCCTTCTTGTGATTTTTTTTATGCCAAACCTATATTTTCTCCGTAACTTTAATCTCGAATTGTAGCGAGCCCTGTTTGCCATTCTTTACCTTTTTTACCTGCGTAGAGCATGACATAGGTATCACCGATTTCAAGTATCTGACCTGTTAATACACCGTCACAATCAAACGCGTCGGGATTGTCTGATGGTGTGAATACGGGGTTGTGAGGGTTAGGTTCAAAAGTGCGAAAATCGCGAGTCCGCACATGCCCAATCCGCCAGACCTCACCATCAAATCCACCATAGAGAATATGGAAGTATTGTGGCCCTTTGAACAATTCAGTTTCACGGACGGCTTTGCTGTCCCATGTTTCCCCGCTCCCTGTGAAAACAGGGTTAGCTGGATTTTTTGTGACCATTGCGGGATTACTCGTCGGTGCCGTTGCATGACACATCGTCAAACCCTCTCCGAATGATTGTGTAGCCTTGCCGGTATAAACGATGTGAATTATTTCGCCATCCACCGCGACCGAAGGATGTGTTGAGCCATGTTGTTCGTGTTCAGTATCCGCAGGAATAACTGGCGTGTGCTGAACGCGTTCCCATTTGCCCAAATCTCCATCACTAACAAGCAATCCGGTCTGTTCGGGCGTTGTCTTTCCTTTGCCTCGATAATACATGTAGTACTTGCCATCAGCGGGATTTAGGAAGGGAAAAGGGTACTCAACGGATGCATTATCAAAACTATCCATTGAAGGCTCAATAATAGGATTACGTGTATCCTGTGTGATATTGGTGAGATCGCTAATGGGTGCTGTCGCGTGCATCATCAACCAACGAACACCCACATCGCGTTTACACCAGATGTAATGTGCCGTTTCATCAACGATAATCGCATGAGTTGCTGCCGCCCAGAGAGGTGGCGGGAGAGAGATGATAGGATTGCCTGTTTCTATCCTCTTGAAACTGGCGAATAATTCAAATGGTATAGCATCTGTCATCAGTTTTTCCTCTGTTTACAGTGCGTCGTGTGTCTACTACTGTCCTTCTATTGCATTAAAATAAGCATCTAATCCTTGACGGAATTCTTCCGGTAATACACGTCCTGCTTTACCAGTTGCTTGTTTAGGTGAGCGTTTTTCAATGAAAGCTTCTCCGCTATCATCGCCAACTCCCAAAAGGCTTAGCGCGGAAATTAATGCTGCGAGTCCTTGTCCACCACCACCTGGTGAGTCTCCGCTATTACCGCCACCAGGAACATTTGGCATGCGTTGTGTTTCAAGCAAGATTTCGATCACTTCCGAGATGGCTGCGATTGCTTTCGGACCGGTGTTTGGCTCGGCAAGGATTGTTTCTGCTTCGTCCATAACCTCAGCTGCCCTGCTAACTTTGGCGAGTTGCCGTCGGATCAATGCCGTGTTGGCATTTGGCAATAGACCTATTTCCCTTACTACTTCGTGTGTATCCTCTGCGATTTCGTATTGTGTATCGCTTAATGCCTCGCTTCGCTCATAATATTTGTCATCAGTGAGAGCGTCCTTTGCCTGCTCAACCTCGCGTGTCTCTTCCCGTAATTGGATTTCGCGATTGATGAGGCGCAATACTTCCACAATGATTTCTGGAGGCAGATTAGGCAGTTCCATCATTCCACCTTGTGGGGGCGGCGTTTCAGGCAGCGGATCTATTAGTTGTTCTGCCCACCGATCCAGTGTATCCGCCCAATATTCCGCTTCAATGGTTGACCGCCCGACAAAATTCCTGTTAATAGATCGGACAAGATCACGTATTTGGGTTGATACAGATGCGTCCTCCATCTCTGCAAGGACACGCAAGTAGTTTGCATTAGGACGCCGATCAATATATGCTGCCATGTCTTGTATGATAGTAGTTATGTTTTTAGACTCGGCGGACTCAAGATCGGCTAAACGTCTTCGTGCAGTTTGATTGTCTGTTCCTCTGTCGGCAAGTCCGAAACTATCCAGACTATCCAGATCGGACGCGATGTCAATCTGTTTGCGCGAAGCTGCTTTCAAACGTTTCACGAATGTGCTGTTTTCAAAGCCGACAAGCAGTCTTTTTATCTCATCTGATAATTTGGCGAAGGCATCCAGCAATTCCTTTTGCTCCTCGACCGCCTCCAGAACAAGTTCTGATGCTTGGGGTGTTTCGGTCTCTTGCTCTTGAGCGTCTCTGCCACTCCCTTTTAAGGTAGTCGTAGGAATTTGCAGTCCACCAACGACTTGTGGAGGCTGTCCTCCCTGTGGTTTATCAGGTTTATTGAATCCTGATTCAACGTCAGAGATGCCTGGTGTAGGATTCGCGGGTGAAAAACTTGGTTTACCACCTTCTGGTGGTTTACTCCGATCTACGCTGGCAGAATCACCACGTTCGTTTGGATCGTCCGGCATCTCTTCATCTGCTGTTTCGGGTGGTAGCTTACTATCGGGTCCATATTTTTCAACATCGTTTTCCGAATTGCTGGGTTTGGCATTCGATTGGTTACCATCTGTTGGCTGTTGGCTATCAGATTTTGAAGGATTGCCCTGCTGAGCGTTTGGTTGACTATCAGATGTTGAGGGTTTGTCTTGCGGACTGCTTTGTCCGGGTGCCTCTGCTGCCTGTGCAAGTAGATTTGCAACAGAAGGCATTTTCTTTTTTGCTATCTCCTCTAATTGTTCGAGCATTTCACCCCACGATTCGAGTTGAGATCCATCGAATTCACTGTTTTTTGCTGCTTCCTGCATCAATTCCGTGCCGCTTTCGATAAGGCTATCAAGTTTTGCTGCGTTAGTACGTTCTGCTGCGGCTTGATTCTGTAATTTTTTGCGCTGTGCTGGATCGTCAAGTTCTGCAGGAGACAAGTCACGTAGTTCAAGATTGGTTTGGTGTAACTGCAATTCTTTGTCGTGGACATCTTTTGCCGCGCCTGCCCAAAGCTGCATCTGCCCGATTAGCCACTTAAAGTGTTCGGCAGGCGTTAGCACATGCAGCATAATCTGCGGTGAACGAACGCGTTCACGGTTCGGAAAATAATCCTCTGCAAAAGCACGTAGACGTAGACTCTGCGGTTTTATATTTTCACGTTCAACAGAAAATGTGGCAGGGACGGTAAGTGCTTCCGAAGTTGGACTTCCTGAAGACACAGTTTTTTCACCGATGGCAGGTTCAGGATTTTGAATCGGATTCTCAATACCTTCCCATTCTAAACCAATATGTTTTACACCGAAGTCATCCCCCGCCTGAATCTCAAATGTGAGCACTTCTGTAGAAAGGACAACTTGATTATTTTTTAGTTTGGTTATGGCGACCGTTGGTACAGCGTCCTCTTGTGCCTCAAACTGTAGCACTTGTGGTTCACTTGCTGCAAGTCCAAAACGGTCCCGCCATGTCAATTGCATCTCTGTCGTTGTTTCTACTGATATTGGTTCGGTAATCACGCGTGCCCCATCCACCTTTTGTGGACGATTGTTTAATGTTGCTTCAGACAATTCGCGTGTTGTAGTGGCTTCCAAGGTGGCGGTGCTTCCCTTCACTAAGTTGACTATTCCACCGCGCACATCATCAATACGCGGTTCTTGATGTTGCAAGTAGTCGGGGAGTTTGACTTTAGCAATGATTTCTTTTAGGGCAGGTCTCAATTTGGGTTCAACTGGAATGGAACGGCGCGCATCTCCTATGCGGAGATTAACTTTACCCTCTTCCGTTTGTGGTGGCAACTCAAATTTGTAGGTTTCTCCTTCTCGTTCTGCAACCACCGGCATCTGTTTTGCATAGCGTGCTTCACCTGACTCGGGTTTCCATGGAGATTCATCTTTTAAACGTGCTTCAACATTAAATGGTTCGGCATACGCTACCACACGCTTATCCGTTTTACCTTCCAACTGCGCAAAGGTATATCGTTCCACGTTTCGCCACGGGGTTAACCATCGAGCGAGAGTATTCCGAGTCGTTGCGGGAATCACGAGGACTCCGATGATAACCAACACTAAAGGCAAACCTACTGCCCACGCCCAACGACGGTGGCGAGGATTTGGCACTGCCTCTGCAAGATTATGTTTCGCTACCTCTTCATCAACTTGACGCATGGCTGCTGCTACCAGCGCAGGACTTGATGACCGATCTGATCTCTCCGATGCAAGTTCCACGATGCCAAGCACGTGATCACCAAAACGGGGGAACTTATGTTGTAGTAACCGAGCAATTCCATCTAAGGTGCGATTCCGCCACACCCAATTGTAATACTTTAGCGGCAGGAAAATCACCATACCTACCATCCCGATTACCAAGATAAGCGCGCGTAACAGCGTAGGCGTATCAAACAATCGGTCTAAACCAAACACTATGAGATACGAAATGATGAGACCAAAGAGTGCTGCTAATGTGCCTTCGGCAAGTTTAATTATCCATACCCGTTTTCGGTACTGTTCTAATGCTTTTTTCATGCGCGGGGGAAGGTTTACCCCGTTTTCTTTTGATTGTGTTTGGTTCATTGAAGTTCTCCATTAGGGTAGTTGTGGTTATCGTCCATGTTGATTAAAGTGATTTTCTAAAGATAGCCAGTGAATACTAAACTATATCGTACCTGCCATTTTGCGTGCAACCCAGAATAATCCAAGCAGTAAGATAATCAATCCGCCCCAAAGCGGATGCGACCAGATTCGTGTGCGTTTGACAATTGGTTCAGGTTCAGGTAAAGCTGCCAGATGGTCTAACAGTGTTCCTACTTCAGCAATTGGTACGAGTTTGCCGCTGGTAATCTTGGATATTTCCTCAAGGACATCAAAACGTGCTAAACGTCCCTGCTGCTCCCGATTTAAACCTTGCACTGACAGATCCGTTTGAACCGATGCTCCTGTTTCGCTACTGGTCGCAACGAGACGATAGTTGCCAGATTCTTTCGGCACAAACGTTCCGACGAACAACCCTAACGCATCTTCTATGCCCGGTTGTAACCGTATTGTCTCTGTTTTACCTGAAGGGGCAATCGCTTGCACAGTAACAGTGCCTCTATCCAGGGGACCGCCTACGTTGTCCATGACATTGGCATTTAACGTCAGGACATCATCAACATGTGGTCTGTCTGGTGAATAGAACAATCGTATTGCTTCGCCTTGCGCCATCTGTCGGCGATATGCCATCCAACGTGCGACTTGACTCCAAAATCGGTAATGATATTTGTCTTCAACACCGTGCCGCCAACGCCACGCGCTGTCCGTTCCCATGAACAGCACTTTACCTGTGCCGTAAGTTTTTGTGACAATGAGCGGCACCCGTCCAGAAACTGTGGCGGCTTGATCGTGTACTGCCAAAATCTCGGTGCCTGCTTTAGCCCGTCTGATGCCAGCATACCAGAAAAATCCCGGCAGTGTGCGCCAAACATCGCTATTGTCAAGGTCGGTATCTCCGAGACGCGTTAACAAACTGCGTTGTCCAGGTTCGGTGAGCGCGAAATAGGATTGAACACTTGAACCTACGCCGTTAGGTGTCGCGGGGTCCAAGACAACAGGATAGAGATCAGCAAGTGGTCCGGCAGTCAATGAATCTTGTGCACCAGTGCGCCCCGGTATAAAGACAAGTCCAGCGGCTTGTGCACTGACGAGTTGCCGTAAATCCTGTGCCTGTTCGGCTGTTAGTTGTTCGGGGGATATACCGACATCCCCAAGAAACACTACGTCAAATTTGCTGAGTTCTCTGGCATCAGGGAAATGTTTGATGTAGCTGCGTCCACCACCGACCTTAGGTAGTTTCGGATGAAAAAGCAGACATGTTACATTAACACCCGCATCGCGTTCCAAAGCATTGCGTAGATATCGGTATTCCCAACGTGGATAAGATTCAATGACAAGGATTTCCAACCGCTCCTGCCGTATGGATATAGGTGCAGAAAGTTCATTATTTTCGGGGATCAATTCTTGCATATCTGGTGCAATACGCAAATTTAGGGTGAATTCTCCTGTTTCTTGCGGTGTCCAAGCCATATTTTCCTGTGCTTGTCCCATAGCAGGCACAGTGATAACTTTGTTGACCGTAGGCTCATCATTAACACTTAACGTAAGGTTTACGTCTCTATCCTGTCCCAAGGTATTTCGGACGACAAACGGGATGCGGATCTGCTTTTTTGTTACGCCGTAGGTTGGGGCATCCATGCTCACTAACTCTATATCGGGCAGCGGAACTTTACTGCCGACCCCTACTGTGAAAACAGGAACACCTTGCATGTGGAAGCGTGTCGCAGCCTTCACGGGTGAGTCACCAATATTCCAATCACCATCTGATAGTAGGACTACGCCGCGAAGGCTGGAATGATTGTCCAAAACGTGCGACAGCCCAGCGTTTATATCTGTGGCTTCCTCTGCTGGGTCTAACAGTGAAGAGAACGGCTCAAATACTACGTTGAGTTCAGTATCTTGTTCCGATTTCCAAACTTCCTCCGACATTAGCGGTTGAATCGTTTCGGCGCGGCTTTTGCGTTTCACAGCGGTATCCTGTTCGTCTATTATATCCTGTGTTAGCATGCTGTTAGATTTGTCCCATAGGATAGCAAGCGTTGAGCGTTGTTCCGGCGGTTGTGATTCTAACCATTCGGGTTGATTTAGTGTGACAACCACAAGGATAACAAGCACAAGACGTAGCAGTTCAAGCCATCCGATGCGCTTACGGTAACCGCTGCGATGCCATGCGTACCAGCATAAGACACCGGTTATAATGATAATAATCAGTCCTAAAGTTATGACGGAACCGCTTGAGAAGAATTCAAGGTGTCCTTGTTGGTCTGGCATATCTACGCCTCTAAGTTGCTAAAACTCTCTTTTAGGTTAAAGTTTTCATTTTTCACAGTAAAATGGTTTCAATATTCATTTATAGTTCCATGATGTAAACACTGATTGAGTATTGCGGTGTATTAGGGTCGCGACCTGGAGGGTCGCTCCTACAAGACATATTCATTTACATTAATCTCCCTCTGCTGTTGCAAAATCTACTGCGGGGTTACTTTCCGCTTTCTTGCTTGGCAAACTTAGTACCGCTTCTACAATGAGTGCTATCGCCATCGCAATAAGAAAAGTACGCCAGAGTTCATTGGCTAAAGAAGAGGTATCTCCCACTTCTACATCTATTCGCCGATAAGATAATCCGTCAAATAGAGCATCTACAGTTTCTGCGGGAGATGCTTTAGCGGCATCTTCGGCTTGGCTGCGATTCACGGCTATCCAATATGCCTCATCTCGGTAGACTCCAGCGTGTAGTCCACGTTGAGAAAGCGATATTGCGTCCCCTTCAGGTGCTATCGCCTCCCACTGTTCACGATCTGCAAGGGCATCAGATGCAGCGTCACGTTGAGACGCATCAGTCAAAGCGCGACATCCTTCCGCTAACGCACGCTGCAACATCACATAAAACACTATCCCGTCACGTTCAAGAGAAGAAAACTGAGCGGTCGGTAGTGTGCTACAGAAATACACGGCACCGTGGTCCGTATTCACACGGGTTAGGAGCGGTGTATCGTCGCTAAACCTTGCCAGTAATGTTCCAGTGCTTTCAATAGCACGGTATCGGTAGGTGCGTAGTTCATTCAGAGGCAAAGGATTTCCACTATCTACATGTGCCAACAAATCAGCATCACCACGCCACCACGAAATCTGGGCAGTTTGTTCATCATCAGGCGTCTGCCAGTCGTTCCAGCGTGAGTAGAACATTTGCGCACCAGCATTCTGACGCGGTGGAAAGAAAATAACCACACGTCCGCTGTTGACAAAATTCTGAATCTGTTCCACGACTAATCCGTTTGGCAAAGCGGCTTGCCAGATTAACAGTCCTGTATTTTCCCAATCAATTTCCCCAACGCGATTCGTGGGAATCACATCTGCCTGATGTTGAAGTCGCGCATCTGGTGGAATAGCGAGCGCACGACGAAACGCTTCGCCAGTTCTTACATCATCACTAACGATAACCGATCTCCGTACTGGCGGTTCTGAAAATACAAAGAAAAATCGATTGTCCAACGGGTTCGCATCACCCGGTAACCCGACTGATCCCCATCCCGAAGTGAGTGTGCCATCAATAGGAATGCGATGTCCCTGTAAAGATGCCCCGCGTGCGTCAAGTTCAACTTCAACCACAGAACGAACGTTGTTGACTTCAAACTCAATCGGTACTTCTCGCGTCGCAGCATCGCTGCCTTCATTTCTAACCATAACATCAAGGATAAGTTCCGCCTCGTTACCTCGTTGCCACCGTTGCACATTTTCCACCCGCACCGATAAGTTATTTGAAGATGGTGCTGAATATGCAAGTAAGAAGTGATGCACGCCATCTAACTGTGCAAATTCTTCTCGGATTGCATCCCAACGTCCGCTGGTAACAGCCCAATCATTCTCGTAGAGATCAGAGCATATCCATACGTCTGCTCGTCCTGAATTGTTTGCTTTAAGATAGGTTAAAGCGGATTCAAACATGCCCGGAATATTGGCACTTGTGGCACTTGATTCGGTCATAGGTAGGCTTAATAATGCCTTCGGTGAATCTATTTCTTGTAATTGTCCAGTGGCACTATCAATCAGAATCAGATGAGTCCCGTAATCACCTTGTTCCAGCAACTGCGCAAGTCTTTTTAGTGCTGTAGACCTCTTTGACTCACCAGCCTGTAGGTCTTGTGTTTCCATACTCGCGGATCGGTCAAGCAGAACCATAGTGACATCGGGTTTAGCCAATCCAATGCTTCCTAACCATCCGCCAGAAAGTGGTCGACTAATAGCGAAAATCAGTGCTGCAATCGCGAGGGTACGCATGAGTAGTATGAGGATATGGCGAAGACGTGCCATGCCTTTGCTCATCCGTTTTGCAGCCATCAGAAACATCATCGCTGCCCAGGGGACGGTGCGGTGGCGCTGCTGATTTATCAAGTGTATAATGACTGGTAGCAACATCAAAGGAAGTGCTATTAATGCTAAAGGTTGTAGAAAATTCATAGTTGGTCATCGACTGTCAGCTATCAGCCGTCGGGTCTAAGTTTTTACTTTAATGGTTGCATAATAGTGACGCATATAAATAAGTGAACGTTTTTCTTTTAGATTTACGGCGTTTGTAGTCGCGCAATTCATTGCGCCTCTTTGAATTTCTTAGCACTCACACATTATAATTTTCTTGCTGACTGCCGACTGCGATAGCCGATAGCTTACTTATGCTTTTTTGGGTGTTCGTCCTAATAGAAATTTTGCCAATACGTCTCCGTAATCTTCGTCAATGCAGATGCGATGGTAGTCGATTTCGGTGTCACGGATAACTTCGTTCATGCTTTCAAGGTATGCTTCCAATGCGCGGCGATACTGATCGCCGATAATGATTGGGTCTGCCAATACGGGTTCACCACCTTCCATGTCAACAAATCGCGTTGGACGATCAAATTCAAAATCCAACTCATTCTGTTCCATCAGGTGAAACACTGCTACATCATGCTTACGAAATCGTAGATGCTCAAAACAGTTACGCGCCACTTCTGGGTCAATGAATAGATCTGAAATGATGATAATCAATGCTCTTTGTGGGACACGTTCAGCGGTTTCGTGGAGTGCGTCAGCTAATCCTGTTTCACCTGACGGTTCTACTGCACCGAGTTCATCAAGAACTGTGCTAAGGTGTGTTGCGCTCCGTTTTGGTGGAATCTCTTTGTGAAACTCTGTGCCAGCACAGTAGAGTCCAACAGCATCACCTTGAAGTGCTGCAATATAGGCTAAAGTGCCACCGATACGGCGCGCATAATCAAGTTTGCTGGTCCCGTTGTGAGCAAACCCCATTGAACCGCTGGTATCAACAATTAAGCACATTCGCAAGTTCGTATCTGCCTCGAATTCTTTGATATAATAGCGGTCATTACGGGCATAAGCACGCCAATCAAGACGCCGCGTGTCGTCGCCCGGCACGTACTTGCGATACTCTGCGAATTCCAGGCTTGAACCGCGTATCGGGCTGCGGTGTTTGCCAGATACGCTGCCTATCATCGGCAACCGCGCATGCAGTTGTAGTGTTGAGAGACGTTCCAAGACTTTCTGATTGAGGTAATCTCGTCTGAGTTGTAGTGCCATGTTTACCCTTGTTCGGACAGTTCTTCAACGAGACGTTCAACGATGTCTTGACTGGTAATGTTTTCAGACTCAGCGGCGAACGATGTAATGACGCGGTGTGAAAGTACTGGATTCGCTACTGCAACGACATCTTCAAGGCGCGCCATATAACTGCCGCTGAGGGCAGCACGCGCCTTAGCCCCAAGTATTAAGTACTGAACAGCGCGCGGTCCAGCACCCCAAGCAACGAGAGGTCTGAGCCAATCTGGTGTCGCATCACCTTTTGGTCGTGTGCTACGTGCTAAATCAACAGCGAATTCGTAGATGTGTTCGGATACTGGAACCCGCCGAACAAGATTTTGAAATGCTATAACACGTTCACCCGTCAAAACGTGTTCCAAAGTCGGCAGTGACATACCAGTTGTTGTCCGCGCAATTTCAATTTCTTCAGAACGGGTTGGATAGTCCACCTCAATTCTGAACATAAATCGATCTAATTGTGCTTCGGGTAACGGGTATGTGCCTTCCTGCTCAATCGGGTTTTGTGTTGCTAAGACAAAAAACGGTGGTGCTAATTGGTATGTCCTACCGATTACCGTTATTTTGTGTTCTTGCATTGCTTCAAGCATTGCCGCTTGCGTTTTTGAAGGCGCACGGTTGATCTCATCCGCGAGGATAAGGTTGGCAAACAGTGGTCCTTTTACGAACTCAAACTCGCGTCTACCGCCTGGGATTTCTTGAAGGATGTCTGTTCCCGTGATGTCCATCGGCATAAGGTCGGGTGTAAATTGGATTCGACTGAACTCTAATGCCATAGTTTCAGCAAATTGTCTCACTAAAAGTGTTTTTGCCAAGCCGGGAACGCCCATCAATAGTGCATGTCCTTGCGAAAACAGGCAGATTGCTAAATTTTCAATGACTTGCTCCTGACCAATGATGATCTTGGCAAGTGCTATTTTTAGTTGGTCGTAGACGTCGCGTAGTTCGTCAATTGCAGCAACGTCATCGGCATCCATTTGATCAATGTGTTGGGGTGTTTGCATAATTATTCCTTTAATTTAGTTATCAGTTATCGGTTCTCAGTTTCTTCAATGAAGCAGTTAGTATCTCTTTAACTGTTATGGTTGTCTCAATTGCCTAACACAATGTTGGTGTCAATTGAAGGTGCTCCGATTCTAATTAATTGTGTAGGTCATCTCATAATATAGTGACGCCTATTGAGAGAGAAACGGTTGCATAATTCTGAAATGTGCCATCAAACAATTAGGATTCTAATTTTCCAACGGCGTATAAGTGATTAGCTGTTCGCAAATATATTATATTCTTGGCAATTGCCGAGAATAAACTTTTCTCTATTAAAAATGGTGTCAGCATGCCTAAAATCTGTAGGTGGCAACTTGGGTTATAATACATATACAACCAAAGCAAAATCCATGCCAGTTTAACGAGACGATACTGTAGGTATTCTTTGAGAACTGCACAAAAAGGGGCAGGCTTTTTATCCGATTGCACGAAATAGGGCAGTGAGGAGTACTCACAATATTATAATACCATTTCTATATGATAATATTACATTTATGGCTGATTATTATTTTTTAGTAGCGGTGTCTTGGAGAATATTTATACTTTTGTTCTTGAGGCAACAATTCAATGTGTTTATCCATCCATTTCAGCCGGACTTGCAGCCAAGTCTTCATTTCGTCCACTTCACCTTGATATGTGCGGCGTCCTGGTCCAGGATTGCCAAAAAGTGAATGTCCCAGCACACGCCATCTTTGGAAGTTCCGTTTTTGTGCTTCTGATAGGTATTCTACTGTTCTATCAATTTCGTCAAAGATTTCTGATGTGGAGAGTTCATTTTTTCGAAGTGTTTTCCATTTCTTGACAAGTTTTTGTTTGAAGTTTTTGTCTGATAATAGCCGATCCCACCAGAAAGGGACAGGATTTGTATAAATAAGCCAACTATCGGTTTCCCAACCGTTATGGAAAACAGTATTTCCCATTGATAAATTGAAATCCCAGACAGGGCCCACCGTTAGTTTTCCACCTCTATCTTTGTACATATATGCGCTGAGGCGGAATCCATCGGTGTTTTTGAAAAGTTCATTGATAATAAAATGATCAATAAAAGAATCCACATCAATATACTTAGCATATCCGCGCTTTGGGTCTTTGAATTCTGGACTGGCTAAGGCGGCTTCAAATTCGCTCATATAGTTTTGGATCCACACTTTTTGTGCATGAGTCATTTCGCGTCCTTTCGGATATACATGTGCAAGATATGTACCGCGCCGAGTGTAGAAGAAGATTTCATTTCTATCCGTTTTATCAATTTTAATTATATAACCACCAGTGATTTCAGGAGGCTTGTTGTGGGTCGGCTGCAAAGATTGGATTGGGATGCGTTCTTTTCCACGTTTGATCTTTTCTATGAGTAAATAGACTCCGACATAATGTTGTGATTTGATTGTTTTATCACCATTTGTATTGAGAAATACCTCAACAAACTTTGTTCTGGTTGCATATCTGCCGATCCGATTGCTAAATTCAAAAGCCAAGTAGTTCCGCATGAGCGTTTTATCCGAATAAGGACCATTCAGCACCCAATCCGATTCTGCTGGCAACCCAAATATGGATACATCTTTATCATTACCCATATCGTCTTGAAACTCAAAACCGTACTGCTTTTTCGGAAACATCTGTGAAGTCTGACCCCTGACTTCTATGCCAATTCTTCCATCAAAATGAATGTGAGGACTATCGAAACTGTTTCTGTCACCAGATTCATCATAAATAATCTTCATCCGAGCGGGAATCTTGGGTTCGTCAGGGATCCATCTACCATTCGTATCAATAATCACAATGGGCAAATTTGATGTATGCGGCCACGGGATGTTCACAGAACTTTGACGATTCGCAAAACCTTGGCGGTTCACAGAACTTTTGGGTCTCACGAAATCTTGACGGTTTACAGATTTTTTCAATCGGTTGGATTCACGGTCAGTGTCAGCAGAGCGACTCATGAGTAAGGCTAATGTGATACCGCCTAAAAGCAGAAGTATGACTTTCTGGTAACGATTCATCGTCGGTGAGGACCTCGTTGGGGAAATCGGAAGATGTCAGTTTGAAAATATTTATTTTATAAATGCGTGGTGTTTATTGTCTGAACCGAGATTTCCAAGGTTTTAGGATTTCGGAACTATATGTTTTCTGTGATAGACAAATCTGATTTACGAAATTAGCAATAATGCTTAAATTTTGTTATTAACAGTATATCAGAATAGAAATGGAGATCGCAAATAAAAGTGAAGATGATAAAAATAGAATTTTATAATAGAAAGCGAACAAGAATTAGAGACGTCTAATGAATAGAATGCTATTCTCCCAAATTAATTTCATTGTGTAACTGACAACACCCAGTCCCGAATCAAATTCAAAACTTCTGGCGAAATTGTTTCTTCAATCACAGCATATTCATTGACCAAACCTGTAGTTGCCCGTTGAAACAGATGATTGTGTTTCGGTAGTTGATGTATCGTTACATTAGGGTTTCCACCTTGCTCAAGAGCAGTCGCGATGGCAGTGAGATTTTGTTCCACATCTACCTGTACATCAAGTTCACCGTTAAGTGCAAGCACAGGCACCTTCACTTTTTTAAGGGCAGATTGTGGATTGAATGCAAGAAAATATCGCATCCAGGGGTTAAGTACTTGTTCAACTGCTGCTTGCACTTGCGTTTCGTCCTGTTGATCAGTGGGAATACCGTTTGTCTCAAACTGCTTGCGGACGATTTCAGCGACCTGTTGTCGTAGATCATCGTCTGCTAAATCTGATGCTAATGTTATAAACAACTGATCAAGTAGCATTAGTAAGGTCCGCTTATGTTCTCCCGCGATTCCCACAGCATCAAAGATACGTTCGTTCTGTTTGCGCAACAGTTCTGCACCGAGAACTCCCGGGGCAGCCATTAGCACAATAAAGTTTATGTCGTTACTACGACTGGCAACGATGGCAGCAATCGCACCTCCTTCGCTATGACCAATTAGTCCGACATAATTGATTCGGTCATCTTTCTTGAGAAAATCAACACCTGCTTCCACGTCGGTTGCGAAGTCTGCTGTTGTCGGCGGTTTTGGGTGTGGTGTTGACTTGCCGATGCCAGGGTCGTCAACGCGTAGCACAGCAATGCCAGCGCGCGTTAAGTGATCAGCAATCACCCAAAATGGTTTGTGTCCAAATAGTGTCTGATCCCGGTCCTGCAAACCGCTCCCAGAGATAAGCAGTGCTGCAGGAAATGGTCCGTCACCTTTTGGTAACGTCAAAGTACCAGCGAGGTTGACTGTGCCGTTTTTAAACGCAACTTCTTCGATTTTGTAAGGGAAAGGTGGTTTTGGCTCCTGCGGTCTTTTAGGAGTAACAATAGTTTCGCGGGAAAGTTGAAAATCAAATGTGGCCCCGCCTTGGATGAATTTACCACTAATGATACCGTCGTTTAGATGTCCATCAAATGTAGGATTGCCCGGTACACCACGGATTACAAATTTGACGCTGATTTTATTATTGGTTTCTACAATATGGATGTTGGACAACGGTAGACCTTTAGCACCTTGGGTGGGAATATCAATAGTACCGCTCCAATTGTTGTCTTTGATGGACAGATCAACCTTTATGACCAATGGTTGAATCGGAGTGTGGATTTTTCCTTCCCAGTGACCAGCGACACGATCCTCAGCGTGGGAAATCGAGAGACCTACCACTACTATTGTCATAATGACGAAAAGTGTTGAGAGTAAACCAGATCCTATCTGTAACAGGAAACGCTGATGAAGGCTGCTTTGCACTTACTTTGACCCTTACCGATTGGCTTTTATGTTTCCCCAAGTAGTGGCTAATTTCCCTGCGGGGTAAACCGCCAACGCTGAATTGAAGCCTTTTGTCATAAGGGCTTTAATATCAGCTTCAGTTAATGCGATATTGAAAAACGCGACCTCGTCAAAGACACCTGAATAATATTGTCCCCATTGATGCAAAAAAGTCGCCCCGATACCGATATCCGTGAAAATATAGGTATCAACAACTGTGTCCTCTTTTTTGCCATTGTAATAACCCGTCGCGTTTCCCTCGCCATCCAATACAAACGCATAGTGTCCCCATTTATTGTCATCAAATTTTGGGATGACGGGTTTCCACGCCCTGCCCCAAATGTCAACCGCGCCACTTTGGAACCGAATTGCGAAGGCAGGATTCGTTGGACCACTGAGATTTGATATTAACCGATCATCATCGGTGGCATCACTCGGTTTCGCCCACAGAACCAATGTAATCTCCCCAGACAACCCTAAATTGCCGACGACTACATGACCTTTACTCTCATTTCCGTTGAATTCCAGCGCAGATCCGAACTGACCATTCTTTGTCCATTTCGGACTGTTCACAAGTTTTCCGTCATTGGCATTTTCAGAGGAATCCTTCGCTGTATTACCCTTACCCTCATCAAATAGCCACATCCCGATAACGGTTTTTGGATCAAATTCGGCATTGCTGATGTCAGCAAACACCATGCTCATGAGAATTAAACTGATACACGCAAACATTAGATTCGCCATTACGATTTTCATTGTAATAACTCCCTTTTTAACGTGAGTTCGATATTATAACCTGAGTTCAACACAACATTTTTTTAATTAAACATATGCTAAAATTTTCAGAGCCAGTCCTTAGAGCAGATGCGAAAACTGCCGGTAAATCCAGTCTTAATAAGGGTTCTCATCATTTTTTGAAACACAACAATTTCAGAGTAGCTCTGAAATTTCCGTATATCTTCTGAAAGATTCTGACAATTGTTTCAAGAAAAGAAGTTTGGAAACAACCTTCAAAAAGGCTAAATTATTATAGTGAATTTTACAATTAACTTTACATTTGATTTGTAGGAGGGAACTCCGATTCCCGACTACTATTGAGTTTCGTCGCGATTCGGAAATCGCTCCCACTGAATGTCAAAAGCGCATTCAGCGTTGATTCACAGAAGATATGTCAACATATTTCTATAATTCACTATAAAAGGATGCTGTTGAGAATATCAATATTATCGTCACACCTTCTTATATTTTTTATCAAGGAGTGCAAAAAGCACATCAGTCTTTAACGGTTCACCATCTTTATCCTGAATAGAAATTTCTTTGTCAACTATTGCGTTGCGTAGTTGTCGTTCAACCTTTTTTCGCGTGCTACTGCTTGTAGATGCTATGCCTGCAGCTAAACCTATAGTCAAACCTAAACTAAGACCTAAAGCGTAACCTTCCATAATAACGTTCCCTCCTTGTTTTTGTATTAAACTCATATTGAGTAAGGACTAAGGATTCAAAGGAAATGGGATCTGAAACGGAAAGAAAAGGACACGAATTATTTCCCTTTCTTTCACTATTTTATCATATCCTTATGTTTTACTCAATATGGCTTCATTGTAAAACTTAATTATTGGAGTGCTGTTACTGGCACGTGTATAAAGCATCAATCAGCACCAAATGTGCCTGCGATTACTGAGGATGTCTTGAGTGTATTTGAATGTATTTCCACGGATATTCATACTATTTCGGTGCTTTTGTAACGTTTTCGGTGGAAGTAATGTCCCACAGAAGTATCGTGCCGTCGTAACTTCTACTTGCAAGCGTTGCTCCATCTGGACTGAACGATATGTTTTCAACAATATGTGTGTGTCCAACAAGAACTCGATTTTGCTTTCCTGTTACAACATCCCATAGTTGGATTTTTTTATCAATACTGCCACTTGCAAGTGTTTGTCCGTCTGGACTAAACGACACACACAAAACCCAATTTTGCACATTGATAGTTTTCTTGTGTTCTCCAGTAGCAACATCCCACAAACGGATTGCCCCATTCCTTACTAAAGAATTTGACTGCAGTCCCTCCGCGCTGGCGAGCGTTTTTCCATCCGAGCTAAACGCGATTTTACGGATAACACGCGTAACGTCTTGATTTGTTAGGATTTGTCTATGTCTGCCTGTTGCGACATTCCATAAGCGAATGTTGCTATCGTTCGACCCACCAACACTGGCAAGTATTTTTCCATCCGGACTAAACAGCAGATGCTTGATATAATCCGTATGTCCTGTTAAAGTTTGCTTGTGTTTTCCTGTGGTTGCATCCCAGAGACGAAGAGTAGTGTCTCCAGTTGCGATTGTTTTTCCATCCGAGCTAAACGATAAACTGCTGACTGAAGATTCATGTCCTTTGAGCGTTTTCTTACGTTTACCGGTGTTGACATCCCATAAGCGAACCGTTTTGTCCCAACTTCCGGTTGCGATTGTTTTTTTATCCGTACTGAACGATAGACTTGAAACATAACGCTTATGTCCCTTAAAGATTTGTGTGTGCTTACCTGTGGCCGCGTCCCATAAGAGCACTAATCCGTTTTTAGTTCCACTTGCGATGGTCTTGCTATCTGGGCTAAAAGACACGCTTGAGAGATTTACGCTATGTCTTATGATTGGGTTTTTCTGTTTCCCAGTGGTTATATCCCACAAATGGATAACATTACCCACCGAATAGTTCCATCCGACACTTGCAAGAGTCTTCCCATCCGGACTAAACGCGACTCCTGAAATATACAATTTATGCCTTTTTAGTGTTTTCATTCGTTTGCCTGTGTCTGTATTCCACAAACAGATTGTTTTATCACGACTTCCAGTTGCGATTGTTTTTCCATCCGGACTGAATGCAAGAGTAAAAATATTATTTTTATGTCCACTGAGGATTTGCTTTTGTTTTCCAGAATTAACATCCCATAAGCGGATAGTATCTCCTAATCCTCCAGTTGCGATTGTTTTTCCATCCGAGCTAAATGATATACACTTGACAGCCCACTCATGCCCTGTAAGCGTTTGCTTTTTCTCACCTGTAACCACATCCCATAGCAGAATGCTTTCACCTGCGCGTCGACTCGCGAGGGTTTTACCGTCTGGACTGAACGCGCTGTAACCGTCCATGGCATAATAATGTCCCATGATTGTTTTCTTATTCGCACCTGTAGCAATATCCCATAGATTAATCTCTCTAAAACCCGCACTTGCGATTGTTTTTCCATCCGGACTAAACGACACATTGTCGAATCCCCATCTATCTCCTATGAAAGTTTTCTTGTGCACCCCAGTAGCAACATCCCATAAGCGAATGCTCCCATCTTCACTTGCGCTTGCGAGTATTTTACTATCTGAGCTGAATGTCACATTATTAATTTTATCTGTATGTCCAGCGAGCAAGGCATGTGCCTCACCGCTATTCACATCATAGAGCCAAACACCGATAGAACTGACAACAGCGAGTAATTTTCCATTTGGAGAATACTGTATCTTATTGATACTACCTTTGCCGATACGTGCTTTCGCGCCTTCGGGTAAGTACCACTGTGGGGAATCGTAGGAGAAAGTATCTGGCTGATTTAGCATTGAAACGAGGCTAAAAATCAATACGATTGAAACAATACTGAGAATTAAGAATATGAAAATTAATTTGGTTTTCATTAGATGAGACTCCTTCTAATAACAGCGTGCTCACAGGTAAAACTCTATTTTCTCAGAGGCTTGATGTCTACTATAGGCGTGAGATCCCATAAGATTACGCGTCTATTACTAAACCCAGTGGCAAGCGTCAAACCATCCGGACTGAATGCCGAACTATAGATACCTGTTCCTTCTCTCATAAAGGTTTGCACGTGCTGTCCTGTGACGACATCCCAGATTCGGATCATAAAATGGTCATTATCACATGCGAAGATGCGTCCAGCAGCATTGAAAGATACACTCCAGTTGGTGCCTTTACGGCCAGCAAGTATGTTTTTTTGCTCACTTGATGTTATGTCCCACACGCGGACGGTACCGTCTATACCAGCACTCGCAAGCATCGTTCCATCCTGACTAAATACTATTGTAAAGATTCCTCCGATATGTCCTGTGAGTGTTTTTTGATGCTTGCCCGTTGCTGCTTCCCACAGACGAATAGTGCCGTCTCCACTCCCACTGACGAGGGTTTTCCCATCCGGACTGAACACTACACTTGAAACATAATCTGTATGTCCAGTTATCGTTTTCTTCTGTCTTCCTGTGGCAGCATCCCATAGACGGATAGTTTTATCTACACTTCCACTGACAAGTGTCTCTCCATCTGGACTGAAGGCTACGCTTGAAACATAATCTGTATGCCCCCTAAAATATTTAGGTATTCCTGTAGCCGTGTTCCACACACGGACAGTTTTGTTCTTACCGCCATTCGCGAATTTTCCACCATCTGGGCTAAACGTTAAGTTTGAACCGTAAGGTTTATCATTAAAAGATGTTCGTGTGCTCCACGCCCAGCTTCTTTCCGAATATAAGTTAACAATATCTGCTGTATGTTTTCTGAGGGGCTGCTTGTACTCCCCTGTGATCGCATTCCATAGATGAATAGGTGAACGATCACTTGTTATCGCGAGAGTTTGACCATCTGGACTGAATACTACACCTCCAACAGCATTCAGAGATTCATAAAAAGGTTTTTCTGTTCTATGTTTGATTACATCAGGGCTGAGAATGATACGGACTTTAGCACCTGCAGGTAGGTCACAATCTTGAGCTTCATTGCTCGGTAGGTAGGTTATTGAAATAATGAAAACCAATAAAAAGATCGAAATCAACACTTTTTTCATCTATAAATTTCCTTTTCACACTTCTATGCTGTAAGGACGTGCTTGGACTCTGTGCGGTTAGGAACCGCCCTACCAAATGATGATTTTATATTCTGTAGGGACGATATCTCGTCCCTACAGAATATCAGGAGCCAACTAATCAATAGACACTTTCGTCTTCTCTTTTGCTGATTCGTAAGTGGCTAAGACAACCGCAACTGCATGTTTGCCACCCCTACCATCAATCATCGGGGTTTTGTTGTCACGGATACATTCGACAAAATGGGTCAGTTCGCCGACAACATGGCTCGGGCCGGAACGGTCAGGGACAATCTCTTCCCAATCACCACCACGTTTTTTGAGATATGCGAGATCTGCTCCCATATCAAGACGGAGCGAACCTTCGGAGCCATCAATGATTGTTTCATTTGTGCCACGAGCACCGAGGAAACCACCCCAGCGTAGGATGCCAACAGTGCCAGTGTCGTAACGGATGAGGGAGACGGTATAGTCCTCCCAATCGTCATGCCCAGAGAAGCTACCGACTTCCGCTGCGACGGTCAGCGCGGTACCTCCGAACCAGTTGATTAGGTCGGATTTGTGGATGCCGTTTTCTAACAATCCACCGACAGTACCATACCAACTATCCGGTCTGCCGCGCGGGGCATTATAGGGACCCGTATAATCGGTTTCAATATAGACAACATCGCCGATGTCCCCATTATCCACCATCTTTCTGCCGAGTTCATGTACAGGATAGAAGCGGAGGACTTGTCCGACCATCAGATGTGTCCCAGCTTTGTCCGATGCTTCAATCATCTCATCCGCGTCTTCAAGTGTTAAAGAAAGCGGTTTTTCACAGAAGGCGTGTACGCCTGCTTCTGCCGCGTCAACGACAACTTTAGTATGTGCCACAGGAGGCGTTGCGACAACAACACCGTCAACGAGTGGAAAGAGTTCTTGATAGTCTTGGAATGCACGGATGTTGTGTCGTTCAGCGACAGCTTTTGCAGCATCAAGTCGTAGGTCAGCGACACCTACGAATTCACAATTTTCTACATTGGGGAGTGAGTTGCAATGGCCATTACCCATGCCACCTACCCCGATAACACCTATCCGAATCATAATTCTATTCCTTTTATGAAGGTTAATATGTTATTGTGTAGAGAATTTACCTTAAAGTAAGGTTGATGTCAATTTGTTTATGGCTGTTAGTGTTTCGTTGTGTCTAATGTTCTAAACAAAGGATAGTCATAGAGTCTTGATCTTGCCTTAATCGGTGATTTTCCGCCCCTTCACTAACCATATTACAATTGAGATAGATATCACAACACCGAAACCGAGAAGCATTAAATTTGTATAGGCAGAAATTTTGTTACCAAGGTAGGTGTAAGCAGCAGTTGCAGGAAGCTGGCCGAGGCCAGTGGCAAGCCAGAAACCGAGGAATCGTATCCGTGTCAAACCTGCGGCATAGCTAACAACATCAAATGGAATATACGGGATAAGACGGGCAATTAAGATCGCATAGTTGCCGTATCTTTGAATGAATTGGTCAGTTTTGTTAACAACGGGTTGACTGACAATTTTGGCAACATGTTTCGCACCCAGAAAACGGGCAATGTAGAAGCAGAGGGCGGCACCAAGCATCGCGCTGCTCCACGATAGCAACATACCCCACCAGAATCCAAAGAGCGCACCGTTGGCTATTGTGATTAGGAACGCAGGCAACGGCGCAATGACGCTCTGGAAGATCATGAGAGTCGCTGAGATGAGCGGGGCAAACAAACCGTAACCTGCAATATATTCACGCGCTGTTTCAATGCTTTGGAACGCGGCGATAAGTTCAAGGAGGAATTCTTGAATCTGCCTAAAGAACAGTATCAGACAAAGAATTAGGATTCCAACTATAAGGAATGCAAGCGTTTTGCGGGGAAGTTTTTTGGACATTTACTAATAGTCCAGAAATGTCACTGATTAGAATTGTAAGACTTGTTCACAAGAGGGAACTACTCAATCCAAGATTCTCTACCAATTATTCATCTTGCTGGATAGCATGAATTAATGCCTGACTCATTCGGTTGCGCAGTGCTTGTTGTCGCTCCTCAGACCATTGATAAAAGCCCTCTCCTGATTTTACACCAAGTTTATCGGATTTAACCATTTCTCGGAGGAGTGGATTGATTTCAAAGGAACTGTTCAGGTCTTTGTAGAGTTCCTCAAAGGCATCAAGCACCAAATCCCATCCCGCAAGTTCAAAGACTTCAAATGGGCCTGCGACGCTGAGTCGCCTACCAAAGCTATTGCGTACGACGAGATCAACTGTCTCAGCACTGGCGATGCCTTGTTCAACAATTGCAAATGCTTCTCGGATTAGTGCAGCTTGCAGCCTGGGACCTACGAAACCGAGTGCCTCTTTTTCTATAATTGCTGGTGTTTTGCCAATGGAAGTGAGAAGATCAAACGTTACGGACACTGTTTCATCGGATGTATCAGGGCTGCGAATCAGTTCAACGAGCGGAATCAGATAAGGTGGATTGAAGTAGTGGGTGTTGAGTATCTTATCGGCACGTTTCGTATTTGCTCCAATTTGGCTGGGCATTAACGCTGTTGTGTTGCTTGCTAAGATTGTATGCGATTGACATAAAGAATCTAATTCTTCAAAAATCTGCTGTTTGAGAGGCAGATTTTCAGAAACGGCTTCAACGACAAAATCAGCGGTTTCCACCGCTACGTCAAGATTAACGGTGGTCAGGATACGCTGCTTTGTTTCAGGAATGCTTGTCTTTTGGATGACATCGTTTTCGGCGAGAAGTGTTAAGTTCTTGCTAATTTGAACGCGTGCATTGTCCAGTGTTTCTTCAGTAATGTCGTGGAGTTGGACTTGATAACCTGCACCTGCAAATTCTTGTGCGATACCGTGTCCCATCAATCCTGCGCCGATAACGGCAATGTTTGTTATTTTTTTGTCTGACAATTTATGCTCCAATAACAATAGTAAATTCCCCGCGGGGTTTAGAGGTTCGGAATTTTTCCAATGCTTGGCTGATCTTTCCGCGGAATATCTCTTCAAACCGTTTGGTCAGTTCACGCGCGATAACGATGTCGCGTTCTCCCATCACGTCAAGCGCATCCTCAAGAAAACGACAGAGTCGATGCGGTGATTCAAAGAGAATTAACGTTCGTTCTTCATCTGCAAGTTGTGTTAATTGACGTTTTCGTTTCCCCGATTTCGGAGAAAGGAAGCCTTCAAAGGTAAAGTTATGCAGCGGCAGACCCGACACAGCCGCCGCCGCAAGGATAGCCGATGGGCCGGGTATCGGAATGATCGAAACGGCTTCAGCAATGCACTCTTGTAGAAGCGGGTAACCAGGGTCAGAAATAGTAGGAGTGCCAGCATCTGATACAAGCGCAACGGAGTCTCCTTCCTTCAACCGTGCGATCAACTTTTCAGATTTTGTTTGTTGGTTTCCTTCAAAATAACTCGTGAGTGGGGTTTTGATTTCGTAATGTGTTAACAATCTGCGTGTTTGTCGGGTATCTTCAGCAGCGATAAGGTCAACCTCTTTGAGGATACGAAGTGCGCGTAAGGTGATGTCCTCTAAATTTCCGATCGGTGTACTGACGAGGTAAAGGGTACCAGGGGCAATGTTATGCATTATTTTATCAGATCAGAACTTACGCAGTCTTGAAGATTATTGAAGGATTTGAAAGTTGATGTCGTAAATAATCATCCAATAAGCTATCTTTAAGATCATAAATCGTTCTACCAACTGCACGGGCAGCACGCTTCAAACAGACCCATACTTGAAAACAACACGCAATATGATTTCTTTGAGCACGCAACACACGACATTGGCATTTGCCAATACCGGTCACTTGTTTGATCTCACGATGGAGTTCTTCAATCTTCCAGCGCACGCGATATGCTTGCTCTGTGGCATCCGCATCCGATTGAAATAAACTATTACAACCTATCTCATAAATAGTTGGAGGGCTTTGAAAGCCCGATTTCAATATCCTGTAGGAGCGATCTCCGAATCGCGACGAAACCACTAATAGTCGGGAATCGGAGTTCCCTCCTACAAAGAGAAACAACTGATAATGAACTAACAAATCCTATTTATGAGATACGCTCTAGTAACACCCATCAACTGATAATTCTTAAAACTAAATAACCCTGCAGAATCATCAGGGTTATTTAGTTTTAAGAATATTGTAGGAGCGATCTCCGAATCGCGACCTTCAACTTATTGGGATTGCCTTGTCGGGAATCGGAGTTCCCTCCTACTAAAATGAAAATCATGCTTGGGTAGAATACGGAATCTGATCAACTTTGTTTCAGTTCCAACACCCTTCTGTATACGCTTCACGATCAAATAACTTCTGGCGATGCGGGGTGGCGTTTTCCATCCATTCCGCAGGGATTTCTTGGGTGTACCGATGGGGTGGTCCTGCCTCTTTGAAAATGTCTATAGCGAAGATACGATAAAGCTGCGGAGAATCCACAGGTTTCGCTTCTACACCGTGGAAAATGCGTGCGTCAATGTAGACCATACTACCCGGGGGCAATTCAAGCCGTTTCTCTTCCAGTTTACGCCCAGCTTCTTCGTTGAAATCGCCAGCAAGCATTCGTTCTGGTGTTGCCTCTTGCGTCGGTGCGACTTTGTGGCTGCCCGGTATAACTTTAAGGTTTCGATCCCCACGTGTGAAACCGTTTGGATAATAAAGAATTTGGATGTAGTAGTTATCGCGTTCCGCGAGGTTGATTGGGTTCTCGTGCTTCCAATGGTGATGGTCCTGATGGAATTGAATCGGTCCGATCCCGCGGGGTGCAATGTTGAGTGCGGAGTGACAGAAGTGATACGCATCACCAATGGTTGCCCGTATCAATGCCATAATAAAGGGATCGTCAATAAGTTTGTCGCTGTACTCACGCCGTTCATTCCAGGGACGAATGAAATAGGCGCGCTCCTGTTTTGACCCGTTTTTCAACGTCTCAATGTACTGACGTGTAGGTTCAAAATGTTGGGTTATTTCCTCTATCAAGCCTTCTCTGCCATCATCGGTGAAAACATCTGGATAAGCGATATATCCATCGTTATGAAATGAATCAATGTCTTCCTGTGAGGGGCCTGATAAGCGAAAAAGTGAATCAAGTTTTTTTGTCATAAGTTTCCTCACATTCTGCTGTGTCCTTCCTGTTTAAACCTCTCCAACAATGCCGTTAACCGTTCCACAATTTCTGGGCGAGTTGACCATAGGTCATCTGTTTCATACGGGTCGTCAAAAATATGATATAGCTGCCCTGGAGTCCCCGGCTCAGGACCACTACCACGAGGTGGAGGCCATCCACCTGAACCTTGTGTATCCAAAATTAATTTCCATTCTTTGTGCCGTATAGAAAAAACACCATTGCTGGAATGATGCACGATTGCCTCGCGTAGCGCGTGTTCTGTTTCTTTACCTAATAGCGCGGGCAAGAAGTTACAACTATCCTGTCCAGCATCTTCCGGAACATCCGTTCCAACAATTGCCGCACACGTTTCCATGAGATCAGTCAGACACACCAATGTGTCGGTTTCAGTATTCGGTTTGATGACACCGGGCCATCTTGCGATCAAAGGTTCACGATGTCCGCCTTCCCAAATGTGTGCCTTATATCCGCGCCAATCTCCACAAGATTTATGGTCGTAGAGATGATACGGCATCGGACTATTGTCCCCCTGAATTCGGTCACCGGGCAACGCCCCGTTATCGCTCGTAACGAAAATCAAAGTCTCATCAGTTTTTCCTGTTCGGTCTAAAGCCTCCATCACTTCACCTACCATCCAATCTACTAACCAGACCAAATCACCACGGGGACCTGCGGCACTCTGTCCACGTGCAAATTCTGGTACGACTTCTTCAACACACGGTTCATGTGGGGCCGAGGGTGTTAAATAAAGAAAAAACGGTTCATCCGAATCGGCTTGTCCATCAATATATTCAACTGCTTTCTGCGCAATCATCGGGTCGGCATCTTTATGCTGCCAACTTGGGGCAGTCATCCCCGGTCGACCTGTAAAATCTGGCACACCACGGTACTCACTTGGGATTTCGACGAAAGCGTCATTTTCAATAAAACCGTAAGGGGGTTGGCACGTTGGGCAACCTGCAGTACCATAAAAATAATCAAAACCAATATCAATTGGGCCGCCTGTCAATGGCGCGTGAAAATTAATTTGTTCTTCTAATTCACGTTTTGCATTCCCCCACGGTAGCGGCGCATCAAAATCGTAATCGTAGTCCGGTTTCGTTGAAAAACCGATCCCTAAGTGCCATTTGCCGACACATGCAGTATTGTAACCAGCATCTTTCAGCAAACTTGCTACTGTCAACCGTTCTGGTTCAATTAAAGGAGGTTCGTATCCGTAAAGCACACCACGTTTTAGACGACTCCGCCAGCAATATCTACCTGTTAAAACCCCATATCGGGTTGGTGTGCAAACTGCAGATGGAGAATGTGCATCAGTAAAGCGAATGCCTTCCCGTGCAAGTTGATCCATATTTGGGGTGGGAATTTTTGAATCGGGATTATAGCAGCCGACATCACCGTAACCCATATCGTCTGCCATAATAAAAATAATGTTCGGTAATTTTTGATTGTCCATATTACACCAATAGAGAATTTTAGTTATAAACCGCCTATTGTAATTTCTCCTTTAATTCTGCAAGCTCTTTGTCAATTGATTCGTCTTCCGCATAATTTTCAAATTCACTATGCAATTTGACATCTTTGAATTCAATATCTACTTCGGAAGCTGCTTTTGCCAAAGCCGCAGCTTCACTTACGTTTTGCCCCATTTTCTTAAGCACCTCAAAAGCCTTATTATCTTGCAGTTCAGACAATGTTTGTTGCAGATGTTCCTGGGCATCAACATTTCTGTGTTTTGCAATTACAACTTCCCTTTCTCGCTGTGTCTGCTGTGTTTTTTGCTGGAGTGTGTCAAGAAGTGTTGTGAGGTGTTCTACTGTCTTTTTCTGTTCTTCCCACTGTTCTTTATATCGGTTTGCGATTTGTCTATATTCATTTCGTTGTGCAAGGTCTTCCCTTGCCAAATCTTCGCGTCCCGCCTTAAGTGAGATGACTGCACGTTCTTCACACTTTTCTGCTTGTGCTATTGCTCCATCGTGCGCATTTTGAAATTGTTTTTCTATTCCAATTGATGCGTCAACCTTCTGCTTTGCTTCTGAGAAACGGTTTGTAATTTCCAGGATTACATCCTCTAATATCTTGTCCAGATCGGTTTCTTTATCTTCTTTTTCATCTTCGGAGACAATTTCGATTTGAGGAGAGTCGAGTTTGATGACAACTGTTTTCGCAAGTTTATCACCCATTCGCTGTCTGCCTTTTCCTAAGGCGAAAAACCAGTCAACAGGTTGAAATAGGGCAGCAAAACGACGGACAAACGCATCTTTATAGTTGGCTTGTTCTCCATCCTTCAAACGGACTATTTTAAGAGATAATAATCTCTTTCCGAATCCTCCTCCATCTTCACGCCCGTCCATAAAAAAATAACCGTACATCCACAATAAAATACTTAGGACAAAGAAGGTAGTTGTTGCGGGATCATCACCAAACATCATATAGTCGTCAAAATCAGTGAAAATTACGGATTGTAAAAGTCCTATTAGCCATAATATAGTCTGGCAGAATCCCAAGAAACCGATGTCCAGCAAAAACGCACCTAACCTTGCCCAACGAGATGCCAATTTAAACTTTTCTCCAGCTATCTTAACAATAGACATGATCCGTATTTCTCCATTTGATTAGAACTTTTCATTCCCAACGAGAATGGTTAAATCTTGTTCTATCGTGAGGCACTCCATTTAAGGAAAAATTACATTTGAGGTAGGTGGTAGTTCTGTCTGATTTGAATCAAGATGTGGCTTCTTAATCTGAATATAGGTTGTAATTCAGAATTGTAACGTCTACTGTAATTTTGCTTTTAATTCTGCTAAATCGTTCTCAATAGATGCTTCTTCAGCATAACCAGCAAATTCTTTGTTTAACTTTGTATCCTTCATATCTATGTCTACTTCGGACGCTGCTTTTGCCAATGTGGCAGCTTCGCTTGCATTTTGTTCCATTTTATTTAGAATTTCGAACGCCGCGCCATCTTGCACCTCTGTCAATGTTTCTTGCAGGTGTTGGTGCGCATCAACATTTCTGTGTTGTGCGATAACAATATCCCTTTTTCTTTCTGCTTCTTCAGTTTTCTGTTGCAATGTTTCAAGCAAGTCCGTAAGTCCCGCAACTACTTGTTTCTGTTCCTCCCATTGTGCCTTGTATCGATTGGCAAGTTGGCGGTATTCGTTGCGTTGAGTGAGGTCTTCTCGTGCCAAATCTTCACGTCCCGCTTGAATCGCTATAGCTGCACGCTCCTCACACCGTTCCGCTTGAACAATTGCCCCTTCATAAGCGTCCTGAAACTGCTTTTCTATCCCTATAGAAGCATCAACCTTCTGTCTCGCCTCGGACAGCCGGTTTGTCATTTCAACGATAGCATTTTCTAAGACCTTCTCCGGGTCTTCTGCTTCAACTACAACCTCTTCAGGATGTCGTTCGTAATTTACGACAACAGTTTCCGCAAACTTATCCCCCATTCGTTGCCTTTTGCCACCGAGTGCAAAGAGAACATCAAACGGCTGGAAAAAACCTGTGACCCGACGAATGAAAGAATCCTTGAAGGAACAAGGTTTTCCATCTTTCAACCGAATAACTTGTAATGACAGCGCCCTTTTGCCGAATCCTTGTCCATTTTTGAAGCCATCCATGAAAAGTAGCACGGCACTCCATACTACGAAATATAGCAACGGAAATAATGTGATAGGGAACATAAAAGAACGTTGAAACATGAATAGCAATCCAAAAAGAGTAGCTAAAATAGAAGAGGCAAAAGAAGTAACCATTAGATCCAAGATGAACGCGAGCGTCCGAGCAGCTCGGGACGCTAATTTGAATTTTTTCCCTGCTATCTCAAGTGGTTTCATCGTGAGCATATTCCTTTTATTGAGAAAACCCGTGTATTCTTGAATGTATGTCAGCAACATTTCTCACATATAAGAATCTGGGTTTTCTCAATTATTCACTTACTAATTTATAATAGAGTCTTTCAAAGTTAAAAGGATAGCCAAATTGTGTGATTACAACGTCGGCACTGTGACTGCTACTTCACGTCCACCTGCTTCTGAAGAATCAATGACACCTTGGATAATCACGTTTGTGAGCATAATCTCATAAGGGTCAATAGGGGAAGGTTTCCCCTCTCTGACAGCATCAATAAACGCGCTATCCTCCTCATGGAATACACTTACTGATTCAAATTCAGTGTAGGTTTCATCATGAATTTCACCGTCTTTGTCGCCATAAACACGCACACCATCTTGTGGTCCGCGAACTTCACCGATGCCAATTCGTAAGCCCGCTTTTTTACCGAGAAAAATTGTGCCACCAAGCGAATCCATATTCATGCACCAACATGTTTTAAACACTAAGCGAGCACCGTTGTCAAAAACAACCCACCCTACACCGAAATCTTCAACTTCTGTCTCTTTGAGCGCAGCATTCCATGTATTGTGTAGACTCAGATAATTTGAGGTAATACCAGAAACAGCAATAGGTTTGGGGTGTCCCATTAAATAGAGAGCGGTATCCAAGGCATAAACGCCGATGTCTGCAGATGCCCCTAAACCGGCTGTCGCTTTACGGATAAAACTTCCACCGGGATTCCCACGGCGGCGATCAGCGACGGTTTCAGCGTAGTAGATTTCGCCAAGTGTGCCTGCGTCAACAATTTCTTTCGCCTTGATAACTTGTGGGGAATAACGCAGTTTGAGTCCTATCATCAAAATTTTATCGTTTTCTACTGAGGCACGCCACATAGCTGCTGCGCTGTCCAACGTTGCCTCCATCGGCTTTTCGCAGAAAACATGTTTGCCTGCGTTTAGTGCTGCAACGGTCGGTGCTGCATGCACACCTGTAGGAGTACACACATATACAGCCTCAATCTCATCCATTTTGAGCATTTCGTTATAATCAGTAAATGTGTTTTTTATTTCCCACTTTTCTTTCGCTCGTTCCAAATTTGCCTGAACGAGGTCAGCAGCTGCGATAATTTCTGTACCCTCAATCTCTGCAAGCGTTCTACAATGTGCCTGCGAGATTCCACCTGCCCCAATTAAACCTAATTTGACTGTTCTCATAGTCATCTCCTCATCACAGATTTGTACTAAAGATTTTATCTTATTTTTCCGTTAGAAGTCAAGTGAATTTCTGCTTAAGCAGGATTATTTAGTTTTCAGTTTTCTGTTATTTTTCACATTTCAATATAACCTTCTGTAGGTCGGGTAGAACGAAGCGAAACCTATAGATGTCAATTTAGTAAACAAATCCCGTCCCACGCTGTAGGGCGGGGTCCCTGTGCCCCGCCATATTGATGTATCCAAACAACGGGCGGGTACCAAATCAAGAAATCAACGGTATGAACGCCATTAAGGCGTTCCCCGGGTATGAATGCCTGTTGGCATTCCCCGGAGACCCGCCCCTACAATCTGGGTAGGGTGTTGGTTTTGCAAAATTGCGGAAAACTCTGAACAAATCCTTAAATTGACACCCGCTGAATCATGTAGAATGCCAAAAAGCGCATTCTACCGAAGGCATTCATAGCGTTGATTTATGGGTAGAACGAAGCGAAACCCATAGGCGTCAACTTAAGAAAAATGTATCAATTTTGTGTAAATTAGGCAGTTTGTGGGACTGAGGTGGAGGTGTATATATTGAAGAGTAATGCCCGGGCAAATATTGGTATCTAAACACAAAAGCCGCATAAGTCTTTGTACAAAAACTTACCCACGCGAAACTTGTGTTAGTAAGGACACTTCTTAGAAAATGGATGAATTAGTACACAAAGATGCTTGGCTATCTCTCTATCCCGCGGAGATGTAAAAATGAAGAACTAAAACGTGGGATTTTTTGAGATTCAGTTTCGTAAATGTGAGATAGCACTTTTTGGATACTTTGACGCGATTTCCTTGTACGATACATCTTTTTTATAAGTGCGTCTTGAACCACTTGAATGTCTTTTTCCGAATGTTTAGATTTTTGGGCTATTTCTGTCAGATGATAAAAAGCAGGAACATAATCATTTTGTAGTCGGATAGCCTGTTCTAATGCGTTTGTAGCCTTGTTAAATTGTTCGCTCTTACCAAGTATCCATCCCAACGTATCATGATATGAAGCAACATCTGGGTTAAGCCTTACCGCAGCGTAGGCAAGTGCTTCGGTAAGGAGATGTTTCTGCTGATAACCATCTGAGTAGAGCTGGGCAAGATTGTTGTAGGCTTCTGCCTCGTTAGGCGCAATTTTTATGGCGGTTTCATACGCAAGTCGTGCTTTGTGAAGGTTACCTAAACGTCTA
This sequence comes from Candidatus Poribacteria bacterium, assembly GCA_028824685.1. GTDB lineage: Bacteria > Poribacteria > WGA-4E > WGA-4E > WGA-3G > MSPOR6. Next base: position 128,643 of record JAPPCZ010000109.1, read on the forward strand.
TGTGCTGTTCCAAGTGTGTTGTAAATCCTATAATTAGACGAATCCCCCTTATCGCTATCATCTATACTGGATGAATACGATGCTTCCGCAATAAATGGTTGATACGGTTTGGTTTTCCGTGCTTGCAGATAGAATTCATAAGCCTCCACTGACAAAGCGTATTGGTTTTCCTGAAAATGTGCAAATCCCAGATTCTTATATAAAACTGGGTCCATTGAATCAATTCCCCGAATAAGTTCATACATTTCAATTGCACTGCGGTAGTCCGACTGTTGTATGAAGAAACTTCCTGCATCTAAATAGTGTTGAGGGTTTTCCACGAAAGCAATTTCTGTACTGGGAAGGTACGGTGGGCGAGGATGCCGTTGCACTTGCGAATATACCAAAGCAATCGTTGCGGCTACTAGTAAAAATAACAAAGTGAGATATAGACGTGTCCGATAGACCCATCGCTTTGAAAGATACGCATTAGGTCGCAACATGATAGCGAAGACACTTGGCTTAAATTTCTCATCCTCTTGTTCATAAATCACAACGGAGGTATTTGGTACCAGTACCGGTAAAGCAATTGTAGATCCATGCCTTTTTGGCATTTCTACTCTCGGTACTGGATCCTTGGGAGGTACAGTATCATCTTCAATGTCAGTTGCGGAGGTTTGTGAAGACGCTGTGGAGTCTACTTCTTCAGATGCCGTTCCATTAGTCTGAGGCTCTTCATCAATTGTTAAATCGATTATTGGTGTTTCAATATCATCGGAAGGGATGTTTTGTTCAGCAATAGGCTGGGATTCGGATGTATCTTCAATAATAATTAATTCATCGGAATTTGGTGGCGAATCATCAGGATATTCATCGACAGTAACGTTTTCGCTGGTAGTTTCCTGACTCAACTCCGGTTGTTCCATTTCCAAAGAGGGCAAATCACTAAAATCTGGCGAATCCGTAGAAGCGATAACAGGATCGCTATTTTCCGATGTCGTTTCAACGGCATCAGTATCTGGATACCTGGCGGTGATTAGGTCAATACTTTTCTGGACTTCCCTGCGGGTTAACGGCGACACATCTGTGCTTAAGAGCGATTCCAATGCAGGAAGTGCTGACACATCTCCAATATTCCCAATTGCCTCAATAAGTGTCCAACGGGTTAAATCACTCTCTTCATCTTTTAAAGCATCAACAAGCGCAGATGTCGCTTCTTGGAAATCGCATTTCTGTAACGCGCTCGCTGCTTCGCGTCGCACGCCAGGGGCAGTATCGGACAACGCTTTCAACAAAATAGGTAAAGCTTTTGCTCCACCTAAATTGCCAATCTCTATTACCGCTGCTCTGCGAGTTGCAATCGGCTGCGATGTATCTGTTAAATTCTGTGTGAGTTGTTCAAATGACGGCATAATTCATTCACGAATAAAATCTTCGCGCGCCCGCTTCTTCAACCTAATGGATCAAGTGAGGACAGTTTTCACGAGAATTTCAAATTTACATATCAAGCAGGTCACACTATACTGGATTTGTGTAAACCTTATCCCTAATAAAACGATTTTTAAGTGAAAAAGGTACACCTTTTTATTAACGCCATCTCTTTAGCTTTGTATGTAGGTTGGGTTTCACTTTGATTGTCAATTTAAGATATTTTACACACCCTGACACTCAGAGCCATTCAATTCTCCCATGATTTCTTCCTTACCAAAACTCACCATCCTCCGAGATGCGAAAAACAAAATACGCATTCAACCGCAATGCAAAAAACGCGTCAACCCAATTTTCTCAACAAACTTATTGTAAATATATTGGATATCTATTGTCCGGCAAGCAACAAAAACTTCTGACTATCACCTATAACAAGGGTATAATATCAGTGAGAAAAACGCGTTGTGCCAGTTAACATTTGGTATGTTTATATTTCACATGTTCATCTTGTTGGGGGTTGCATTCCGCAACTTTTCCAATACCTGCTGTCCTCAAGGTAGGAGGGAACTCCGATTCCCGACTGCAAACGTGTCGCGATTCGGAGATCGCTCCTACTGAAATGTCTCTTCTTGTAGGAGGGAACTCCGATTCCCGATTACATTCAAGAACCATCAATTAACACTTGGCTAAGTACTAATACAACCAGATCAAAAATCTTGAGCAAAACATATAGGTGAAAATGTTGAAATTACTTGACAAAAAACGGCAGAGAATCCAACAAATCGGAAGCACACTGAAAACTAAGCATCTTGCTGAAAATTATACCAATTTCAACATAATTATTGAAAAATCGTCAAAGTCGGAAAGTCCGAAATTCAAAATTAATACCTTAACAAAAAAACACTTTCTAAACCCAGTCAGAGATTGAGTTTAAGGCAATTTTAAAAAAGTTACCACGGTATGAAAAAAGTTACCAAATGGTAACTTTTGAGTAGCAGCAATTTCCACATGGCGGTCATAGCATCAACGAATTGCTACTTTATAACTCAAACGGATAATATATAGACAATTGAATGCCTCTGCCCTGACACTATAATTGACTTGACATTTCCAAAAAATATCCATATTATTAAACATATCTTTTGACATCATTGGAGAAAATAATGACAAAAAATCTGTTTAAACGTTTTTTCAATAAAAAATTTAGAAAATTTGACGATATTACTTGTCTGCTATCAAAATCTTCCCTGATATTTTTCTTTTTAACATCGCTGTTATTACCGATAGTTTTCTTATCGCTGCCTGCGGAAGCCGATTCCCACGCAAAGGGCGGCACATTTATTTTTGGGCGTGGTGGCGACTCTGTTGGATTAGACCCGGCACTGGAAGAAGATGGCGAATCCTTCAAAGTATGCGATAACATCTACGATACACTTATTCACTACAAAGATGGAAGCACTGAAATTGAACCCGGTCTCGCGACGAGTTGGGAAAGTTCAGAAGACGGTTTAGTATGGACTTTTCATCTTCGGAAAGGCGTAACCTTCCATGACGGAACTCCATTCAACGCGGAAGCAGTGCTGTTTTCACTTAATCGACAACATGATAAAACACACCCTTTTCATGATGTTGGTGGTAGCTACGTTTATTGGATTGCTACTGGGTTAGCAGAGATTGTAGATAAAATTACCGCTGTTGACGAGTTTACAGTCCAAATCCATCTTAAAACTGCATATAGCCCATTTATTTATACCATTGCGATAACTTCCTTCTCCATTGTCAGTCCAACAGCGGTGAAAGAATTCGGCGACGAGTACTCTAACAATCCTGTAGGAACTGGTCCCTTCAAGTTTGTTCAGTGGGATAGAGGTGATAAAATTGTGCTTGCGGCAAACGAAAACTATTGGGGTGGACGACCAAAGTTAGATAGAGTTATCTTCCGTTCTATTCCAGACAATGCTGTGAGACTCATCGAACTTCAGCGAGGTGGTCTCCATGCAATGGAGTTCCCAAATCCAGACGATTTGCAACAAATTCAAGATGATGAAACGCTTGAGTTGCTGTCTCAACCGGGGACGAATATCGGTTATTTGGCAATGAACATGGACAAGCCACCTTTGGATAACCTTAAGGTGAGACTTGCAATTAACCATGCCATCAACAAATCCGAGATTATAAAGCATCTCTATCAGGGTCTCGGTATTCCCGCGAAGAACCCAATCCCACCCACAATGTGGAGTTATGACGATACAATCGAAGATTTCGACTATAATCCGAAATTGGCAAAACAACTTCTGGCTGAAGCAGGATATCCCAACGGTTTTGAAACAACACTCTGGGCATTACCCGTTCCCCGTCCTTATATTCCTGATGGACGCGCGCTTGCAGAGGTGCTTCAATCTGAACTCCGAAATGTTGGAATTGAAACAAAAATTGTAACTTATGACTGGGGCACATATCTTGAGAAGACCAAAAATGGTGAACACGATATGGCAATGCTTGGCTGGAGTGCCGACCTTGGTGATCCAGATAACTTCTTCTATTTTCTTTTGAGTAAATCTTCAGCGGAAAAACCCGCAGGTAATATAGCGTTTTATCGTAGTGATGCGATGCAAAATGTGTTAGAACAAGCAAGATCAATCTCAGATAAAGACAAACGCATCGCCCTCTACAAACAAGCACAGCAGATATTCCACAAAGATGTACCGTGGGTGCCATTGGCACACGCGAAACAAATTTTAGTCGTTAATAAAAAGGTTAAGAACCTTAAGCTTCATCCCTTAAATTGGAAATATTTCCGAAATGTTTCACTTGAAAGGTAAAGTATGAAAAAAATAATTTTTGTAGCGGTAACACTCGTTTTTTCATTTTTGTTATTAACAGGAATTAATGCACAAGACGGAACTATCCCAGGTGATGTCAACGGTGACGGTGTTGTAAACATCCTTGATTTGACCTATGTCGCTTCGCATTTTGGCAAAAATGTTGATCCAGCACAGACACCAAACCCCGATGTTAACGGTGACAGCATCGTCAATATCTTAGACTTAGTCATCGTTGCCAGTATGATAGGCGATAGCACATCTGAAATAAGCACCTTAATCTTTGGACGGGGTGGTGATTCTGTTACACTTGACCCCTCACAGATGCTTGATGGAGAGTCAGCGAAAGTTTGTGATATGGTCTATGATACACTTGTCCAATACAGAGGGGCTACAACTGACATTGAACCCGCTTTAGCGAAAATGTGGGAAAGTTCGGCAGATGGACTCATGTGGACATTTCACTTGCGACAAGGTGTCCAATTCCACGATGGCACGCCGCTAAACGCTAACGCAGTTGTCTTTTCATTAAATCGCCCAAATGCCCTATCTCGTAGTTTTTACGAAGAATTTATAGATCGGATTACTGCGTTAGATGATTTTACCGTTCAGATTCATCTCAAAACACCGTACGCACCTTTTCTGAGCACAATGGCTTCTTCTGAAAATGCTATTGTGAGTCCGGCAGCAGTTGCACACTTTGGTGAAAGTTTTGCAAACAATCCTGTAGGAACTGGTCCTTTCAAGTTTGTCCAATGGGATAGGAACGATCAAATTGTGCTTACTGCAAACCACACACATTGGGCAGGAAAACCAGAGATTGATAGACTTATCTTTCGTTCTATACCTGATAATTCTGAACGGTATATGGAACTTCAGGAAGGTAATATCCATATTATGGAATTTCCGAACTCGGATGACTTAGCAACGATTCGCGGTGACACACGACTTGAACTCTTAATGCAACCAAGTCTGAATGTAGGTTATTTGGCGATGAACATGGAAAAACCACCTTTTGACAATTTGAAGGTACGCCTTGCGATTAATCATGCTATCAACAAAGCAGAGATAATTGAAAGATTGTATCAAGGCACTGGAATCCCCGCAAAAGGCCCAATTCCACCCACATTATGGAGTTACGATGATTCGATAGAAGATTACGCCTATAATCCTGAACTTGCGAAACAACTTCTCGCTGAAGCAGGTTATCCCAATGGATTTGAGACGACACTCTGGGCATTGCCCATTCCGCGTCCTTACATTCCCAATGGACAGGCATTAGCAGCGGCATTGCAATCTGAACTCCGAAACATCGGCATTGTGGCAAACATCGTCACTTATGATTGGCGCACCTATCTTGATAAAACAGAAGTTGGCGAGCACGATATGGCAATGCTTGGCTGGAGTGCTGGAGGGGATCCAGATAGTTTCTTCTACTACCTTTTGAGTAAAACCACCGCACAGAAACCAGCACTTAATATTGCTTTCTATAAAAGCGATGAGATGCAAGAAGTGTTGGACCGCGCCAGGATGAGCACAGATAGAAGTGAACGCATTGAACTTTATCAGCAAGCACAAGCGATTTTCCATAGAGACGTGCCGTGGGTGCCGCTGGCACATGCACAAAGACTTTTGGTGATTGACAGAAATGTGCAAAATCTGAAACTTGCCCCTGTCGGCTGGAAATATCTCCGCAGTGTATCACTTGAATCCGAATAAGAATTTTCTAAAGTTTAGGAACAAGACTAAATAGGTATATGAATGCAAAAACCCGAATTTCGTGTAGGAATCACACGTGACTTCCTCAAACCAGATGGAAGTTCTGATTTAGACAACATCGCCCAACCGTTATTTGATAAAGCAGGTTTATATTGGGAATATATTGCCGAAAATACGCCAACATTAACCGCTGCACAGGTGCGAGATTATGATGCGCTCTTGGTATTAGGCGCGGGCATTACGGCAGATACGTTTACCGATGTTGACAGATTGGCTATTATAGCACGGTTTGGTGTGGGATACGACAAGGTAGATGTAGAAGCCTGCACCGAAAACGGGGTTTTACTGACAATCGCACCGGATGGTGTACGTAGACCCGTTGCCACCTCTATCCTCACATTTGTCCTATCTCTAAGCCATCAGTTGCTAATAAAAGATCGACTCACCCGAACCGGCAGATGGACAGATACCAAAGACTTTATGGGCATGGGCTTGGTCGGTAGAACACTCGGTCTCGTAGGAATGGGTAATATCGGAAAAGAGACGTTCAAACTGGCAAAACCCTTCGGCATGCGCCATATCACCTTTGATCCTTATGTCTCACCTGCTGATGCTGAAGAAGTTGGTGCTGAAATCGTAGACTTGGATACCTTGATGCAAACTGCTGATTTTGTCTGTGTTTGCTGCCCGTTGACAGAAGAAACACAAGGAATTATTGACGCGAGATGTATCGGACTGATGAAACCAACCGCTTATCTGATAAACACTGCACGCGGCCCGATTGTTGACCAAAAGGCGCTCACGGATGCACTTCAAAACAGACACATCCAAGGCGCTGGACTTGATGTCTTTGAGCAGGAGCCAATTAGCGATGATGACCCACTACTAAGTCTGGACAACGTTATTGTTACCCCGCATAGCATCTGTTGGACAGATGAATGTTTTGAAGGCAACGGTAAGAGCGCGTGTGAAAGTATCATCACCGTTGCTTCTGGAAAAATGCCAACGTGGATAGTGAACCGAGATGTGATAGATAGTCCCAAACTAAAGCAAAAATTAGCGCGATAAAGTTCATGTTCGGAGGACATCATGCTCACAGAACAACAAATCAAGCATTTTCACACTTTGGGATTCCTTGTTTTTCCGCAACTATTCAACCAAGACGAGTTGGATACGATACATAAAGAGTTTGAAGCGTCAATGGCGGCAGCATACCGTCACATGCCTTTTGATGGCACACGCCGACACTGGCTACCTATGATGGGACCCAAAACACCATTCTTCGCAAATTTACCAGAAGATCCACGGTTCTGTGCGGTGGCGGAACAACTCTACGGTGAAGATGTATTTTGTATCGTTTCGGATGCGAACCGTTACGTCGGTAATACCGGCTGGCATCCTGACCATAATGCAGACCCAACCAAGGATTGTTATGGCGTGAAATTTGCCTTTTATCTTGAACCAGTTGATGCGGAAAGTGGTGCATTGCGGTTGATCCCCGGTTCCCACAAGAACCCATTCCATGAGGATTTGCGGGAGAATTTGAATCAGTTCGGATTAGAGATTTGTGATGTTCCAAGCTATGTTTGCAAATCTGAACGGGGCGATGTAGTCGCTTTTGATGTGCGTTGCTGGCATGCAAGTTGGGGCGGTAGTGATGACCGTCGAATGTGTACAGTCGTCTACTACGATAATCCAAAGACTCCCGAAGAAGACGCAGCCGCTCGAAATCGCGCGAGTGGCAATGCTGGAACAACAGAACGATTTAATCTGCCAGACATACCACTTTATGATCCACACTGGGTGGCAAATCCAACGGGAAGCGAAAAACGGCAACGTTGGATTGACAGAATGCGCGAGTTGGGCTTCTTGGATTCCGTTTAATCTAAAGCACCTTATCCCTTCCTTTTCTTAAACGATTGCCGAATTCTATCTCAAAACGCATCTAACGGTAAGTTTGTGGAATTATGCAACCTTTTCCTCTCCATTCGCGTCACATAGGCAAAATATAGAAATGTTATAATATCTGTAGGAGCGATCTCCGAATCGCGACAAAACCACTAATAGTCGGGAATCGGAGTTCCCTCCTACAACTCAGATGTAAAGTAAATTGTAGAATCTACTATATTAAAACTAAATAACCCTACTCACTACATTTGACTACTTTCCTCAAATATGGTATCATTTTTAATAATAAAGATATACGAGTTGGGTGCATTGTTGCGTCTGTGAGGTTAATCGGTAGTCGGGCGCGGTGGGTTTCCCCAATGACCACTGCTATCTTTACCACTTACAACGACACCTTCTTTGTCCCAGCGATAGGATGCTCGGACATCGGTGGTGCAGTAACGTAATGTGAGACCGCATCGTCTCTTTGGTGAAGGATTAGCATGTGAGCCATGCAGTAACAGGTCTGTATGGATAGAGATTTCACCTGCTTTTAGTTCAACATTCACAAGTTCGCCGTACTGCTCGGCATTTTCAACGATTTGACCTAATACGCTGTTGTCTTCCGGTCTACTATGTTGAGAAGTCAAATGTCCTTTGTGATGTGAACCCGCGATGAAACGCATAGCACCGTTTTCAACGGTCGCATCGTCAATTGCGAGCCAGACAGTAACAGTTTTGGAGGGAGTGAGGGGCCAGTAGCCAGCATCTTGATGCCAACCGACACTTTTAGGATCATGAGGCATTTTACAAAAATAGTGCGCGCCCCAACCGATTACATCTTCACCAAGCAAGTCTTTTACACACGCTACAATCTTTGGATGTGTGAGGAGATCATAAACTTTTCCATATTTCATGTGGGCGGATATAATTGAGTAACTACTTCCGCCTGCCGACAGCACGTCCGCTAACAGGGCGTCAAAGTATTGGCGATGTTTATTGATCTTGATGTCGTTGAAAATTGAAATGCCTTTGATATAACCAACGCGGTTGAAAGCATCCACTTGGTGTGGAGTCAGCACATTCGGATTTTTGGAGATGCTTGGGTAAAATTTCAGTTCACGACCCATTTCAGCAAGTTGTGCTGGTGTTGGCATTATTTTATTTGTTTTGTAAAAGGCCCGTTCGGTTGACATTGCTGTTTCACCTAATCTAAATTTTAATTTATTTTATCACATACATATTGAAAATAAAAGAACTATAATAGACCATAAACTGAGGTTAATGAATGGCGCATGCATATACCCCCGGACTTAAAGTCACGGAGGGGATGACAATCGAGAAAAACCGTCGACTTCCGCTTGAGGGCGAGGTGCTTGTTGAAACGGGTGCCGAAGTTAAAGCAGAGGATATTGTCGCAAAGGCAGATTTACCAGGTAACGTTCAACTGCTAAACGTGGCAAACCTACTCAGCGTTCCACCGGAAGAAATCCAAGAATACATGCTTAAACCGGAAGGCGAATCTGTTTCAGAAGACGAGATCATCGCTACAACAAAAGGACTCTTCGGTCTTTTCAAATCGCAGGCACGTTCACCCATCACTGGTAAGATTGAAGCGATATCTGATGTCACAGGACAGGTCATCCTTCGCGAACCGCCTATCCCTGTTGAACTCAAAGCATACACAGATGGCACGATAACAGAAACTATCCCGAATGAAGGTGTCACAGTGGAAACCTACGGCACTTACATTCAAGGCATCTTCGGAGTTGGTGGTGAAACAGTTGGAAACTTAGTTATGGTGGCTAATTCACCGAATGAGGAGTTGACTGCAGAGCAGATACTACCTGAACACAAAGAGAACATACTCGTTGGTGGTGCGCTGGTTGCCACCGATGCTATTCAGAAAGCAATTGAACTTGGTGTCCAAGGTATCATCGCAGGCGGTATTGATGACGCGGACTTGCGGCAACTGCTCGGTTATGAACTCGGCGTGGCAATTACCGGTTCTGAAGAGCTCGGCATCACATTGGTTATTACTGAAGGATTTGGCAGTATCGCAATGGCGGAACGCACTTTTACCTTGCTAAAGGAGCGGGAAGGCATGAAAACCTCTATCAACGGTGCCACCCAAATTCGGGCGGGTGTTGTCCGACCAGAAATCGTAATTCCGCTGGTTACAGAAACCGAAAACACAGACATTGATGCCCCTGCGGGCATGTTAGAGGTTGGCAGTCCTGTCCGTGTTATTCGTGAACCGCATTTCGGTAAATTGGGACGCGTCACCGAATTGCCGATTGAATTACAGAAATTGGAAACAGAAGCAGAGGTGCGGGTGCTACAGGTTGAATTTGAAGATGGTGAAAAAACAACATTGCCCCGCGCCAACGTCGAGGCAATTGAGGAGAGATAGACTTGCGTGGGTAGAAATTCTGAAAATTGGACTCACATATCTTAGAAATGAGTTGTCCTACTGATATATACTAATTCCTGTCACTTCTTCAAATTTCCATAATTTTGAACAGTTTTGTCAATTTTTTAGATGAAACTGTGTTTTTTTTCAAATTATGTCGGATTTCTACGTAATTACTACGTCTTAAGTCATGAAAGGTGTCAATATAATTGTTTGAAAATAATTTCAAGCATTTGCGCAAGTTCAAACAATATAGAGATACCTGCACCGGATTACGCGACGCGCATGGTGTGCGTCCTCCGCTGACGAGTGGAAACCTTTGGTGCATCACAGCAAACTCTCATAACAGACATGCCATTGTGGTGTGTCATACAACAATCGGAGGTTATATAGATGACTCGAGACATCACCCCAATAAAATGGATTATTGGTGCAATAGCCCTCCTTATAATTATTGCTGGTGCGTGTTATTTTTGGTACCAGCACTCACTGGCAGACGAGAGAAAAGCGGCTGCCGATGCTCAACAGCTGCTACGCCAATCGGAAACAGAACGACAGGCGAAAGCGAAAAGCAGCACGGCAAAACAGGCAGGTGAGAAAGTCCCTGCGGAAAGCGAAACGCCAACCGCAGAGAAACAGAAATCCGATGAAACTGTCCTGACGGATGAAACCGAATCGACACAAGCACAAACGGAAACCGATGCTCCAACCGCAGAGACCCAAGAAGTGCGCGTGTCCCCATTTGGGTTCGGGCCCTACCCAGAAATTCCTGACGATTATATTATTCCACCAGACAAATTTAAATGGGAGTACTTTGGCAAAACTGTGGATGGGGAATTAATGTCACGGGTTAGAATCAAACTATGGAATCAAGGTATTCAATCTGAAGGTGCAACTTTTAACAATGGTAAAGTATATCCAATCATATTAGGAACCGTCTACATTGAATGGGCAGAAAATGGAAAGTTCATTCGGGGAATGATGGGACACCCCGATGATGACAAAGATGCCATAGCATCAGCATTGGAGGCAGGACAACCTCCCCCTGAAGGTATCACGGTTCTTAACCGTAATGAAGCAGGAATCGATCCGTATTCCTTCTTAGAACTTAACAAAAAGGAGTAAAAACTCATGAGAAATATTTTCACGTACTTATCAATAACACTATTGTGTTTAGTTACTTCTATCGTTTTTTCAGAGCACAGTGAATTTTCAAACAATGGTGGACATAGTGCATGGGTACGCAGTTACAATAGCAATACTCACGCTGGGAAAAAATATACTGACAAGTATTATCAGAATGCGAGTGATTCTGAAGGGCCATTTTCTGCCTCTACCAGCACTGAAACAACTCGTGTTAGCACGCCTGGCCTGCTACACTGCTACGCGTCATGGAGTTGCAAGGCACAAGTTTATTGCAACCATTATTTTTACGATGGCTATTATGCAGTATCTGCGTCAATTGTTGTAGATGGCGATACTAAAGACAGTCATCGTGGAAATGCGGACTATCATGGATACATGCCAAGCTTTCAAGGTGTATTCGATGATTATGCTAAAGCATATTACTCTGAAAATGATACGGGCCCAAATGCATCATATCCTCACCCTTCAATTACTGCATCGGATTGTAGTGTATCTGGAACAATAAGCGGTGCACCTGCTGACTGCTATTATCCTTATCAGGGTGCATGGTCTCATATCCCATGGTAATGATATAGTCCAGCGACTTCCAACAGGCAGGTACCCGTTTGGGTATCTGCCTTTACTTTTCGCCCACCTTGCAGTCTTTATCAAGCTTTTGTTCCCTAAATCTTTGCTATAAACTCACAAACGATTTCACCCGCCGCACAATATCAGAAAAATAACACAACCGATCATAATATCCCATCACCCGCTTCACATAAATTATTGTTAATTGCTTGAGCATTCCGTTTCAGTTCTTGTATAATTATTGTTAATTACAGAGAACATCAATATTGAAAACGAAATGCGAATGGTGTGCGTCCTCCACTGACGAGTGCCAAAACCAGTGCATACAAAACTCTCATAACAGACAGGCCGTTGTGGTGTGTCACACAACAATCGGAGGTTATAGATGACTCGAGACATCACCCCAATAAAATGGCTTATTGGTGCTATTGCCCTCCTCATAATAGTTGCAGGTGCGTGTTATTTATGGTACCAGCACTCACTGGCAGACGAGAGAAAAGCAGCTGCCGAAGCCACTGAACTCGCTCGCCAATGGGAACTCACCCAAAAAGCAGATACTGAGAGTGGAGTGGAACAGGCAGCCGATGTTATCTCTGCACAAGGCACAATGCCAACCACAGAGAAACCGAGAACCAAGAGAGGCGAACCTGCAGTGACGAAAGACAACGCCCCTGTCGAGACTCAAAATGTTGCCGCAGGTATGCCATCCGTGGAAAATACGAAACCCGTTCGCGTCTCACCTCACGGTTTTGGCCCCTATCCTAAAATTCCAGAAGGGGCACCAATTGCCGAATTTCATGAATCGGATGATGTAGGGATGGAGCTTCTCCTTCGCACTGCCGTCAAAGCATGGAATGAAGGTGAACGTTTCCTGGGGGCAAGTGGCGATGAAGAAAAAGTGTATCTCCATTATCCAAATACTTTGTATGTCTGGTATACCACGGTAGACAATGGAGATGGAACTTTTAGCAAACGTATTAGTAGAGGGAAATCAGGTGGAGATGTGAACATCACTGAAGAACAAGTTCGGACAGGTAATCTTCCTCCCGGTCTCCGTATAATAGAAATGGACAAGGCTGGCATAGAGCCTTATTCATATTTAGGTTTACGTTAATTACCAAAAAGGAGTTATTAAAATGTTTTACAAGAAAATAGATCTCGCGTTACTAATTCTGATCGCAGTTGTAGGAATTGTGTTTACAGTCTCTTATGTATCGGCAATCCAAAAAGATATGTATCCTGATGGTTCTGGTACGTGGAGCGATATTGACGCGAATACAGCTGTACCCGCAACCGCTACTGCTGCGGCTTCTGTTTCCAAATGGAGTGCAATAGGCGGGACCATGGTTTCGACCTGGACACGGGCGCGGTGTCGTTCAACCCTCAGCACTGGGCAAGTGTCAAAAGGCACTTATACGCTCTTTTCAACCGAAGGGGAAAAAGAGATAAACGGGAAAAAAGAGAAAGTCAGTGCTATCGTTAGTGGTTTCACAGGCGGGTGTCTTGATTTCCTTTCAGGTGAAGACAAACATTTGTTTAAAAGCATTAACGAGGCTCCCGGTGGTGCTCAGACATCTGTGATATTAAATCCACCTCACTTTGACGGTAATGCCAATACTGAATATATACTTTGGGGGCCCGCTGAAGCCTTTGAATAGAGATCTCAGGCAGGTATCCACTTTGGGTATCTGCCTTTACTTTTTCACCCACTTCTCACTCTTTTCGCGCTTTTGTCCCTTAATCTCTACTATAATTTAGTGGCGCTTTCACCCTCCGCACAATATCAGAAAATAGCACAACCGATCATAATACCCCATCACCCGCTTCACATAATTTTGTTAATTGCTTGAGCATTCTGTTTCAGTTCTTGTATAATTATTGTTAATTACAGAGAACATCAATATTGAAAACGAAATGCGAATGGTGTGCGTCCCCCACTGACGAGTGGAAAAACCCGTGCATACAAAACTCTCGTAACAGACATGCCAATGTGGCGTGTCACACAACAGTCGGAGGTTATAGATGACTCGAGACATCACCCCAATAAAATGGATTATTGGTGCTATTGCCCTCCTGATAATCATTGCCGGCGCGTGTTATTTGTGGTACCGATATGACACAGCACCCTATAGGCAAGAGGCATCCGATGCTGCGGAATTAGCGCGCCGATTGGAAAACCAGCAGGCGAAGCAGAAAGCAGCAACGGAGACCGAAACAGCGTCAACAAAAGAAACTGCGGAAAATACTACCGCAAAGAAACCCGTCAACGAGAATACCGCTGAAGTGGAAAATAATACCGAAGCGGAGATAAACCAACAAGCCGGAACACCAGTGGACATAGCAGTAAAGTCGGATGAGAAAGTGTCACCCTATGGTTTTGGACCCTACCCAAAACTGCCTCAGGACTTTCCTGAACAGGATTTTTGGGAATTCCCGCGAGACAAAAACATGGAATTAATGGATCGCGTCCTTGTAAAATTATGGGAACAAGGTAAACGTCCCCATGGCGTAACAATGGAAAAAGGATTAGTTTACCCGACGCTGCCAAACACGCTGATTGTCAAATGGAAAACTGAAATAACCCCATTTGGGACAAGAAAAAAAGTAGTCAGCGTGCAATATCCTCCAGAAGCTGCATCTTTTATACGTTCACATCAACCCCTATCTATCTATGAAAGTGATATTCCGGCACATTTTAAAGTGATTGAATTCAAGGATGCGGGTATTGACCCGTATCAGTTTTTAGATTTACCATAAGGAGAGATTTACAATGAAAAAAGTATTTGTTTTTCTTACTATCTTGCTTGGTGTTGGAGCATTCCTAATTGAATCTTCACTAATAAAAGATGTTTTCAGTAGACCGACACGTGGCGCCAATAGAATGGGTATGTGCCGGTACTTTTTCATACACCTATAGTCTTTTATCACGCTTTTGTTCCCTAAATCTTTGCTATAAACTCACAACTGATTTCACCCGCCGCACAATATCAGAAAAATAGCACAACCGATCATAATATCCCATCACCTTTTTCACATATTGGCGAGTCTCTTGATACCCTCTAAAATAGCCGTGCGGTGGCACACCCGACTTCCATATTTCAGCATGTAGTTTTTTATCCTTTTCTGTGAGTAGACTGAGATTTTTGCTAAGGCACTCCCACTCATGTGACTTATGTTCACGGTGTTTGGCAATTTTCTGCGCGTCCTTGATATGCCCGCGCCCACCGTTATAACTCGCTAAAGCAATACGGATACGATTCGGATGCGAACTCTCTGGATACAGATCGTATAAACTGCGTAGATAACGCGTTGCACCAGCAATGCTTTGATGTGCTTCAAATGGATCGGTGACACCCAATTCTTTTGCTGTTTTAGGCATTAGCTGCATCAATCCCTTCGCACCAGCAGGACTTACCGCGTATTCGTTAAATCCAGATTCCTGGACAATCAGTGCAGTAATCAGCCGCCAATCCAACTGATGTGTCGCCGCATGTTTTTGGATTACGCGACGATACTTTAGAATCTCTGGGGATACAGCGAGAAGTCGAACACCGTTCCAGTCACGGACGAATACGACAATGCCCCCAATCAGTAGCGCACATACAATAATCTTCACAAGAGTGCGTTTTGATATCTTTGCCATGTGAGTCTAATCCCATTCTCGCCAATGTGTAGCGCAAACTGTATGAAGATTAATTTATTAATTCGGTAATTTCTTGTTAGGTATATTCTGAATATGTCAAACGCTCTTCAGTCCCGCTGAATGCCAAAAAGGCATTCATAGCGTTGATTTGGTAGGGAC
>JAPPCZ010000017.1 GCA_028824685.1 Candidatus Poribacteria bacterium
TGATGTTATACCTATCGGCGATAGCGTTGAGGACCTTGATGCCTTCCTCTATCACCTCAATCCCAATTCCGTCTCCTCGAATTACCGCAATCTTGTATTCAGCCATATTTTCCTTTCTAAGATTTCTAACCTAAGGTTGCCATTTATCGCCCGCGGGGTATGTCAAAAACGTTGTTTCTTGGCTACAAAATCAAACGCCAATGCATCTCCTATTGGCACATAACCGATTTTTGCGTAGATATTGTTAGAAGTTGGATTTGATAGATCTGTATATAAGCAGCAAAATGAATAGCGATCCGTGAGCATCTTCTGTGTCAATAACAGAACAGATGAAGTTGCATAACCCTTGTTGCGATGCTCAGGTGGCGTGTACACTGAATGGATTGCTATGCCATTTCTTGTTGGGCGGTCTATGGCGGCGATAGAAACAGGACCCTCAATATCCCAAATGTGTAATTGCTGATTCTGGATGAGTGCCTCGGTCCAACTTTTAGCAATGTCAAAACTGATAGGCTTCCCTACAGTTTCTGAGTAGTCTGTAATCCAGCGCGCCATGAGTGGGTGTTCCTCTGGACGCGCGAGACGTAATTTCCCTGGTGAAAGCGGAAGATTCGCGACGCTTCTTGCTTCAAATATACGCATCCGCATGCTTATTCTGGCTGATACATCAAGCATACCTTCAACCCAACAATCAGAAATGGCTTGAGCTTCCGCCGCTGGTCCAATAATTTCCGATATTTGGACATCAATTTCACGGAGGTGGTGCACAAGCGGAACAACGGCGGCTTTGACGTTCGTGCCAATCTTGCTCACTATAATTCTATAAGGTCGCGTCATTATTGTGACCCCGACGGCTTTCCCATGTTCCAAAATACTTAACAAAAGCAGCTGTTCAGAGTCGTAAGCGTGTGGATCCTCAGCAAGTCTATAGGCGTAACCGAGAGGCCGATTGTTTTCACTCTCATTCTGTTCCAAGTAGGCACCAGAAAGTGAAATTAGTTCACTTGCATTGTTGTGAGATATTATTTCGATCACTGTTTTTCCATTTCCTTTAACGTTTTCAGACTGCCAATACTATTATAGCCGAATTTTATTCATTATTCAAATGTAGTGTACAGTATCGCTATCAGAAACGTTGAATAGTTCTTTGATTTTAGGCATTGCAGAAGATGAAATTTTGTGGTATGCTCTAACGCAAAGAATGAAACCGGATAAACTTCTGATGAAGCAAAGGAAAAGCAATGCGAAACGGACAACAAATTGGTTGGAAAGCAGTTAGTAAAACTGGAGTCGTAGCCGCAGGCGGGGCAAAGGCAGTTGCTGCAGGGATTGAGATTTTAGAAGCAGGTGGAAATGCTGCAGATGCTGCAGCAGGAACGATTCTTGCCCTCAATATAACAGACCATGGTGCCTGTTCTATCGGTGGTGAAGTGCCACTGCTTATATTTGACGCGGAAAAGCAGGAAGTGAAATCACTTTCTGGGCAGGGACGCGCACCACTTTCTCAAGATGCTATTGATTGGTATATGGAAAACGGTATCCCGAATGCCGACATAAAAATGGCACCTGTCCCATCTGTCGTAGACTTGTGTACAACAACACTCAAACTGTATGGGACAATGACGTTTGAGGAAATTATCGCGCCGACGTTGGCGCTGCTTGACGCTGGTAAGGCGGAGTGGCATTCAGATTTGGCAGTTACCCTAAGGCGGATGGTTGAGGAGGAACGGAAAACGTCTGGAAGTCGTGAACAGAAAGTACAGGCGGCAAATGATCGGTTCTATGGACGAAACGGTGCTCATAGTGACATTGCCGATGAATTAGAGGCATTTTACATTAAAAATGGCGGGTTTCTCCGTAAGAAAGACCTTGCTGCTCATGTCACGCTTATTGAAGACCCCGTAACAGTGGATTACCGTGGTTATACGGTGTGTAAGTGTGGTCCGTGGACACAAGGTCCTTACCTTTGTCAAGCGCTGCGCCTGTTGGAAGGTTTCGACCTCAAAGCGATGGGACAATTTTCAGCAGATTACGTGCACGTGGTCACTGAAGCGCTCAAGTTGGCTATGGCAGACCGAGATGAATATTACGCTGATCCTGAATTTGTAGATGTACCAATGGCTAAATTGCTTTCAGATGCGTACACTGAGATTCGCAGACCACTAATTGATATGAAAAAAGCATCACATGAGGCACAACCGGGTGATGTAGAGAATATGAAACCGCTAAAAGCAAACGGTGTGTTTAGACCCGGTGTTGGTGGGACAACAACTTGTGTAGTTGCTGACCGATGGGGCAATGTCGTTTCTGCTACACCAAGTGCTAACGTCTATCACGCAGGGGACACTGGCACTACAGGCGTAAGTTACGGTAATCGCTTGCGGAGTCTCAATACAACCCCTGGACATCCGAACTGTATTGAGACTGGGAAGCGTCCGAGAATTACGCTTACACCAACACTGGTTCTTAAGGATGGCGCACCTATTTTAGCAATCAGCGTTGCAGGTGGCGATCTGCAAGATCAGGCGACGATGAATTTGCTACTCAATTTCGTTGAGTTTGGCATGCTGCCGGAAGATGCGGCCACAGCACCACGTTTTGCTACTGCGCATCACGAAGATTCGTTTGACCCAAACCCCAACCGTGAACAGACATTCGGACAAGTAGGTTCGCTAACTATCAACGACAGTGTGAGTGAAAACGTCAGGGAAGAACTCGCTAACCGCGGTCATAAAGTTAAGGCACAAGCAGGTGCTATTGCTGCACCTTCCATGCTTTATGTTGATAAAGATAGCGGGACGTTTTATGCTGCGGGTGACCCTGCTGCTGGCAGGCATGCTGCGAGTTTAGATGAAGAGTAATACCAAATTAACTCGATTCGTATTGTTTTTCTATTTTGCAAATCCACTCAAAACCGACATGTGCCCGCACCTTCTCTCTATTTCTGGTGAACCATTGACACCTTTTCATAA
>JAPPCZ010000004.1 GCA_028824685.1 Candidatus Poribacteria bacterium
GTCCCGCAGGTCTTCCTCCTCTGAAATTAGCTGAACTGTTGGCACAAGAACCAGAGAATACTGATTCAGAAGAAATAAATACTGGTCCAGCGGTAGGCAATGAAGTATGTTAACATTATCTCGGTACGACCAGAATTATATTCCTGTGCGTGGGGACGTAGTGGATATTAACTTCAACCCTCAAACAGGAAGAGAAATCTGGGATTGGCGTCCTGCCCTTGTCCTCTCCTCATGGGATTTCAACCGCACGAAAAATGTAGCAATTATCTGTCCAATTACTCGTACCACAACAGGGAGCCGCTTTGAAATTGAAATCCCAGAGGGATTAGAGGTACACGGTTTTATCCGAACAGATCAAGTCAAAAGTCTGGATTGGCAAGCAAGAAAAGCAATATTCTTGTGTGCAATGCCTAACGAAACGGTGATTTCAGTTTCTAATACAGTTCAAGCAATTATATGGGGAATTTAACCGTTCATAAGGATAATTTCGGATTTGGAACGCCAAAGACCCGTAAAAGTCATCTACTAAATTTATGAGTTAGATTTTTATAAGGAGAATAAAACATGGCTCAAGAAAACAATCAAGACTATTATGTTTACGTTGGCACATACACACACGGAGATAGCGAAGGCATTTACGTCTATCGTTTAGATGGTGAAACAGGCGCGTTAGAATATTCCAGTAAGATAACAGGTGTAGAAAATCCTTCGTTTCTGGATATCCATCCAAGTGGACGTTATCTTTTCGCGGTAAATGAGATTGGCGAATTTGAAGGTAAGGCAAGCGGTGCTGTCACTGCGTTTTACATCCATGGGAGTACGGGAGAACTTAGTTTCCTGAACCAGCAAGCAACAGGCGGCGGCGCACCGTGCCATGTAAGTATAGATGCCACGGGCAAATACCTACTTGTTGCAAATTACGGTGGTGGAAGCGTTGCTGCATTCCCAATCAGTAAAGATGGTAGACTTGGTGAGGCATCCGATTTCGTGCAGCATCAAGGTTCCAGTGTCAATCCTGGTCGCCAATCAGAACCACACGCGCATGCCATTATGATTGATGGCAGCAATCGTTTTGCCTTTGCCCCTGACCTCGGACTTGATAAAATCCTTATTTACCAATTGGATTTGGAAAATGGAAAACTTGTACCTAACACACAACCGTGGGCAAGGGTACATCCTGGGGCAGGTCCACGCCATCTTGATTTTCACCCAAACGGAAAATACGCTTATGTGATAAACGAATTGGATTCTACTTTTACCGCTTTCCGATACGAAGAGAACGCTGGATCACTCACTGAAATCCAAACAATTTCGACGCTACCCGATGATTTTGATGGCACCAGCCACTGTGCTGACGTTCACGTTCATCCCTCCGGCAAATTCCTTTACGGTTCAAATCGTGGGCATGATAGCATCGTAATCTGTGCCATTGATGAAGATACAGGAATGCTTACTTACATTGACTGTGAATCTACGCAAGGACAAACACCACGCAACTTCGGTTTAAATCCTGCGGGGACTTTTCTTTTAGCTGCCAATCAGCAGACAAGTAATATTGTTACGTTTGCGGTTGATGCTGAGACAGGTGAATTGACTGAGACAGGGAAAGTAGCAGAAGTGCCAAACCCGGTCTGTTTGAAGATGCTTGCATGTAGTTAATAGCATAAAATATGGGAGGATATTTTCATATCCTCCCATATTTTATGAGTGTGCCGTTTCCACTTTCATTTTACGCAACAGCGTTATCTTTTTTGTCTCCGCTGCCTACGGTGTTCTCCGAGTTTGTCCCAAGGATAGATAAAGCATCGGTTTGCCCAGTCTTGATACAGACCATCCAACTCCTCCACCTTTTGTGGATGCTTGTCAGCAATATTGCTGATTTCTGTCCGTTCTGCTTGCAGATCATAAAGTTCCCAATCACCAGGAAATCTACAGACGAGTTTCATATCACCTTGACGCACAGCGCAATTGCCTTCGTGTTCCCAAAGAAGAATATCTTTACCGTTATCTTTATCATCGAAAATCGGCACTAAACTCGTACCTTCTAACGGCAAAATCGGTTTTCCGTTGTGTTCTTCGGGATAGGTTGCGCCTGAAATCTCAAGGCACGTTGCCATAATGTCGGGGAGTTGTCCGGGTTGATGTCGTAGTTCACCTGCTGATTCTATGGCATCAGGCCAATGCGCGATCAGCGGAGTCGCGATGCCACCTTCATGCACCCAATGTTTGTATAGACGGAACGGTGTATTAGAGAGATTTGCCCATGGAACACCGTAGCTCTGATAGGTCGTTTCGGGACCGGGCATTATACTCGGATCGTTACCACGATAAACGGGTTTTCCATCAGAGGTCGTCTGCGTACTGATAAGTGAACCACTGTCGCGTTTCGCGGGTGGACCACCGAGTTCCTCCGCACAACCGCCGTTATCGGCTAAAAACAAGATGAGCGTGTTATCCAATTCACCTGTTTCTTCAAGCGTGTTGATGATTCGTCCGATGCCTGCATCCATGCGTGTGATTTGTGCCGCATAGACCTCCATACGCCGTTGATTCCACTCTTTATATTCCGCATCACTCCACGGTCGTTGTGATGGATCGCGATCAGTCAATCGCCACGATTCATCTAAAATCTTCATCTCACGCATCCGTGATAACCGTTCTTCTCGGAGTTCGTCCCATCCTGCCGCAAAACGTCCGTTGTATTCAGCGATGTCCTCTTCGTGTGCATGCAGGGGCCAATGCGGTGCTGTGTATGCCACGTAAGTGAAGAACGGACTATCAGCTTTCTTATCGTGATGATTCTGAATAAAATTCACCGCTTCATCGCTGACAGCATCTGTAAAGAAATATCCTTCTGGGAGGTCGTCACTATCAAGCCGCGTATTATCTCTTGTTAAGGTGTTTGGTTTCCAAAAGTTCGCAGCACCGGTGATAATGCCATAGTAATTATCAAAACCGCGTTGACATGGCCAACTATGTTTGGGACCGTCAGGACCGGTATGTCGGGAGATGTGCCATTTACCACTCATATAAGTGCCATAGCCTTCTGAACGAACTGCGTCTGCAATCGTGATACAGCGGTCATTCAGGTCTCCGCGATAGCCTTCCAACCCATCGTCACCCATCATGTGTCCAACACCTGTTTGGTGTGGGTGAAGACCCGTAAGCATTGAGGCACGTGAAGGACAACACCGTGCGGTATTGTAAAACTGTGTGAACCGAAGTCCACCTGAGGCGAGTCGGTCTAAATTTGGTGTATGAACTTCTCCACCATAGCACCCTAAGTCTGAAAAGCCCATATCATCGTTTAGAATTAGAACAATATTTGGGTTTTTATTTTCACTCATAAAATAGACACCTCTTTTAAAAGTATTGGTAAGATAATCTCAAATCTGCCTATGTAAGAATATGTACTCCTCTCATCAAGAATTTAGCGTAATCTTGAAGAGACAGTATTACTGTTTCTTGTATTTAGTAGTAAGCGACTACCATCTTCACTGGCAAGTCGGCTAAAGAATTGCTTTGCTTCTGCGTAAGCCTCTGTGGGAATTGTTCGTTTTTTTAATGTAAATATCAAACGGTAAGTAACTAAGTTTTCCTGTTGACTATATTGTCTCTCCATTGCTGCAAAACTTGTAGTCTGTTCAAAATCAGACGGCAGCACAGCACTCCATTCATCTGGGAGGTGAATCTGAATTATTTTTTCAAGTTTCGTGGGATAGCTTAGGTTGAGTAGATAAGACCGTTTCGCTGCAGCAACAATTTCTGCATAATCGGCAAATTCATCAATTGGCAGCGGCAGAAGTGTTTGTTTATTTAAATGTATAGCGTAATTTTTTACATGGAACTTGATTGCCATTTCAAGAGGTGTGTCAAGATTGTCTAATTCAGAAATCAAGACAGAGTCTACCTGAATGTTAGGAAATTGTTGGCTCAATTCAGCCGCTATCGTATCTTTCCATTTTGCAGGAGGAATCTGCTGATATGTCCAACGTGCGTCAATAGTGTATTGTCCGGTCATGTGAATGCGGATTTCTCCGTGTGCATCTCCCTTTCTATTTAACCACAATTCCGTTGTGGACACGAGTTTGTTAAACTCTGCGGGATAAACAGGTATATCCACAAAAACCCCTCGTGTATCCCCGATAAGTAGTCCAACCCGCCCTTGGTCACTGTGCGGCAAATCGCCATAACTACAAGTGCTTGAGGTCGGGTCTAACCAAATATAATTTTTGTTGTCCTTGGGAATCGCTGCAATCATGTGGTTAAACTGGCTGAGTGATGGTATAGTCGTATCAATCCGCTGATATGGTGATGTGCTGATCATGACTGGATAGGCTTTTATACCCACAAGCTCAAGCATTGAAATGAGCAGCGTTGTTTTATCTTTACAATCGCCATATTGTTTCTGTAGGACCTCAACGGCAGGAGAAGGTTGATATGCACTCTGTCCAAGTTCAATCCCAACGTAGCGGATGTTTTTTGCCACAAAATGATATATAGCACGAATCCTCGCCTCATCGGTTGTTAGGTTTTCTGTCAGTTCGCTAACAGTTTGCTGTATGTGTTCGTCAGGTGCGTAGCGTCCTTTAGCAAGGTCTTTATACCACTTGTACACATCATCCCAAGACGCAATTGAGGAAAAACTCAACCGCGGTGCGACATCGTTGATATGAGGCATACCTTCTTCTAACTTCAGCGCTGGCATCTCGCCGTGCCGCCAAATATATATAACAATTCCATTTTCTTCATAGGATATTTCTGGTTCAATTTGAAAGTTGTCGGTTTTCCATTGAAGATGTCGTGATTGTGGCAGTCTGAGCGCGTAAATCGTTTCAAGTGTTACTTCTGAAGATTGAAAATTATATCCTCCCGTAATCCAAGTTTCACTGCCTGCTACTTTTTCTAACTTATCTTCAAGGGTTACCTGGTATTCGATGCAGACCCCAGGTGAAAGTCCAACCATAGAAATTACTCGCCACATCATATCAGAGTAAAGATTGTAAGATAATAGACCAGGTGGGGTTACGTCATTGAACGCTTCATCGGGAGGTGTAAGCTCCGTGCCATCAGGTGCAATCGTTCGTGCAATGTTGACCTCAATATTTTGCGAATTTGGTTGGTATGGGATAGCAATGTCACCATATTTTTGTATACCTCTTTTGGTTAGTATTTTAACAACTTGATGGGTAGTATAGCGCGACTGTCCAGTCGGCAAGACATCATGACTGAAATGATTGAATAAAATAATGACATCAGCGTTCGGATAATCGCTTGAGGTAGGTGCATTTGCAATGATTTGGGAAACATCAGGATTAAGGATGGGAACAGGAGGAACTGTTACTACTTGAATTGGTGTAGGAGTCAACTGTGCAATTGCCTGCAACCTTGTCACAGCAAGTAGATTGTCAGGGTCAACTTGCAAGAGTTGTTGGTATTGCAGTTGTGCTTCAAAATAACGTTGGTGGTCCTCGTAGAGTGAAGCAAGTTGTTGCCGTGCCCAGATATCGTTTGGAAACAATCGAATTGATTCACGCAGTTCTGCAATAGCCTCACCGACCTCGCCTCGCTGTAGGTGGATTAAGCTCAAGTAATTATGCAAATTTTCGCAATCTGGACTATCACAGTTTGGATCGAGTGTCAACGCCTTTCGGAGTTGTGCTTCGGCTTCGTCAAGGCGGTTTAATTGTTTATATGCTAAACCGAGGTGATTTAGCGCATAAAGGTCATCTTTTGAAATGCTAAGGACTCGCTCATAATATTGTGCTGCATTTTCATACTTACTCAGCTTCTCAAAAATGTATCCGACATAGTTAAGTGCTGTAATGTGGTTTGGTTCTAATGCAAGGAAAGCCACAAATGCGTCGCGTGCGTTCTCATACTCCTCAAGTTGAAAGTAAATCTCGGCTATTTTATACTGAATTTCGTTTGAATTCGGACGGATTTTTACAGCGGCTTGATAGGATTCAAGTGCATCTTGTAGATGACCTTGTTGTAGTGCGGCATTACCTGCCTCAGTGTGTTCGCGCCATTGCTGATTCTGTTCAATCAGTGGGTCCACAATCCCAGGTGAGTTGGATTGAGTTTTTGGAAAAATTGCACAGCCACAAAGCACAAAAAAGAGGCTAAACACTAAATACTGAAAACATCTACGAAACATTATCTTAATTCCCACTATCTTTTTGAAGTTTCGGATTCTTGATGTGTCGTTCCTTATCGCGGGCTGTTTTTTTTAGCATTGATTTTTTGAATGCTTCCTCAAGCTGAATTCCTGTTTGATTTGCCAAACATAAGAGTACAAATAGAATGTCTGCCATTTCTTCAGCCATGTCTAAATCTTTCTCGTTCTCTTTAAAACTCTGTTCCCCATATTGGCGTGCCATTATCCTTGCTAACTCACCAACCTCTTCCATAAGAATAGCGGTATTGGTTAATTCTGAGAAATAACGCACGCCAAGTGTGTTAACCCAGTCATCTACGATTTTTTGGCAATTTTCAAGTGTGTAGTCCATTAAGTTGTCCATTCCATGCATAACATTTTCTGGTATTGTAGCAGCGTTCTCAACAGAAGTAAACTAATTTCCGTTGCAATCCGTTTAGTGACGTAGTATTGTAGGTAGGTTTCGCTACCGCTTACCCGACCTACTAAATAAACTTTCAATAACACGCATCAACTGGTAATTCTTAAAACTAAAAGCCTGCAATTATAATGAATATCTTGATTTTTTTGAAAATTTGGTTTATAATTCACTACAAATCTTACTTTTAAAGGGAACTCCACATGGGAATTACAGATAAAGAGATACAATTTTATGAAAACAACGGTTATCTTCTAAAAAAAGGATTCGTTTCCTCCGAAGACATATCGCGGATTCTGGTAGAAATTGATGATATTCATAACCGTATGGCTGAGAAACCTACTGATGGCATAGGTATTTCATGGGAAGTATATGAAGATGATCCCGATCATCCACCGCTTATAAAGCAGCTAATGCATAGTGAACTGGTAAGTCCTACGCTTAATAAACTCCTCCGTTCTGATGCAGTTCTTGATGTGTTGGAAGCAATGATGGGACCTGATATTTCACTATATCACAGCAAATTGCTCCCCAAGGCTGGTGGTGATGGTACGGCTATCCCATGGCATCAAGATTACGCCTATTGGAAAAATGATAATAACAAACCTGTGATGATAAATTGTCAATTGGCTATCAGCGAGGCAAACCTTGAAAATGGATGCATCCAGTTTGTGCCCGGAAGCCATAATTGGGGTTTACAGGAGCATGAACGCAAACAACAGACGTTTGGAGTGTTTCTACCCGGACATTATCAGGAACGGGAAGATGCTGTTGCTGTGGAAATGGAAGCGGGAGATGGTGTATTTTTTAACGCCCTTATCATTCACGGTTCAGCACCAAACGAATCGGAAAATGACAGATTGATGAATACATTTGCTTATAACGTTACTGGAAATGGGACATCACAGTCTCGAGAAGTTTTACGGGGTAAGGAATTTAACTCATGAAAAAAGTAGGTAGCGTTTGGATTTTCCTCTGTTTCTTTTTTGTAACCGTGGTGATCGGTTGCGGCACTGATGAATCGGGACCTAAGAATCTTGCGCCCGTGATTTCGGTCTTTGAAGCAGAATCAGAGATAGTTCCGCCAGGGGAACAGGTCTCTATTCAACTACAAGCAATTGACCTTGAACATGATATTTTAACGTACTCATGGTCGGCAAGCGACGGCGAAATAAAGGGAGATGCCTCTGGCGCAATCTGGAACGCGCCTGAAACTGAGCGCAAATACCAAATTCAAGTTACAGTAAGCGATGGTGAAAAGGCTACAACAAGCACACTTGATATTCAGGTGTGGCGGATTAGACCGGGTAACTATTATCCTTTAGCAGTAGGAAATATCTGGCGATACCGGGACGCAGAAGGCACCCAAATTACTTTCGAAATCATTGATACTATACCGATTCAACTGAAAGGTGGAGAAACTGTGGAGAGTTTTGTTCTCCAGAAATCAAGTACGAAAGAAGGATTGGAAAACGTTGTAAACTATTCTTATTTGGGAAATACACTCAACGAAGAAGGTGAGGTTTCAGCCGTTGTTCAGCATGCCACAAATGTCACTCCCGGTTCAGAGGACACAATGATGTTTTTCCCATTTTTGCCATTGTACAAATTTCCACTCATTACAGGAGAAAAATGGCAGGTCAGATTTGAGGCAAAGTTGGTACCTGAACTTTTTCCATTAGATAGCGGTATTGATGAATTCGAGGTGCTTTCTGAGGAAACCGTCACCGTGCCTGCTGGCACTTTTGAGAACGTGTTCCAGGTTCAAGAATCATTTCAATGGGTATATGATCCTGATGTTCTGGATTTTTCCATTGATACTACTGTTGCTCAAAAGTGGGTTGCACCGGATGTCGGTATAATTAAATTTACGCAATCGCAAACTCGTGTTGGTGAAACGGTCGAATCGGAATTTGAACTTGAATCCTACGAACTCGTGAAAAATTAGGTACAGGAAAGGACTCTCTGAAGTGAAAACATTAGATATTTTAACAACAACAGTGGGATCATATCCTGTCCCCGCCTGGCTGCAATCTACACCGACTGAACAAGCACTTATTGATGCAACTCGTGTTGTAGTAGATATTCAGCGTCAACGCGGTATTGATCTACCTACTGACGGTGAACTATATCGTTTTGATGTAAACCATCCTGATACAAACGGGATGATTGACTATTTTATTCGGCCACTTTCAGGTGTCCGAGCAGAGGTGGGACGACAGGAATGGTCAGAGTTCAGAGAAATGCAAACGATGTCGTTTCGAGCGAAACCTGCGGGAGTTGTAGAAAGTGGATTAGGAGAAGGCACATTAAACCTTGTTTCTGATTGTGAGCGCGCTGTGGGTGTTGCTGGCAAAGATATAAAGTTTACGGTAACAAGTCCATATATGCTTGCCCGAACATTATTGGATAAACACTACGACAACTTTGACGCATTACTCACCGCTTTGGCAGAAGTGTTAGCTGCACAGGTGCGAGAATTGGATTGTACATGTCTTCAAATTGATGAGGCAAATATACCGGGAAATCCTGAAGACGGACCCCGCGCTGCCCAAGCGATAAATATTGTGCTTGATGCGTTTGACGGAGAAAAGGCGGTTCACTTCTGCTTCGGCAACTATGGGGGACAGGTAATCCAGAAAGGTAACTGGAGTGCTCTAATTAACTTTTTAAGTGCGCTCAGATGTGACCATCTTGTATTAGAGTTAAAACATCGTCCTGATGCCGATCTTGAGGCTCTCAAGGATGTCTCGCCAAACATCCGTCTCGGTATCGGAGTGATTGATGTGAAAGTGAATCCGGTTGAGACACCTGACGATGTCGCATCAAGTATAGAAAAAGCTGAGAAGGTGTTGGGTTCGGGACGCGTTGGTTGGGTACACCCAGACTGTGGATTTTGGATGCTACAACGTTCTGTAGTTGACCGAAAGATTGAAGCACTTGTTAAAGGTAGAGATAAGTATCTCGGAATCGCATAGTAGAGAGATAGAAATACAAAAACATGATTTCCCTGAATTTTGATATGAAGGATTATCAGAGTAGACATACGGGATCCTCCATAATTAGCAGTATTTTCTAAGTTCATGATAAGTGATGTATGTTATAGACATACATCACTTTATTTTTGGGCATCAATAAAAGAAGACTTCAACTCTAAAGCCAGTGTACAACATTTTGTGGGTATGCTATCTGTGTCTTCAATAATCACGGGTGTCAATGAGAAAGTAGAAGAAGTACATGTTTGAAATTTATCCATCAGAATTAAAAAAGTATCAAAATATCGCAGGTATTGCAGGCGGCATAGGATTTATACTCGGGACGGTTATTCCTTGCATCGGGATACTCACGCAGCGTTGGCACTGCCCATTTGGTGATGGCATTTTCCAGATCATAGGATTTTTAGTTATTACAGGATTCGGCACTGCGATTGTCTTAGGTAACCTCATTGCCTTTTTATTAATTGGTATAGCCAAATATCAGCATGGTTTACGTAAATCATCTCGTAGAGAAGGAGATTCGAATGGGAATTGAAATTTTTGGTCTTGACATATTATATATTATTCTGCTTATGGGTGTAGGTATGTTTGCTGGCTTTCTGAACACCGTTGCATTTGGTGGTTCACTTTTGACATTACCCACCCTCGTTTACTTAGTTCCTTTTGCCATTGATGTTCCATCGCTACCTGTAGGCACTGATGAAACAAACATTGCCAACGGAACAAACAGGGTAGCGATTATTTTTCAAAATTTTAGCGCAATCCTTGGATTTCGCCGTAAAGGTGTTTCAAATTTTCGGCATGCTATTACGCTTACAATCCCAGCAGTTTTAGGCGCGAGTATAGGGGCTTACATCGCAACCTTAACGTCATATAAGGTATTTAAACCGGTTCTTGCTATCGTGATGGTTTCAATGCTTTTTTTAACCTTGTTTAATCCAACCGAGTGGCTACAAGGAAAATTTAATCCGAGTGGCACACAGCATAAAATAGTAGCGAGTATTGCACTCTTTTTTGTTGGAATTTACGGCGGTTTTATTCAGGCTGGTGTAGGCTTATTGGTTATAGCTACCTTACGCATCATTGACGGTGGTGATCTGGTCATTACTAACGCGCTTAAAGTGTTTATAATCTTCTTCTATACGATTATCGCCTTAGGTATTTTTGTCTTTAAAGGACATGTCAATTGGATCTTAGGCTTTACACTTGCAGCTGGAAATGCTACTGGCGCGTGGATCGGCAGCCATTTAGCAGTAAAGATGGGTGACAAATGGATTAAAGTGGTGTTGGTCGTTACAGTGATTGCCTATGTAATAAAACTTTTATGGGATACTTTGCGGGACTTGGGCTTTATTTAATCACTGATTTCTCAATGGAAAGGGAAAAAGATTCTAAACGATTAGCAATTAATTCTTCGCTGTTAACCTGTGATACCTCTTGTAATAGTTTCAAAATTTGCTTTGAGATATCTGATTTTTCACAAACAATTTTTAGGTTCTGCTTTTCCAAATTTGGAAAGGTGGAAAGCACTTCCTTTTCGGGCTTTACTACAACACCACCATCTACCCAACCAAGTTCTTTTGTTATAATATCGCTCCAATTGTAATTGCCATCAAAAACCGTTATGATTGGTTGTGGTAATTTTAATAGTTGCATTTTTGTGTTCTGAATTGCAGAGCCTAAAACTAAAGAAATGGTATGTTGTGTTGCCGTGATATGTATTAGGGGTAAATTCCACAATAGTAGAGGTTTGCTGAGACGTTGAGCAAGATTGGTTAACCGAAAAAAACGTCTCCAATCAGCAGGTTGCTCAAGACTTTTGGCATTTCCTTTTAACAAAACAACTTTAGATTCTCTGAGGTTAGCGAGACCGGCAAATTCAAAATTGCCTTGTCCACCTGCTCTATCGCCGTAGAGTTGTATTGCTTTTTCAAACGGAGGGAGTTCCAAATCAAAATTAAGTGATGACATTGCCTTTTTACTATAAAAAAAGCAGGGAAGAGCTGATATGCGTCTTCCCTGCCTAATGAATAATTGAAATTACTTATTCGCCGCTACGACCACCGATTGTGCTAATAACAAACCATCCGATACCAGCCGCGGCAGTTGTGATAAAGACGAGTGCGCGCTTCGTTGAAGAAACTTCTTCATGCACACCTTTTGCGTCTTCAATCATCATTTTCAGTTCGCTGATAGCTTTCTGATTCATTTCAATCTGTGTCAACGCGGTTTTCACGTTCTCTTGAATACTTTTGTGATGCTCTTGTGTTCCTTTCAACTCCTTTTGGAGTGCAGTAAGCATCTCATTTGATGAGTCAAGGTGACCGTGTAAATCTTCTAATTGCTTTTGTAAAGCATTTTTACTGGATCTGACAGCTTTTTTGACATCAGCAGCTGCATCATTATTGGCTTTTTTGACTGCGTCAATCACTTTCTGCTGGGATTTCTGGCTGCTTTCAAGTGCTTTAATTTGTTTTTGGAGCTTCGTCATGCTCTCATTTAAACTCTTAATCTCAGCCATTAATTTTTCCCGAGTTGCTTCAGATTCAGCGAGTTCAGCACGTAATTTCTCTAACTCTTCCTGTTGTTTAGCAAGATCTCCCTCAGCTATTTCAACAACGTCTTTAGCCATCGCTAAAGGAATACGCAATTTTTCGCCAGGATAGATCAAGTGAGGGTTAGTAAAATCATTATATTTACTAAGTTCTCTCCATTTTAGTGGATCTTTCAAATGCTCCTGACAGAGATCCCAAAGCGTGTCCCCTTTTTCAATGGTAATCAGCACGGTATCATCACCGCCTTCGCGCGGTGTGATTCTTGCTGAGGCGGATAAAGCGTATATACCACTAAGTGCTACGCAGATATAGAGAATCAGTGCTAATTTTAGCGTGGATTTTATCATCTTCATCAGTATTCTCCTCTTAGATGCTAAAATTCATAGGATACAGAAACATAGTGAGTGCTTCCGACCCCATTAATTTCACTTGCCATACCATCTTGGATGGCGTAGTCAAGCTGCAGTCCAGCAATGTTGATACCAAGTCCACCGAACAAGTTCTGGACATCACGTGATGCTCTCACACCAGCGCGTATCGCAAATTCAGTTGATTTGTTTGTGACAATTGTGTATTCAACACCGCCACGCATGCTAAACGCACTCTCTTCAAGATTAACGAATTCTTGCTCAATGTCTGCTGAGAATGTGACAACGTTACCCATATAGAGATCGTAAGCTACACCGACATCAACAACCATTGGTACAGTACCTGCTTCACCAAGAGATGCCCCAAGATATTTTGCAACAACACCGTAGTGAAAAGTTGGCACTTGTTCCTCGTTTGCATCTATGTGTAGCGCATGTCCCATTAATCCGATATCTACGCCGCCGAAACCGCTTTGGTTTTCAACGCTATCTACGCCGAAGTTATCTGCTAACATTCGACCTGTTAGCCCGAGATTGAAGTTTCCGACAGCAATGCCATAAGAGAGGGAGTAAGCATTCGAACTATAATCAGCTTTGCCTCCGTACTCGCCTTTTGCATCATATAGATTGTAATCAGACACACCAAAATTTGTAGCAGCTAAACCAATTGACCCGTAAGAACCGAGCATTTTTGTGATAGCAATAAAATTATGGGTTCTATCAAGTGACAATCTCTGTGTAGAAAAATTGAGGCTTAGATCCGCCGCTGAACCGAGACCTGCTGGATTCCAGACAGTGGCTGTGGCATCTTCTGCAATAGCTGTGTAAGCACCGCCTAAGCCGATCGAGCGGGCACCTGCACCAAGGCGTAGATGGGGCATAGCGTTAACTTCACCCTCAGCATAACAGACTGGCGACACAGCAAGGATAAGAAGTAAAACGGGTATTACACCGCATAGCAATCTTTGCTTTGTGATAGACATTTATGTCCTCCTTCGTATCCGTACTATCGGAAATTGGGAACAATCCCCAATTTCCGATTTACGGACTATCTTTTACTTAGCGCGTCAGAGCGAGCTTAAGAATGGCGGATTCCGGCTCGAAACCATCTGTTACTTCTATTACGCAGAAGTAGATGCCGCGAGCTAAGTCTTCGCCACCGCTGGTTTTTCCATCCCAACCGATTCCGTTATTGCCGGTATAATCTCCAGCATTCAGAACAACGTTATCTCGCAGGACTCGAACAGGTCGGAGTGTAGCGTCATAGATGACAATACTTACTGTCGACATTCTGTTAAGTCCAAACGAAATCCGTGTGTTACCCTTGAACGGGTTGGGGAAGTTAATCGGCTTCGCCAATATAGGTCCATCCGCATACTCAACAAAGAAACTGAACTGATAGACAGCTGTGTTCGCTTCGCGGGCACCGTCGCTTTTTTCAGAGACATTACCCTGTTGATGCGCGTTGTCGGATACCTCCAGTTTAACCACATGTTCACCGGGAGCGAGTCGATCCGTAAAGACAGGAGCCGCAGGTTTATAAATAACCTGTGTAGCTGACTTCTGCTTATCTGTAAGGTTAATCGGAGTCACCAAGGTTCCTCCGCCCCATTTCGGCGCTTCTATAACAAGCTTGATGGAATCGACATTTACACCAGTTTCAGCATCCGCAAATGTGATTGAAATGGTGGGTCTTGCCTGTTCATCGTGCTTATACATCAGACGGGCACCATCCTGAGGTGAAGACGCTGTGACGATAGGCGCAGCAGTATCAAAATCAACTGTGAATACACCTTTTTGTGTTGATGAATTACCAAAGGCATCAGTCGCACGAACTTCAATCGAGTAAGTCCCCTCAGAGAGAGGTGCTTCCGGATGGAAGTCTAAGCGGGTAATACCTGCATTGGTTCTATCCTCATCGTCATCACTGGTGTCCCCTTTCACTTCTTTGCCATTACTATCCATTACGACGATCGTCATTTCTTCTACGCCCGAATCGTCGGTAGCACTCGCCGAAATAGTCGGGAGCCCCGCATGGATAGTGCCAGCAGGAGTGACTGAGGAGATTACCGGTGCAGATTTATCAACCTGCAGTGTGAATCGCCAACTAAACTCTCGGGTTCCACCTTCACTGGTTACCATTAGTTTGATAGTATGTGTCCCTGGTGTAAAGCTTTCTGTAACTTCAAACTTACTTCCAGCTCGTTCAACAGGATAGGAATTAGCTGGTAGTTGACCGTCAATAACGTACTGTACACTGGTTATAGCGGATTCCGCTTCAGTGATGACGGCAGCGATTGTTATCGCAAAGTTTTCATCCAGAGTGGCCTGCTTGTTGAGCGTAACCAAGCCAGATGGAGACACTTCTGAAATGATAGGTGCTGTAGTATCTACTGGTATCGCTACCGAGAAGACAACGCTTGCCCTTGCAGATTTCTTGTTCGCATCTGTGACTTCAACGACAACCGTGTGTTCACCATCACCTAATGCCTCAGCAGGTGTATAGGTAAGTAGATTATCTTCTACTGCATCTTCACCTAACTCAACATCTTCACCGTTGATAGTGAATGTGGTTACGTTGACATCTGTCATTCCAGAAAATTCTGATCTGATAACCGGTTCACCATGTTCATAGGTTTGACCCGCAGCAGGTGAAAGGATCACTACTGTCGGACCCGGTATATCAACTGTGAAAACAGCGGATGTTTGTGCGGTTTCGCCATTTGCATCCGTGACTTCAACAGCGACCGTATGTTCACCATGACCAAGCGCATTTGCGAGTGTATGGCTAAATTGGTTACCTTCTACCTTTGCCTCGGCATCTTTACCGTCAACGGTGAGTTTTACCGCAACATCACCAACGCCAGTAAATTCACCAGTGATAGCTGGTTTACCATGATTGAAAGTATGACCAGCAGCTGGTGCATGAAGCATGACTGAAGCCATCGGGAATTCCACTGTGAAGATTGCAGTTGCTTGTGCCATTTTGCCATTCGCATCTGTAACTTCAACAGCGACTGTGTGTTCACCTTCACCTAAACCTTCTGCAGGTGTATAAGTGAAACCGTTGCCTTCTACTTTCGCCTCAGCTTCTTTAGCATTTACAGTAAGTGCTACTGTAACATCGCCAACACCTGTGAATTCACCTCTGACAACTGGCATATCATGGTCATACATTTGACCTGCAGCTGGCGAATTAATCGCAACTGTCGGACCAGGTATATCAACCATGAAGTCAGTAGATGTCTGGGCGGTTCTGCCGTTAGCATCTGTGACTTCAACAGCAACCATGTGTTCACCATCACTCAACGCAACTGCTGGAGTATAAGTGAATTCGTTGTTTTCGTTCACAACTGCCTCAACAACTTCGCCATCAATGGAGAGTGAAACTTCCACCGGAGCAGCGCCAGAGAAATTACCGTGTATAATCGGCATACCATGGTCATAGGATTGACCAGCAGCAGGTGTTACAATAGTGGCTGTCGGAACTGGTAATTTTACTGAGAAAACAACCGTTGCATCTGCAGATTTGCCATTAGCGTCAGAAACACCAGCAACGACCGTGTATTCACCATCACCTAATGCCTCAGCAGGTGTATACATAAATTCACCGTCGCTTACCACCGCTTCAACCGCTTCACCGTTAATGGTGAGTGTTAACTCAACAGGATCAAGACCTGAGAATTCACCCGTGATAGACGGTTTACTGTGGTCGTACATCTGCCCATTGGCAGGTGAATGGATTGCAACTGTCGGAACAGGCAACCTTACCGTAAAGATAGCAGTTGCATCCGCAGTTTTTCCATTAGCATCCATGACTTGAGCAACGACCGTATATTCACCATCAACTAACAAGTCAGCAGGTGTATACATAAATTCACCGTCGCTTACCACTGCTTCAACCGCTTCCCCATTTAGAGTGAGACTTAGTGTTACTGGTGCAGCAACACCTGAGAACTCACCTCGGATAGCTGGTTTGCCGTGATCATAGGTTTGACCTGCGGCAGGTGAATTAATCGCTACTGTCGGTCCCGGTATATCTACCGTGAACATAGTAGATGCTTGTGCCATTCTGCCGTTGGCATCTGTAACTTCAACAGCGACCATGTGTTCGCCATCACTCAGTGCTTCTGCTGGCGTGTAAGTGAATGTGTTGCCACTTACCTCTGCCATTACAGTTTCACCATCAATAGAAAGTGAAACTTCTATAGGAGCAGCGCCAGAAAATTCGCCAGTGATAATTGGCATACCATGGTCATAGACTTGACCAGCAGTTGGTGTATCTATAGATGCTGTCGGAACCGGTAATTCTACTGTAAAGGTTAAGGCTGTTTGCGCAGTTAAACCGCTACCATCCGTAACTTCAACAGCGACCCTGTAGTCCCCATCACCTAATGCCTCAGTGGGCATATAACTGAAGTTGTTGTCCATTACTTCTGCAGTCATATCTGCATCGTTAACGGTAAACTTCGAAATACTTACCTCGCCACCACCAGCAAAGAAACCAGTGATTTTTGCTGGACTGTGATCAAAGGTCTGCCCAGCAGCAGGTGCGGTAATTACGACCGTTGGGTTTTCCCCTTCAACAGCAAATGCTACTGACTGTTCACCTACGTTACCAAGTTTATCTGAAACCTTGACTGTGAACTGATACGCACCACCAGCAAGTTTGTCAGTGCGAGTATAGACGACAGAGTCGAGATCCTGTTCAACCATACTCTGATCAACATCAATCGGTACTGCGTCCTGAACAACTTCTTCCGGACGGAGCCTATCTAATGAAACAGCAGCGGTATCCATCATACTTACACCACTACCATCGCTTACACCACTACCCATATCACCATCTTGGAAACCAGCATTGAGCGACGGTAAGCCGTTCACTGCTTCCCCTTCTGTAGGTGATACAATTGTAATCATTGGACCGGTGTTATCCAAGTTAATCGTCGCTAATGGGAAGGTTACCGAACCGTTGCGCTTAGTTACGCGACCTTCCGGTGTATACCATCCATCTGCTACTGCTGAAAGTTTGTCTGCCATTAGCGAGAAAGCATTCTCAGCATCGCTGCCAGCAGTAAACATTACTTCATGTCCATCAACGAGAACACCTGTAAGGTCTCCAACTGCCAATGAACCGTTATTAACATTGAAACTCACGGAGATCGATTCTTTGAGTGGGAACCTGCCTGCAAGTTCTCCAACAGTTTCTTGGAGTGGAAGTCTGTCGGGCAATTCACCATCAACTGCCGTTACAGTTAGACCCGTAATGTCACTTACTCGGAAGTTAAGGACATGAACGGTAATAACTGGTGAAGGCATATCTTCTTCACCTTGCACTTGCCAGTTACCGAAAGCATCAGCAACAAGTGCATGATACATGTATGTCCCATTTGCAAGTAAGCCGACATCAACCGTGATTTTTCCATCTTCAAGACTGGCTTCTGCCATTGTTTCCGAACCATCGGCTGCAGTCTGAACCAATCCGATCTTTCCACCAGCATAGGTTATTTCTTCAGCAGTCGGTTGAATGCTAAATGTAGCAACTGGCGACTCAACACCAAGATCAACGATTCCACCGACAGTGTAGCTGCCATCTTCATTCGCAGTGATAGAACCTACTACATCGGCAACATCTGTGATGTTCGTCGGACCGAGTGGCGGAACATCATCAACATTGTCTAATGAGAAAGACGCTTCTACACCTTCCCGATCATCGTATTCGGGGTGATCCAAGTTTTTCGGTGTGAGTGCAATCGCTCGCACCTCATACTGGTTTGCATCTTTAGATACATCACGTTGAGAAGCATCACCGCGTTCAATGGTATCATCTAATTTGATGGTATCATCTGGGACGACAGTATCTTCCAGTGCTAACTCACGGGTATCCACTACAACAGACCATTTCTGATAGGCTGCAGGGATTTCCAATTCCGTTAGTTCACCAGAAACTGTGCCAGCTTCTGTGATTCCGACAAGACCACCAACAATACCAGCCAAATCGGAGCCTTCAACCATCACAGGTGGTTCAACCGTACCAGTAATACGTTCCCAGGTTGTATCGCCTGGACGTTTTACCTCAAATCGAACACCTTCTGTTGGCGGTGAAGTAAGTCCGTGTGTATATGCATTGAAAGTGAGTTCACCTTGTGGGGCACCACTATCAGGGTTCGTCATTCCGTCCGAATTTACAACGGTGATTGCTAATACACCCGGATCGGGTCTGTAACTGTTTTCAACACTCACGGTGATTTCGTCACCTTCGTAATCATCCGCTTGAACATTCCCATATTTCAGGAACATTTCGTCAGCAGCAGTGACATCATCATAAGGCATTGCCTTGTCATAAGCCAGAGCGTGGACTTGGAACATATAGACATCGTAGTCTTTGTAGATTCCAGATCGACTCTGCAGGTATACGTCGTTATAGGCAAGTTCGTCGTCATCCATGAGAGTGCCAACATCAATCGTTACAGTAAAGACACCGCTACCTTCGGCAGTTTCGGTTA
The DNA here is from genome assembly GCA_028824685.1 of Candidatus Poribacteria bacterium. Classification (GTDB taxonomy): domain Bacteria; phylum Poribacteria; class WGA-4E; order WGA-4E; family WGA-3G; genus MSPOR6. The sequence continues at coordinate 19,004 of JAPPCZ010000004.1, forward strand.
TGTCACCGATAATTGCCCCTTCAGGTAAGGTTGTTAGCAATTTAACCGACGCGTAAGTTTTGCGTTCAGCTGTTGGTGTAATAGTGAACGTAACTATTGGAGAGTTGACTTCGGGGTCATACTTATCAACGAGACCGCCAACTGTGTAAGTTCCGTCACCATTGTCCATAAAGACAGGATCGGTAGCGTTAATACTTGTAGCAACAACATTCGTCGGACCGAGTGGTGCGACATCGTCATCGTTGTCTACGGAGAACATTTCCGTATACATATCGCCTTCAAGGACAGGAGAAACATCGGAACCGTCCTCTCCGACAGCATAAGCACGAACCATGTAACGATTGTCATCCATTGCTACATCGCGCGCACCGGGACTATCCACTGTAATAGTATCTTCCAAGGCGGTTGTATCTACAGTAACTATCCATTTGAGGTAACTGCTGGTCTCATCAATATGGAGCATATTGGCTTCATAAACATCCGCTAACGTTTTGCCTTTAAACATAACAGCGGCTGTCGCATCGCCTCCCATACCCATAGGATCACTGACTTCAACAGTACCAATCATTGTCCAACCGTCATCGTTCATCCGTTTAGCTTCAATACGGATGGAGTTGGTTGCTGGAACTGTCCGGCGTGGCGTATAACCAACAAGCATGATTGTGCCTTGCGGTGCGCCACTATCCGGATTTGTCATTACAATGGACGCAGCATCTACATCAACGACTAAGACCTCGGGATCAACTGGGAAAACGTCATGATCAAGATTGATCGAAAACGGATCTGATTCGCTTTTGAGTTGGAGACCGTTAGTTGTTACAGTACGAACCATTACGGCATCCCCTTCCATATCAGGGGCACTCCAATCAATTGTAAGCGTATCTCCAGCTGCGCCAGTGGCTTCAGCTAAAGAAAGTTCACCGATATCCTTCCAGCTGCCGTCCGCGGCCATGTATTGAACCATGATTGTGCCAGGATGGACTGTGCGTTCGTTGACGGTGATAGTTAGTGTTACATCTCTGGCATTCTCATAGATAGTACCACTTTCATACGGATCATCTTTACCATTATGGTTGATGTCACCCAAACTCGCCATGGTAACGCTTGTCCTATCATATTCAGGCGCTACAATTCTAAGATGCGTTGGAGGGACATGAGCACCAACATTCAAGAGACTATCAATCCCCATTGCGCGGATCCCGTAGTCACCGACTAAGAGGGACATCTCTACACCTTGAAACGGTCTTTTCATGGGTCGTGCCGGATCATAGGTGAGTGGTATCGAATTAAGGTCATCAATGACTGCCCCTATGAACCTGACCAGAAATTCACTGTTAGCTTCTACAAGTCCGATTCCAAGAGGTTTCAAGAACGGATTTGTGAAATCCCGTAGTAAACCAGCGTAAACGCCTACCAGAGGATCATCTTCAGTTAAGCCAGCTAAGACATCAACTAAAGGCAAATTTGCGATCCCCTGAACATTTTTATCAGGATGGCTTGCCAACTGTTCCTGGACCAGTTTCCAGAGATCCGATGCTAACATAGTATTCTCAACTGTCAAAGGTAACCAAGTGCCTTCCGGATTTCCATCTGCGTCAAGAGGAATTCCTTGATAAAGGAGATATCCTGTATCTACCCCCAAGTCAGCCGGGTTCTCAGGTTTACTTGTTATGCTCACCACAGCCGGAGCACCGCTGGTAGGAGCAGTGGCAACCCAAACCCCTGCGGAATTCTGATAACCAGTAACGTTATCTCCGAAGTTTGCTAAGCCATCTCCGAACACAATATCTGCCTTTGGAGCGGAAGCGTCAGCAGTGAAGTCTGCCATTATCCGGTCTGTAGGATTAACATCATTTGCATTGATACGCACTTCCGCTACTAATGTGTTTTGACCTTCAGAGATCGACTGAAGAATTGAATAATTAGGATCAGCCGGATCCGGAATCCAAATTGACTGTAATGGGTTATCAACCGTTTTTGGTATAGAAAAAACGGAGGCTAACAACGGGTCAAAGTGGTTTTCAAAGTCGCTTGTTAATTTTTGAGCATTGCGCAGCAACTTATTTGCTAATGGACGGAGATCTTTAGCGGGAACATTTTGACCAGCCAAAAGGGCGGCTGCAATCGGAGTTGCTGCTTCTACTACATCAGGAGTGAACAAGGCTTCAAAGATACCACGATCAGCAAATTGGAGATTGAGCGGATCGGGCATTGACCATGTTTTAATCTCATTGTATTGCCTGACAGCTGGTTCAGTAGACGTGCCATCAGCTGAAGCGAGCTTTTCACCAAGTGCCGCACCATTGAATATCTCTAACTTTACGGGTTGGGCAAGTGTTACTTCAAAGTAGTAAAAGACATTCCCTCTTGGTATAATGCCGATTGTACTTTCCCACGTGTAACCTCTATCATCATCAAGTGCTGGAGGCACTGGGTCCATATCAACGGCAATATAATTACCTCTTAATCCCTCCTGAGAATACCGAAGCACAACCCTTTCAAACAATTGGTCATTTTCATCCCATTCTGGCCATGCAGGTAGGTTAGTTGCAGCAAGCGTTTCCTCTAATCGGAAGGTGTGATCAATAGTATCCGCTTGGAATTCACCTAATTCAATCCGTTTACCATTTACTGTTTGATCATTGAGATTAAATTTAACGCTTCCACCTTCAAGTGCTGCTGGAACACGGACATAGAGGTTAAGATTATCGCTTTTTAGATACTTCGTAACGTTAGGAACGTTCCGATAGACAATTTCGGAAAGACTTGGGGTAATAGCATTTCCAAAACTTTCCTTATCTAACTGTGCCGCCTCAGTTTCAAAAATTGAAATACTTTGTCGATCTTTCAAAGACTTTAATATTCCAATCAGTTCTTTTGGAAGAAACCCTTTCGGGACTAAATCCAAGACAGCATCAACCGCGGGTTCAACGAAAGTTTCTGCGTTTTCTTTTGAAAATCCAGCGGCTACTATAAGATCTCGGACAAAATTCTTGCCGATAATAGGGTTAAGCGAAAGACCACCAAGTCTCGACTTACCATTTATATTTGAAGGAACAAGATCAACTGGTGGGGTTGGCTCTGGAGTTGGTTCCGGGGTTGGCTCTGGAGTTGGTTCCGGGGTTGGCTCAGGAGTCGGTTCCGGGGTTGGCTCAGGAGTCGGTTCCGGGGTTGGCTCTTGGTTAATCAACGTAATGAGTGCCTTAACTGCTTCTGAGTCCTGTAGCACAGTCCGAACATTCTCATCCTTAAGCAATTTTTGGACTTTTTCTGTGCCAAGAAGTGCTATGACTTCTGCCATTGTTACGCCCTCTGGCAGATCATCTGGTGACAGAACGGTTGCTACAAGAGCCGGGCTACCAAGAACGAGATCTAAGGCTGGTCCTAAACCCCCAAGATTTCCAACAAGCGGATTCTCTAAAGTTGCCGGATCGCTCAGCAGTTCAAGGACAACTAAAATCAATGGTTTAATTTCTGCATCCTGAAGCGTTTCCTTGTACGTATCAAACACCTGTTGAGCAAGTTCAGCGGGAGTTGACTCCGCGTCTTGCCCGAACACAGTGCCTGGTATTGAACTGTGAAAAATACACAATGTAAAAATCAAAAAACAAACAAGTGTTCGTTTTTTCATTAACTCTTCCTCCTCGTTAAGTCTACGCGAAAACGAGACTAAATACTGAAGTTTTAGATGGGCAAGCGGGAAACACGACAAAAACGACCGGAGGTAGGTGTCTGCCCATCCAAATTAACATCCTACTACCAAGCATCATAAAATTTTTCCGTACGTATACGTAACTCACCTTTGGATAAGGTCAGTATATCCGTAATGAAGGTCAAAAGCAAGCAAAAATTGGGCACCGAAGTTCTATGTTTGACCAGCAAGAATCTCTATGGAAATTCGCATAACAGATTCAAGCGATTACGTAACATAATATTTAATTGACTTAAAGTCTGCCCATAAATATAAGGACATCTGTTATTTTAACAAAAGTGACAATATTAAGCAAGCATTTAATCGGCACGCGGCGTTTTATTTAGAAATTAGGTAAATTTCCCCGCCTATTTGTTTATCATCGATTAAATTGCAATCGGTATTAAGTATAATACCATAATTTTAAAAACATGTCAAATCAAATTGACAATTTTGTACCTGAATTTTGGGCATACTTAGACAAAATTTCAAATTCCAATTGACATAATACAAAAAAACTATTAAATTGTCAATAAAAAGATTTTTGTTGAAGGAAAATCTATTGATGTTGACAATTTCGGAAAAATCTCAACTCGACCAAAGCGGTTTTCTGCTGTTTGAAAATGCAATATCCGATGCTACAACGATCCAACTCCGAGAACATGCTTTAGAACTTGCCACAGCAGAACAGAAGGCTGGCAAAGGGCATACCTATTTGCCAAATGAAACTGCACAACGCGTCTGGAATCTAATTGACAAGGGCGAAATGTTTGAGAAGGCTATCCAACAACCGAAGATGCTTGCCGCTATGGAGTATCTCCTTGGTGCAGACTGTACGTTAAGTTCATTCACAGTCAATATCCTTTATCCAGGTGCGCCAGATGCGGGTCTCCATATCGACTATCCGTTATCCGGACTTCCAACGCCGCGTCCCAACTTTCCAATGGTTGCAAATAGCGTTTGGTTTTTAGACGACTTTACGCTTGAAAACGGCGCGACCAGTTGTGTGCCGGGAAGTCATCAAAGACTTGATGCACTACCTGAATCCGGTGTTGAATATGGAGACGAACAACAAATCTGTGGTTCCCGCGGTTCAGTGCTAATTGTCAACGGTGCAGTTTGGCACGGTTCTTCAGAAAATAGAAGTGATGAGCCGCGGGTTGCGTTGCTCGGTTTTTTCTGTCGTTCAATTTTGAAACCCCAACAAGATCATCTGAAGATTGTCTCAGAGGAAGTCATTGAACGCGCAACGCCGACATTAAAACGTTTGCTTGGACTCAATTCATTGCCAAGTTTGAATACATAGGAAACTATGTTTATCGACGGTAAGGTCGACCACAAATTTATGCGTTAAGGTACAATCTTATTTACATCTGCCATTAGTATCCATTCAGGTTCAGGTGTTTTTGGTGTAAGTTGATATCGTAGACGGACTTTGAGTGTGTCGCCACTGTTAACATTAAAAACAAATTTTCGCTTCTCGTCAGGTTTAAGACGGTTTTCCGCTTTCGCAGAAATTAAAACCAGTTTTTTCTCACGCTGTGTTCCGTCTGGTGCAAGATGTGTTACATCAAGGACTATAACACGTAAAGTACCACCGGGTAAGAGGTGTCCCGCCTTGTTCTGAAGGATCACAGTCGCTTGCTTATCAGCAAGTTCAATTTTAAATGTTGCAGCACTTTTAAGCTGAGTGACGCTGCGGCTGCCCTGCCACGTATGTTTCCTCCCCTTGAGACTTTCGTAGCTTGCTGTGCTTTGCATCCGATTAACAACTGGCATGTGACATGTTGCACAACTTTTCTTTTCAGCAGCGAAACTGCTCTCAAGAAAACTGGACACTTGATCGTGTTCAGGCACATTCGGTTGACCATGACACGTAGCACATAGTTTTGTAGGCGCCTTATAGATAGGGTTGGTTACATTTGCATGAAAATTGGTCTCTGCACTTGCCGGAGGACCTTGCATTGCACCATCCGAATCGAGGTGGCATACAAGACATGAAACGCCAGACTCACGTTGGACGTTACGCAATTTTGGCATTTCCCCTATGCCGGTAACGAGGATTGGTTCAGGTGCATGACACGGGTCACAACTCTTTTCTCTGTTAGAAACCTGTTTTGCAGCTTCCTGATATATCTCATCTTTCCATGCCTGTGCATGCATCGATTTTTCCCACTCACGCCAAATTGCTGGATGGCAACTTTTACACTTACCATCTTTAAACGCTTGATACATCTCCTTGTGTTGATTCGCATCGCTTCCCGCACCAGATACATACTTTCCCAGGAATACCAAAATACACAGACTTAATAGGCATACACACAAACCGGGTATGTATCGGCGAAGAATACAATGTAACACATCTTTGTACCTATATCGCATCTAACAGTGTTAATGCTGCTTGCTCACCGCTGTGTATACAATCTGGAATACCAATACCATGGTACGCATTGCCTGCTAATACCAGACCGGGCAAGTCTTTTGTGAGTTTTTCAATTTCCTGGACAAGTTTTTGGTGTCCGACAAGATATTGTGCCATCGCCTGTGAATGTTCACTCACAACAGAAAAAAGAGGTTCCTTCTTAATTCCAAGTAAATTTGATACGTCTTTTAATGCAGTTGACACTAAATCATTTTGAGTCAGGTTTCCATTAACCTTGCCTTCAAATGTATTGCCGCCGACAAATGCGCGTAACAGCACATGATCCGCTGGGACTCTATTTTCAAATTTAACGCTACTAAACGAACAACCAACAAGGTTAAGTTGCTCTGTAACAGGAACAACAAATCCCATCCCGTTAAGTGGATGGGGTATATCCTCACGACGGAACGCCAGATTAACTGTTGCAGATGATGTATAAGGAATAGTAGAGAGTTTTTCGGCAAGCGACGGTGAAACTCCTGACAGAATTTTGCTTGTTTGCGGAGCGGGGAGTGCAAGACAAAGCAAGTCTGTTTCTAACACTTTCCCATCTTCAAGGCAAACAAGCCACCCTTTTCCACTCTCTTTTTGCTGAATAGTGTTCACGCGGGATAAAAAACGGATACATCCTGAGAAACTCTCTGCAAGGGTATCTACTAACGTCTGCATCCCATCTTCAAAAGATAAAAACAGACTATAACGTGGTCCACTTGTATCACGACTTGTTTGAGCAGCCTTACGTTTTTGTGCCAAGAGTGCCTTGATGATGCTACCGTGTTCTCGCTCCATTTCCAAGAATCTTGGGAACGTCGCTTTGAGGCTTAGGTTTTCTGCATCTGAGGTGTAGATACCACCTATCATCGGTTGTGCCATTCGCTCAAACGCCTCGGTTCCGAGTCTGCGCCTAACGAAATCCGCAACCGATTCATCGTCTATATTATCGCGACGTGAGATAAAAAGGTCAAGGACTATACGGAATTTGCCTCGCCAACTGAAGATAGGGCTTTTTAAAAAGGGTCCGAATGATCCCGGTGCCATCATGTAAAAACCTTCAGGGACCGGAAGCAGCTTGCCTTTACGGATTACAAAACTCCGTCTCACCTTTGGGTTCGTGCCTATCAGTTTATCTGCGATACCAAGTTCTTCACACAGTGCTTTAGCCCAAGGTTTTGTTGAGATGAAGGCATCGGGGCCGTGCTCAATGATAAACCCGTCTCGGTGTTCCGTTTGAATAACGCCGCCTACTCTACTGCTCGCTTCAAGCAGAATAATCTCAAGTGGAATACCCCTATTCTCCGCTTCACATTTCAGTCGATAGGCAGCAGCTAAACCTGTAATTCCGCCGCCGATAACGATTGCACGTTTCTGTTCCTGCGTCATCAGAGTATTCCTTAGCAACGCCAACAGCTTAGTACTTACAAACGTAATTCTACTTCGCAGACTTTTCACACACAAAATCTGCTAACATACCAATAAATTTCGGATGATCTCCGACAGTTCCTGCCCGAATAAAATCAATTCCGCACGCTTCTGCTGTTTCTTTTGCCTCTATATCAAGGTCATATAAAACCTCAACGTGGTCGCAAAGAAATCCGATGGGAGAGGCGACGACAGTGTCAACGCCTTCCTCTTTCTTTGCTTTAAGCCAATTGTTAATATCGGGTTGTGTCCATGGAATTGGACTATTTTCCACCTCACTCTGGTATGCAAAGCCGAACCTTTTCTTTCCAATCGCTCGCGCCACTGCTTTTCCTGTTTTTTCATACTGTTGTGAATAAGGTGAGGTATCCGCAGCGACTTGCGGAATTGCATGAGCGGTAAAAACCAGTTCGGCACGGTCTAACTTGTCCCCACATGCCGTTTTGATAATCTCAGCGATCGCGCCAACGTATCCGTTATGAATATACCATTGATCGAGATAGTCAATAGTCGGTTTTTCACCTTCTACTGCTTCAATCCCTTTCTTGACGGTTTGTTGGTACCATTCCCAACTAACTTTGGCTCGGTGCGGTGCCATGATAATACCAAGCATTTTACGGTGTCCTTTTTCTGCCATTTCAGCGATGATGTCCTTTAAGTACGGTGCCCAATGCCTAAATCCAGCATAAACAGGTAACGGTAAGTTACGCTGTTGCAATGCGTTTTGTAATGCTTTAGCTTGTTTGAAAGTCAATTCGTTGAATGGTGAAAATCCACCTAATTGTACGTAATGGGTGGAGATGTCTTTTACACGTTCTTTTTGAGATTCTGCTTCACCGGCAATGCCTTCAACAAAACAGTATGCCTCACCGGGACAGTTTTTGGTATCATATTTTTTACAGCATCCGGGAGTTGGACCGCCAAATGCCACAAGTAAAACGCTATCGTATTTCATTTTTCCTCCTATTGCTTCGCCAACATATTATTGTAGGTCGCGATTCGGAGATCGCTCCTACAGAAGTCTTATGTATTGTAGGAGGGAACTCCGATTCCCGACTACATTCAAGAACCATCAATTAGC
>JAPPCZ010000048.1 GCA_028824685.1 Candidatus Poribacteria bacterium
AGAAAAACACCTATAAACCTATACAGAGACTGGGTTTATACCGAATTTCAAAAAGATACCACGGTATAAAAAAGTATACCGTACGGTATACTTTTGAGGTGGGAGCGATTTCTAAATTTCGACCCGTAGCGCGATCTCCTGAGCAACACTTTTTCGATAAAACGGGTCAAATCCCTATACTATGGTGAATTATTGAAATCCGATTTCAAGGTTCCCTTCAACTATTTATGAGATAGGTTGTAAAATCGCGTCACAATCCTTGTCCTGACAGACTTCTGCACGTCCCAAGGACGTGCAAAACGTCCTAAATGTGGCGTGCAACGTCCCAAGTGAATGTCTAAATCGGGGAGGACGAAATGAAACTCAGTCGACAATATGCTTTGTCGGAAAACTTTACATACCCCATTACTTCTACTGTATTGTCAAATTTTCGTGCTTTGTGATACAATGATGGGTAGTAAGAGAAAAGCACTTTTTTGGAGGACTATATGAAAATTGACAAAATTGAGTCGTTTTTCATTGGAAACGGTTATGTCGTCAGAATTCATACCGATACCGGACTAAGTGGAATCGGTCAGACAGCGTGTTGGGGCTATCCTGAAGCAGTTGAGAAGATTGTGAATACCTTTGAGAAATATCTCATTGGGCAGAATCCGTTACGTATTGAACATCATTGGCAATATCTCTACCGTATGGGTCCATTTAAGGGAACTGCGCTGAGTGGTGCTATCAGTGCGGTTGACATTGCTTTGTGGGACATTAAAGGCAAACATTTCGGTGTCCCAATTTGGGAATTGCTGGGTGGAAACTGTCGGGATAAAATTCGATTACACCTTCTTGGTGGTGGCGGGACTCCTGAAACGATGTTTGAAGCAGCTAAAGCTGCTGTGGAGGAAGGCTTTACCGCACTGAAATTTGATCCGTTGGTTGGGAATTTTCAGGATATGGGGTTGGACCGACTTGTGAAAACTGCGCGAGACCTCGTTGCTGCAGCAAGGGAAGGCGGTGGACCTGACCTTGATCTAATTGTTGAGGTGCATCGAAAACTGACACCGATGAATAGTATTGTATTAGAATCGGCGTTGGCACCTTTTAATCTCTATTTCATTGAAGACCCGATTCAGATTGATACTATCACAACACAAGCGGAATTAGCGAAGCGGATGACAACACCTCTCGCTTTAGGTGAACGCAATGTAAGCATCTGGGAGTTCCGTGAACTCTTGGAGGTAGGTGGCCCGCAATATGTGCGTCCGGATGTCGGTTTAGCAGGAGGTTTAACACACTGCAAAAAGATTGCTGCGATTGCAGAGGCGTATCACAGCGCTGTTGTTACGCATAACTTTCTTGGTCCGTTGATCACCGCTGCTTCGCTCCATTTAGATGCAAGCATTCCAAACTTTATCACACAAGAATATACGAAAGGTGATGAATCTGATCGTTTTGCGGTCTATAAAGTGGCATATCAGAGAGAAGGTGGTTACATTCCGATTCCTGAGGTGCCAGGTTTAGGTGTTGAACTTGACGATAGTTTAATTGAAGCGACGCCATTTCAACCGATGAATACTGGTTCTACACCTTTGCGTGAAGACGGTTCTGTGGCTTATGCAGTGTAATATCGGTAAGACTATTTGATTTTCAATTTTGTTCCGCGTAGACTGGGTTGAACGTAGTAAGCTTAATATGCGCAAATTTAGTGAGTTAATATCTGTCTAACATTGGAAGGTAAGGTTTTTAACTGAATTTCTTTGTAGGAGCGACCTCCTGGTCGCGACCTGGAGGTCGCTCCTATAGAATGTAAGAAGTGCCAAATCAATGGCAAACCGTACTAAGGTATTTGCCAGGTACTACAACTGCTAACCGAGCTATGAACTACAAATTTGGGTGTGTAAAATAGAGGAGATGAAAATGAATGCTGATGAAAAATATCTATTTGATCTGAACGGTTATCTCATTATAAAAAATGTGTTGACACCTGAGGAAGTCGCATTAGCGAATGAAGCAATAGACAAGCATAGTGAAAGCTTGAACATTCGTCCGCGTGAGCAAACACTTGATGGTGGCTCAGCGGAACTAAGAGGAGAACACGGTAGAGGAGAACTTGGGGGAATGCTCGGATGGGAGGAACCGTGGTGCAATCCGTTTCGGCACATGTTAGCACATCCTACACTAATCCCATATCTCAATGAAATATTGGGTAAGGGTTTTCGTATGGATCACCAGATGTTTCTGCTTTCTATGGACAAAGGTGCGGAAGGTTTCATTTTTCATGGTTCATCTGGTCCTGGATTCGATCCGAATCAGTACTATATCTTTCGGGACGGGAGAATGCACAACGGTTTGACTGTTGTCACATTTCAACTAACTGATGTTCCACCCGGTGCTGGTGGACTGATTGTCATTCCCGGAAGCCATAAGAGTAACTACCCTTGCCCACAGGAGATGCGGCTTTATCAGAAACACCAAGAACATATCCGCCAACTCGTCTGTGACGCTGGTGATGTTGCGATTTTCACAGAGGCAGTGACGCATGGCACGCTACCGTGGACAGTAGACCATCCACGACGTTCAATTTTAACACGTTATACAGCGGGTAATATGGCTTATGTGCCTGCTTATCCTATCCCCGAATGGGCAAACGAACGGCAGCGAGCAGTTATGGAACCGCCATATCATTCACGATTAAATCGTCCGACTCTGGAGGCGTAATACCAAGAAAGGAATTCTACCATGTCTTCTTCAACAAGTGCGATTCTCGGATTGATCTTTTTAGGTTTAGCGAATGCTTCTGTTTTCTTGATGTTTAAGTTGTGGGGTTACCCGTTTGATAAAGAAACACATAAGAGCGAAGCACCGCGATCATTAACGCTTCTACACCGCTGCCTCGGCTATGCGTATGCGTTACTTTACATTTTTATGATGTGGCACATGATACCGCGCTTATGGAATTACCAAGTAGAATTACCACCGCGCACTGTTGCACACTTGATGCTTGGTATCACTATCGGCGTCCTGATTCTCGTCAAAGTCGCCATCCTTCGGTTTTTCCGGCATTTTGAAGAAGCAATGCCGTATATTGGTGTTTCTTTACTCATTTGTACCTATCTATTGATAGGATTGTCAGTGCCGTTCACCTTTCGTGAAACTTTACTACGAACGCAAACAAGAGCATTTAGCGAAGAAGGTATTGCCAGAACCCGAAAGTTGATTGAAACTGCCGGATTACCACCAGAAGCACCACTTGACCAACTTGCATCAAAACGTAAGCTACGAGAAGGACAACATGTCTTACAACGTAAATGTGTTGTCTGTCACGATTTACGTACGATTCTTGCGAAGCCGCGCACACCACCCGATTGGGTAAGGCTTGTAAACCGAATGGCTGTTAAACCCGTTATAGGAGAACCGATTTTCCCAGAAGAGGAGTGGAGCGTTTCCACATATCTCATTGCGATTACACCTGACATTAAGACGGCAGTCAAAGAACAGCGGGCAGAACAGATGCGGGCAAATGAAGCAAAAGCAGCTGTTGAAATTGCAGCTTCTATAATGGAGGTAGAATCGGCAACCGCAGATAGTTATGATGAAGTAGAAGCAAAAGAACTTTTTGAGGACAAATGTTCGCAATGCCACTCTCTTGGCGATGTTGAAGATTATCCACCTCGGTCTAAGGAGGAGACAACCGAGATCATTAGTCGAATGATTGAAATTGGACTTTATCTTGAAGAGCCGGAGATTGAGTTGATTACGCGTTATATAAATGAAAACTATCTTGAAGAATGATAATCATGTGACCAATGGAAGAAGTATGGAGGATAAAATGAAAACCTTTAAGCTTTCAACAGAACAATTGATTGAAAAACCTTTGGATGAGGTCTTTTCATTTTTCTCTGATGCACATAACCTTGCAGAAATTACGCCATCATGGCTCAAATTTGTGGTGTTAACACCACGTCCGATTGAAATGGAAGTCGGCACACTGATAGACTATCGTTTGAAACTCCGAGGTATTCCTGTCCGATGGCAAAGCGAAATAACTGAATGGAATCCGCCGCATTTTTTCGCAGATGAACAACGTAGGGGCCCCTACCGATGTTGGATACATAAACACACATTTGTTGAAACGGATGGCGGAACACTTGTAGGAGATGAAGTTGAATACGGTGTGCTGGGAGGACAACTGATCAACAAATTTTTGGTTCGACCAGATATAGAAAAGATTTTTGAGTATCGTTCACAAAAATTGCAGGAATTGCTGAATACATAGTAGAAAAGGCGCGGGTTACAATCGCGCCTACATTAGATATTTACAAACTATTCGTCAAGCCAACTCATCATACTACGTAAATTCTTTCCGACTTCTTCAATTTCCAATGCTGCTTCCTGCCGCCTAAGTGCTTGCAGCACAGGTTGATTCGCCTGATTTTCAAGCACCCACTCTCGTGCGAAAACACCGCCTTGCACGTCTTTGAGAATTTGACGCATTTTTTCTCGAACATCATCGTCAATGAGTTGGGGGCCGCGCGTCAGGTCGCCATATTCAGCAGTGTTACTTATATCATTACGCATTTTGCTTAACCCACCAGTATAGAGTAGGTCAACAATCAGTTTCAATTCGTGGAGGCATTCAAAGTATGCCATCTCTGGTTGATAACCTGCCTCAACAAGTGTATCAAAAGCAGCTTTAATGAGCGCAGCGGTCCCGCCACAAAGGACGGCTTGTTCACCGAAGAGATCCGTTTCTGTTTCCTCGCGGAATGTCGTTTCCATGACTCCAGCGCGTGTGCCGCCGATACCTCTTGCATAAGCAAGTGCTATATCGCGGGCTGCGCCAGTGGTGTCTTGATGAATTGCGATAAGACACGGCACGCCGCCACCGCCTTCAAACACTTCACGGACGAGAGAACCGGGCCCCTTTGGCGCAATCATAGTGACATCAATATCATCGGCAGGAACAATCTGTCCAAAATGCACGCTAAATCCATGCGATACCATTAGCATGTTTCCTGCCTGCATATTCGGTGCGATCTCATCACGGTAGACAGCGGAATGTTTTTCGTCAGGGATCAGAATCTGAACGATGTCTGCCATCGCTGATGCTTCTTCAACTGTTTTGACGGTTAAGCCTTCTGCTTCCGCGCGTGCTTTTGAGCGGCTGCCTTCGTATAATCCAACGACAACGTTCGCGCCGCTATCTTGTAAGTTTAGTGCTTGTGCTCTGCCTTGTGCACCATAACCGATTATGGCGACGGTACGCTCTTTCAATAAATCAAAATTGGCATCGCTATCGTAATAAATTGTTGCCATAAAGTTCTGTTCCTCTCATTTAAATCTTTTCTTAATAAGGTCTTTTTGCTCTATATGCTGTCAACGAGACTATTTTGTAGCACCGCGCATCATTGCTACTTTGCCAGTACGTGATAATTCAAGAATACCGTACGTATTGAAAATATCAATCGCCGCTTTCAATTTCCCCTCATCACCAGTAATTTCAAGCACAAGGGAGGCAGGTTTCATATCAATAACTCGTCCGCGGAAAACTTCTGCGACTTGTAGAATCTCGGTGCGTTTCTGTGGATCATCGGTGGCAACCTTGATAAGAACAAGTTCACGTTCAACATGTGTGCCAGCAGTGGTAAGGTCTTTGACCTCAATAACGTCAATTAACCTATTCAGATGCTGATAGATTTGCTCAATTATCTGTGCATCCCCATGTGTAACAAGCGTCATGTGTGAGATGCTCTTGTCGTGGGTTTCGGCGACGTTGAGACTGTCGATATTAAAACCGCGCCCACTGAAAAGTCCTGCAACACGTGCAAGGACTCCAAATCGGTTTTCAACTAAAACTGAAAAAATGTGTCGTTCTTCTTTGCTCATTTGTATTTTTAGTAAAACATCAGATTTTTTAGATGTTGTTATGGCACGCTTACATGAAGTTTAAAAATAATTCGGTAAAACTCTAACGATGCTCGGTGCGGTTGAAACCCCACCTACTGCTTCGTCAAGTACTAATTGATAGGTCTGGATAATAAGTCGGGAATCGGAGTTCCCTCCTACCATAAGCAGTCCATCGGTAGGAGCGATCTCGGAATCGCGACCTACAATAATATGTTGACGAAGCACTACCTTGCCTATGAAAATTGGAATCACCGATTTAAAAACTTAATCTTCATCAAAGCGCGCCTACCATTTTTGAGACTAAGAAAGTCCGCGAATAACATCCCCAAGTCCTTCTCCTGCGGGTACCATCGGGAATACATTTTCCTCTTCAGCAACAATAAAATCAATGACAACAGGACCGTCATTAATCCCTTTTGCCTTCAGTAATGCGGGTTCAACATCTTCAGGGTGTTCAACACGGAGACCAGTTGCTCCGAATGCCTGCGCAAGCAATGCGAAATCGGGGTTATCGTGATAATCCACAGCGGAGTAACGTTTGTCATGGAAAAGTTCTTGCCATTGACGCACCATCCCTAAATACATATTATTTATGATAAAGATTTTAAGCGGCAATTTCATCGTAATCGCAGGTACCAATTCTTGTATCGTCATAATATAGGAGCCATCGCCATTGATATTGACAACGGTTTTGTCTGGACATCCGAGTTGTGCACCAATTGCAGCTGGCAAACTGAAACCCATTGTCCCAAGACCACCTGAGTTCAGCCATTGACGCGGTTCGGTAAATTTGAAGTATTGTGCTGCCCACATCTGGTGTTGTCCAACATCCGCTATAACAATCGCGTCACTATAATGTTCATAAATCTGTTCTATGACATATTGTGGCATCACCTTATTCCCTTTTTGCTCATATTCAAATGGATATTTCTGTTTCCATTCCTGAATTTGATTCCGCCACGGATCAATATCTGTTGTGTCAACCTGCTTATTTAGTTCGGTAAGGATGTTCTTTGCATCACCAACAATTGGAACATCTACTGGTACATTTTTTCCAATACAGGATGCGTCAATATCAATATGGATTTTTTTAGCGTTCGGTGCGAATTTATCAAGGTCACCGGTAACTCTATCATCAAATCTTGCGCCGATGGCAATAACAAGGTCAGAATCAGTGAAAGCATAATTTGCACAGCAGGAACCGTGCATACCGGGCATCTCCATCGCCAATGGATGTGTTTCGGGAAACGCACCGAGTCCCATCAATGTGACGGTGATAGGAATCTGTGTTTTAAGGGTTAACTCTTTAAGCTCCTCGCTTGCATTGGCAAGCACAACACCACCACCCGCATAAAGCATCGGCTTTTTTGCTTCCTTAATTAACGCTGCGGCTTTAGCAATTTGTGTTGGATCACCATGCACTTGGGGTTTATAACTGCGAATATCAACTGTTTCTGGATACTGGAACAGGGTCTCATTTTTCTGAGCATCTTTAGCAATGTCAATAATAACAGGACCTGGTTTTCCTGTTCTGGCGATGTGAAATGCCTCTGCGGTGACATCTGCAATCTCATCACAACTTTTGATAAGATAACTGTGCTTACAGATTGGTCGGGTTACACCAATAACATCACATTCTTGGAAAGCATCGCTTCCAATCCAGTGAGTGAAAACCTGTCCTGTAATCGCTACCATCGGGATAGAATCCATATACGCAGTTGCAATTCCAGTAACGAGGTTGGTTGCACCAGGGCCGGATGTTGCGAGTGCTACTCCGACTTTTCCAGTGGCGCGCGCATATCCATCCGCAGCGTGAGACGCTCCCTGCTCATGCCGCATCGGGATCAATTTTACTTCTGTTTCGTCGTACAGGGCATCGAAAATCGGCATTGCCGCGCCACCGTTCACACCGAAGATATATTCGACACCTTCACGTTTGAGACCGTCAACCAGGATTCGCGCTCCTGAAAGTTCCATGTCAATTTCCCTCATAAACGGTAGTAGACACATTCCTCTGTGCCGTATAACCCATTAGAAAGTAAAAAACCCTCTCGTTCCACTTTGGAGACGAGAAGGATTTATAAATAACCTTACCGTGGTACCACTCCAATTCTTTCCTTTGTTCTCAAGGAAAGCACTCTTGGGATGCGATAACGGACATCACACCGACTAATCCTACTTATCAAGATTCGGAAATCATTCCTACAGTTGTTCAGATTAGCAGCTCCAGGGCGACCTTCAGTCTTAGGAACTTGAGAAGACCTTTCAGCCAATGAGTCTTCCTCTCTTGCAAGCCCGGAGGACTTACTCCTCCCTTTCATCGCTTTTCTATAACCTATTCAATTTTACTGCACACCCGTTTTTTGTTAACTATTACGGATGCTTTGAAATCATTTACGTTTGCCCTTTAATTATAACACTTCTGAACAGAAATGTCAAGAAAAATGTTAAATCCCAAATAGTTTAGTGGTTTCCGTAGCCTCAATCGGCAAATTGAGGCTACGGATGATAAAGTTAACTACTGAGCGGATTTTAACTGCCCCCAAATGATGCTCATTTTCCTCGTAGGGTCTACCGATAGTGATTCAGCAAAGCGGTTTGAAATGAGTTCGGCATATTCTGTCGAGATCTGCTCATGTGGTGGTATCACAGTGCCACAACACGAAGTATGGAAATTGATAAACCATCCTTTCATGTCTTTCGTTCTGTAAGCAATCGGATCCGCATTAACACCGTTGTCTGCATAACTTTCAAACTCAAATTCGTTTTGTTTCAAGACAGCAAGACCTGAAGCACGATTCGAAGTCCATTTTTTCAGAGAAGGTATATACTTCTTACCGAGTTCTGTCGGAGAAACTTGTGTAACAGTGCCATTTGTAATAGTAGCACCGAAGACACTTTGTTGCCCTGCCCCTGCTGCAGTGACACGCGCGCCTTTATGCCAATAGTAGTAGAAAGCGTAATCTCCTATGAATCCACCGATACCGCCTTCTCTCAACCACGAATAAATCAAATCATCTTTCCCTTTTTTCTGAAATATTGTGCCAGGTGTGTTTCCTTGCGTAATAATGTAAATACCCTTCGGGTTATTCTCCATATATTCCTCTAAACCATCACTGTCTACGATTTCAGCGGTCAATTTTTTATCTTCAAGTTTTTCTACTATCATCTCTGCTAACTGCTTCGGATTTTGAACAGCTAAACCATTTCCATTTTCCATACCTGCATCATAATGAACAGCAACATCCTGACCAAAAGCATAACCCGCAAAAATTAAAGCAGTAATTGATACAAAGCAAAATAACCTTTTCATTGTCTGATCCTCCTAATTAGGCACTCAAATTAGTTTTAACATTATTAAATCTTCGTTAGATGATTCAGTATAACATATTTTAACAGAATATTATAGAAAAATGTGGTTCAGCGTAGCAAGTTTCAACTTCAGTTTTCTGAACGCAGTTTCTTAAAGAATCGTTGGCGTGTATGGGCGGGGAATTTCGCAGCGTGGGTATGTTATTTAGGAAAGTAGGGGCAGATGAAGACTACCCCCACGGAGATATCAAATCAGTTTTAAGCGTTTGCCGCATAGAGTTCGTTGACTCGTGCCCAGTTGATGACATTTTTCCATCCCTCAACATAGTCTGGACGGCGGTTCTGATAGTTCAGATAGTACGCGTGTTCCCACACATCAATGCCGAGAATAGGTGTATGTCCCTGCATAATTGGACTATCTTGATTTGCTGTAGAGTAAATCTCCAATCCATCATCACCGAGAACAAGCCATGCCCAACCAGAGCCGAAACGTTTGGTTGCAGCAGTCGTGAATTCTTCATTCGCAGCGTCAAGGGATCCAAAAGCGGATTTTATTGCAGCTGCGAGTTCTCCACCAGGGTCGCCGCCATTGCCACTGGGACACATGATGGACCAAAAGAGGGAATGGTTCGCATGCCCGCCACCGTTGTTAATAACTGCTTGACGAATGTCTTCTGGTACTTGATCAATGTTCCTGAGTAATTCTTCAACATCTAAGTTAGCAAGGTCGTCATGACCTTCTAATGCAGCATTCAGATTGTTTACATAACCTTGATGGTGTTTGCCATGATGGATTTCCATCGTCTGCGCGTCAATATGTGGTTCCAATGCATCGTGTGCATAAGGGAGTCTTGGTAATGTGTGTGCCATTTAAAATAGCCTCCTTCAAAATTTAGGTCGTAAAAAGAGTATAACAGATTTATACAAAGTGTGCAAGTTTTACTTTTTCTCTGTGAATAGCGGATTAAGTGAATTATAAGAAATCTGAATAATTATGAACAAACAACTATTCTTCGGATTGGCTCGCCTCAACAAATGCACCGACCCTGCAAATCCGTTTGTAAGCACAGTAATTACATGGCTTTGTAATATCCTTGGGAGTAATAGGTGTGTCTCCTTCATCTTCGAAATCTACGAATGTTTCGACGTGTGTTATGAGGGGGAAGATACCGTTAGATATGCTTTCAACGTACTGTTGGACATAGCCGCGCACGCGCGTAAGTCGTCTGTCAAATAGTTCGTCGTCTATTAACTGCCGACTTTTACTAAAAAGTTTCCACTCTGTACCATTGAAATTTCTAAATGCAATGTCATTGTAGGTATCTTTTCCGAGACCAAGTTCAACTGTGCATTCGTCTAACCTGATTTTGTGATAGAGACCTGCTGCTGGTTCTGAATCCGTTATGCCTCTATTTTCTAACAGTTTCTGCACAATCTGTAGATATATCGGTAGTTGTATGCTTCGTCCCTCCAAGATATCATTCATGAGAATCTTGGAACTACCTGTCTTATAATCAATGACATTATAACTTCCGCCACCGATGTCAATACGATCTATTCTGCCGGTCATATTCACGTCGCCAATTGAAATTGGTTCAGAACGACTAAGTTCAGGATCTCTTGTCCCTTGTGTTTGTCCAAAACTAACTTCAAAGTAACGTGGCATGACATGCAGATCATAGGAGCGTTCTGCTTTAAGCCATTTGTGTAATGCAACGCGCTGTTTCTCTATTTCAATTTTCCAAAATAGGTTGTCTTCACTGACATCAGAACGCTCCAAACGCTTGTCCTCAGATTTGCTATACAAGACTTCATCTAATTGTTGTGTGGCTTGCTCAAAGGTTTCATCGGAACATTGTGCGATTGACAGGTCTTCGTTGGCACGATAGTTCTTGAAGAACTCACAGAGAACTTCATGAATCAATGATCCCTTTTCAAGACTGGATGGTTCATCTTCAACATCATCCTCTCTCACCTTAGATTTTAGTACTTTGGCGACGAAATACTGAAATGGACACTTTGCATAAGTTTCCAAATCTGTGACTGAATATACCTCATTACGGAGTTTTGCTAAATCCTCCTGACTGTTCTGAGTTAATTCTTTAGTGCTCAAGATGCCTTCATACGTCCGTTGACCGTGAGTTTGCTCACGGCTCTTTTCAACTGAAACAACATGGTCAATTAAGGGACGCATGTCCGCCATTTCAGTAGGAAAATCAGCGTTGAGAGGTGTATCTGCTGCCCACACATAATTGCCGTAAGCACTGAGAAAACCGGGAATACTCCTGCAGGTAGGATTTGCAATGTTTTCCTCTCCAATATTGGCAGCTACCTCTAATTGTGTCTGAAATATGGACGGGATTAATTCAGATTCACCTTCGCGTTTCGGCACAAGGAGATACAGTCGTTCGCGAAAGGATTTTAGAACCCGATAGAATAGGAATCGGTTATCGTGCAGCTGTTCCTCTTCAGTGCGATATGGGTTCTCTGGGAACAGTGGATCAGGACGATATGTTGGCGGGAATCCACCCTCTACGAAATCGCCTAAAAAGACTGTATCAAACTCTAAACTTCTAAGTTCACCGAGTGTGACAATTTTGACGGTTTCACTTTTTAACGATGCTCTATTTTGATAGTGTGTGTGCTTTGCAACGTAGTGCAGTTTTTTAATATAGTCCTCAAGACGGTCAGACCTATTCCCTTCCGATTTTAGGACAGCACAAAGTTCTTTAACAATCTTTTTGAATTGCTGGAATGCGTTCACTTCACTTTCAACTATTTCTCTATTTTTTGAAAGCATCGGGTTTAGAATATGTTGGAGGACTTCGCCATTACTCAGTAAATCGTCAACATATTCCTGAAATTCATCAGGATGGAATGTATGTGTATGTGATGCCGGTTCAACATCAGAAAAATAGGTGTTGCCTATAGACACTCGGTTTGCTGAAAGTCGAGAAAAAATTTCTTTAACGACTTCTGAATTCGTCAACGGGATACTTTCTGAAAGTGAGTAAGGGATACCGTAAGCAGGAAAAATCTCAGCAATACGCTGTTGATATTGACCCACGTTGTAGTATGCCACACAGATGTCCCCGAGTTTGCAGTGACCGTCTGATACATGCTTTTGAATTAGACAAGCGATCTGCTCTACCTCTTCGGATCGATCAGCAGGTTCCAAAACCTTTATTTGATCTGTTAAATCTTCTTTGTTATCCGAGTCAGTATTAGTTTTGAATAGGTTTTCAGCGAAATAACTGTGTCCGTTGTTATCACGCTCATAGTCAGAATCAATGCTAACATCCACGCCCTCAAATTCCTGCACGAGGTCAGTTATATTTTTATAGAGGTGTTCATTTTCTGGGTAACAATCAGTGCGGAACCGCATCTCAATCTCAGGTATTTCGGCAATGTGTTTCAAAATTTTAATGTCGGCCTTTGAAAGCACAGTAAAACCTTCAACAACAACAAGGTCAACAAAGGGAAATGCGTTCTTAAAAAACTCGTCTTCAAAATTATTGGCAAGATAAAGGTGTTTGCCCTTCTCATCTACCCATCGGTTTCCCAGTTTTGCCTCATATCTGTTGTAAATGTCAGATAAGTCAGTCTCGGTTGGGTTGTCCGTTGCGATGTTCTGTGCGGATTCGCCTCGTTCTCTAAGATTATTTATCGTGTCAGCGATGAGGGAGAGTGTGCTATCGGGAACGGGGATATTTTGGTTTGGGCGGAACGCGTAAAAACTGTCGGGGTCATTAGCGTCGGGATTTACTATTTCGTTCAGCCAGAGGTTTTGAAGTCCTGATGAGATATGTTGCCGTGATGGACGAACTTGGTTATATAATCTTTGAACGAAATCTTCGCTCGTATACACATGCAGATTAGAGACAGCATGGTTTGGGTGATACAGGATCAGTTCGCGTTGGCGTTTCAAGCGCGCAGCATCAGTCGGAACAATGACAACAAAGGTGTGTGCCTCGTCGTTTTGGATACGGGTTTTGAGGATGTTTTCAACATTATGCATTTTAGGAATTATAGAAGACAGCGCATGGCTACTACTTCACTTGTGTGCCAAGTGGAACTTCTGTTTCGGGCGTTGCCAATACAACGGAATCACCACTCGCTGCGAGAATCATGCCGTGTGATTCTACATTGCGAATTGTCGCGGGTTCTAAATTTACGACTACGATTACTTGCTTACCTATCAAAACATCCGGTTTATAGTGTTCTGCTATTCCTGCGACTACTTGCCGTTTTTCTGTGCCGAGGTCTACCTGCAATTTAAGGAGTCGGTCAGCACCTTCAATCGGTTCTGCGGAGATGATATTTCCAATCCTTAAATCCAGTTTTTGGAAGTCGGCAAAGGATATAAGGTTGGTCTCTTTCGATTTTTGTTTAGGTTTAGATGCTTTCGGTTGTGGTGCTTTTTCTTTTTTCAGATCAACACGCGGGAAGATAGGTTCACCTTTGCTAACCTTCAGGTCAACAGGCAAACGTCCCCAATCTGCAACGGTATCAAATTCTGCTAAACCGATCTGTTTCTGAATTTTCTCAGCGGTGTCTGGGATAAACGGTGAAATCAGGACTGAAACGAACCTTAGTGCCTCTAAACTATTGTAAAGGATAGTTCCCATTCTCGGTTTCGTCTCTGGCTTCGCAAGGGTCCAAACTTCAGTTTGTTGCACATAACGGTTGACACGCCGCACAAATTCCCAGATAGTTTCCAATGCGCTGTCAAATGCAAACGCGTTTATATGCTCATCTAATTTATCTACTGTTGTCTGTGCCATCTCTTTGACTTCATCGTCAAATTCACCCGGTGTTGTCGGTGCTGGTATACCATCGAAATTTTTGTTGAGTAAGCCAAGCACGCGATTTAACAGATTACCCAAATCGTTTGCAAGATCAGCATTGTAGCGTTCGTGTAAACGAGTGGGACGGTAGTCACCGTCGTTCCCAAAACTAAATTCGCGCAGCAAATAATAACGGAATGCATCTAATCCGTAGGTTTCAATGTCTGTGTCCATATCAATGACAATACCTCGCGTTTTGCTCAACGCCTCACCATCCTTTGTTAGCCAACCGTGTGCGACAATTTGTTTGGGTAGGGGTAAGTCAATAGCCATCAACATTGCGGGCCAGATCAAGGCATGAAAACGGGTGATGTCCTTTGCCATCATGTGGACATTGGCGGGCCAAAAGGTGTGGTATCGCTCATTATCGGTTTCATAACCGAGTGCCGTCATATAGTTCATCAACGCTTCAATCCAGACATAGACGATATGCTCAGGATCAAACGGTAAAGAGATACCCCATGAGACGGAGGAACGAGATATGCTTATATCCTCCAATCCAGAATCGAGTACGCTCAAAAGTTCATTTCGTCTACTTTCCGGATAGATAAATAGTGGATTTTCGTGGATATGCGCGAGCAAACGGTCTTGATATTTGGAGAGTCTAAAGAAATAATTCTCTTCCTCAATCCATTCTAAAGGCAACTTGTGGATAGGACAGATTTTCTCGTCTGTTAACTCTTTTTCAGGAACGAATCGCTCACACGGCCGGCAATAGTAGCCCTCATAGGGAGCCTTGTAAACATCTCCGCTGTCATAAAGAGCCGTAAGAAATTTCTTAGCACCGCGTTTGTGCATGTCGCTTGTAGTGCGTAGAAAGATGTCGTGTGAGATATTCAACCGTTCCCAAAGTTCAGTAAATATGGGTGTCATCTTATCGCAATATGCTTGCGGAGCAAGACCTGCGTTCTCAGCGACTTTATGGACGTTTGCACCGTGCTCATCAACGCCGGTGAGGAAGAATACTTGATCTCCTTTGATACGGTGATAGCGTGCCAAGACATCAGAAACGATGGTGGTATAGGCGTGCCCTGCGTGTGGTTCACCGTTGACGTAGTAGATTGGGGTGGTAATGTAAAATGTGTTCATTCTGTTTTTTCGTATAAAATCCGTTTATTCTTTGTTCAAAATTGATATTATGAGTAATTTTAACTTTAATAAAATCTGTCTGTCAAGGATATCAACCCAACACCGTGCCATTTAAGTAATTCACCGAGTTTAGCTGTGATTCTGTTTGAAAATATATTTGATTTTGAATCCATGGTATTATTTCGTGTTTTCTATTCAAACGCATTTGCTACAATCACCAAGTCTTGGATATTCACAACACCATCTCCATTTAAGTCCGGCTCCGCTTTACCAAACGCATTTGCCACAATCACCAAGTCCTGAATATTTACAACACCATCGCCGTTGACATCGCCGACTACATCCATTGCTACATCTATGTTCCAGGTCTGTTCCCAAGTCTGTCCCATTCGGACACTTTTCAAGAAACCTTGTGTTTTAACCATGTGTGGCTCTATCAACATCCAAGGGGCTCGGATGCGGATGGTTGGTAACACGTTCCAGACTACGTAAGCCTCTTGAAAGGGTTTGTAGAGTTCAGGCTCGCTATCTGGGTTTGGGACATGAAAACCGTAGGGGATCGTCCAATTTGAAAACAGAAAAGAACTGATGGGATGTGGTTGTTCATTAAAAGACCGTCGAGGCTGTTGTGCTAAGTTCGTGTTGAAGAAGGTGACTTCATGAACACCTTCCCCACCGAGCACAATGCCCGGCATTGCTGCTGCCAACTCCTGATGCAGCAGAACGTTCCCCTCTGCAGCGGTTAATCCGTCGATAAGCCCATTAGCATCGTTGTCGACAGAGGTATTGATGTCCAAATGCAATGCATCTATTGGGTAGGTTTCGTACAGCGTTTTCATTTGTTCAACCATGTATTTTCTATATTCTTTTGCCGCTGGATTGATATAAGCCGTTGGGAAATCATAAGTTGGGTCATTCAAGTTATGACCAACTTTACGTCCTGTTATTGGATCTCGAATGTGATATTTCTCAAATACTGGATAGAGCGGACTATTCGGGGAACACCCATGAAAAGTTATACGCGGCATGACTCGAAATCCGTAGCTATGCGCCGCTTTGAGAAAATCACCGAATTCGGGATCAGGAGGATAATCAGGTTCCAGTGTTCGGGTAGGATCGGCCCACCCTATCATATATAATAAGGTTGTTGAAGGATTTATGTGTTCTGCAAACAGTGGTAGAATAGCCGTATTCAGAGGGTTATAAGGCGCGTAGATGACTAATTCAAGGTCTTTGACCCATGTGGGCAGTTGCTTGGGTTGGAAGGCGTTCTCCATCCAGTCTTGATAAATGCGTGCGGGCACTTGCCAGTCGCCCCGGTATGTATTCAACCGCCACTCAACCGATGTGATCTCATGCTTATCTCGGAAGGGGGCGGGATTGTGCGTTTTAAAATTCATGCCAAAATGTTCGCCACTCGGCACATGATATGCTGCTTTGAATCGGAAAGTTGTATCGGTGCTGCGCACGAAGAATCCACCATCTCTACCTTGTAGGATGGCGAGTTGCGCTTCCCACCTCCCTGGATACTCAAAATGTCTAAAACCTCTCTTGCCAATCTCAGAGGAAGCATCAATAATTTCACCGCCGCCCGCAGGTAGTATGACATCAACCTGCTGCCTATTGAGGTACCCGCATCCCCACAGGATGCTTATGATATGTTTTGAAATGCCGTGCTGCTGAATAACGAGATCCCCGGTAGCGGCATCTATACTAATGCGAATTTGAACCGTTTTATTGAATCTATAATCCGGTCTATAATCAGAAAAATCGGAATGATATGCGACTTCTACACTCAGTGGGGAAAACCTTCTGGTTTCTACCTCCCAGGTATCATCTATGAGTTCAGAGTGGTCACCTTCTCCCTCTTTATGTTGTATGGATAGACCACTCCATCCATTTGAAGGACCTTGAGGCGGGAGTGTATACGTCTCCTGCGTGAGTTTGTTGTGAAAGTGTATAAGCACGCCATCTTTAAAGCGCACCCGATAGCGATCTGTCTCCGCGAGGACATTGCCTGCTTCATCAACCGTCAAAGTATTTGCCAACGCAGGGGTGATTAAAACAAACTGCAATATCACGATATAAACACATTTATTCCAGAAATTCCTCATAAATTTAACACCTTCTTGTATTATTTCGTGTTTTCTATTCAAACGCATTTGCTACAATCACCAAGTCCTGGATATTCACAACACCATCACCATTTAAGTCCGGTTCCGCTTTACCAAACGCATTTGCCACAATCACCAAGTCCTGAATATTCACAACGCCATCGCCATTGACATCACCGACGATATCCATGCCTACGTCTATGTTCCATGTTTGTTCCCAGCTTTGTCCCATTTGGACACTCTTCAAGAAATCCCGTGTTCTAACCATGTTTGGATTCGTCAACATCCCAGGAGCGCGGATGCGGATAGTTGGTAAAACGTCCCATACTATGTAAGCCTCCTGAAATTGTTGGTAGCGTTCAGGCTCCCAATCTGGGTTTGGGACATGAAAGCCGTAGGGGATCGTCCAAGACGAAAATAGAAAAGAACTGATCGGGTGTGGCTGTTTATTAGTATAACTCCAACGTTGCGCTAAGTTCGTATTGAAGAAGGTGACTTCATGAACATTTTCCCCTCCGAGCACAATGCCTGGCATCGCTGCGGCTAACTCCTGATGCAGCAGAACGTTTCCCTCTGCAGCAGTTAATCCATCAATAAGCCCATTAGCATCGTTGACGACAGAGGTGTTGATGTCCAAATGCAATGCATCTATCGGGTAGGTTTCGTACAGCGTTTTCATTTGTTCAACGACATATTTTCTAAACGCTTTTGATGCTGGATTGATATAAGCCGTTGGGTAATCATAAGTTGGGTCATTCAATGCATAACCGAGTCTATGTCCGCTGGTTGGGTGTCGCAATTGGTATTTTTCAAACTCTGGATAGAGCGGACTATACGGCGAACACCCATGAAAAGTTATGCGCGGCATAACTCGAAATCCATAGCCGTGCGCCGCTTCGAGAAAATCACCCCATTCGGAATCAGGCGGATAATCAGGTTCGAGTCCCTGGTTGGGATCGTACCACCCTATTACATACAATAGAGTGGTTGAAGGATTTACGTGTTCTGCAAGCAGTGGTAGAATAGACAGATCCAGAGGCTGATAAGGAGCATAGATGATTAATTCAAGGTCTTTGACCCATGCGGGCGGTTGTTTGGGTTGGAAAGTGGTTTCCATCCAGTTTCGGTAAATCTCGGCAGGAACTTGCCAGTCGCCTCGGTAGGCGTTCAACCGCCACTCAACGGAGGTTATCTCGTTCTTTCCGCGGAAGGGTGCGGGATTGTCCGTCTGAAAACTGAGACCAAAATGTTCGCCACTTCGAATATAATAGACACTTTTAAATCGAAAAGTTGTATCCGTGCTACGCACAAAGAACCCGCCATCTCCACCTTGCAGGATGGCGAGCTGCGCTTCCCACCTCTCTGGATATCTAAAATGCCGCTCACTAAATTCAGTGGAGGCATCAATGATTTTACCGCAATTTGCTGGTAATATCACGTCAACTTGTTGGCTATTGAGGTATCTACACACCCATGTAATCCATACAACATTTTCTGAAATGCCGTGCTGCTGAATAATGAGATCCCCTGTATCGGCATCTATACTAATGCGGAACCGAACCGTTTTATCCAATATAAAATCATAGTGATAAGCGATTTCTACACTCAGAGGCGATAACCTTTGAGTTTCTATATCCCAAGCCTTGTTTATGGCTTGAGGTTTTCCATTGTCTCCTTCCTCATGTTGCATTGCAATACCACTTCTTCCCTTATTTGAATGACCTTGAGGTGGCGGTAATGTATAAGTCTCCTGTGTGAGTTTGTTGTGAAAGTGTACCAGCATGCCCTCTTTAAAGCGCACGCGGTAGCGGTCTGTCTCCGCAAACACTTCGCCCTGTTCTCCCAGCGTTAACGTGTTCGCCAACGCAGTGGTGATTAAAACAAACTGTAATACCAGAATATAAGCACATTTCGCACAGATATTTCTCACAAATTTATATCCTTCTTGTATTATTTCGTGTTTTCTATTCAAACGCATTTGCTACAATCACCAAGTCCTGGATATTCACAACACCATCACCATTTAAGTCCGGTTCCGCTTTACCAAACGCATTTGCCACAATCACCAAGTCCTGAATATTCACAACGCCATCGCCATTGACATCACCGACGATATCCATGCCTACGTCTATGTTCCATGTTTGTTCCCAGCTTTGTCCCATTTGGACACTCTTCAAGAAATCCCGTGTTCTAACCATGTTTGGATTCGTCAACATCCCAGGAGCGCGGATGCGGATAGTTGGTAAAACGTCCCATACTATGTAAGCCTCCTGAAATTGTTGGTAGCGTTCAGGCTCCCAATCTGGGTTTGGCACATGAAAACCGTAGGGGATCGTCCAAGTCGAGAACAGGAAGGAACTGATCGGGTGTGGTTGTTTGTTATGGTGACCCCAGCGTTGCGCTAAGTTCGTATTGAAGAAGGTGACTTCATGAAGATTTTCCCCACCAAGCACAATGCCCGGCATCGCTTCTGCCAACTCCTGGTGCAGCAGAACGTTCCCCTCTGCTGCGGTTAATCCGTCAATAAGTCCATTAGCATCGTTTGCGACAGAGGTGTTAATGTCCAAATGCAATGCATCTATCGGGTAGGTTTCGTACAGCGTTTTCATTTGCTCAACGACATATTTTCTAAACTCTTTTGCCGCTGGATTGATGTAAGCCGTTGGGTAATCATAAGTTGGGTCATCCAACGCATAACCGAGTTTATGTCCTCGTATTGGGTGTCGAAATTGATATTTCTCAAATTTTGGATAGAGTGGACTATACGGCGAACACCCATGAAAAGTTATACGCGGCATGACTCGAAAGCCATAAGCATGCGCCGCTTCGAGATAATCACCCCATTCGGGAACAGGTGGATAATCAGGTTCCAGCCCCATGGTGGGATCGTACCATCCTATTACATATAATAAGGTGGTTGCAGGATTTACGTGTTCTGCAAGCAGTGATAGAACAGACGGATCCAGGGGGTTATAAGGCGCGTAGATGACTAATTCAAGGTCTTTGACCCATGCGGGCGGTTGCTTGGGTTGGAAAGCGGTTTCCATCCAGTTTCTGTGATTTTCCGCAGGAACTTGCCAGTCGCCTCGGTATGCATTCAACCGCCACTCAACAGATGTTATCTCATTCCTGCCGCGGAAGGGAGCCGGATTGTCTGTCTGAAAACTGATACCGAAATGTTCGCCACTCCGCACATAGTAGGCTTCTTTGAACCGAAACGTTGTATCTGTGCTGCGCACAAAAAATCCGCCATGTTCACCTTGCAGGATGGTGAGTGGCGTTTCCCACTTGTCTGGATACTCGTAACCTCTCTTGTCAATCTCGGAGGAGGCATCAATAATTTCACCACAATGTGCGGGAATTATTAAGTTAACCTGCTGAGTATTTAGGTATCCACACCCCCACGTCACCGCGACAATATGCTTTGAAATGCCGCGCTGCTGAATAACCAGATCCCCGGTATCGGCATCTATACTAATGCGGATCCGAACCGTTTTATCTATTCTGTAATCAGAATGATACGCAATTTCTACACTTAGAGGTGTCAACCTTTTCGATTCTACTACTTCCCAAGAATCAGTTATGAATTCATGCTGTCCATATCGTCCCTCTTCATATTGTATTGAGATCCCACTTCGGGCACCTGAAGGACCTTGCGGTGGGAGTGTATACGTTTCGTCTGTGAGTTTGTTATGGAAGTGTATCAGCGCGCCATTTTCAAAGCGTGCCTGATAGCGGTCGGTCTCCGCGAGGACATTGCCCGCTTCATCAACCGTCAAAGTGTTTGCCAACGCAACAGAGAGTAAAACAAACTGTAATATCACGATACAGACACATTTATTCCAGAAATTTCTCAAAAATTATCTCCTTCTTGTGTTATACCAATTCTGAAAAAAAATCACATTTATAAGATTTTAGAACTCATATTAAGGTGAATATAGTGAAGTTGGCAAATAAAGATACACATTTCTGTAGGAGCGATCTCCGAATCGCGACGAACCTCACTGATAGTCGGGAATCGGAGTTCCCTCCTACAAAGAGAAGTGTTCTGTAGGAGCGATCTCTGAATCGCGACCTTTAGCGCAAAATTTCGGTAGACACTCCAAGAGGCGCAATGAATTACGATTAAACGCGTTTTTTGCGAATGAGAAGTAATTGTTCAGAAATGGTATAAGGTAGAAACCAAATAGACAACTGAAACAGAAATCTAATCCAATTCCTCAGAATCCCAATCCGCTGTGGCTTTCGCAAATTCTTTAGAAAGTTCCTCAGAAATAGTCTGTTCAAGCAGTTCAATTAAGTCTTCTCGGAATTTTATCCAGTCATCACCACGGCGAGTAAACCGATGCATACCCGCAATTTCAACAAACATTGTGTCCTGTGGTTCAGACATTGATTCAAGATAGCGATCAACTTGCATTTTTTTCCTCATTATAATTTCCGTAAACGTTTATGACGCTTGCATCCATTCGTGGATTTCCCAATCTGTCTCAAGTGCTTGTTTGCGTAGTGCTTTGCTTGGATTTACAGCGACTGGATTCCCCACAGCTTCCAACATCGGCAGATCGGATCGGCTATCACTATAAGAATAACAGACATCAAGAGATATTCCTGCTTGTTCAGCGAACTTTTTCAACGCAATCGCCTTTTGCTCTCCGATTAGCGGTTCAGTTGTCAATTCACCAGTAAACTTTCCACCTATTTCTACAAGTTTTGCAGCTAAAACAGAATCAACCTCAAAGAATTCTGCAATCGGTTGAACAATAAAGTCAAGCGAACCCGTCAAGAGAACAACGTGATGCCCCTGTTCTTTATGCTCCTCTATTTGCGAAATGGCTTCAGGAAATATTTTCTGACGAAGGTAGTTCTCAAACATATCCGTTGCTAATGCTTTTGCCTTTGCTGCTTCCATGCCGCGATAGTTCTTATAAAAAACCAGATTAAACTTTACCCTACTAATCCGATCAAGAATTAGGTAATAGACGATCTTCGGGAGGAAACCGATGGTCCAGAAAAATTTTTGGAACGGAGACAACGAGGAGGTTCGCAACCAAATGTAACAATGCGCAATCGTCGAACTGAGTAGCGTGCCATCTACATCAAAAAAGGCGATAGCTTTTTTCTGAAGCGATTCCATTATCAATCCTTACTGAATGTCGCGCCGAGTTCGGCAACACGGTTTTCAAGTTCTGTTAAAAATTTCTGATATATTTCCGAGTTCTCCGTGATGTCCTCTGGCTTTTGTGAAACTTCAAATAGAAGTGGTTCTCCAAAAGCGATTCGAATTGGATGTTTTTTCGGAAAGTTTTGCCCTTTTGGCAGCACTTCAAATGCACCTTTTATGTAAGCAGGTATAATCGGCACCTGCTGCCCATAAATCAGAAGACTTAGAATCCCCGGTTTGAAAGGTTGTAGTTTCCCATCAAGTGAACGTGTGCCTTCAGGGAAAATCAGCAATCCATTATTTTGTTCCGTCACTGCGTTTGCCATTCGCAAATCCTTCAGAAACTGCGAAAAATTACCCTCACGTTCGATCGGCAGTGCGTTGAGACAATTGTGTGCGAACCATCCTTGCAACCGATTACCGAACCAATAATCCCGTGCAGCGAGTGTCCATAATCGGTGTGCATCCTTGCCGAGCGCGGTTATAACTGTAAGGGTATCTAAATGGCTTGTGTGGTTTGGCATAATAATGTAAGGTTTTCCTTTCGGAATATTCTCAAGCCCGACACACTCAAATGAAAAACGCCGTCGGTAGATGCTTCGAATGCCAGCACGAAAAGCGCGCGCATACCAATGCGGTTTTTCACGTAGTTTTAGGGATTTTGCCTCTGTATCGGATGATTCTTTAGGTTCTGTTTTAGAAAAAGTCTCTATTAATAAAACAACATCGTTCACCGTTCGTAAATTGGCAAGCATTGCATCGGGAATTGTTTGCCCCAATCGTGATTCAAGGAGCATCAGCAGGTCAAGTCGTGTGAGCGAATCAAGACCGAGGTCAATATCTAAATGGCTATCCAAGTGAATTTTGTGAGCAGGCATGCGTGCTAATTTGGCAAGTGGTAGTAAAATCTCTTCTGGGATATTTTCTGTTGAATGTGCATCATTTTTTTTATTTTGCTGGTCAGTCTCATCTATTACTGCAGCCTGTTCGTCTGCAAGATGTTTGACTAACTGTTCTTTAACACGCTTGCGGTCAATTGTTCCGTTCTCGGTTTTTGGTAAAGCATCTTGAAATAGATGAGTTTTGTGAAATTGTTGGTAACTCGGCAGCTGCTTTGCGGTTTTCTGGAGATGGTTCTGTATTTCTACTTCAGTCGTTTCGTTGTTGTTTGTTGGGACAATAACCGCGTGGACAGCAGTATCTGAACCGTCATCATAAGGAATGCCAACGACACACATTTCAGCAATAGAAGGGGTATTCTGGTATAGTGCCTCTAATTCAACGGGGTAGATATTTTTGCCAGAGGCAGGCACGATAATATCTTTACAATGTCCAGTGATATAAAGATAACCGTCTTCATCAATATATCCGAGGTCGCCTGTGTAGAGCCAACCGTCCCGAATTGCTTTTTCGGTGGCATGTGGATTTTCATAGTAGCCTTTCATATTACTGGGTCCCTTAGCAATAATCTCGCCGATACCATCGCTATTCGGGTTTGCAATCTCAAATTTCACACCTTCCACCGCTGGACCAACGGACCCGCGTTTGCTGTTTTGATAAGGATTGACACTTAGCACAGGAGCGGTCTCGGTCATGCCATAACCTTGATAAAGCGTCATTCCAAATTTCTGAAATCCATCATAAACTGCATCGGAGAGCGCAGCACCGCC
The DNA here is from genome assembly GCA_028824685.1 of Candidatus Poribacteria bacterium. Classification (GTDB taxonomy): domain Bacteria; phylum Poribacteria; class WGA-4E; order WGA-4E; family WGA-3G; genus MSPOR6. Next base: position 24,095 of record JAPPCZ010000048.1, read on the forward strand.
ACTAACAAGGACACGAACATGCCCTCCCATAACTGTTTGCGCCCTTTCAGCTAAAGTTTCGCCTGATGTCTCTTCTCGTGATGCCTGTCGCTCTATTGTCCCTTGAAGCATTTGGAAAAGTCTTGGGACACCGATGAATGCAGTGGTCTTATCCTCACGCATCGTTTTGAGAAGTGTTGTAGGTCGGAGTGCATTGACATAAGTTGCAGTTGTGCCACTATATAGTGCCATTAACAGACTACAAGAAAAACTTAGTGCATGATACAGCGGTAGCGACGACAAGATACGTTCTGCCTCTGTAGGTGGTAGTGCCTTTGCAACTGCTTGCACGTTTGAAATAAAGCCTCCATGCGTTAACATTGCGCCTTTCGCATCTACTGTCGTTCCCATCGTGAAAATTATAGATGCTACGGTATCAGGAGTAATCTCTACGTTGGGGAAATCTGCTGGGATTTCTTCATCTGAATTGAGGATTTCGTTGAACTTATTGATATTTTGCAGGAGAATATCTGTATCGGTCAACTGCGTGCCTGACTTGGTTAATACCACATCAGATATTAGCATCGCTTTTGCTGTAGTGAACTCAGCAATGGCTAATACTTCTTTTATAGGTGTTTGTGCGTCAAGCGGAACAACTGCGCAGCCAATTTGTGATGCGGCGAGATACGCAATACACCATTCTGGTTGGTTTTCCGAGACTAAAACAACTCTATCACCCTTCCGTAGACCGCTATTCCATAATTGAAATGCTGCCTGGCGTGAACGTGTGTAGGTTTCAGCGTAGGTATATCGTTCCCATTCACCCTCATTTACCATTTGTAGAGCAATTTTATCGGGAATACGTTTTGCCTGCATTTCAATTAAATCAACTATGGTGCGTGGTGAAATCCTATCAATCGGGTTCGGCGCGGGTGCTGGATATTCGTCTGCTTCTTCTTGAGTTGATGCTTCTGTCTGTTGTGGTGTATCCGCTGTTTCATCTTCAAGTTTCAGTACATGCCGCTTAATGCCTGGAATGTGAATTTCCTGAAAATACTGCTTCCAACTAATTCGCGAAACGTCAAAATTAAAATTTTGCTTTTCAATAGGTGAGAGATCATCGTAAAGCGTTTGCATCTTTTCCGTTTCAAATTCAAAGTTCGTTCGGGTGTAAGGTGCGTAAATTCGTATGTAATGCAGGAGTGCTTTAATACTGCTCTGTTTTACAAACAGTCTACGGCGTTTTCGTTTCGCTGATCGCGTTGGCAATAGCGTCAATGCTTGAATTGCATAACCAAGCATACGCATCTTACCTTCAACCTTTTTTTGGAATTGTTCCAAACTCGGAAATCGCCAAACAGGAACAGGGATCGGCTTACCATTTTCGATCATTGGATTTTCAGTAAAATACCCAGAAGTCGCGTCAACGATGCCACGAAAATATAACGGATTCTGGGTGCCTGTTGCAACATGATACACTTCAATGCCACCGCGTTTTGAAATCGCTTCGGCAGCAGCTAACATTGCATTCACTACGAAATCCACAGGTACAATATCTAAAATAATATCCGGATCGGCAGGAAAATCGGGGATACGTCCTTTTGCGAAACCGACAATCAAAGGTTCAGACATCCGATACTTACCGAGCCACCCTGGATGTGGTTCAGCCATACTACTTTCAATAATGGAAGGACGGATAATCGCAGTGGGGAGATCACCGCGCAATTCCATGATGACATGTTCAGCAAGGAATTTCATGTAGGTATAAGTATCGTTCCATCCCCGTGAACGCGCGTGTGTGAGTCCTGCCTCAACCAGACGTTCCTCAAGCCAATCTGATTTTGCTTCCTCAACAAGCACATCAATATTTTTCCTACTCTTACGTTTATCTGTCTTTAATTGTTTTTCGGCAATCTGATGGAAATGCGCTGTCTGTTCAGGTGTGTCAGCCTCATCGCGAATAGATTGATTCAATTTGAGTAGATAGTCAATTTCATCTGAGAGTGTTGGTGGAATTGTGTTTCCGGTTCTTTCGCTATGTTGTTGGGCGAACTGTTCGTAAGGTGGGTGTAATTCTTCTGGAACATGTCCCGATTTATCACCGCAGACATAAGCAGTTGAAACATGGAGGAAGATAGCGTTTGAACACCCTTTAGCAAACGTTACAACATGCTTGGCTGCGAGTGCGTTACCTTTTAATGATGCATCAAATGGAGGGTCAAATTGAACGAGTCCAGCGATATTGATAAATACGTCTACTTCATTCTGGAGACGGGCATAGTCTGCATCGCTGAAGCCGAGACATTCATCTGTCAGTTCACCTTCAACAGCAACGACTTTTTGCTTGACCCATGTTTCAAACTGTGTGCCGTGCAGCTGACGTAACGCGCCAAAAACATCGGAAGTTAGTAGTTCTTTTTCAAAACGCTCTTGGGCAGAGGTAACTTTACCATTAGATTCAACTCGGCTTCGGATAAGAAGGTAGATTTTCTGAACGTCTGGAAGAGAAGTTAGGATTTTTGCAACCATCGGTTGCCCCAGGAAGGCAGTACCTCCTGTAATCAGTAAAACCTTCCCGCTAAAGAAATCGGTTATTGACATAATTCCCTTTTGTTTTTTATAATATCGCTCTCACCGACAGGACACTACGACGAAACTATATGATTTGCACGAGTCTTGGTCAGTCACATCACATTTTGATTTGAAGGGTATTGAATTTAGATAGGTGTAGTTTAACATATTTGACATTAAAAGTCAAGATATTGGTAGATGGCGCGATAAAAACAGATTTGACAAATATTTCATAGGTAATTATAATAGCACGATGTGTTGCAGAAATTCGTCTTGTGAAATACATCCGAGTTAGAATATTCAACCAATTTGTAACAGATAATAACGCAAGGATATAAGCGTTTATGTTAGCAGAACAGAAATTACAGTTTCTACAGAAAACAGAACTTTTTGCCGAACTCAAGCAGGCAGGTTTAAATTCAATTTGCAATATCGCACACGAGGTAACTCACCCTGCAGATCATACTGTCTTTGAAGAAGGAGATGAGGGTGATTCTCTTTACCTACTTGTTGACGGGGAAATTAGCATCATTAAAGCAGAGACTGAAGTTCTGTCTTTTAAAGAGAAAGGATATTGTTTTGGTGAAGTAGCCTTAATTGACGATAAACCGAGAAGTGCGACAATCAAAACTGGTACCCCGACGCGTTTGTTACGAATTACACGGCAGGATTTCTATCAAGCATTGGCGCGCGAACCACTGATTGGCAGAGGTATGTTTCGGGTCCTAAATAATAAAATTCGGCATGACCTTGAAATTCAGATGAGTGCGATCCGTAAAGAGGTTGCACAAGAGGAATCGATGCGTCTCGCCGCTGAAGTTCAAAGGTCTATTCTACCAAACGAAGAGATTGAGCATCCGTGTTTAACTTCTGCAGGATATTGCCAGCCTGCGAACAGTGTTGGCGGTGATTATTACGATTATCTATATCTACCGGATGATCGGGTGGGGATTTTCATTGGTGATG